>NZ_AKIV01000053.1 GCF_000282655.1 Polaromonas sp. CF318
ATTCATCCGCAAATCAACGCAGATTGAAAACGCCAGCGTTGACCTACTGCCGCGCGGTGCGCACGCTGGACGGCAACGCCTGCGGATGGCTGGTACGGAAGGGGTTGATGTCCAGCCCGCCGCGGCGCGTGTAGCGCGCATAGACCGAGAGCTTGAGCGGCTTGCAGCGCGTCCAGATGTCCATGAAGATGCGCTCCACGCACTGCTCGTGGAACTCGTTGTGGTTGCGAAAGCTCACCAGGTACTGCAGCAGGCCTTCCTGGTTGATCTGCGGGCCCGCGTAACGGATCTGCACGCTGCCCCAGTCGGGCTGGCCGGTGACCAGGCAGTTGCTTTTGAGCAGGTTGCTGGTCAGGGTCTCCTCGACGGGCGGCTCGTCGAATTCGGCGAACAGCAGTTCGGGCGCGGGCTGGTAGTGGATGCACTCCACGTCCAGCCGATCCAGGTTCAGGCCGTCGAGTTCATGCACAGGCTCACGGTCGAACAGCTCGGGACCCAGGGTCTTGATGCCCACGCCGGTACCGACCACGGCATTGAGGTCGGCGCGTATGCGTTCGCGCACGTCGCGCGCGTCGGCAAACCGCGTGTTGTTAAAGCTGTTGAGGTAGAGCTTGAAGGACTTGCTCTCGACGATGTTGGGCGACTCGCAGGGCACGGTGATGTGGGCCAGCGCCACCTGCGGCTTGCCGCGCATATTGAGCCAGCTCAGCTCAAATGCCGTCCACAGGTCGGCGCCGAAAAAGGGCGGCGTGCCGGTGACGCCGATTTCGGCGCGCTTGCCCTCGCGCGGGATCGGGAAGAGCAGCGAGGCGTCGTACTGGTCGACATAGGCCGAGGCCTTGCCCAGCTGGGATTGTTCAGGGGTGTTCATGGGCCCATTTTCGCCCTTAAACGCATTGCGAGGGACGGGCTCAGGCAATCGGCAAGCCCTGCTGTGGGGCCATGCCTTAGCTGTGGGCCTTGAAGTGGGGAATCAGGAAGGCCAGCAAACGATCCACAACGCCGGGCGGCAAATCATGGCCCATGCCCTCTATGCTTTCAAAGCGCGCGCCGGGAATGCGCCTGGCCGTGTCCTGGCCGCAGGCCATGGGCACCAGCGGGTCGGCCTTGCCGTGCAGCACCAGCGTGGGCGCCGTCACCTGGGCCAGCGCCGCGGCGCGGCTGCTGTCGGCGGCAATCGCCACCATCTGGCGCAGCACGCCTTGGGGGTGGAAGCTGCGCTGCGCCGCGGCGGCGACTTTTTCGCGCAGCTCGGCGTCGGGCGTCGGGAAACCGGGGCTGCCTATGGCCTTGAGCAGCCTGGCCGTGTGGTCCACGGCCGCCTGCACGCCCTTGCCGGCGGGACGGCCCAGCAGCACGCGGGTCACGGCCGGGCTGGCTTCAGGCAGGCCGCGCGCCCCGCTGGAACTCATGATGCTGGACAGGCTGAGCACGCGCCCGGGTGCCAGCACCGCCACGCGCTGCGCCACCATGCCGCCCATGCTGACGCCCACCACATGGGCTTTGGAAATTTGCAGCGCATCGAGCACGCCCACGGTGTCGGCGGCCATGTCCTGCACGCTGTAGGGCGGGCGTATGCGCCAGCCCAGGCGGAACTTGAGGCCTTCCCACAGCAGGCTGGGCGAACCCAGGTGGTCGAAGTGCTGGGACAGGCCGATGTCGCGGTTGTCAAAGCGCAGCACCCGAAAGCCCGCATCGGCAATCGACTGCACCATGGCCGGCGGCCAGGCGATGAGCTGCATGCCCAGGCCCATGATAAGCAGCACCACGGGCCGGCCCGTGGTGTCGCCGGGGTGGGTGTCTTCGATCTCAATGTCGATGTTGTTGGCTTTGATTTTCATGGTGGATTATGATCTCCGCCCCTGGAAGCGCGCCAATTGCAGCGTCGCCCACGCGTCACGGTGCATTCGCACCAGCAGGGGCCGCGGAACTGGCTTTGCCAGGCCGCAGGCGCCTGTCCCCTGCAAGGGGAGAGGAGGCTACACGCAGTGAGCCTCAACAGGGGTGTTAAATAAATTCCCGCTCGCGGAGCCATTTAGTAGCGATCCATTTTTCGCCTGATTTCACCGGCTCGCCACCATGCAGCGTCAGGCTCGCGGGATGCGCCAGGGCATAGCTGAAAAACACCGCGCTCCCCTGCTGCGGCCGCACCTTCAGGCCTATGTCGGGAAACACCGTGGCGCCGCCCTCCCCGGGCTCGCGCAAATACATGATGAGGCTGGCCACGCGCTGGCCGCCGCGCCGCAGGATGGCCGCGGTGCCGGGCTCGCCGGGGTCGAAGTAGTCGTAATGCGGCTTGTACTCCGCGCCGCGCCGGTAGCGCAGCACCTGCAGTCCTTCGCCGTTCTGCACCGGCCAGTTCAGCAGCCTGGCGATGCGGGCCTCGATGCGGCGAATCACCTCGTTCTCCCCGCGCGTGTAAAACATGCCGTGGCTGGTGCGGTCGTGGTTGAGTTCTTCGCCGCCGGTGCGTATGTCCACGGTCAGCGAGCGCGCCAGGCGCGACTCGGCCGCCGCGATGAGCGCCTCGCATTCGGCGGCGCTGAGCAGGTTGTCGAACACCCAGAGTTCGGGCGCGCTGCGGTGTTCGCGCACCGTCACCCATTTGTCGCCCGCGTCCACCATGGCACCGGCGGCGTCGGCCTGGACACGGGGCACAGCCTGCGCGGGTTGCGGCGCCGCTGCCGCGCCGGCGGCCTGCAAGCCCAAAGCCCGGTTGGCGGCTACGGCATGCCAGCCAGCGTCCAGCAGCGCCTGGAAAACCTCGTGCGGCCCATGCCCGGCCGCGAGCTGCTGCGCCACCCAGTCCTGCATCTCGCGCGTGATGGCCTGGGTTTGCATGATGGCGGGCCAGGGTGTGCGGCCTCAGGCGGCCTGTTTGCGCCGGAACACCAGCCGGTCGGGTTCCGAGGCCTTGGGGTCGAAGCGGTAACCCTCGGCGTCAAAGCTTTCGAGCTTTTTGACCGTGGCGATCTTTTTCTCGATCGCATAACGCAGCATGAGGCCGCGCGCGCGTTTGGCGTTGAAGCTGATGATTTTGTACTTGCCGCCCTTGAACTCCTCGAACACGCAACTCACCACACGCGCCTTGAGCACCTTGCGGTCCACGGCCTTGAAGTATTCCTCGCTGGCCAGGTTGATGACCACGGGCGTGGTGTCGGCGGCGGCGCGTTCGTTGAGGTAGTCGGAGATTTGCGAGCCCCAGAACTGGTAAAGGTTCTTCCCCTGGGGTGTGGCCAGGGCCGTGCCCATTTCAAGCCGGTAGGGCTGCATGCGGTCCAGCGGGCGCAGCACGCCGTACAGGCCGCTCAAGATGCAGACATGCGCCTGCGCCCAGTCGAGTTGTGCGGCGCTCAGGGTCCTGGCGGCCAGCCCGCCATACACGTCGCCGTCAAAAGCCAGCGCGGCCTGTTTGGAGTTCCTGGCGGTGAATTTTGGCGACCAGGCCTGGTAGCGCGCCACGTTCAGGCCCGCGAGCGCGTCCGAGAGCTTCATCAGCGTGCTGATCTGCTGCGGGGTTTTGGTTTTGAGCACGTCGATCAGCTGCGCCGACTGGCGCGTGAACAGGGGTTGGGTGTGGGTGTCTACGTGCGGCGGCGTGTCGTAGTCCAGCGACTTGGCCGGCGAAATGAGAAACAGCATGGATTGGAGTTATGGAATAACCGAAACCCCCACTTTACGACAGCCGTGCGGCAACACAGGCGCCCGCCGCAAAAAGCCTTAACGCAAATCGCTGGCCAGCGAGGCCAATGTTTCCGCAGGAATGTTCACATGCGCCGGGTAATGCGTATGGTCGCAGCCGAGCTTGACGCCGGCACCGGCCTTGACCGCCGCGCACATGGCGGGGTCCAGCTCAAAGCGCACAAAATGCACCGCCGAGGTTTTTTCGTCGTTTTCGCGGTCCATGTCTTCGTCGGCAATCGCGTAGACGCGGCCATGGCCCTCGACCTCGATGAACATGTGGTCCTCCACACCGATAAGCCGGGCCAGTTCACGTTTTCGCTCGCTGATGTCGGGGTACTCCAGCATCAGCGTGCCCTTCCAGTTGGTCCCGTCGGGCACCAGGGGGGCGTAGGCTTCTATCTCCTGCTCTATGCCCTCCTCTTCGAAGATTTTCTCCACGCGCAGCATTTCCTGGATCTGGTAGCGGATGCTGGTCTCGCTTTCAAACTGCAGGTTGATGTGCTCGCCCAGGCACACGCTGCGCAGCTTGCGGTGGGCGATGATGGCGGGCTTGTTCTCCTTGCGGTATTTGCTGTAGGCCTCCAGCGTCATCAGGGAGTCGCGGGTGATCTTTGCGGTGGTCTTCATGGCGGCGTCCTGCTTTTTCGGGGGCTTATTCCAGGCCGTAGGCCGTGCGTATCAAGGTGAGCGGATGCTTCTGCGGCGGGGCGCCCAGATTGTTCACTTCAAAACCCTGGGCGATGTGGTGGCCGCCCAGCGGGCAGTCGCTGCTGATGACGTCGGGCAGGCCGCCGTCCTTGTGGCTGGCCATGGCCTTGAACAGCGGCTTGCCGATTTTCATGGCCTGCTGGTGGTAGGGCACCTTGACGCCGAAAGTACCGGCATGGCCGGAGCAGCGCTCGTGCGTGTGCACGCTGGTGCCGGGCACCATTTTGAGCATCTCCTCGGTCTTCTTGCCGATGTTCTGCACCCGGCCGTGGCAGGGAATCTGGTAGCTGATTTTGCCCAGCGGCGTCGGGAACTCGGTCTTGAGCAGGCCGTCGCGCCGGCGCGCCATCAGGTATTCAAACGGGTCCCACATATGCTCCTTGACGAGCTGCACGTCGGCGTCATCGGGGTACATCAGCGGCAGCTCCTGCTTGAACATCAGGGTGCAGCTGGGCACGGCGCTCAGGATGGCGTAGCCGTCCCTGGCGTACTTCACGAGCACCGGGATGTTGGCTTCCTTGCTGGTGTTCACCGACGCCAGGTCGCCCAGCTCCAGCTTGGGCATGCCGCAGCATTTTTCCTTTTCGACCAGCACATAAGGCACTTCGTTGTGGTCCAGCACCTTGAGCAGGTCGTGGCCTATGCCGGGCTCGTTGTAGTTGATGTAGCAGGTGGAATAAATCACCACCTTGCCGGGCGTCTTGGCGCCGTCCTTCACCGCGTGCGGCGGCGATTCGGGCGCGCCCGAGCGGAATTTCTTCGTGGCCAGGTCGGGCAGCCAGGCGTTTTTGTCCACGCCCAGCACTTTTTCCATCACGGCGCGCGCCTGCCTGGTCTTGTTGACCGCGTTGGCCACCTGGACCACGATGGGGATGCCGGCGAACTGGCCGTGCACGTCGGTGGACGACAAAAACCTTTCACCCGCGCCGACCTCGCCCTTTTTGAACTTGATGGCCTTGGCGCGCAGCATGGTGTGAGGAAAGTCGAGGTTGAACTCATGCGGCGGCACATAAGGGCATTTGGTCATGTAGCAGAGGTCGCACATATAGCACTGGTCGACCACTTTCATGTAGTCCTTCTTGTCCACGCCGTCGACCTCCCCGGTCTTGCTGTCGTCGACCAGGTCGAACAGCGTGGGGAAGGCGCCGCACAGGCTCACGCAGCGGCGGCAGCCATGGCAGATGTCGAAGATGCGCTCCATCTCGTGCAGGGCCGCGTCCTCGTTGTAGAAGTCGGGGTTCTTCCAGTCGATCGCATGGCGCGTGGGCGCCTGGAGGTTGCCTTCTGTGGCCATGGTTTTGTCTCTTCCATTGCTCCCTCGCCCCGCCGGGGAGAGGGTTGGGGTGAGGGGTCCAGCCAAGGTGAAGGTAAGGCCTGATCTATCGCCTCTCGCCCTCACCCTCACCCTCTCCCAGGGGGAGAGGGAACAAGCAGTCTTAATCGACCAGTTCAGCCAACGCTTTTGAATAGCGGTTGGCGTGCGAGCGCTCGGCCTTGGCCAAAGTCTCAAACCAGTCGGCCACTTCGTCATGGCCTTCGTCGCGTGCGGTCTTGGCCATGCCGGGGTACATGTCGGTGTACTCGTGGGTTTCGCCGGCGACGGCGGATTTGAGGTTGTCGCGCGTGGCGCCGAAAGGCAGGCCGGTGGCGGGGTCGCCGCACTGCTCCAGCCATTCGAGGTGGCCGTGGGCGTGGCCGGTTTCACCTTCCGCGGTGGAGCGGAACAGCGCGGCGACGTCGGGCTGGCCTTCAACGTCGGCCTTGTTCGCAAAATAGAGGTAGCGGCGGTTGGCCTGCGATTCGCCGGCAAATGCGGCTTTCAGGTTCTCTTCCGTCCTGGAGCCTTTGAGAGCAGCCATGGAAATCTCCTTCGTGGGTTGATGGATGAACAAATCGCCAATGCTTCAACGCCGCGCACTTCAAGGCCACGAACAGCCGAAGACCAAAACACCATAGACCTGTTCGAGCGCCTCGTCTAATTGCCGGAATCAATGCATGAAATTGATAAAAACTATAAGCAGATAACCATCAATAACACTTATCAATTACAAGCGGGACTGTCATGGCGCTTTATCTGGAGCGGCCAACGGAGCCATCACCGGAATTACGTTATGGTAGATTGATTACGAATAGGTAAACAGAACAAGAGGCGCAGACCCATGCCGGAGACAACGCAAATTCAAGACAAGGCCCCCGCCGCGCTGGCTGCCGCCTTCACCAACGGCTATGAATTCGCCCAGGGCGCGGGTTATGCCCTGCCCGAATACCCTTTTGTCGAGCCGCCCGAGCTGCGCACGGGCGAAGTCAGACGCCACGCCGTCGCCATCGTGGGTGGCGGCATCACCGGGCTGACGCTGGCCTGCGCGCTGGCGCAGTACGGCGTGCGCGCCGTGCTGCTGGACGAGGACAACACCGTGGGCGTGAAGGGCGCGTCCTCGCGCGGCATCTGCTACGCGCAAAAAAGCCTGGAAATTTTCAAGCGCCTGGGCATTTACGAGCGCATCGCCGCCAGGGGCGTGCAATGGAGCGTGGGCCGCACCTTCGCGGGCAAGGACGAGGTCTACGCCTTCGACCTGCGCCAGCAGCAGACCCATTCGCTGAGCCGGCAGCCGCCCTTTATCAATATCCAGCAGTTTTATGTCGAGGGCTTTCTGGTCGAGCAGCTCTACAGTCCCGCGCCCCAAGCCCGCCCGGTCGACATCCGCTGGAGCCACCGCGTCACCGGCCTTGAGCAGAACGCGGACTTCGCGACGCTGCAACTCGAAACGCCGGCCGGCTCCTACGTCCTGGAAGCCGAACATGTCATCGACTGCAGCGGCTCGCGCAGCCCGTTTCGCGCCTGGTGCGGCGCCACGGTGACGGCGCAGCAGGGCGACGACCGCTGGTGCATTGCCGACGTGCGCTTCAAGAACCCGCCGCCGGCGGAGCGCCACACCTGGATAGAGGCGCCCTTCAACGAAGGCCGCGCCGTCTGGCAGCACCTGATGGCCGACGGCGTCTGGCGCATCGACTACCAGATGCCGCCGCAGGCCAAACCCGAAGAGGTCAGCCGCGAGGACGTGGTGCGCGCCCGCCTCAAAGCGCAGTTCAAAAGCCAGTCGGGGCGGCTGCTGGACGACAGCGACTACGAGATCGTCTGGGTCGGCCCCTACGCCTACCGCAGCGAATGCCTGGACAGCCTGCGCCACGGCCGCGTGTTTTTCGCCGGCGACGCCGCCCATGTGATGAGCCCCTTCGGCGCGCGCGGCGGCAATTCGGGCGTGCAGGATGCCGACAACCTGGCCTGGAAGCTGGCCGCCGTGCTACAGGGCCGGGCCGCACCCGCCCTGCTGGACAGCTACCACCACGAACGCCACGAGGCGGCCACGCACAATGTGCGGGTCACCAACCGCACGGCGCGCTTTCTGCGGCCGGCCGACGGCGCCGAGCGGCTGTTTCGCAGCGCGGCGCTGGGCCTGGCGCGCGAGCATGTGTTTGCCCGCCAGCTCGTCAACACCGGCCGAATGTCCACGCCCAGCCACTACACACACTCCAGTGCCTGCGGGCCGGCCGGCGGGCGCGCGACGCAGAACGTGGGTTTTGCATGGGCCGACGGCCGCCCCGGTGAACTGCTGGACCTGCTGGGCTGGGCCCATGGCCGTTTGCTGCTGCTGACCTTTGGCGATGTCTCCGCCGCCGCGCTGGCGCGCCTGGGGGCGCTGTCGGTGGAGGCCGGCCTGCGCTGCGTGCAGGTGGTCGGCCCCGGTGAGAAAGCCGCGGCCGTGGAACACGTGGTCGACGTCCAGGGCCACCTGCAGGCGACCTGCCATGTCTTCGGCCATGCCTGGGCGCTGCTGCGGCCCGACGGCCATGTGGCCGCCACCGGCGAGAGTGTGGACGCCTCGCTGGTCCACGCGGTGGCCGCCGCGCTGGGCGCCGGTCCCCACACCGGAAAGGAAAGTGCATGAAACCCGACACGCCCCTGAGCACGCGCCTGCATTTCCAGGACGCCGACGCCTTTTACGAGTGCCTGCTGGACGCCCACCGGGGCCTGAGCCGCGAGGAATCCGAGCTGCTCAATGCCCGGCTGATCCTGCTGATGGCCAACCAGCTGGGCGACACCGCCGTGCTGCGGGCCTGTATCGCCGCAGCCGCAAAGCCTGCGGCTGCGGCGGGGCGGACAGGCTGAAACGGGCCCCGGGCCGCTCAGTCGAATAAAATCAGGGCAGTTTCCCCCAACCCCAAGGCGGCATCCCCTCGATGCCGTTTTTCATTGCCCCCATGACCAACGCTGCCGCCCCCGCCCTCGCCGATACCGCCACTCCCGCCGCGGAGGCCGTCAAAGCCCCCACACCGGGGCTGGACAGCCTGGCCAAATCCTTCGAGCCGGCCGCCATTGAAAGCCGCTGGGGCCCCGAATGGGAGCGAAACGGCCAGTACGAGCCCACGCTGGACGCGGCCAGGCCGTCTTTCTCCATCCAGCTGCCGCCGCCCAACGTGACGGGCACGCTGCACATGGGCCACGCCTTCAACCAGACCATCATGGATTCGCTCACGCGCTACCACCGCATGCGCGGCCACAACACGCTGTGGGTGCCCGGCACCGACCATGCCGGCATCGCCACGCAGATCGTGGTGGAGCGCAAGCTGCAGGGCGAAGGCAAAAGCCGCCACGACCTGGGCCGCAAGAATTTCGTCGCCAAGGTCTGGGAGTGGAAAGAAGAATCCGGCACCACCATCACACGCCAGATGCGCCGTATGGGCGACTCGGTGGCCTGGAAGCACGAATACTTCACCATGGACCCCAAGATGTCCACGGTGGTCACCTCGACCTTTGTGAAGCTCTATGAGCAGGGCCTGATCTACCGCGGCAAGCGCCTCGTGAACTGGGACCCGATTCTCAAGTCCGCCGTGTCCGACCTCGAAGTCGAGAACGAAGAGCGCGACAGCTTCATGTGGCACATCGAGTACCCGTTTAGCGACGGCCCGCAAAAAGCCGCCGACGGCATGCCGCTGCGCGGCATGCACATCGCCACCACCCGGCCCGAAACCATGCTGGCCGACGGCGCGCTGGCAGTGCACCCGGACGACGAGCGCTACAAGCACCTGGTCGGCAAGATGGTCGACCTGCCGCTGTGCGACCGCAAGATCCCGGTGATCACAGACGACTACGTCGACCCGGAGTTCGGCAGCGGCGTGGTGAAGATCACCGGCGCGCACGACTTCAACGACTACCAGGTGGCCCTGCGCCACGACCTGCCGCTGATCACCATCTTCACGCTGGATGCGAAGATCAACGAGAACGGGCCCAAGCAGTACCAGGGCCTGGACCGCTACGACTGCCGCAAGGCGGTGCTCAAGGACCTCGAGGAACAGGGCTTCCTCGAAAAAGCCGTGCCGCACAAAAACATGGTGCCGGTCTGCGCGCGCACCGGCGCGGTGGTCGAGCCCATGCTGACCGACCAGTGGTTTGTCGCGCTCAGCAAGGTCAGCGAACAGGACCCGACCGGCAAATCGATCGCGCAGAAGGCGCGCGACGCCGTGAGCAGCGGCCAGGTCAAGTTTGTGCCCGAGCAGTGGGTCAACACCTACAACCAGTGGATGAACAACATCCAGGACTGGTGCATTTCGCGCCAGCTCTGGTGGGGCCACCAGATCCCGGCCTGGTATGACGAGGACGGCAAGGTCTATGTCGCCACCAGCGAGGAAGAAGCCCAGAAACAGGCACCCGGCAAAAAGCTCACGCGCGACGAAGACGTGCTGGACACCTGGTACTCGTCGGCCCTGGTGCCCTTCTCTTCGCTCGGCTGGCCCGAGAAGACCAAAGAGCTGGACCTCTTCCTGCCCTCCAGCGTGCTGGTCACCGGCTACGACATCATCTTCTTCTGGGTCGCCCGCATGATCATGATGACCACGCACTTCACCGGCCAGGTGCCTTTCAGGGACGTGTACATCCACGGCCTGGTGAAGGATGCCCAGGGCAAGAAGATGAGCAAGTCCGAAGGCAATGTGCTGGACCCGGTCGACCTGATCGACGGCATCGAACTGGCACCGCTGCTCGAAAAACGCTCGCAAGGCCTGCGCAAGCCCGAGACCGCGCCGCAGGTGCGCAAGAACACCGAGAAGGAATTCCCCGCGGGCATTCCGGGCTACGGTGCCGACGCCCTGCGTTTCACCTTCGCCTCGCTGGCCAGCCTGGGCCGCAGCATCAACTTCGACAGCAAGCGCTGCGAGGGCTACCGCAACTTCTGCAACAAGCTCTGGAACGCCACGCGCTTCACCTTGATGAACTGCGAAGGCCAGGACTGCGGCCTCGAGGAACATACGAAAGAACAATGCGCGCCCGGCGGCGAGTTCCACAACTACCTGAGTTTTTCGCAGGCCGACCGCTGGATTTCATCGACCATGCAGCGCGTGGAAGCCGACGTGGCCAAAGGCTTTGCCGACTACCGCCTGGACAACGTGGCCGGCAGCATTTACCAGTTTGTCTGGGACGAGTTCTGCGACTGGTACCTGGAAATCGCCAAGGTGCAGATACAGACCGGCAACGACGCGCAAAAGCGCGCCACGCGCCGCACGCTGATACGCCTGCTCGAAGCCATACTGCGCCTGGCGCATCCGGTGATTCCTTTCATCACCGAAGAGCTGTGGCAGACCGTGGCGCCCGTCGCCGGCAAGAGCGGCAAATTCATAGGCACCTCACCCTACCCGCAAAGCCAGCCCGAGAAGATCGACGAAAAGGCCGAGGCCCATGTCGCCCAACTCAAGACCCTGGTGGATGCCTGCCGCAACCTGCGCGGTGAGATGAAAGTCTCGCCGGCCACGCGTCTTCCGCTGTTCGTGCTGGGCGACAGCGCCTTTATGAACAGCGTGGCGCCCGTGCTCAAGTCGCTGGCCAAGCTCAGCGAAGTGAAGGTGTTTGAAAACGAGGCCGAATGGGTTGCTGCGGCACAGTCCGCACCGGTGGCCATCGTCGGCGAAGCGCGGCTGTGCCTTTACATGGAAGTCGATCTGGCGGCGGAAAAGATTCGCCTGCAAAAGGAGGAGACTCGCCTGAAGGGAGAGATCACCAAGTCCGAGACCAAGCTCGCCAATGAAGCCTTCGTGAGCAAGGTGCCCCCGGCCGTGCTGGAACAGGAACGCAAGCGCCTGGCCGATAACCAGGCGGCCCTGGCCAAAATCCGCGAACAGCTGGCGCGCTTGAAGTAAGCGTCAGAGCCGCCCACAAAAAAGCCCCGTTCAACGGGGCTTTTTATTTGGCAGGCCGCCTGTTCAGCGGATCATGAATTCGGGCTCCGACCACTGAGAAGGGGTAACCCCGCCCGGCACGTCCAGCTCCATGGGCGCGCTGGGCAACTGGTCCATGCCGCTTTGCGTGGTGCTGATGGCTTCATGCATGCGGTGCGCCACATACCAGCTCGAGCGCAGGCGCGCCTCGCGTGTGTGCGAGCCCAGGCGCGGCGTGACGAACAGGTTCTTCAGGCCCTTGAGCGGCGAAGTGTCGCCCAGGAAGCTGGCTTCGGCGCCGTCCAGGATGCAGGCCTCTATGCGGCCGTCGCACAGTGCCGCGGCCAGCGCGGCTTCGTCAAACAACTCGCTGCGGCTGATGCCCACCCACAGCTGGTTGCGCCTGCAGGCGGCCAGCAGTTTTTCATTCACAAAACCGCGAAAGCGCGTGGCGTACAGCATCTGCACCGAGACCGCGTCGGCCTGGCTGACGAGTTCAGACAGGGACACCGGCTGTATGCGCAGGCGCTCCCAGATGGGCGCCGTGTGGTGCACCGCCGGGTCGTAGCCTATGAGGCGCACGCCCAGTCCGTTGAGCATGCCGGCCAGCGTGTGCGCCGTCGGAGCCAGGCCCAGGATGCCCACGGTGCTGCCGTGCAGCTCGCGCCCCATCTGCGTCGTCGGGTGGCGCCGCCCCATCAGGGCCGAGACCAGGCCGCGGCGGTACAGCAGCAGCAGGCTGCTCAGCAGGTATTCGGCATTGGAGCGCACGTTGGCGCTGCTGGCGTGCACGACCTTGATGTCGCGCTCCTTGCAGGCCTCGAGGTCGGTGTTGTCCGTGCCCACATGCAGGCGGCCCACGGCCCTGATCTTGGGCAGGAAGTCGAGGAATTCGCGTGTCACCACGGTCTGGCGCGGGAACACAATGCCCTTGGTCTTGTAGGCGATCTTGCGCAGCGAAGTCAGGTCGTCGGCGAGCTCGGGGTGGTAGCCCACGCTGTGGCGGGTTTCCAGCCAGGCCATTGCCTCGGGCACCAGCGCGTCAAGAAGTAAGATGTCCACCCAGTGAGTCCTTTTTTTCCCGCAGACCGCAATTCGCGCGGTTTGACCACGTCAAGTCGAGCCTTTGTCCGACCTGAGTCATGTATCAACAACGCAACACTCTAGTCTTTTCCCCGATCAAAGTCGATGCAAAAATTTACATTACACAAAGCAGTGTTCCCGGTTGCCGGTCTTGGCACCCGGTTTCTCCCGGCCACCAAGGCCCAGCCCAAGGAAATGCTCCCCGTCGTCGACAAGCCGCTGATCCAATACGCGGTTGAAGAGGCTTACGCGGCAGGCATCCGTCACATGATTTTTGTGACAGGACGCAATAAACGGGCCATAGAGGACCACTTTGATACTGCTTACGAGCTCGAAAACGAGCTGGAGGTAGCTCAAAAGCTCGCTTTGCTGGATCTGGTGCGCTCCGTCCAGCCCGAAGACATGAACTTTTCCTATGTGCGCCAGCCCCGCTCCCTGGGCCTGGGCCATGCCGTGCTGTGCGCCGAACACCTGGTCGGCCAGGAAGCTTTCGCCGTCCTGCTGGCCGACGACCTGATGGTCGGCCCCAAGGGCGGCAAACCGGTGCTGGCCCAGATGGCCGAACAGTTCAAGGACTTGCAGCAATCCATCCTGGCGGTGCAGGAAGTGCCCCAGGACCAGACCCGCCGTTACGGCATCGTCGCGACCGACGGCGCCGCCAGCAGCGGCCTCATGAAAGTGAAAAAAATCGTCGAAAAACCGGCGCCTGAGGTGGCTCCCTCACGCATGGGCGTGGCCGGCCGTTACATCCTGACGCCGGCGATTTTTGAGCACATTCGCAGCCAGAAGGCCGGCGTGGGCGGCGAACTGCAGCTCACCGACGGGATCTCCAGCCTGCTCGACAAGGAAACCGTTTATGCCCTGCAGTACGAGGGCAAACGTTATGACTGCGGCAGCAAGGAAGGCTTTCTGGAAGCCACTGTCGAGCTGGCGCTGCAGCACCCCGAGGTGGGCGTGCACTTCCGCAATTACCTGGACAACCTGCAGATAGGCTGGTCGGGCCGGGAGCGCCGCAAACAGGCCTGAAAAACCTGGGCGGCCGGCGCCCGGCGGGCACCCAACGGCGCTTAACGCCGTTTCAAGACGTGGATAAAGTCGCTGCCGGCGACCTGCTGCTCGACAAGCTCGTTGCCGGTCTGCTTGGCAAAGGCCTGGAAATCGCGGGTCGAGCCGGCATCGGTGGACACCACACGCAGCAGCTGGCCGCTGAGCATTTCGGTCAGCGCCTTTTTGGCTTTCAGGATGGGCAGCGGGCAGTTCAGGCCGCGGGTGTCGAGTTCTTTGTCGATGTTCATGAAAATCCTTGGGTTGCCGCGATTTTAAGCAAAGGGCAAAGGCCCTTCACCCGGGTTATCCAGCCTTGTCCGCCTCCGGCTCCACCTTGCTCAGCACGGTGGCCCAGTCCACAAACTCGGGCTCATGCCCCCGCGTGCGCAACCAGTCGGCCAGCGCGTAGCCGGTGCCGGCGGGCCAGCATTTGAGCTTGTCCAGGTCGTAGAGCCGGTAATCCACCAGTTCGGGCGACAGGCTGACCTCCCCCGTGCAGACCGCGTGGTAGGCAATGATCACCTGGTTCATGCGCTGGAAGTCGTAAACGCCTATCAGGTCCAGCGAACTCGTTTCCAGGTTGGTTTCTTCCTTGATTTCGCGTTCTATGCCGCCTTGCGGCGTCTCGCCCGCTTCCATAAAACCCGTGATCAGCGCGTACATCTTGCCCGGCCAGGCCGCATTGCGTGCCAGCAGCACCTGGCCGTGGTATTCAATCACCGCGGCCAGCACCGGCGTGGGATTGTTCCAATGGGTGAATCCGCAGGCCGGGCAGCGCAGCCGCGCCTTTTCACCCCCGTCTTCCATCTGCGACACCATGGCCAGCGGCGTCGCGCAGTTCGGGCAAAACCGGAATTCATGGGTCATGGTGGAGGATCAGTATGGAAAATAAAGGAAAGAAAACGCGCCAACCGCTATCAATGCAATAGCGGCAAGCCCACGTCAATCGGGCTTCAAGCCGGAAACACGCCGGTGGACAGGTAACGGTCGCCGCGGTCGCAGACCACAAACACAATCACCGCGTTTTTCACGGTCTTGGCGATCTCCTGGGCCACCCAGAGGGCACCGGCGGCCGAGATGCCGGCAAATATGCCCTCCTCGCGCGCCAGACGCCGGCACATGTCTTCGGCGTCGGCCTGGCTGACCAGCACCAGCTCATCGACCTGCCGCGGGTCGTAAATCTTGGGCAGGTATTCCTGCGGCCATTTGCGGATGCCGGGGATGCGCGAGCCCTCGCTGGGCTGGGCGCCAATCACCTTGATGGCCGGGTTTTTCTCTTTCAGGTAGCGCGAAACCCCGGTAATCGTGCCGGTTGTGCCCATGGCACTGACAAAATGTGTCACCTTGCCTGACGTATCTGTCCATATTTCGGGGCCGGTGGTCTCGTAATGGATGCGCGGGTTGTCGGCATTCGCGAACTGGTCCAGCACCCGGCCCTTGCCCTCTTTCTGCATCTGGTCGGCCAGGTCGCGCGAGTACTCAATACCCGCGCTTTTGGGCGTCAGGATCAGTTCGGCGCCAAAAGCCTTCATGGTCTGGGCCCGCTCGATGCTCAGGTCCTCCGGCATGATCAGAACCATCTTGTAGCCCTTGATCGCGGCCGCCATGGCCAGGGCAATACCCGTATTGCCCGAAGTGGCTTCAATCAGCGTGTCGCCCGGCTTGATGTCGCCGCGCTCCTCGGCGCGCTTGATCATCGAGAGCGCCGGCCTGTCCTTGACCGACCCGGCGGGATTGTTGCCTTCAAGCTTGCCGAGGATCACATTGCCGCGTGCGGCGTTCTCGGCGGCGTAAATACGTTGCAGCGCGACCAGAGGCGTTTTGCCAATCGCGTCTTCAATGGTGGGATAGTTCATGACCACACTGTGCCATAATTTGAGGCTTCGCTCATTCCAGCCCGGGTGGTGAAATTGGTAGACGCAGGGGACTCAAAATCCCCCGCCGCAAGGCGTGCCGGTTCGATTCCGGCCCCGGGCACCACATCCCGAAAGCCGTCTCATGACCTCTGTTCATGGACGGCTTTTTTGTTTTTGCCTCCTCGGTGGCGTGCAACACGGAGTTGCTATTTTTTGCCGCCGGATTTTTGACCCTGCCGCTTGCAACGCCATTGAATAAAGCGCATTCTTCAAACGCGGCTGGCCCCCTTTTCCTTTTGTGTGCCCGCAGCCCTCTCGCCGCGTCTGGAGTCCGTCATGTGCAGCTTGCGTCATTGGCTCTGTCTCCTTCTTTCAAGCACTTTGCTGCTGGGCGTGGCCCAGGCGGCGACGGCGCCGCCGCCGGCGGCGCAGGCCATGATGGATGCGCTGAACCGGGCCACGGCGGCGGTGGTGGGCGTCAGGGTCACGGCGATGGAGGACGCGCGCTCCGCCGAAACCCTGGGCCTGCGGCGCGCGGGTTCGGGTGTGCTGATCAGCCAGGACGGGCTGATCCTGACCATCGGCTACCTGATGCTGGAGGCCGAGCAGATCGAGGTCGTGACCCAGGACAACAGGACGCTGCCGGCGCGCGCCGTGGCCTACGACCTGGCCACGGGTTTCGGCCTGCTGCGTCCGCTGCTGCCGCTGCGCAATGTGGCGGTGGCGACGCTGGGCAGCAGCAGGGACCTGCAGCCGGGCGAGCCGCTGATGGCGGTGACCGGCCCGCAGCCCGATGACGATGGCGACGTGAGCATGACGCGGCTGGTCAGCCGGCGCGCGTTCTCGGGCAGCTGGGAATACCACATTGAATCGGCGCTGTTCACCAGCCCGCCGGTGCTGGCCAGCGGCGGCAACCACAGCGGCGCGCCGCTTTTCAACCAGCGGGGTGAATTGATAGGCATAGGCTCGCTGTTCGTGTCGGATGCGACCAATGAAAACCGCCGCCTGCCGGGCAACATGTTTGTGCCGGTGGATTTGTTGCGCCCCATACTCGCGGAGCTGCAGCGCTCGGGCTTCAGCGCCAAGAGCCGCAGGCCCTGGCTGGGCATCACCTCCAACGACCAGGGCGGGCGGATACAGATACTGCGCGTGAGCAAGGAAAGCCCGGCGGAGCTGGCCGGGCTGTCGGCGGGCGATGTGGTGCTGGCAGTGGACGACGCGAAAGTCGCGACGCTGGAGGCCTTTTACAAAAAGCTCTGGGACCACGCCGCGCCCGACGCGGAAATCCGGCTCACGGTGCTGCAGGGCGCCGAGATCAAGACCATTGTGCTGCGCGCCCAGGACCGCATGCAGACGCTCAAAAAACCGCCGGGTATCTGAGCAGCCCCGGCCGAACGTCGCTAGGCTGCGGCCGGCGCCGTGCGGTGCAGATCCCTGCCTATTGCCTGGAAATGAAGGGCGGCTGACGGTGCGGCTTCGGGCTCCGCATCCAGTTTGAATTCGTCGACCGCCGCCTGCAGCTGCAGGGTTTGCTCGGCCAGCGAGGCTGCCGCCGTGGAGGCCTGCTCGACCAGCGCGGCGTTCTGCTGGGTCGCCTTGTCCATCAGCACCATGGCCTGGTTCACATGCGCGATGCCGTTGCTCTGCTCAACCGAGGCGGCGGAGATCTGCTCGAGCAGGCTGCTCACGCGTTTGACGGCCTGCACGATGTCCTGCATGGTGCGGCCCGCCTGGCCGACCAGCTCGGAGCCGCTCTCGACATGCGCGACGGAGTCCGCGATCAGCGCCTTGATTTCGCGCGCCGCCCCGGCGCTGCGCTGCGCCAGGCCGCGCACCTCGCTGGCCACCACGGCAAAACCGCGGCCCTGTTCTCCGGCGCGCGCGGCTTCCACGGCCGCGTTGAGCGCCAGGATGTTGGTCTGGAAGGCGATGCCTTCGATGACGGCAATGATGTCCACGATTTTTCGGGAGCTGCCGCTGATGGCCGCCATGGTGTCCACCACCTGGGCCACCACCTCGCCGCCGCGCTCGGCCGTGCCCGATGCGGTGGCCGCCAGCCCGCTGGCCGAACGCGCATGCTCGGCGTTGAGCCTGACGGTGGAAGTCAGCTCTTCCATGCTGGAGACGGTTTCTTCCAGCGAGGCCGCCTGTTCCTCGGTGCGGCGCGACAGGTCGGCGTTGCCGGCCGCGATGTCGCCGGAGGCCAGGGTGATGGAATCGGTGGAGGCCTTGATGCGGCTGACCAGGTCGGTCAGCGTGTCTTCCATGTCGCCCAGGGCGCCCAGCAGGCGGCCGAAATCACCGCCGCGTTCGGTGGAGAACTCCTGGCTGAGGTCGCCGGCGGCCACGGTCTCGGCGATGTAAATCGCTTCATTGAGCGGCTGCGCGATGCCGCGGCCCAGGCGCCAGGCCACGGCGACACCCACCAGCAGGGCCGCCAGCGCCAAGCCCAGCATCCAGCGCCGTGCCGAGGCGATGCCGGCCTCGACGGCCTGGCCGCCGGCCCTGGCCTGCCGCGTTTGCGTTTCGGCCAGCGCGGCCAGTTCCTGCTGTAGCCGGTCCAGTGCAGGCCGCCCCTCGCCCGCCCAGGCGCGGGAGGCTCCGTCGCGGTCACCCGTTTCGAGTTGCCTGGCCACCTTGACCAGCGCCTGCGCATAGGAGGCCTGCGCGCCGCGCACGTTGCCCAGCAAGGCTTTTTCTTCCGGCGGCGGCGCGCCGCCTTCCAGCACCGCCAGTGCGTCCGTGATGTTGCCGTCACCGACCGCGAGTTGGCGGCGCGCGGCGGCCGCCTGCGCGGGATCGGCCGCGAGGGAAAGTTCCAGGGCGGCGCGCGCATTGGATTGCGACCAGCTGCCCAGTGCCGCCACGGCGCCGGCGCGCGACCAGGCGTCGCCGCTCAGCTCGCGGCTGAAGGCGCCGGCGCCGGCGCCGGCCAGCTGGCCCAACCCCACCGCCATCAAGCCGCCCGCCAGCAGCAATACCAGCCCAAAGCCCGCGCCCAGCCGCGTGCTGATTTTCAGATTGTCCAGTTGCATGGTGTGTCTCCTGCAAGCCGCTTCCGTCTGAAGCTGCGGGAGAGGGCTTGCTCATGGACGGTACCAAGAAAGCCTTCGCTGCCTGCGCTCGAACAGCGCGCAAAACAGGGCTTTATTTATTGAATTGATCGTTGGGTGTTGCTGGCCGGGTCTTGCTCCGGCGGGGGCACTCTTTCTCTCTTCTCTCTGCTGAGGGCGCCCACCGGAGCAAGGGCCTCAGAACCGGTAAGCGAGTTCTGTCCACATCCGCATGGCGTCGGGCGCCTTGACCAGCTCGGGCGGCGTGCCCAGCGGTGAGGCCAGGTAGGCCCGGGCCCTCCATTGGTTGAAGCCGCTCCAGTCGAGGCCGATACCGGCGCCGCTGAAGGTCGCGGTGTTGGCGCCGGCCGTCCAGGGGCGCTGGTTGACCTTGAGGTAGGCCCCGTCCCAGAAGGCCAGCGCCTGCAGCCTTCCGCCGCCGGCCGCCCCCAGGTCGTAGCGCAACTCTATGCTGCCGCGGTAGCCCGCATCGCCCGACAGCGCGCTGACGTCGTAGGCACGCACGGAATAAGGCCCGCCCACCGACATTTTTTGCGAGGAGTCGAGATTGGTGTTGGCCCATTGGCCGGCCCACGACACATACAGTGAGCCCCTGTCTCCCCAGCGCTGCAGGCGGGAGAAATTCAGGTTGGTCTTTGAAAACCAGCCTTCCGTTCTGGCGCTGGCCGCATCGCTCAATTGGGCCTCCGTGACGTCAAAGCCCACCCGGCCCCGGGTCCATGCCAGGCTCCAGGTGTTGATGCCGCCGGACATCAGGGTATCGCGCCAGTCTCCGCTCAGGCTCGAAGTCCAGCTGCCCAAGTGCCGGTCCGTCTTCATGCCCGCCATGTCGATGCGCTCGCGCAGCTGCAGGTTGTCGTACTGGACCTGGCCGTAAACATTGGCCGCCTGGCTTCGCAGCAGTGGATGCCGGCCCCAGAGGCTTTCGGTTTCGGCGGAGCCATGCGCGCCCAGCTCCTGCAGCGATCCGCCGATTTTGTAGTTCAGCATGGAATAGGCGGCCCCGCCGCGCGTGCCCTGCCCGTTCAACAGGGATTCGTAGCTCACGCGCCCGTAGTTGACCCCGGATCCCGAGCTCAGGCCGCCCACACCCAGGACATCGCCACGCCGCAAGGGATTGTTGAAATACACCGTGCCGCCCAGCCGGCCCCTTCCCGTGAAGCTGTTGCCGTAGTCGTCCAGCGCCAGGTTTCCGGAAACCGCCTGGCCCGGCGTGACCTGGATGCTCAGGTCCGAGCTGCCCAGGCCGTCGCCGGGCCTCAAGGTCGCCTGCACCAGCACCCCGGGGATGTCCGACATCAACAGCAAGGACTTGTCGAGCAAGGCCTGCTCCACCGGCTGGCCGCCCTGCAGCGGCGCCGCCGTCGCCTGCAGCAGCAGGTCGTTCACGCGCGTCTGGTTGTCGATGCCGACCTTGCCGTAGCGCGCCTCTATCACCAGAAAGCGCACAACACCCGACGAGATCACCTGAGCGGGCACCACGGCGCGTGCAAAAGTGTGGCCGCGGCCGCGGTAGTAGCGGCTTATACGGGTCGCCATTTCATCGAGCTGGTCCAGCGTCAGGCGTTTGCCTTCCGCATCAGCCACCAGTCCATGCAGGGTGTCGGTCTCGACCAGGGTGTTGCCGAGAATCTTGATCGAGGCGACGTCCACCGACACCGCGGGGCGTTCCGGCGGTGGCGGGGTGTTGTCTTCTTTGTTGAAGGCCGGCCCTTCGCCGCGGGGCGGCGCCGGAAACGGCTGCGACGGCTGGACCTGCTGCAGGATGGTGCCGATATCGACGGGCAGCGGATCGGCCGCGTGAGCCGTGAACAGGGGCGCGGCGGCCAGCAGCAATGCTGCGTGCTTCGCGGATGCGTGGCATTTCATGAAATAACTTCCCTGGGGTGGCCGAGTCATTTCCGGCCTGCCGGCACGGCGTTTAGCAGCTGGACGCCGCCGTCAACAATGTGCAGCCAGGGATCTTTTTTGCCGGTGGGGCCGGGAAGGTCCACTTCCAGCGCTTCTCCGCCTGATGAGGCATCGACGCTTGCGCCGCGGGTCACCCTGAGGGTGGACGAGGCTTCGAGCGAGCCGGATGTGGAGCGTTCCGTCTCAAGGGCCTGCTGCGCGGCGGCACGAATAAGGTCTTCTGCCGATCCCAACCCGGACGCCCCAGCGGAGGAGGTCGCAGCGGACGGGGAGGTGGGCACAGGCGCGGCCGGCAAGGGCGTGATGGAGGCGGTCAGCCCGGCGGGCTGCACCACCGCGTAGTTGCCGGCATCGGCGCCGCCCAGGGTAAAGCCGGTGACGGTCACAGCCTTGCCGTTGCCCACATTCGGATCAGCAAAAGCACCGCTGCCGCCGCTGACGCTGACCACATCGCCGGCCAGGGCCGTGACGGCGGCGGTGCCGCCCAGGGTGGCCGCGGTCGTGCCGTCAAACACCTTGTTCTGGGCATTCACGCCGGTGACGGCCAGGGTGGCCTGCGTGATGTTCGCGGTGACGCCAGCGGGCTGCGCGATGACGTAGTTGCCGGCATCGGTGCCGCTCAGAGTGTAGCCGGTGACGGTCACGGCCTTGCCATTGCCCGCGTTTTTGTCGGCGAACCTACCGCTGCCCGTGCCCCCCAGGGCCACGACATCGGCGCCCAGGGCGGTGATGCTCGCCGTGCCGTTCAGGGTCGCGGTGGTGGTGGTGTCGTAGACCTTGTTGTTGGCACCTATGCCGGTTACAGCCAGGCTGGCCGGCGTGATATTGGCCGTGACGCCGGTGGGCTGCACGATGACGTAGTTGCCGGCGTCGGCGCCACCCAGCGTGTAGCCGGTCACGGTGACGGTCTTGCCGTTGCCCACGTTCTTATTGGTGAAGGCGCCGCTGCCGCCGCCCACGGTCACCACATCGCCGCCCAGGGCCGCAACGCTGGCCGTGCCATTGAGGGTGGCGATGGTGGTGGTGTCGTAAACCTTGTTGTTGGCGCCCACACCCGTGACGGCCAGGCTGGCCGGCGTGATGTTGGCCGTGACGCCGGTGGGCTGGACGATGACGTAGTTGCCCGCGTCGGCGCCGCTCAGCGTGTAGCCGGTGACGGTCACGGCCTTGCCATTGCCCACATTCTTGTTGGCGAAGCTGCCGCTGCCGGTTCCGCCCACGGTCACGACATCGGCACCCAAGGCCGCAACACCGGCCGTGCCGTTGAGCGTGGCGGCGGTGGTGGTGTCGTAGACCTTGTTGTTCGCACCGACGCCGGTCACGGCCAGGCTGGCCGGTGTGATGTTGGCGGTGAGCCCGGTGGGCTGTACCACGGTGTAATTTCCGGCGTCGGCACCGCCCAAGGTGTAGCCGGTCACGGTGACGGCTTTGCCATTGCCGACATTCTTGTTGGCGAAAGTACCACTGCCACCAGCCACCGTCACCACATCTCCACCGAGAGCCGCCACTGCCGCTGTTCCGTTGAGCGTTGCGGTGGTGGTGGCGTCATACACCTTGTTGCTGGCGCCCACGCCCGTGACAGTCACGCTGGCGGGCGTGATGTTGGCCGTGACGCCGGTGGGCTGCACGACGGTGTAGTTGCCGGCATCGGCCCCGCTCAGGGTGTAGCCGGTCACGGTCACCGTCTTGCCATTGCCGACATTCTTGTTGGCGAAAGTGCCGCTGCCCGTTCCACCCAAAGTCACGGTATCGCCAGCCAAAGCCGCCACGCTGGCGGTTCCATTGAGCGTGGCATTGGCGGTGGTGTCGTAAACCTTGTTGTTCGCGCCAACACCGGTGACCGTCAAGCTGGCGGGCGTGATATTTGCCGTGACGCCGGTGGGCTGCACCACGGTGTAATTGCCCGCATCAGCGCCACTGAGCGTATAGCCAGTCACCGTCACCGCTTTGCCGTTGCCGACGTTCTTGTTGGCGAAGGTGCCGCTGCCGGTCCCCCCCAGGGTCACCGTGTC
>NZ_AKIV01000054.1 GCF_000282655.1 Polaromonas sp. CF318
GAAGCAAAAGAAAGTTACTTGCCGCCGGGCAACCCCGGCCAGCAAGCCTCAGCAAAGGGCACAGGCGCGCAAGCCGGGGCAAGACCCGACCGGCGGCCAGCAGGAGAACCCATGCTGAGCCGCCTCCAATCCCTCCCTCGCGACGCCCGCGACACCCTCTTCCTGCTGGCGGTCATCGCCTGGGTGTTGCTGCCGCAGGTCAACGAACTCCCCCTCTGGTGCAGCGCCCTCGCGGGTGCGGTGCTCCTCTGGCGCGGCTGGCTGGCGGTGAAGGCGCGGCCCTTGCCGGGCAAGCGCTGGTTGCTGCTGCTGATGGCCATCACCCTGGCCGCAACCTGGCTCACACATCGCACGCTGCTGGGGCGCGACGCGGGCGTGACGCTGCTGGTGGTGTTGCTGACGCTCAAGACGCTGGAGCTGCGCGCCAAGCGCGATGCCTTTGTGGTGTTCTTCCTCGGCTTCTTCTGCATGCTGAGCAATTTTTTCTATTCGCAGTCCCTGCTGACGGCGCTCAGCATGCTGCTGGGCCTGCTGGGCCTGCTGACCATGCTGGTCAACGCGCACATGCCGGTCGGCAGGCCGCCGCTGTCGCAGGCCGCCAAAACCGCCGGCTGGATGGCCCTGCTGGGCACGCCCATCATGCTGGTGCTGTTCCTGCTGTTCCCGCGGCTGGCGCCCCTGTGGGGTGTGCCCAGCGACACGCCGGCCGGGCGCAGCGGCCTGAGTTCCAGCATGCAGGTCGGCACCATCGCCAGCCTGGCGCTGGACGAAAGCGTGGCCATGCGTCTGAAGTTCGACGGCGCGCCGCCGCGCAAGCAGGACATGTACTTTCGCGGCCCGGTGCTGTCCAGCTTCGACGGGCGCGAATGGCGGCCTTCGCGGCTGAACACCTCCGCGCGCTTCGGCGTGACCGCCGACCTCGCCGTCTCCGGCACGCCGGTCAGTTACGAGGTCACGCTGGAGCCTACCAACCGGCCCTGGCTGTTCGTGATGGAAGCGGCGGCCGAAAGCCCCGCGCTGCCGTCCGGCTTCCAGGGCACCATGCAGCCCGACCTGCAATGGCTGGCGAACCGCCCCGTCAACGACCTGCTGCGCTACAAGGTCCGGAGCTACCCGAGCTTTCAGCATGGCCCGCTGCAAACCGCGCCGGGCCTGCAGGAGTTCATCGACCTGCCGTCCGGCTTCAACCCGCGCACGCGGGCCCTTGCCAGCGAGATACGCAACACGCCCCGCCTGGCGCGCGCCGGCACCGCCGCGCTCGTGGAAGAGGCCATGAACCGCCTGCGCACGGGCGGCTACAGCTACACGCTGGAGCCCGGGGTTTACGGCCAGCACAGCGCCGACGAATTCTGGTTCGACCGCAAGCAGGGCTTTTGTGAACACATCGCCTCGGCCTTTGTCATCCTGATGCGTGCCATGGACGTCCCGGCACGCATCGTCACCGGCTACCAGGGCGGCGAGCTCAATACCGTGGACGGCTTCTGGGTGGTGCGCCAGAGCAGCGCCCATGCCTGGGCCGAAGTCTGGGAAGCCGGCCGCGGCTGGGTGCGTGTGGACCCGACCTCGGTGGTCGCCCCAGGGCGCATAGGCGCGTTCGAGCGGCTGGAGGCGCCGCAAGGCGCGGTCGCGCGGGCTTTGCGCACCTTCAGCCCCACGCTCACGGCCCAGTTGCGCCTTTTTTGGGAAGCCACCAACAACAGCTGGAACCAGTGGGTGCTCAATTACACCCAGGGCAGGCAGCTCAACCTGCTGAAAAACATCGGCTTTGAATCGCCGAGCTGGGAAGACCTCAGCTATATGCTGATCGGCATCCTCGTGGCGGCCGCGCTGCTGGGCGCCGGCTGGAGCTGGTGGGACCGCAGCCAGCACGACCCCTGGGTGCGCTTGCTCATGCGCGCGCGCCACCGGCTGGACAAGGCCGGCATCCCCAGCACGCCGGCCACCTCGCCGCGCCAGCTCGCCGAGGAAGTGCTGGCCCGCTACGGCCAGCAGCCGGGCAGTGCCGCGCAGGCCTTGGCCGACTGGCTGCTGCGCCTGGAGCAGCAGCGCTACGCCGCCGCGCCGGCCGGTGCGGACAAGGCGGCGCCGCAGCTGCAGGCGCTCAGGCAAGAGTTCAGCCGGCTGAGCTGGCCTGCTTAAAATCGGGACTGGCTCCGCCGCCCCTTCGCGCCTCCCCCACCTCATCCCACCACCCCGCTCATGCCCTTTTACCGTTCCGGGTTCGCCCTTTTCCTGATCGCTGCGCTGGCCAGTTCCGCCTGGGCCGGCGACGAAAAATCGTTACGGAAAAAAGTGGCCGCGCCGGCGCAAACCCAGGGGCCGCTGTATTCGACGCGTCCCGAGGCCATGCAGTTCGCCGACGACATGGCCGCGCGCCGCGACCTGGACCCGGACTGGGTGCGCGACGCCATAGGCCAGTCGCGCTACAACGCCACCGTCGTGCGCTTGATGCAGCCGCCCACCAGAACCTTTGTCAAGAACTGGCGCGTCTACAGGAGCCGCTTCATAGACCCGGTGCGCATAGAGGCCGGCCGGCGCTTCTGGCTGGAGAACCAGGCAACGCTGGAGCGCGCCGAAAAGGAGTACGGCGTGCCCGCCGAAATCATCGTCGGCATCATCGGCGTGGAGACCATTTACGGCCGCGACACCGGCAACTTTCGCGTGATGGACGCGCTCACCACGCTGGCCTTTGATTTCCCTCCCAACCACCCGCGCGCCAAAGAGCGCAGCGAATTCTTCAAAGGCGAGATCGAGCAGTTCCTGACCCTGCAAAGCCGGCGCGAAGCCAGCCCTTTCGACGCGCGCGGCAGCTTTGCCGGTGCCATGGGCATGCCGCAGTTCATGCCTTCGAGCTGGATCAAGTACGCCGTGGACTTCGACGGCGACGGAACGGTGGACCTCTGGAACAGCAAGGCCGACGTGATCGGCTCTGTCGCGAGTTATTTCAAGGCCTTCAACTGGCAGCCCGGCATGCCCACGCATTACCCAGTGAGCTTTGACAAAAGCCGCCTCGACATGGAGGCGTTGATGGCGCCCGACATCCTGCCGACTTTCAGCGTGGCCAGCTTCACCGAGAAGGGCGCGGTGCTTGAAGGCCCCGCGCTGCAACACCCGGGCCCGCTGGCCCTGGTCGAACTGCTCAACGGCCAGGACGCGCCGCAGTACGTGGCCGGTACCGAGAATTTTTACGCCATCACGCGCTACAACTGGAGCAGCTACTACGCGATGGCGGTGATTGAGCTGGGGCGGGAAGTGGCGGCGCGGGTCAGGCAGTAGGCTGAGGAACCGGCCGCCTAAGGGCAGGGCGCCCCCGCCAGCGTTCTGGCCGCCGTCAAAAAATCACCGGGCACAACCCAGCTGACGTTCCAATTCCCCGCAACGGGGACCTGGCGCTTGTGGGCAATCACCATCTGGCGCTTGGGCACGACAAGAATGTACTGGCCATGCACGCCCCACGCCATATAGGCGCCCTGGAGCGGGGAATCCGACGGCTCTTCCAGCACCCACCACAGGTAGCCGTAGCCAAAGTGGCGCCTGGCCGTTCGGGGCGGATGCATCTCCACGGCGGGGGTCACGGCAGCAGTAGTCTCGGCAACCCAGCGCTGCGGAATGAGTGCCCGGCCGCGCCAGTTGCCTTGCTGAAGCATCAGATAGCCCAGGCGCGCCATGTCCCTGGTGGAAAGAAAAAAGTGGTAGGCGGCGTGCTCCGCCTTCGTGAGGTCGCCGCTGCGGCGATGGCGCTCCAGGTGAAAGTCCTCCAGTTGCAAAGGGGCGGCGAGCTCATCGGCAAATGCACGGTAGATGCTCTTCCCCGTAAGCGATTCAAACACCGTGCCGGCGGCGTTGAAATCCCAGTTGTTGTAGAGAAAGTAGGCGCCGGGCACTTGCGAGCCCCGCGCCGGAGCGAACGCGAGATCGTCGCCGCCGTTGGCGGCCGGATGGTACACACCGGAACGCGCCGTCAGCAAATGCCTGAGCCTGGCCTGCCGTTCAATGGGCAGGAGCCCGCCTACATCGTCGATACCAAGATCGGCCAGGGATTTCTCGAGATCAATCGTTCCGTCCGCCACATATTTGCCGTAAAGCATGGACAGGATACTTTTGCGGGCCGAGAACAAAATGCTGACGAGGTCGGTCGGGCCATAGCTGAACAACACCCGCCCCTGCTGCACCACCATCAGCGACGTTGTGTCCAGGGTCTGCAGGTAGCCGCGTGCCCGGTCGAGCTGGGCATGGCATTCGGGGCTCAGTGCCGAGGAGGAAATTGTTTCCCATGACTTTCCGGGGTAAACCGGAGCCTCCCCCGCCGGCGCCTGGGCTACCGCCGCCGACGGTAACAGCAATGAGGCGCAAAGGAAAAGTGGGACGAGGTAATTCAGCATTTTTTTAAGACAAACGATAGCCGTGATAGTGCTGGAACGGGGCGTGGCGGCGTGGGTGAAGCCGCGATGACAACGACGATCGCCGGCATCGAGAGGCTTCCGGCCTTTAGTCAAGTCTCATCTATCGGTACACGCAACCAGTAGCACTCGCCGACACCCGCAATATCACGAACGGCAAAGCCCTTTCTTTCGAGGACTCGGCGCAGCTTGAGATTCGGCGTCGCGCAATGAACCGCATGGACTCGCCACTCCACGAATGAAAGGCCCTCTCGCCTCGCAAAACGGCTCGCCAGGGCCGCCAGGCTGGGCAAGGCTCCCTCGCCGCCCCCATCAATATGTGCCAGCTCCATCAAGAGCGCATCGCCCTGAATCTTGAATTTTCCGAGCATGTTGGCGCTGCCGGCCTTGAATACCAGCGCTTCGTCGCGAAGCACAATGGCCTGTAGCTCCTCGGTCGGCAAGTCCAGCACCTCATCGACCGTATAGCCCTCGAGCAGAATTTGTGACATGGCGTACTCCTATTGACCGGGCATCACACCGTCCTGTTGCGAGAGGACTGCCCCTGCGACGGCCAACGGTACCCCAGCACCGCCGCCAGCGGATAAAAATGCTCGCGCACTTCATCCAGCTGGTTACCGCCCCACAAATACACATATTCCGCATCCGTGCGAACAAAAAACCCGACATGGCCCTTCCATCCGCCAGGGTCTTCGCGCGACAGGACTGCGATGCAGCCGGGCACAGGCGCAGCCAGCGGCTCGCCCCATTCCAGCCAGGACCGTGCCAGTGCCGACCCGGTACCGGGAATACCGACCTGGTCCAAAACCCAGTTCACGAACGACGAGCACCAGGAGGCCTTGTCGTCATAACCGCGGATATTGGTGAGCGCGTGGTATTCGGTGACCTGTGGATTACTCTGGCCCGGGGGAAATGTGCGGACGCCGGCTTCGGCGCGGGCGACCGGCATCCAGGGAGGCTCAGGCCGCATCCGTGAGCCCCGACGGGGAGAGTACAAGCGCCAGGAACTTGGTGCCGGGAACGGGATTGAACGCAACAGGCGCCGCCGGCAGAAAACCCAGCGATTCGTAAATTCGCTGCGCGGCGGTGAACTCGGGCAGCACATCCAGGCAGACGCGCGAATAGCCCGCGACACGTGCCTCGGCAAGTATGCTTTCGACGAGGCGCCGACCCAGGTTCTCGCCTCTCGCATTCGGCCGCACATAGACGCGCTTCATCTCGCAGGTGTTTGCATCAACGCGGCGAAGCGCCGCGCATCCAACGACGGCCTGCCCCTTCCACGCGAGGAGCAGTCGGCCCTCGGGCGCGGCGTACTTTCCCGGCAAAGCGGCGAATTCCACCTCGTAGTCCTGAAAGCCCAGGTCCACGCTGGGGCTGGCGATGTATTCCCGGAAGATGGAGACAACCTGCGCAAGGTCGTCGGGGAAATTTGCGGGTCGGATATCGGTCATGGTGGCGGCGTCGTTCATGTTGCAAGGATAAACGGGACGGTCAGCAACTGACAGGACCGCATTTTGCAGGATAGGTCCATGTGATTTGAAGTTTGGGCTCAGCGGCCGGCGAAGGCGGTCCGACAGAACGAGGGACTAGAAGGCACCCGCCAGGAGCATTGACCGAACGATGACAAACATTACCAAGCACCCCACACCGCCCATGAACAGGAGAACAAAGGATACGAACCAGAGTTCCACCCGCGTTCCAATCTTCGCGGAGACCTTCCCCTCAGCCTCCCTGACCCGGACCGGAACGGTTTCGCCAACGTGCGGCGGCGCATTTGGCGATCCCGTGACGGCACTGCGCAACTCAACACTCTGCCCATTTGAAAGCCTGAGCTGAACACGGTAATAACGCCTGTTCCTTCCGTGCATGCGGTACCGCCACTCGCTGATAACCCGGCCATTCACGGAATAGGACGCGCGGAGGAACGCGGCCTGCTTAGCCGCTACGACAACACCAGCCAGGAGGACAAGGGCCGCTGCCAGGCTCAGGACAACCGCAACCGCCGCTGCGTACATGCTCGCTCCTCCAAGGTAATGTATGCCGCAAAACCTGCGACATCACCCGGTATTCGCCATCAGGCCGAGCGTTTCACACCGGCTCAATCGTAATCTCCACCGTCATGGACTCTTCCCCGCCGCCCTGGCGCACGCCCTTGATGGGCGGGCAGGCGTTGTAGTCGGTGCCCATGGCCAGGCGCACGTGGCGCTCGTCGATGAGGCAGTGATGGGTCACGTCTATGCTGGCCCAGCGGCGCGTGGCGACGTCCAGGCAGACGTCGCACCAGGCGTGGCTGGCCAGGTCGGGCTCGTTGGCGGCGTAGAAATAGCCGCTGACATAACGCGCCGGGTAGCCCAGGCTGCGGCAGATGGCGACCATCACGTGGGCCTGGTCCTGGCAAACGCCCGCGCCGGACTTGAAGGCCTCCAGCGCGGTGGTGGTGACGCTGGTGCTGTTCTTGCGGTAGCTCACCGCGTCGGCCACGCCCCGGCTCAGGGCCAGCAGGGACGGCAGGCTGGCCGTGCCGTCCAGGCTTTGCGGGATAAAGCGCCGGCCGAACTCCGCAAGTTCAAAGTGCGGTTCCGCCAGGTGGGTTGCGCGAAGAAAGAAATAGGGGTGCGGCAGGGTTTGCGCATCGTTGAACTCGGCCACGCCAAAAGTTTCGACATCACCGGCCGCATTGACCAGGCTCCAGCGCACGTTGTCGGCATTCTTTCCGACAAAGGTGTAGGCGCTGATGGTGTTGCCGAAGGCGTCGCGCTGGGTGAACAGCTTTTCGGGCGCGCCCAGGCTCCAGTAGTTCACTGTCTGCGCCGGGCCGGACTGCGGCGTGAGCCACAGCGTTTGCAGCGCGTAGCGCAGCGGCTCGGTGTAGCGGTAGTCGGTGATGTGCCGGACGTGCAGTTTCATGCTCGAGCAAATACTGAATCGGACGCATCGCGGCCGCGCTGCAGCGTCGCCGAGAGAGAGGTTTTCGCCAGCAGGGGCCGCGGAACCGGCTTTGCCGGGCCGCAGGCGCAGCGCCCCCTGAGGGGGCAGAGAGCTACGCGCAGCGAGCGAACGTGGGGGCTCAATGTGTCGCCGGCACAAGAAACTCGCGGCTGATGTGCGCGCCTATCTCGTTGACGCGGTCCAGGAACTGGGTCAGGAAGGCGTGCAGGCCGGTGGCGAGAATCTCGTCGATGCGGGCGTACTGCAGATCAGCGCGCAGCTTGCCGGCGCGGCGCTGGGTTTCGCTGGCCGTGTCGCTGGTCACCATGGCGAGGTTGCCCATGAGTTCGTTGAGGCAGGCCAGCAGCGAACGCGGCATGTCGGGCCGCAGGATCAGCAGCTCGGCCACGCGCTCGGGCTTGATGACATCGCGATACACCTTGCGGTAGACCTCGAAGCCGGAGACGCTGCGCAGGATCGCGCTCCAGTGGTAGAAGTCGTACTCCTGGTCCTTCTCGCCGTCGCTGCCCAGGAAGTCGTTTTGCACCGCGTGGAACTTCACGTCCACCAGGCGGGCGGTGTTGTCGGCGCGCTCCAGGAAGGTACCCAGGCGCAGGAAGTGGAAAGCCTCGTCCTGCAGCATGGTGCCGGCCGTGACGCCGCGCGAGAGGTGCGAGCGGAACTTGACCCATTCAAAGAACTGGCCGGGGTCGCGCTCGAAGTCGCCGTTGCGCAGCATGCGGATCACTTCGAGGTAGGTCTGGTTCTGGGTTTCCCAGACTTCGGTGGTCAGGGTGCCGCGCACGGCGCGCGCGTTCTCGCGGGCGTTCTTCAGGCAGGAAACGATGCTCGAGGAGTTCTGCTCGTCGCGCACCATGAAGTCCATGACTTCGCGCGGGTTGATGCTGTCGCCGTATTTGGCGGCATAAGAGGGCTTGAGCTCGCTGATGCTGAGCAGGCTTTGCCAGCCACCCTGCACCACGGCGGCCGATTGCGGCAGCAGCGAGGTCTGGTAGTTGACGTCCAGCATCCGGGCTGTGTTTTCGGCGCGTTCCGTATAACGCGACATCCAGAAAAGGTGATCGGCAGTACGAGACAACATGATTATTTTCCTCCCACTTGGACTTGGGTCTGCGACTGCGATTGCGACTGGAACGCCACCGGTGATGACGGGCCTTCCAGGATCCAGGTGTCCTTGGTGCCGCCGCCCTGCGAGGAGTTGACCACCAGCGAGCCGTCTTTGAGCGCCACGCGCGTGAGGCCGCCGGGCACCATCTGCACTTCCTTGCCGCTCAGCACAAAAGGCCGCAGGTCGATGTGGCGCGGCGCGATGCCGCTTTCGACATAGGTCGGGCAGGTGGAAAGGCTCAGCGTGGGCTGGGCGATGTAACCGGAGGGGTTGGCCAGCAAGGCGGCGCGGAACTCCTCGATCTCGGCCTTGGTGGCGGCCGGACCGACCAGCATGCCGTAGCCGCCGGCGCCGTGCACTTCCTTGACGACCAGGTCCTTGAGGTTGGCCAGGGTGTACTGCAGGTCCTCGTTGTTGCGGCACATATAGGTGGGCACGTTCTTGAGGATGGGTTTTTCGCCGAGGTAGAACTCGATCATCTTGGGCACATAGGGGTAGATGGACTTGTCGTCGGCCACGCCCGTGCCTATGGCATTGCACAGCGAGACATTGCCGCTGCGGTAGACGTTGAGCAGGCCCGCGCAGCCCAGCGTGGAATTGGGGCGGAAGGCCAGAGGGTCCAGGAAGTCGTCGTCGACGCGGCGGTAGATCACGTCGACGCGGCGCGGGCCGCGCGTGGTGCGCATGTAGACGAAGTTGTCCTTGACGAAGAGATCCTGGCCTTCGACCAGTTCCACGCCCATCTGCTGCGCGAGGAAGGCGTGCTCAAAGTAGGCCGAGTTGTACATGCCGGGCGTGAGCACCACCACCGTGGGCTCGGCCGTGGCGGGCGGCGCCATGGCGCGCAGGGTTTCCAGCAGCAGGTCGGGGTAGTGGGCGACGGGGGCCACGCGGTTTTCGCTGAAGAGCTCGGGGAACAGCCGCATCATCATCTTGCGGTCTTCCAGCATGTAGCTCACGCCGCTGGGCACGCGCAGGTTGTCTTCGAGCACGTAGTACTCGCCCTCGCCCTGGGCATTGGGCGCGCGCACGATGTCGATGCCGCTGATGTGCGAATAGATGTTGCCGGGAACGTCCACCCCCATCATCTCGGGGCGGAACTGCGCGTTCTGGAAGATCTGCTCGGACGGGATGACACCGGCCTTGATGATCTCCTGGCCGTGGTAAACGTCGTGGATGAAGCGGTTCAGCGCCGTGACGCGCTGGACCAGGCCTTTTTCCATGCTGGCCCACTCGTGCGCGGGAATGATGCGGGGGATCAGGTCAAAGGGGATCAGGCGTTCGGTGCCGGCGCCGTCCTCGTCCTTGGCGCCGTAGACGGCGAAAGTGATGCCGACGCGGCGGAAAATCATCTCGGCTTCGGCTCGGCGCGCCTCCATCACGTCGGCCGGCTGTTTCGCCAGCCAGCGCTGGTAGCCCTGGTAGTGTTCACGGACGCTGGATTCCGTGGCATTCATTTCATCAAACATCGGTCGGCTCATTGGCTTGATCTCCAGCAAGTTATGCGCAGGGCACTGTTTTGATATAGCTTAGCAAGTTATGCGCCAAGGCGGCGCTGCCCTGCCCTATTTTTAACGCCCGGGTACATGATGCCAGTAGCGTTTGCCCTCTTCCCGCTGGCAGCGCAGGGCATCAGGATATTGGCTGCTCCATGTCGCCGCCCCGCATGTCGCGGATTTGACAAGCTTGATGCCGCGCGCCTCGTAGCGCGCCACCACCGGCACGGCCGGGTGACCGAAGCGGTTGCGGTAACCCGCCTGTGCCATGGCCCATTGCGGCTGGACGGCGTCCAGGAATACCGCGCTTGAGGATGTCTTGCTGCCGTGGTGGGGCACGAGCAGGAAATCGGCTTTGAGCCGATCCGGTTCGCCGGCGGCCAGGGCCGTTTCCTGCGGCGCTTCGATGTCGCCCACCAGCAGGGCCGTGCGGCTGCCGTTGGAGATGCGCAGCACGCAGCTCATGGCATTGGGCTTGGCCACCGTGCCGTAGGCCGCGGCGGCCGGGTGCAACAGCTCGAATTGCACACCGTCCCATTCCCAGCGCTGGCCGCCCGTGCAGCGTTCGGCCTTGCGCAGGGCCTGCAGCGGGTGCGCGTCCTCGATCGAACTGAGCAGCCGTGCCCCGGGCTGCATGGCCAGCACCGCGGCCGCCCCGCCTATGTGGTCGGTGTCGCGGTGGCTGATCGTCAGGACGTCCAGCCGCTCGCCGAGCGCGCGCAGCAGCGGCACCAGCACGCGGTGGCCGGCATCGCTTTCGCGCGAAAAGCGCGGCCCCGCGTCGTAGAGCAGGCTATGGCCCGCGGTGCGCACCAGCACCGCATTGCCCTGGCCGATGTCGGCCGCCAGCAGCTCAAACTGCCCGGGCGCGACCCGCAGGGGCTGCCACAGCAGCACGGGCAGCAGCAGCGGAACGCCCAGCATCCGCCAATGCCAGGGCAGTCGCGTGGCCAGCAAGCCGCCGCCCGCCACACCGGCGACGGCGCACCACAGCGGCGCCGCGGCTACGCTGACGGACGCCAGCGGCCAGCTCGCCAGCCATTGCAGGAACAGCGCCAACACGCTGACGCAGGCGGCAGTCGCAGCCCAGGCCGGCGCCCACAGCGCGCCCAGCAGGGCCAGCGGCGTGATCAGCAAGGTCACGACGGGAATCGCCACGGCATTGGCCAGCAGGCCCACCAGCGAGACCTGGTTGAACAGCAGCAGCGACAAGGGCGTGAGCGCGAGCGTCACCACCCATTGCTCCCGCGCCACGCGGGCCAGGCCGGCCAGCCAGCGCGGCCCATGCCGCCTCCATCCGCCTTGCGAAACCGGCTCCTGCATGCCATGGTCAGGACGCACACCGGAACCCGTTGCAAACAACACCCCGACCGCCACAAAAGACAGCCAGAAACCGGCCTGCATCAAGGCCCAGGGGTCCACGGCCACCACCACGGCCATGGCCAGCAGCCAGCTCTGCGCCCAGGGCCATTGCCGGCCGCCCTGGCGCAGCAGGATCACGGTGGCCAGCATCAAGAGGGTGCGCTGCGCGGGCACGCCCCAGCCTGAAAACAGCGCATACAGGGCAGCCAGCAGCAAGCCGCCCATCGCGCCGGCACCTGCAGCCGGCAGCACCAGGCACAACCTGGGCGTGAGAAGCGCGGAGCGGCGCCAGAGGCCGCCGACCAGCAGCGAGGCGGCCCAGGCGAACATTGTTATGTGCAGCCCGGAAATGCTCATCAGGTGGGCCACGCCCGTGGCGCGAAAGACGTCCCAGTCGGCGCGTTCGATGGCGTTCTGGTCGCCCACCACCAGCGCGGCAATGATGCCGGCCCATTGGCGGTTCTCCACACGCGCGAAAATTTTCTCGCGCACCGCCTGCCGGGCCTGCTCGATGGGGTGTTGCCAGCCGCTGGAGAGTTTTTCGGGCGGCGCGTCATACGCGCCGGCCCGCACATAGCCGGTGGCCTGTATGCCCTGCTCCCACAGCCACAGCTCATAGTCAAAACCGTGCGGGTTGCTGTTGCCGTGCGGCGCCTTGAGCCGCACCGTCATGCGCCAGCGCTCGCCGGCGCGCAAGGGCTGCGGCTGGCGCTGCAGGGCCAGCGCCGCCTCGAAGGGGTCTGCATCCTGCATGCTCTGGACAGGGCCTCGCGCCTCCCGCCCGGCAAAGCCCGAATACCAGCCCAGCAGGATGCGCGGCGGCAAGGCCACCTTGCGGCCGTCCAGGCGCGCGGATTCCACATCGAGGCGAAAACGCAGGCCGTCCTCACCGGGCTGCGGCATGGCCGGTACGCTGCCGGTCACCTCGATGTCGCGGCCTTCCAGGGCCGGGTCCAGCGCGGCGGACTGGAAAATACCGGCCCGCCAGCCGGTGGAGCCAAAACCCAGCAGCGCCGCCAGGCCCAACGCCAGCAGGGCCCTGCTCCAGGATGGTTTGGCTTGATGGCGCGCCAGGCGCCCCGACAAAGCCGACAGGCAGGCCAACCCGGCACACAGGGCATAGCCTTGCCACGGCCACAGCGCGGGCTGCTGCAATTGCAGGGCCACGCCCGCGATAAAACCGGCCAGGGCGAGCCCCGGGCTCATGGCGCGCGCCGTGACACGATGATGAATACAGTTGGCCCCAAAGCCGCCTCCCCTGCTTTTTTTGCTTTTTTACGAAACTGTTTAACGGGAAGGCGAAGCAGGAAGCCGACAAAGCGCCATGCAAACTCCGCATGGCGCAGCTCTTGCTTTCAGAAATACCGTCAAATCCGGGTAAGCTGTTCACACTGTGTTTTGAAGACCGCATGATGTGGCGGTCCCCGCGCCCAGTTATTTTTTTAAGCGAGGTTGCCTTGTCCATCCACGTTGCCCTGAGCCACATCACCCATTACAAGTACGACCGCCTGGTGCGGCTGGGCCCCCAGGTGGTCCGCCTGCGGCCCGCGCCGCACAGCCGCACCCAGGTGCTGTCCTATTCCCTCAAGGTCGAACCCGCCGGGCATTTCATCAACTGGCAGCAGGATCCCTTCGCCAACTACCAGGCTCGCCTCGTGTTTCCCGAGCCGACGCGCGAATTCAAGGTCACGGTGGACCTGGTCGTGGAAATGGCGGTGTTCAACCCCTTTGACTTCTTCCTGGAGCCGGCCGCCGAGGAATTCCCCTTCAGCTACAACGCGCTGCAGGCCCGGGAACTGGCGCCCTACCTGGCCACCCAACCGGCCACGCCGCTGTTCAAGCGCTACCTCGAAAAAATCGACCGCACGCCCAAACGCACCATCGATTTCCTGGTGGGCCTGAACCAGAGCCTGCAGTCGGACATCAAATATTCGATCCGCATGGAGCCGGGTGTGCAGACGCCCGAGGAGACCTTGCGCCTGGCCTGCGGCTCCTGCCGCGACACCGGCTGGCTGCTGGTGCAACTGCTGCGCCACATGGGCCTGGCCGCGCGTTTTGTCTCGGGCTACCTGATACAGCTCAAGGCCGACGTCAAGTCGATAGACGGCCCCAGCGGCGCCGAAGCCGACTTCACCGACCTGCACGCCTGGTGCGAGGTGTTTTTGCCGGGTGCCGGCTGGGTGGGCCTGGACCCGACCTCGGGCCTGATGGCCGGCGAAGGCCACATCCCGCTGGCCTGCACGCCCGAGCCCTCGAGCGCCGCGCCTGTCGAAGGCGGCGTCGACAAATCCGAGGTCGAGTTCGAGCACCACATGGCGGTGCAGCGCATTTACGAGTCGCCGCGCGTGACCAAGCCCTATACCGAGGAGCAATGGCAGGAGGTGCTGGCGCTGGGCGAGAAGGTCGACCAGGACCTGGCGGCCGGCGACGTGCGCCTGACCATGGGCGGTGAACCGACCTTTGTGGCCACCACAGACCGCGACGCGGCCGAATGGAACATCGCCGCGCTGGGCCCGACCAAACGCGGGTATGCGACCGAACTCGTGCAAAAACTGCGCGCCGAATACGGCGAAGGCGGTTTCCTGCATTTCGGCCAGGGCAAGTGGTACCCGGGCGAGCAGCTGCCGCGCTGGGCGCTGAGCATTTTCTGGCGCAAGGACGGCCAGCCGATCTGGCAGAACCCGGCCCTGTTCGCCGACGAGCGCCAGCCCTGCAACTACACCAGCGCCGACGCGCAGCGTTTTATACAGACGCTGGCAGGCAAGCTGGGCCTGGCCACGACCTACATCACGCCGGGCTATGAAGACACCTGGTACTACCTCTGGCGCGAACGCCGGCTACCGGTCAATGTCGACCCCTTTGATTCGCGGCTGGACGACGCCATGGAGCGCGACCGCCTGCGCCGCGTGTTTATGCAGGGCCTGGATTCGGTGGTGGGCTATGTGCTGCCGCTGCAGACCAAGGAGCAGCTCAAGCAGAGAAACTTCGGCGCCTCGCCCGCGCTGGCCGGCCCGAAATGGACCACGGGCCCCTGGTTCTTCCGCGACGAGCGCATGTACCTGATGCCGGGCGATTCACCCATGGGCTACCGCCTGCCGCTGGATTCCGTGCCCTGGGTGTCCAAGACCGACTACCCCTACATGATCGAATCCGACCCCTTCGCGCCGCGGCAAGAGCTGCCGGATGCCTCGGCGCTGGCGGCCCGCTACAACGGCAGCTTCAGCGATGCCCGCGGCGCCACAGCGGCAAGCCCTTCCTCGGGCGGCAGCGCCAGTTCGCTGGCGCAGTACATGGCGCGTTACCTGAGCGGCAACACCGCGCTGTCGCAGGCCAGCCGCATCCTGCAGTTCCGCCCTACGGGCAACAACGGCAGCGAGGGCGCGGGCGGCCAGCCGGCCGGCGCATCACCCGATGCAGCCACACCCGCCGACGACCGCGCGCCCAAGCCCTTTGAGTCCGCCGCCTGGCTGACGCGCACCGCGCTGTGCGTGGAAGTGCGCGACCCGCAGCGCGCCAACGGCCCCAGGGACAAACCCAAGGCCGACCCCGAGAGCCAGGCCAACAAATCGGGCCGCGGCGAAGTGGGCGCGATCTACGTCTTCATGCCCCCCATGGAGCGCCTCGAGGACTACCTGGACCTGCTGGCCGCGGTGGAAGCCACGGCCCAGGCGCTGGGCGTGAGCATCGTGCTCGAGGGCTACCCGCCGCCGCGCGACCCGCGCCTGAAGATGCTGCAGGTCACGCCCGACCCCGGCGTCATCGAGGTCAACATCCACCCGGCCTACAACTGGGGCGAACTGGTGGCGCACACCGAGTTCCTCTACAAGATCGCGCACGAGACGCGCCTGTCGGCCGAGAAGTTCATGACCGACGGCCGTCACACCGGCACCGGCGGCGGCAACCACTTTGTGCTGGGCGGCGCCACGCCGGCCGACAGCCCCTTCCTGCGCAAACCCGAGGTGCTGGGCAGCCTGATCGCCTACTGGCACAACCACCCCTCGCTGAGCTACCTGTTCTCCGGCATGTTCATAGGCCCGACCAGCCAGGCGCCGCGTGTGGACGAAGCCCGCAACGACCAGCTCTACGAGCTCGAGATCGCGCTGCGCGAGATCGAGAACAACCGCAAGAAATACGGCGCCGACATGCCGCCCTGGCTGGTGGACCGCACCTTGCGCAACATCCTGGTCGACGTGACCGGCAACACCCACCGCAGCGAGTTCTGCATCGACAAGATGTACTCGCCCGACTCCGCTACCGGGCGCCTGGGCCTGCTGGAGCTGCGCGCCTTTGAAATGCCGCCGCATGCGCGCATGAGCATCGCCCAGCAGCTGCTGCTGCGCGCGCTGGTGGCGCGCTTCTGGAACAAGCCCTACCACGGCCGCGTCACGCGCTGGGGCACTGAGCTGCACGACCGCTTCCTGCTGCCCGGCTTTGTGCGCATGGACTTCGAGGACGTGCTGACCGAGCTGCGCGAAGCCGGCTATGCCTTTGACATGGGCTGGTTCGAGCCGCATTTCGAGTTCCGTTTCCCGCTGATAGGCCAGGTCAAGAGCAACAGCATCGAGCTGACGCTGCGCAGCGCGCTGGAGCCCTGGCATGTGATGGGCGAGGAAGGCTCGGCCGGCGGCACCGTGCGCTACGTTGATTCCTCGCTGGAGCGCATCGAGGTGCACGTCACAGGCCTGAACGACAACCGCTACGTCGTCACCGTCAACGGCCGGGCCCTGCCGCTGCAAAGCACGGGCCGCGTCGGGGAATACGTGGCGGGCGTGCGCTACAAGGCCTGGAACCCGCCTTCGGCCCTGCACCCGTCGATAGGCGTGCATGCGCCGCTGACCTTCGACATCGTCGACACCTGGATGGAGCGTTCGCTGGGCGGCTGCCAGTACCATGTGGCGCACCCGGGCGGGCGCAACTACGACACGCTGCCGGTCAATTCGTATGAGGCCGAAAGCCGCCGCCTCACGCGCTTTTTCCGCATGGGCCACACGCCCGGCAAGATGCGCGTGGCGCCGGCGCAGCCCAGCCGGGAGTTCCCGTTCACGCTGGACCTGCGCTGAGGGCTACCGATGGGCGCCCTCCCCGGCGCCCATCGGGCTGTCTTATGGCTGCAACAATTGCATGCGCAAGCGGTATAAATCGTCCATTTGGCGGGAAAGCCGCCCCTGATTGAGGCTTTGCGCCTGCGGGCCGCAGGCATACTTGCAGCACGTGGAAAATAACACCCAGTCACTTTTTGCCGCCCAGGCGCTCGAATCCCCCTGCGCCCTGGCCGCCGCGCTGGCGCCGCATGCGGCAGCCGGCCATTTCGACGAATTGCGGGGCCGTGTCTCCGAAGGCCCCGCGCCCGTGGAAACGGCCGCGCCCGCCCAGCCCGCGCTGCGCGCGGCCGGCAGCACCGCTGAAACCGCCGCGCCCCCGCCCGAAACCCGCGCCAGCGACGACAGCCTGTCGCCCGACTGGACGCGCTTTTTCAACTTCCTGGGCGCCGACGGCTTTTACGACCTGAACCACCGCACCGCCAACCTGCGCCGACAGATTCGCGACAACGGCGTGACCTACAACGTCTACGCCGACGCCAACGGCCCGCAGCGCCCCTGGGCGCTGGACCTCTTCCCCATGATGGTCTCGGCCGGCGACTGGGCCCAGATCGAGACCGGCATCCAGCAGCGCGCCCGCCTGCTGGACCGTGTCATGGCCGACATCTACGGCCCGCAGGAGCTGCTCTCCAAAGGCCTCTTGCCCAGCGCGCTGGTGCATGCCCATCCCGGCTACCTGCGCGGCATGCAGGGCGTGCAGCCGGCCGGCGGCACCTATTTGCACATCGCCGCCTTCGACATCGCCCACGGCCCGGACGGCCGCTGGTCGGTGGTGTCGCAGCGCACGCAGGCGCCCTCGGGCCTGGGCTACCTGTTGGAAAACCGGCTGACGATTTCGCTGCTGTTCCCCGAGGCCTTCCGCGAAATGAAGGTCGAGCGCCTGGCCGCCTCGTACAAGGCGCTGGTCGACGGCCTCAAGGCCATGAGCCCGGCCGACGGCAGCGAGGAAAGCCGCGTGGTGCTGCTGACCCCCGGGCCTTACAACGAAACCTATTTCGAGCACGCCTACCTCGCGCGCTTCCTGGGCCTGACGCTGGTCGAGGGCAGCGACCTGCTGGTGCGCGACGACAAGCTCTACCTGAAAACCCTGCGCGGCCTGGAGCCGGTGCACGGTCTGCTCAAGCGCCTGGACGACGAATTCCTGGACCCGCTGGAGCTGCGCTCGGACTCCACGCTGGGCGTGCCCGGCCTGCTGCAGGTGATACGCGCCGGCAATGTGCTGGTGGTCAACACGCCGGGCTCGGCCTTTCTTGAATCGAGCGCGCTGCTGGGCTTCCTGCCCGCGCTGTCGGAACACCTGCTGGGCGAAACCCTGGCCCTGCCCTCGCTGGCCACCTGGTGGTGCGGCGAGCAGGCGGTGCTGCAGGATGTGCTGGGCCAGCTCAAGAACTGCGTGATCAAGCCGACCTACCCGGGCTCGGGCATGGAGTCGGTGATGGGCCACACGCTGTCGCGCCGCGCGCTGGACGAATGGGCCGGCCGCATCGTGCGCCGCGGCGAGGACTACACGGTGCAGGCCTATTTGCCGCTGCCGCAGACCCCGACCTGGCAAGGCGAGCGGATTTCCCCGCGCTCGGCCATGCTGCGCGTGTTTGCCGTGGCCGACGGCAAGGGCTCCTGGCAGGTGCTGCCCGGCGGGCTGGCACGGCTGGCCGGCAAGAACGAGAACATGTCCTCCATGCAGCACGGCGGCAGCAGCGCCGACGTCTGGGTGCTGGGCGATGCGTCCGCGGCCAAGGCGGCAGTCCCGCGTGCCGAGCAGCCCTCGCCAGCCTGGGCCACCGCCCCGCTGCGCCACCGCCCGCCGGTCACCAGCCGCGCGGCCGAAAACCTTTTCTGGCTGGGCCGCTACACCGAGCGCGCCGAGAATTCCACGCGCCTGGCGCAGATCACCTTGCAATGCCTGGGCGGCGAAGACCAGACCTCGCAGCCGCTGCTGGCCTGGCTCAGCAGCATGGCCGTCGGCAATGCGCTGGTGCTGGACACCGTGCCGCCGGCCACGCAGGCGCGCCGCGTGTTTGAACGCGCGCTGATCGCCAACCTGGCCGACACCGAGCAAGCCGCCAGCGTGGGCTTCAACCTGCGCGCGCTCAAGAGCGCGGCCTCGGCCGTGCGCGAACGCCTGTCACAGGAACAGTGGCACATGATCGTGCGCACCGAGGCCGATTTTTTCCAGCGCTGCGCGGTGTTCAGCAGCGTGGGCCAAAGCCAGTCGCAAAGCCAGGGCGGGCAAGGCCAGAGTCAGTACCTGCTTGAATACTCCTCCGTCGAGGCGCTGCGCGCGCTCGAATCGGCCAGCGGCTTTCTCTCGGCCATGACGGGCGCGCAGACCGACCGCATGACGCGCGACGACGGTTGGCGCCTGCTCAGCGTGGGCCGCCTCATCGAGCGGCTCAACACCCTGGCCGGTGCGCTGGCGCGCGGTTTTGAAACCGGCTCGGTGTTCGAGGAAGGCGGCTTCAACGCCATGGTGGCGCTGTTCGACAGCACCATCACCTTCCACGCGCAATACCAGCAGCGCCGCGACATCCCGGCCCTGCTCGATCTGCTGGTGCTGGACCGCGACAACCCGCGCTCCCTGGGCTGGGTGGTGCAGACCCTGCGCGGGCGCCTGGCCAAGCTGGCCGGCAGCGCGCCGGGCGACATGCCCGAGCTCGCGATGGAACTGCCCGACCCCGGCAGCTGGGTGCTGGCCGATTTGTGCGCGGGCATGCAAGCCGGTGATGGTGATCAAGGTGATGAAGGCGATGAGGATTGCCGGCAGCATGACGGCCGCCTGGTGCAGATGCTGGAGCAGTGCTGCGACGCCGCGCTGGACCTGTCGGACACCCTGAGCCGCCGCTACTTCAGCCACGCGGCATCCGGCAGCCAGAGCCTGGGTGCCTGAGCCATTCCATGCTGCTGCACGTCGTCCACGAAACCCGCTACCGCTATGCGCCGGCGGTGGAGAACGCCCACCATGTGGTGCACCTCAAACCCGCCAGCCGCAACGGCCAGAGCCTGCTGAGCTACGCGCTGCGCGTCGATCCGGCGCCCGTGCAATTGCGCGAGACCGTGGACGTCTACGGCAACACGCGCAGCTATTTTTCGCTGCAGGCCGCGCATGAAAGCCTGACCGTGGTGGCCGACAGCGTGGTGGCCACCACGGCCCTCAACCCGCTGCAGTCCGAAAGCGCCCTCTCCGCCGGCGGCGCGGTGGCGCAGCCCTGGGAGCAGGTGCGCGAGCAGTTCCGCTACCGCGCCGGCGCAGCCTACGACAGCGCCTCCGAATTCCTGTTTGCCTCGCCCTATGTGCCGCGGGACGAGGCTTTCGTCGAATTCGCGCGACCCAGCTTCCTGCCCGGCCGGCCGCTGCCCGAGGCGGCGCGCGACCTGATGGAACGCATCCACGACACCATGACTTACGAGAGCGAAAGCACCGAGGTCAACACGCCGGCGCTCGAGGCGCTCAGGCAGGGTAAGGGCGTGTGCCAGGACTTCGCCCACATCATGGTGGCCTGCTGCCGCGCCATGGGCCTGCCGGCGCGTTATGTCAGCGGCTACCTGCTGACCAGCCCGCCGCCAGGCCAGCCGCGCCTGGTCGGCAGCGACGCCTCGCATGCCTGGGCCTCGGTCTACTGCCCGGGCCTGGGCATCTGGCTGGACTTCGACCCGACCAACAACCGCGCGCCGGGCGAAGACTATGTCACGCTGGCCACGGGACGCGACTTCCTCGATGTCTCGCCCATGCGCGGCGTGATACGCGGCGGGGCACAGCACATCCTGGACGTGGCGGTGACGGTGGAGCCCCTGGCCGAGACCGAGGCCCAGTCCCTGGCTACCGGGGACTGAGCGCCTCCCCGAGCAACGAGCCCTCGGGCAGGCTGCCCACCAGGCGGCGCCTGCACAGGCCCACAAACTCCTGCGCCGCGCCCGACTGCGCCTGCTTCGGTTTAAAAGCCAGCAAGGCGCGGAACCACACCTCGGCCGCCAGCGGCACACTGCGCAGGCCCAGCGCCAGGTATTCGCGCGCCACCAGCGGATTCGTCACGGCCAGACCGGCGCCGGCCAGCACCAGCGCGCATTGCGTCGCGCTGTAAGGCGTTTCAATCACAAAACGCGGCTGCACGCCGGCCTGCGCCAGCGCCGCCTCCAGGCGCCGCTGCGCCGGGTCGGACGCCGACAGGCCTACCAGCGGCACCTCCTGCAAATCCTGCGGCTGCAGCACCTGCCTGCGCGCCAGCGGATGGGCGGCCGGCATGATGCAGACGGCGGGCGCCTGGTAGAACAGCGAGGACACCAGGCCGCTGGTGTCGGCCTCGTCGCCCAGGAAAGCCAGGTCCACCGCGCCCTGAAACAGCGCCTCGCGCAACACCTTGGAGCTGTCGACCAAAAGCAGGCAGCGCGTGCGCGGGTAGCTGCGCTGGAACTCGGCCAGCGCCCAGGGCATGACGCTGGCGGCCATGGCGTGCAGCGAGCCGATTCGCAGCACCGTGTCTTCATGCGACTGCAGTGCCACGATTTTTCGCTGCACGGCCTCCAGGCCTTCGTAGACCCGTTCGACCTCTTCCATCAGCGCATGGGCTTCGGGCGTGGGCGTGAGCTTGCCCTTGGGCCGGTCAAACAGCTTGAGGCCGGCGCGCGCCTCCAGCTGCTGCAACAGCTGCGTGACCGCCGGCTGGCTCACATGCAGGGCCGCGGCCGCGCGGTTGGCCGTGCCCAGCCGCATGACCATGCGGAACACCTCGATCTGGCGCGCGCTTGCTTCGGCCATGGCCGTCTCCTTATAAGTTTTACTTATTCTAAATCGTCAACAAAGCGTGCACGGCAGGCCCGGGCCTTTCTACCATTGGCCGCATGAATTCCCTTGTTTCCGAATCCCCTGCGGCACCCCCTGCCGTGACCCGCAACCGGCGGCTGTCCTCGCTGCGCTGCATCCACTGCGCCCGCGAATACCCCTTGCAGGACCTGCCCGCCGGCTGCCCGCACTGCGCCGCGGCCGGCACGCCCGCGAGCCTGGAGGCGGTGTATGCCGAACTGCCAAAAACCCTCAAAACTGCCAGCACGGGTTATAAGTGGGGCGCCTGGCTGCCTTACAGCCGGGGCGTGTCCCTGGGCGAAGGCGGCACGCCCTGCCTGGACCTGCCGCGCCTGGCGCGCGCCTTGGGCTTGCGCCAGCTTTCGGCCAAGCACGAAGGCCTGAACCCCACGGGCTCGCACAAGGACCGCATGTCAGCCCAGGCCGTCAGCCGGGCGCTGGATGTGGGCGCGCAAACCGTGGTGCTGGCCTCCAGCGGCAACGCGGCGGTGTCGGCCGCGGCCTATTGCGCGGCCGCCGGCCTGGCCTGCGAAGTCGCCACCTACCACGACATGCCGGAGCCCTTCGCGCGCGCGCTGCACCGCCTGGGCGCCAAACGCCTGATGTTCGAGCGCGGCTTCGGCCGCTGGGAACACCTGCGCAATCGCGTCGAGCGGGATGGCGCCTTCGCGCTGACCAATTACAGCGTGCCCGCCGTCGGCAGCCCGGCCTTCGGCGTCGAAGGCTACCGCGCGGTGGCGCTCGAATGTGTGGCCGACGGCTGCGTCCCCGACCATGTACTGGTGCCCACGGCGCGCGGCGACCTGCTCTGGGGTGTTTACAGCGGCCTGCGCGACCTGCTGCAAGCCGGGCTGATCGCGCGCATGCCGCGCCTCTGGGCGGTCGAGCCCTTTCCCCGCCTGGCCCGTGTGCTGGGCGGCGAGCCGCTGCAGTCCGACTTCGCCGGCCAGACCGCGCAGTTTTCCACCGGCGGCAGTACCGTCACGCTGCAACAGGCACTGGCCGTTCAGCGCTCGGGCGGCGGCGCGGTGGTGGTGGACGATGCCGGCGCCGCCGAAGGCAGCGCCCGGCTGGCCGCGCAAGGCCTGTGGGTGGAGCTGTGCGCGGGCGCCTGCCTCGGCGCGCTCGCGCAGCTGCGCGCGCGCGGCGAGATCGCGCCTTCCGAACACGCCCTGCTGGTGCTGACCGCCAAAGGCGACCGCGACACCTTTGACACTTTTTCCTGACCCCCTGAACCGATACCTGTAAAGGATTTCCCCATGAAGACCCGATTGCTCACCACCTTGCTGCTGGCCGGCGCCAGCCTGATCAGCACCGCCGCCCAGGCGGCCTACCCCGACAAACCCCTGCGCCTCATCGTGCCCTGGGCACCCGGCGGCAGCACGGATGCGATTGCGCGCGCCGTCGCGCAGCGCATGGGCGAGACCATGGGCCAGAGCGTGGTGGTGGACAACCGCTCCGGCGCCTCGGGCCGCATAGGCACCGAGGCAGCGGCCAAGGCCGCGCCCGACGGCTACACCTTCGCCATCGTCGAGCTGCCGCATGCGATCGCGCCGGCCGTGTTCAACAAGATGCCTTATGACCTGCTGCGCGACTTCACGCCGATCTCGATGGTCGGCACCTCGCCGCTGATGCTGTTTGCCAGCGGCGGGCCCTACAAGAATGGCGACATCAAGGGTTTCCTCAAACACTACCGCGCCAGCAAGGTGCCGCTGGCGCTGGCCAACAGCGGCAACGGCTCCATCAGCCATCTCTCCAGCGAGCTGTTCGCCACGGCCGCCGGGATCAAGGTCAATGCGATTCCCTATCGCGGCTCGGCGCCCGCGCTCACCGACGTCGCGGCCGGCCAGGTGGATGCCCATTTCGCGACGCTGGCCAGCGCCAGCGCGCTGCTGGGCGCGGGAAAAATCTCGGCCCTGATGGTGACGGGCAACGCCCGTGTCGCCTCGCTGCCCGAGGTGCCCACCGCGCGCGAAGCCGGCATGGACGGCATGCAGTTCAACCAGTGGTGGGCCCTGGTGGCGCCGGCCACCACGCCCATCGACATCGTCGAGCGGCTGCGCAGCGAAGCCGTCGCGGCGCTGGCCCACCCGTCGACGCGCGAGCGGCTCACCACGCTGGGCATAGACCTGAAGGGCTCAAGCCGCGACGAGCTGCGCGCCTTTATGCGCAGCGAGGTGGACCGCTGGGGCGCGGTGGTGCGCAAGGCCGGCATCAAGCCCGAATAAGCGGGTACGCCGGCTGGAGCTGCATCACTTCCTTTCATGCCGCTACAGGTCGGGGCGCGGACGGGCCCGTCCTACAATTCCCCGAACCGCCCGCCGGGGCCTGTCTTCAACCAAAGGAACACCATGAGCGCCTACGACAAGCTGAAAGCACTGAACATCACCCTGCCCGCCGTGGCAACGCCCGTTGCGGCCTATCTGCCTTTCGTGCAGACCGGCAACCTGGTGTTCCTGAGCGGCCATATCGCCAAGAAGGACGGCAAGCCCCTGGTCGGCCAGCTGGGCAAAAACATGACCACCGAAGAAGGCAAGGCCGCCGCGCGCTCAGTCGCCATCGACCTGATGGGCACGCTGGAAGCCGCCGTCGGCCTGGGCAAGGTCAAACGCATCGTCAAGCTCATGAGCCTGGTCAACTCGACCGGCGACTACACCGAGCAGCACCTGGTGACCAACGGCGCCAGCGAACTGTTCGGCGAGATCTTCGGCGACGCCGGCAAGCATGCGCGCAGCGCGTTTGGCGTGGCGCAAGTCCCCATGGGCGCCTGCGTCGAGATCGACCTGGTTGCGGAAGTCGAGTAATCCCCCGCCGCGGCGAGCACCCGCAACCATTGTGGGGCCGGCAAAACGGGGGCAAGCACCGGCTCACGCAAGCCCTTAAACTCATGAAGCCCCGGCCATCTTGCCGGGGCAGCGTTCTCAGGGCGGGGTGAAATTCCCCACCGGCGGTGTTTGCAGGCAACTGCATCAGCCCGCGAGCGCCCGCGCCTCTTCACCGAGGCGCGGGGTCAGCAGATTTGGTTCAACTCCAAAGCCGACGGTCACAGTCCGGATGAAAGAGAGCGCGATCCAAACGGCTGTGCCGTGGGCGCCTGCGCGCCCAGGGCTGGCCGCAGGCTCGTGCGCCCTGATTCTGGTAACACCTAGCAGAGGCCATCCATGAGTCAGATCCTTGTTTCTTCCCCTTCCGCCGCCCATCCGGGTGGCGCTCCCAAGGCGCGTTTCGCCTTTATCCAGTCGTCCTGGCACGAAGACATCGTCGACCAGGGGCGCGGCGCCTTCCTGGCCGAAATGGCCAGGCAGGGCGTGGGCCCTGAATCCGTAGACACTTTTGAAGTGCCGGGCGCCTTCGAGATTCCGCTGCACGCCAAAAAGCTCGCGCAGTCGGGCCGCTATGCGGGCGTGGTCTGCTGCGGGCTGGTGGTGGACGGCGGCATTTACCGCCACGAATTCGTCGCCGATGCAGTGATCAGCGCGCTGATGGGCATTCAGCTGGAGACCGGCGTGCCGGTGTTCTCAGCGGTGCTGACGCCGCAACACTTTCATGAGCATGAGGAGCACCGCCAGTTCTTCACCGCGCACTTCCTGACCAAGGGAAAGGAAGTGGCCCAGGCCTGCCTGGAAACGGTGGCGGGCCTCAGGAAGCTCGAGTCGCTTCTCGCAGCCTGAGCCTGAGGCGGCTGAACGCCCGCCCCTTCAGGGCGGCGGGCGCCGCGCTTACTCGACGCGGGTGACGCCGCTGGGCTTGAAGCCCAGGTCGGCTGCCTTGCCCTTGCGCGCGCGTGCCGCGCGGGCGTTGTTCAGCGTGCGGATTTCGAGCGTTTCCTCGCGCGCCTTGCCGCCGCGGCCAATGCCTTCGATCTTCACGCTGCGGGTGTAGGCCGCCGCGCCGGCCAGGGTATCCTTGGCTTCGAGGTCTATCAGCATCAGGCCGCGACCGCCGGCGGCCTGCATCTTGAGTTCGCCGATTTCAAAGGTCAGGATGCGGCCGCCCGTGGAGGCGCAAGCCACGTGCGTGGCGGGCAGGATGGGTGTCGCGCCGCTGTTGAAGGCGGCGTGCGAAGGCCTGCAGATGGTTTCACCCTCGGCGCAGCTGATAAAGGCCTTGCCGGCCTTGAGGCGCGAGGTCATGTTCTCGACCGTGGCGAGGAAACCGTAGCCGCCGCTGGCGCTGAGCAGCAGCGCGGCATTGGACGGGCCCGCGAAGTAGTGCACCAGCTGCGTGCCGGACTCCAGGTCGATCATCGTGGTCAGCGGCTGGCCGTCGCCGCGCGCGCCGGGCAGTGAGGACACCGGCACCGAATAAATCCGGCCGCGCGAGCCGAAGGCCAGCAGCGTGTCGACGGTGCGGCATTCAAAAGTGCCGTACAACCCGTCGCCGGCCTTGAAGGCAAAACCCGCCGGGTCATGGCCGTGGCCGCTGCGCGCGCGCACCCAGCCTTTGTCGCTGATGACCACGGTCACGGGTTCGTCGAGCACCTTGACTTCGAGCACGGCTTTTTTCTCAGCCTGGATCAGCGTGCGGCGCGCATCGGCGAACTGCTTGGCGTCGGCCTCGATTTCCTTGACCAGCAGGCGTTTGAGCGCCGCCGGGCTGCCCAGGATTTCCTCGAGCTTGCCCTGCTCTTCGCGCAGGTTTTTGAGGTCCTGCTCGATCTTGATGGCTTCAAGCCGCGCCAGTTGGCGCAGGCGGATTTCAAGGATGTCCTCGGCCTGGATTTCACTGAGTTTGAAACGCTCAATCAGCGCGGCCTTGGGCTCATCCGAATGGCGGATGATGGCGATCACCTCGTCGATATTGAGCAGCACCAACTGCCGCCCTTCGAGGATGTGGATGCGGGCCAGCACCTTGTCCAGGCGGTGCTGCGAACGCTTTTGCACCGTGGTCTGGCGGAATTCAATCCACTCGCCCAGCATCTGGCGCAGGGTTTTCTGCGTGGGCTTGCCGTCCAGCCCGACCATGGTCAGGTTGATGGGCGAGGAGCTCTCGAGGCTGGTGTTGGCCAGCAGGGTGTTGATGAGTTCGGACTGGCCTATCTTGCTGGTCTTGGGCTCGAACACCAGGCGCACCGGTGCATCCTTGCTGGACTCGTCGCGCACCACGTCGAGCACGGCGAGCACGGTCTGCTTGAGCTGCACCTGGTCCTGGCTCAGGGCTTTTTTGCCGGCCTTGATTTTAGGGTTGGTGAGTTCCTCGATCTCCTCGAGCACACGCTGGGTGCTGACACCGGGCGGCAGTTCCTGCACCACCAATTGCCACTGGCCGCGCGCGAGCTCCTCGATTTTCCAGCGCGCGCGCACCTTGAGCGAGCCGCGGCCCGTGCTATAGGCGGCGGCGATTTCCGCGCTGCTGGAGATGATCTGTCCGCCGCCCGGGTAGTCGGGGCCGGTGATCAGCGAAAACAGTTCGTCGTCGGACAGCTTGGGCGTCTTGATCAGGGCCACGCAGGCGTCGGCGACTTCGCGCAGGTTGTGGCTGGGGATTTCGGTGGCCAGGCCGACGGCGATGCCGCTGGCGCCGTTGAGCAGCGCGAAAGGCAGGCGCGCGGGCAGCTGGCGCGGCTCCTCGAACGAGCCGTCGTAGTTGGGCACGAAGTCGACCGTGCCTTCGTCAAGCTCCTCGAGCAGCAGGGTCGTGATGCGCGCCAGCCGCGCCTCGGTGTAGCGCATGGCCGCCGCGCCGTCGCCGTCGCGCGAGCCGAAATTGCCCTGGCCGTCGATCAGCGGGTAGCGCTGGCTGAAATCCTGGGCCATGCGCACCATGGCGTCGTAAGCCGCCTGGTCGCCGTGCGGGTGGTATTTACCGAGCACGTCGCCGACCACACGGGCGCTCTTGACGGGCTTGGCCCCGCTGGCGCCGTTGGCGCCGCCAAAACCCAGGCCCATGCGCGACATGCTGAAAAGAATGCGGCGCTGCACCGGCTTCTGGCCGTCGCAGACGTCGGGCAAGGCCCGGCCCTTGACGACGCTGAGCGCGTATTCAAGATAGGCCCGCTGCGCGTACGCGGCCAGCGAATCCTGGTCGGCGGGTTCGGGAATGGGGGCGACTGCGTCCGGTGTGAAAAGATCATCCATCGTGATTTGGCTTGGGGCTCGGTCGGTTTATGCCGGGCCGGCGCGCTTCAGCGCGGCCGGTACGGGATTATGAAAAGAAAAAAAGGGGTGCCTGCTTTGCAGGCTGCCGGATGTTCCGGCGAAACGCCAGTTGCATGGGTCTCAGTTCCGCTCGGGTGGAGCCTCTGGCGTGGTGGTGGCCGCGACCGTGGTCGGCACCATGTTGCCGCGGCCCGTGCTGCCGCCCATCATCTCCATGCGCACGCGGCCGCCGGGCGCCGCCATCATGCTGGGGGGCTTGAGGTGGTTGTAGAGCTGCATCACGGTCTTGACGTAGTTTTTGGTCTCTGGGTAATTGGGGATTTTGTTGCCCGCGCGCTGCACGGCGCCCTCGCCGGCGTTGTAGGCGGCAATCGCCAGCTCGAGCTGGCCGGGGAACATGGCGATCAGGTCGCTGAGATAGCTGGAGCCGGCTCGGATGTTGGTCTTGGGGTCGGTCAACTTTTTGTGGACCGTGGAATCCTTGCTGGCCCGCACGCCGTAGCGCTCCGCCGTCGGCGGGATCAGTTGCATCAGCCCGACCGCACCCTTGGGCGAGACGGCCTGGGTGTTAAAGCCCGATTCGGTGGCGATCAGGGCCTGCAGCAGTTCGTAGTCGATGCCGTGCGTGGCGGAAGCCTCGCGCAGCAGGTGCTTGACGGCCTTGTAGTTGGGCGACACGTCGAAGTAAGCCAGCAGCTTGGGCGGCGCGGCGGCCACGCCGGTGGCGCGGTTGGCGCCGCTGCCCACGGCCTTGCCGCTGCGGCCGGTGTTGCCGCCGCCGGCGCTGAAGCTTTCGCTGCCGCGGAAGAAGAGTTCATAGCGGTCGTCCAGCCGCACGGCCGAGAAGTGCGCGATGCCGTCCTTGTCGACATAACCCCAGATGTCGGCGTGGGCGGGAGACGCGAACAGCGCGGCCAGGCCCATGGCCGCCAGCGGCAGGCCCAGCGCGCGCAGGGGCCGCCGCAGAAAGGAAAGAAAAGTCTCAGGCAGGTTCATCAAATATCAATCTCCACGGCATCGCCGTGCAACTCCATCAGTTCGCGGCGCGCCGCGGCTTCGCCCTTGCCCATCAGCTTGGTGATCAGGCTCTCGGTCTGCAGGAAATCCTGGTTGCCCAGTTGCACGGGCAACAAACGGCGGGTATCCGGATTGAGCGTGGTTTCCCAGAGTTGTTCCGCGCTCATTTCACCCAGGCCCTTGAAGCGGCTGATGCTCCAGGCGCCTTCGCGCACGCCGTCCTTGCGCAATTTATCCAATATGGCGGTCAATTCGCCTTCGTCCAGGGCATAAAACTTGGATGCCGGCTTTTTGCCCCGGGCCGGCGCGTCCACCCGGAACAGCGGCGGCCGCGCGACATACACATTACCCGATTCGATCAATTTGGGGAAATGGCGGAAAAACAGGGTGAGCAGCAGCACCTGGATGTGCGAGCCGTCGACGTCGGCATCGCTCAGGATGCAGACCTTGCCGTAGCGCAGGCCGCTGAGGTCGGGCGTGTCGTTGGGGCCGTGCGGGTCCACGCCGATGGCAACCGCGATGTCGTGGATTTCGGTGTTGGCGAACAGGCGGTCGCGCTCGACCTCCCAGGTGTTGAGCACCTTGCCGCGCAGCGGCAGGATGGCCTGGCTTTCCTTGTCGCGGCCCATTTTGGCGCTGCCGCCGGCCGAGTCGCCCTCGACCAGGAAAACCTCGTTGTGCGCCAGGTCGCGGCTTTCGCAGTCGGTCAGCTTGCCGGGCAGCACGGCCACGCCCGAACCCTTGCGTTTTTCGACCTTCTGGCCGGCCTTCTGGCGGGTTTGCGCGGCCTTGATGGCGAGTTCGGCCAGCTTGCGGCCGTAATCGACGTGCTGGTTGAGCCACAGCTCCAGCGCCGGGCGCACAAAGCTGGAAACCAGGCGCACGGCGTCGCGCGAATTGAGGCGTTCCTTGATCTGGCCCTGGAATTGCGGATCCAGCACCTTGGCGCTCAGCACATAGCTGGCGCGGGCAAAAACGTCTTCGGGCAGCAGCTTGACGCCCTTGGGCAGCAGCGAATGCAGGTCGATAAAGCTTTTGACGGCATTGAAGAGGCCGTCGCGCAGGCCGCTTTCATGGGTGCCGCCGGCGCTGGTCGGGATCAGGTTGACGTAGCTCTCGCGCATGGGCTGGCCGTCTTCGGTGAAGGCCACGCACCACTGGGCGCCCTCGCCTTCTGCGAAGCTGTCGTGCTGGGTGTCGGCAAAACCCTCGCCTTCAAACATCGGGATCACCGGGTCGCCGGTCAGGGTCTGCATCAGGTAGTCGCGCAGGCCGCCCTTGTAGAGCCAAGTCTGGGTGTCCTTGGTTTTCTCGTTGGTCAGCGTGACGGTGACGCCGGGCATGAGCACGGCCTTGCTGCGCAGCAGGTGGGTGAGCTCGGCCATGGGCAGCGCCGCCGATTCGAAGTACTTGGCGTCCGGCCAGGCCCGCACGGTGGTGCCGGTCTTGCGGTCGCCGTCGCCGTTTTTGCGCAGGTGCAGCTTTTCGGTGACGTCGCCGCCCGAAAACACCAGGTGGGCGACCATGCCTTCACGGTAGGAGGTGACCTCCAGGCGCTTGGACAGCGCGTTGGTCACGCTGACGCCTACGCCGTGCAACCCGCCCGAGAAGCTGTAGGCGCCGCCCTTGCCCTTGTCGAACTTGCCGCCGGCATGAAGCCGGGTGTACACGAGCTCGATCACGGGCGCCTTTTCTTCCGGGTGCATGCCGAAGGGAACGCCCCGGCCGTCGTCGTCCACGCTGACCGAGCCGTCGCTGTGCAGCGTGACCTTGATCTTCTTGCCGTAGCCGGCCAGGGCCTCGTCGGCGGAGTTGTCCAGCACTTCCTGGATGATGTGCAGGGGGTTGTCGGTGCGCGTGTACATGCCCGGACGCTGCTTGACGGGCTCCAGGCCCTTGAGCACGCGGATCGAGCCTTCGGAATATTCGGTGGGTAGTTTGTCAGCCATGGCAGATGAAAGAATTGCCGCAATTGTAGTCCGGGCCGCAAAAGTCACTGTACGAACATACAGTCCACCCGATTCGGGTGCGGAAACCGGGGGCGGACGCGGCAGCGTTTTGCCATTTTCGTTACAGTCGGCGAATCCACTCCTTGCCGCCCAGGCCTTTCCTTTTTTCGCCGCTCTCGGCGACACCCATGACCACCGACACCAAAAAACTCTCCATGCTGCAGGTGCTGATCTGCGGCGCCACCATCGTCACGCTGTCCATGGGCATACGCCACGGCTTCGGGCTCTGGCTGCAGCCCATCACCCAGGCCCAGGGCTGGACGCGCGAAACCTTTGCCTTCGCGCTGGCGGTGCAAAACCTGTCCTGGGGCGTGTTCGGCATCTTTGCCGGCATGGCGGCCGACCGCTTCGGCGCGTTCCGCGTGATCGTTGGCGGCGCCCTGCTGTACGGGCTGGGCCTGGTGGGCATGGCGCTGTCGCCCACCGGCTTTCTGTTCACCATGACGGCCGGTGTGCTGATAGGCGCCGCGCAGGCCGGCACCACCTATGCCGTGATCTACGGCGTGATAGGCCGCAACATCCCGGCGGAAAAGCGCTCCTGGGCCATGGGCGTGGCCGCGGCGGCGGGCTCTTTCGGCCAGTTCCTGATGGTGCCGGTTGAAGGCCTGCTGATCAGCGGCCTGGGCTGGAAGGAAGCGCTGCTGGCGCTCAGCGGCGCCGTGCTGCTGATCGCTCCGCTGGCGCTGGGCCTGCGCGAGGGCGGCTTTGCCGGCGGCCAGCCGGCCAAACGCGAGCAGACCATAGGCCAGGCGCTGCGCGAAGCCTTCAAGTACCCAAGCTTCCAGTTGCTGATGGCAGGCTACTTCGTCTGTGGCTTCCAGGTGGTCTTTATCGGCGTGCACATGCCCAGCTACCTCAAGGACAAGGGCCTGTCGCCGCAGGTGGCCAGCTATGCGCTGGCGCTGATAGGCCTGTTCAACGTCTTCGGCACCTACATCGCCGGCTCACTGGGCCAGAAAATCGCCAAGCGGAAAATCCTGGCGACGATTTATTTCTCCCGCGCGGTGGTGATCGCCGTGTTCCTGGCGGCGCCGCTGAGCCCGCTGAGCGTGTACATCTTCGCCAGCCTGATGGGACTGCTGTGGCTGTCGACCATCCCGCCGACCAACGCGGTGGTGGCGCAGATCTTCGGCATCCAGCATTTGTCGATGCTGGGCGGCTTCATCTTCTTCAGCCACCAGATCGGCTCCTTCCTGGGCGTGTGGCTGGGCGGCTATCTATATGACCGCACCGGCAGCTACGACATCGTCTGGTACATCGCCATCGCGCTCGGCGTGTTTGCCGCCCTGGTGAACCTGCCCGTGCGCGAGGCGCCGATCACGCGCGCCGGCGTGCCGCAAGGGGCCTGAGATGGCCAAAAAAGCCGGCCTGTGGGCGCTCGCGGTCATCGCGTCGCTGGGGGTGTTTGCCCTCTACACACGGCCGGAATTCCTGTTCACACTCGCCAACCAGATCTGGGCCTGTTTTTAGGGACTGCCCGGCGGTTTTGCGAGTGATTGGGGCCAGCGCCCCAAAACGGGAAGAGGACACCATGAAAACCATCATCATCACCGGCGCCTCGGACGGCATAGGCGCGGAAATGGCGCGGCAGCTGGCCAAAACCCATGGCGCCGGCGTGGCGCTGGTGCTGGCCGCGCGCAATGAAACGCTGCTGGACGAGGTCGCGCACCAGTGCGCCGCGCACGGCGCGCAAACCCTGGCCGTCAAGACCGACGTCTCCGTCGAGGCCCAATGCCGCCACCTGGTGGACGCCGCCGTCGGCCGCTTCGGACACATCGACGCCCTGATCAACAATGCCGGCATGTCGGCGCAGGCCCTGCTGGAGGACGTCAAGGCCCAGGACCTGGGCTGGTACGAGCAGTTGATGCGCATCAACCTCTGGGGCAGCGTCTGGTGCACCCATGCCGCACTGCCCTACCTGAAGCTGCGCCACGGCAGCATCGTCGCCGTTTCCAGCCTGGCCGGGCTGATAGGCGTGCCGGGCCGCACGGCCTACAGCGCCACCAAATTCGCCATGGTGGGATTTTTTGAGGCGCTGCGCGCCGAGATGAAGGGCGCCGGGGTCAGCGTGACCACCGCCTACCCGGGCGTGGTCGCCACCCATATTCGCCACCGCGGCTTCAACGCGGCGGGGGTGGCCGCGGGATCCAGCGGGCTCAAGGAAGACAAGGCCATGAGCGTGGAAGAATGCGCCCGGCTGATCCTGCAGGGCATGGAGCGCCGGGACCGCGAGGTGGTCATGACGGCCAAGGGCAAGCTGGGCCGTTGGCTCAAGCTGATCGCGCCCGGCCGGGTCGAAGCGATGGCGCTGGCGGCGCTTAAAGATGAGGTGAAGCCGCTTTGACGGACCCCAGGCCGCACGGAACGGAGCCGCCCTCCACCTGGGTGCGGCGCTGGTCGCACCTGGTGCGTGAAGGCGGCGTGGTGCTGGACGTCGCCTGCGGTTATGGCCGCCATGCCCGCTGGTTTCACGGGCGAAACCACCCCCTGGTCCTGGTGGACCGGTCGCAGGAAGCTCTGGAGGCCGCTACAAGCGCCCTCCCGGCATCGGCCTGCGAGGCCGTGGCGGCCGATATTGAAGCCGGCCCCTGGCCTTTTGCGGGCCGCCAGTTCGACGCAGTGGTCGTTACGAACTACCTCTGGCGCCCGCTTTTGCCGACCTTGCTGGCCGGCCTGGCGCCGGGCGGCGTGCTGATTTACGAAACTTTTACGCAAGGCAATGAGACCGTGGGCAAGCCTTCGCGGCCCGATTTTTTGCTGCACACCGGGGAATTGCTGGAAGTCTGCCGGGGGCTGCGCATCGTTGCCTTCGAGGAGGGCTTCCACGAAAACCCGCCGCGCTTCATCCAGCGTATCGCGGCCGTCCGCGAAACCGCCGCGACTGCGGGTTTGCCCGCCCCGCCGCGTTATTTCCTGCCCTAGGCTCTGGGTAGAATGCAGGATTGGCTTTTCGGGGCCGGCCCGGCGGTATTTCGGCCAAACCCTGTCCGGCCGCGAACGTTTACAAGTACAGCATGAAACCCATTACTGGCAGCATCGTTGCATTGGCAACGCCCTTGCATGATGACGGCAGCGTAGATTACCCCACCCTGCGCAAACTGGTGGACTGGCATATCGCCGAAGGCACCGATTGCATAGGCGTGGTCGGCACCACGGGTGAATCCCCGACCGTCAACGTCGAGGAGCATTGCGAAATCATCCGCGTCTCGGTGGAGCAGGCCAAAAAGCGCGTGCCCATCATGGCCGGCTGCGGCGCCAACTCCACCGCCGAGGCGATCGAACTCGCCAAATTCGCCAAGCAGGTGGGTGCCGACTGCCAGCTGCAGGTCGTCCCCTACTACAACAAGCCCACGCAGGAAGGCCAGTACCGGCACTTCAAGGCGATTGCCGAAGCCGTCGGCGACCTGCCCACCGTGCTCTACAACGTGCCCGGCCGCAGCGTGGCCGATATGGCGCACGCCACCGTGCTGCGCCTGGCCCAGGTGCCCGGCATTGTCGGCATCAAGGAAGCCACCGGCAACATCGAGCGCGCGCAATGGCTGATCAAGGAAGTGCCCAAGGGCTTCGCCGTGTATTCGGGCGACGACCCGACGGCCGTGGCGCTCATGCTCTGCGGCGGCCAGGGCAACGTCAGCGTGACGGCCAACGTGGCGCCCCGGCTCATGCACGAGCTGTGCGTGGCCGCTGTGGCGGGCGACACCCG
>NZ_AKIV01000055.1:0-35000 GCF_000282655.1 Polaromonas sp. CF318
GTGTACCCATCTTCCCAAGCGGGGGCCGCGGAACTGGCTTTGCCAGGCCGCAGGCGCCGCCCCCTTGAGGGGGAAACAGGCTACACGCAGTGAGCCTGGATAGGGGTGAAACTATTTCATGGCTTTGCCAGGCCGCAGGCGCCGCCCCTGGAAGAGGGAAGGCGCTACACGCAGTGAGCGTCCGACGGGGTGAGCTAATTTCTAGCGGCGACGGAACAACAGGGCCAATACGGCGACGCCCAGGCCCAGGCCCCACAGCGGCCACAGGCCGTAACGCGATACCCATTCGGCATAGGGGGTGATGCCGTTGCGGCCCTCGACCTCGCCGACCAGCGCGCCGCGCGTGTGGCGCTCCAGCGAATGCGTGACCTTGCCGGTATGGTCGATGATGACGGTGGCGCCGGTGTTGGTGGCGCGAATCATGGGGCGGCTGAATTCGAGCGCGCGCATGCGCGAGATCTGCAGGTGCTGGTCTATCGCCACGGTGTTGCCGAACCAGGCGATGTTGCTGACGTTGACAAAAATCGTGGGCGCCAGCGCCGGGTCGGCAAAACGCGCACCCAGTTCTTCGCCGAACAAGTCTTCGTAGCAGATGTTGGGCGCCAGCCGCTGGCCTTTCCATTCAAAAGAAGCCTGGCCGACCGCGCCGCGATTGAAGTCGCCCAGCGGGATGCGCATCATGTCGATAAACCAGCGAAAGCCGGGCGGCACGAATTCGCCGAAAGGCACCAGATGGTGCTTGTCAAAGCGGTAGAGTTCCGCCTGCCCAGGCTTGAAGCCGACCACCGAGTTGGCATAACCGGCCTGGGGGCTGCCCACGGGCACTCCGACCAGCGCCGCCTGCTGCCCCGTGGCAAAGCGCGACTGCAGCGCCCGCCAGTAGCCATCGGGCAATTGCATGGGCAGCAGCGGAATGGCGGTCTCGGGCGCGACCACCAGCGGCGTCTTCGCGTCGCGCAGCTGCTGGCCGTACCACTGCAGCGCGGTGGCCACGCCGGTGCCGCTCTGGAATTTCTCGTTCTGCGGAATGTTGCCCTGCAGCAGCGTGACCTGCAGCGGCTCGGCGGCCGCGGTGGGGGCCGCCGCGCCCGGCAGGGCGCTTTGCACCGGCAGGTAGGACAGGATGAAGCCGGCCAGCACGATGGCGATCGCGGTCGCCCACTGCATGCGGGAGGCGCGCAGGGCCATGGCCAGCCAGGCGGCGGCCAGCGCCGCCAGGAAGGTGATGCCGTGCACACCCACCCAGGCGGCCAGCGGCCTGGCCCAGCCGTCCACATGGGCGTAGCCGCCCTCGCCCCACGGAAAGCCGGTGAAAAATTCGACGCGGGCCAGCTCGGCCAGCAGCCACAGCGAGGCGAACACCAGGGCGCGCGGCAACTTGCGGCGCGGGGCCAGGCGCACAAAAAGCGCGCCCGCCGCCGCGTAGTACAGCGACAAAAAGGCCGCGAGCAGCACCACGGCCAGCACCGTCAGCGGCGCGGCCAGCCCGCCGTAGAAGTGCATGGAAATGAACAACCACCAGAAAGTGCTGCACAGCATGGCCGTGCCGAAAGCGACGCCCAGCCAGGCGGCGCGCTTCATGGAGCGGCAGCTGTCGATCTGCGCGGCGAACAGGAACATCGCCAGCAGTTGCATGCCCCCCAGGGGCTGGCCCTGCAGGAAGGCGAAATCAAACGGCCAGGCCATGCTGGCGGCATGCAGACAGCCGGCAATCAGCACCATGGCCAGCTGGAAGGGCGAGAAGCCCTTGCGCGGCGGGAGGTTGCGCGCATGCTCGAGCAAGGCGGGCAAGGTCGGCAGGTGGGACATCATGCTGTGAATCGAGTCCCGTGCCATATATATGCCCTCTTTACTTTATTGTGTGTCGTCAGACGCCGGCGGAAACCGGCGATACCTTGAACCAGCGCACCGCGCCACCCTTGGTGTGCAGCACCGTGAATTGCAGGCCGGCCAGCGCGTAGTGTTCGCCGCGCTTGGGCACATGGCCCATTTCGTGCGCCACCAGCCCGCCTATGGTGTCGAAATCGGTTTCCGGCAGCGTCACGCCGAAAGCCTCGTTGACACGCTCTATCGAGGTGTCGCCGCTGACCCGGTAGGTGTGGTCGGTCAGGCCGAAGATGTCGCCGTCGTCCTCGGCAATGTCGAACTCGTCCTCGATCTCGCCGACGATCTGCTCGAGCACGTCCTCAATCGTGATGAGGCCGGCCACGCGGCCGAACTCGTCGATCACGATGGCCAGGTGGTTGCGGTTGCCGCGGAACTCACGCAGCAGGTCGTTCAGGCCCTTGCTTTCGGGCACGAAGACGGCGGGGCGCAGCAAGGCCTTGATGTTGAGTTCGGGCGCGCGCTGCAGTTTCAGCAAATCCTTGGCCATCAGGATGCCGAGGATGTTTTCTTTTTCGCCTTCGTAGACGGGAAAGCGCGAGTGGGCGGTGTCTATGACCAGGTGCAGCAACTCGTCGAAAGGCGCGTCGATGTTGATCACGTCCATGCGCGGCGCCGCCACCATGACGTCGCCGGCCGTCATATCGGCCATGCGGATCACGCCCTCGAGCATTTCGCGGCTCTGGGCGCCAATAACGTCATTGTCCTGGGCCTCCACCAGGGTTTCGATCAACTCGTCTTTCGAGTCGGGACCTGGGTGGAGCATTTCAGCGAGCTTTTGCAGAAAGCCTCGCTTGTCTTCTGGCCTGGAAGACCGACTGGGGGGAACGTCGGACACGTGATGGCGGTCGGTAGTTGTGAAGGGGCTAAGGATAGCTGAAATCTTTGACGGCGAGGGTGGAATGGCCGGATTTAAAGGCGATTTCTTCTGCGGACCCCTTGCGAATGGGTCTGTGATGCTACTTGTTTGATAGCAATTGAGTATTCGTCTGGGTTTGAACGAAATCTTTGGTTGTAGTGAAAGAGGCCGGGTCTTGCGCCGGCCTTGCGCGCTCTGCTCTCTTTGCCGAGGGCAGTTGGCCGGGGCGAGACCCGGCCAGCAGAACCAAAAAGAGAAAACAACACGGGAAGAAACAAGGCCGCAGCGGGGAAGCCCAGCCCGGGTGGCAAACCCAAAGAACCTACATCGGCATCCGGTCCCTGCCGTCCCTCACCCCTTGCCGCACTTCCTGGATCACGCCAAGCAAATCCCAGAACTGCTTGGCCTGGACTTTGAGCCGGTAATCGGTCTGGGCAATCTGCTCTTCGACCATTTCGGTCATGCGCGAATCCAGGTCGGCTGGGGGCAGCTTGAGGTAGGCCTCGCTTTCGGAGCCGTCGCGCACGATGGTGGCGCCGGCCTTGCGGGCGATGTTGAGCATGGCGGTGTTTTCGCTGAGCGCGTGGATGAACATCATGTCGACGCCGTCGTTGCGGGCATGCATCACGGCGCGGTCAAACAGGCGCGAGCCGTAGCCCCGGCCGCGGGCCTGGGCCAAGACCGAGACGCCGAATTCAGCGCAGCTCTTGAGGTTGGGATCGGTCGAATGCGCCAGGTGGGCCATGGCGATCAGCTGCAGCTTGCGGTTGTAGATGCCGAAGATCTCGTCGCGGTCGAAGTTCAGGCCGTCGACATAGCGGCGCACCTGCTCATCATTGGCCGCGTAGCCGAAGCGCAAATAACGGTCGTGTGCGCCCAGGGCCAGCAAATGGGTGGCGATACGTTCCCCGTGGCTGGGGCCTATGGAGCGGATGGGGACCATGACCGGCTGGACGCGCGGGGCGGCAGCGGGCTGCTGCTCAGGCGCGCGCGCCTCTGCTACAGGCGGGCGGAAGAACTCCTTGCTCGCGTTGTAGGATGCTTTTAAAAGTGTGCCGGGTGAAACCATGGCTTCAATATAAGGGTTTTCCCTAGAATTCCCAGCCTAAGGGGTTTTCAAAGGTCCTTAATAGGGAGGCCCGCCAAAACCACCGCCTTTCCCTGCCAATAGGGGTTAGCGAGCTATAAAAATCATAGTGAACCGGTTTCGGAGGATGGAAATGTTGCATTGCAACAACAAAATTCAAGCCCTGATCCGGCCAAATCCGGCACATAGGCCATTGGCTACCCGCTTGTTGACGCGGGACTGACTCGCCCCAAGCCTCACAAAGGCACGGCCGTGGTCGCCTTGACCCGGTCCAGCACAAAGCTCGTTTTGCAGTCCTGCACGCTGGGGTGCTTGAGCAGGGTGTCCATGATGAAGCGGCTGTAATGGGCCATGTCCTCGACCAGCACACGCAGCAAATAGTCCATCTCCCCGGTCAGGGCCGCGCATTCAGCCACCTCGGGCCAGGTCTGCACGCTGGCGCGGAACAGGTCCATGGGGTTGCGCTTGTGGCTCTCGGTGTGTTTTTCGAGCCGCACATTGAGGTAGGCCGTCAGACCCAAACCCACGGCCTCGGGTTTGACCAGCGCCACGTAACGGTCTATGACGCCGCTTTCCTCGAGCCGCTTGACGCGCCTGAGCACCGCGCTGGGCGAGAGGCCCACCTGTTCGGCCAGCTGATCGTAGGTGGCACGGCCGTCGTCCTGAAGTTTGCGCAGAATCTGGCGATCGAGCTTGTCAAGTGTTTCCATTCCAATTATTTTGCAGGTTTATTGCGTCAAAGGCAATTCAAGCGCCCTGTTTCGCAGTAAAACTGATGGGAGACGCCGCTAAAGTCCCTGCATACCCCCACATTTTGGAGACACGCATGAACGCACGCAGCGACGCCGCCCTGAACTTTGAACAAGGCGCGGCCTGGGACAACCCCATGGGCACAGACGGCTTCGAGTTCATCGAATACGCCGCCCCCGACCCGGCCGCGATGGCGGCGCTGTTTGTACGCATGGGCTTCAAGCCGATCGCCAGGCACCGCCACAAGAACGTGACGCTGTACCGCCAGGGCGGCATCAACTTCATCCTGAACGCCGAACCCGATTCCTTCGCGCAGCGCTTTGCGCGCCAGCACGGTCCCAGCGTCTGCGCCATCGCCTTTCGCGTGAAGGACGCCAAATTCGCCTATGAGCGCGCGATTTCGCTGGGCGCCTGGGGTTATGCCCACACGGCGGGCCCGGGCGAGCTCAATATCCCGGCCATCAAGGGAATCGGCGACTCCATCATTTATTTCATCGACAAATGGCGCGGCAAGAACGGCGCGCAGCCCGGCGATATCGGCAACATCGGCTTTTACGATGTGGACTTCGAGCCCCTGCCCGGCGTCGAGGCCGATGCGCTGAATCCCGCGGGCCACGGCCTGACCTATATCGACCACCTGACGCACAACGTGCACCGCGGCCGCATGGACGAGTGGGCCGGCTTCTACGAGCGGTTGTTCAACTTCCGCGAAATCCGCTACTTCGACATCGAAGGCCAGGTCACCGGCGTGAAAAGCAAGGCCATGACCAGCCCCTGCGGCAAGATCCGCATCCCGATCAATGAAGAGGGCAATGAGAAGGCCGGCCAGATCCAGGAGTACCTGGACCGCTACCAGGGCGAAGGCATACAGCACATCGCCATGGGCAGCAACGACCTGTTCGCCACGGTGGACGCGCTGCGCGCCAGCGGCGTGAAGCTGCTGGACACCATAGACACTTACTACGAGCTGGTCGACAAGCGCATCCCGGGCCACGGCGAAAGCGTGGCGGACCTGAAGAAGCGCAAGATCCTGGTGGACGGCAAGAAGGGCGCGCTGCTGCTGCAGATCTTCAGCGAAAACCAGCTGGGGCCCATCTTCTTCGAGTTCATCCAGCGCAAGGGCGACGACGGTTTCGGCGAAGGCAATTTCAAGGCGCTGTTCGAGAGCATAGAGCTGGACCAGATGCGCCGCGGGGTTCTGGCGGACGCGAAGACAGCCTGAAAAGCGGGGGCACAATAAAGCTTCCATTGATTACCCCCTTACGGAGATTGCCATGTCACTTCGCCTGAAACTGCAACGCCCCCTGGCCCTGCTCGGCCTCGCTTCGGCATCGCTGCTCGCCTGCGGCGCCGCTTCGGCCCAAGCCGTGTCCAGCCTGGACGCCGTGCAAAAAGCCGGCGTGCTGCGCATCTGCACACCGGGCGACTACAAGCCCTTCAGCTTCCAGAAACCCGACGGCAGCTTCGAGGGCATAGACGTGGACCTGATGGCCTCGCTCACGGCCAGCCTGGGCGTGAAGCCGGAATGGGTCAAGACCAGCTGGTCCAACCTGATGCCCGACATGGTGGGCGGCAAATGCGACATGGCGGTGGGCGGCATTTCGGTGACCACCGAGCGGCAGAAGAAGGCTTTCTTCAGCGCGCCCTATATGGTCAATGGCAAGACGCCGATCGCGCGCTGCGCCGACGTGGCCAAGTACCAGACGGTGGCCGACATCGACAAGCCGGGCACGCGCGTGATCTTCAACCCGGGCGGCAGCAACGAACGCTTTGCCCGCGCCAACTTCAAGCAGGCGCAGATGCGGCTGAACCCCGAGAACCTGACGATTTTTGATGAAATCCTGGCCAACCGCGCCGACGTGTTCGTCACCGAATCGGCCGAAGCCATCACCCAGCAAAGGCTCAAGCCGGGCCTGTGCGCGATCAACCCCGACAAGCCGCTGCAGTACGGCGAAATGGCCTACCTGCTGCCGCGCGGCGACGTGCCCTTCAAGGCCTATGTCGACCAGTGGCTGCACCTGGCGCGCGCCAGCGGTGAATACCAGCGTGTGGAGAGCCAATGGCTGAAGTAGCCGGCAGCCAGCGCAGCAGCACCCCGCCGCCGGCGGTGTACGGCCAGTCCGACCGGCCGCCGCGCGGGGACTATGCGCGCGGTGGGCAGGTCAATGCGGACTACACCTGCCCGCAGAACTACGCGGCCTATACCGCGCAGGACCACGAGACCTACCGGCGCCTCTACACACGCCAGTCGGCCCTGCTGGCCGGCCGGGCCTGCAGCGCCTTCATCAAGGCCCTGCCCAGCCTGGGCGCGAGCGACGCGATACCGCGCTTTGAGGACATCAACGAACGCCTCTTCAAGGCCACCGGCTGGCAGCTGGTGGGCGTGCCGGGGCTGATCCCGGAGGTGCCGTTTTTCACGCTGCTGGCGAACCGCAAATTCCCGGTGACGGACTGGATACGCACGCCGGCCGAGTTCGACTACATCGTCGAGCCCGACATCTTTCACGACCTGTTCGGCCACGTGCCGCTGCTGTTCGACCCGAGCTACGCCGACCACATCCAGGCCTACGGCCAGGGCGCGCTGAAGGCGCATGCGCTGGAGCACGGCACCCATGGGACGGAACCGATTCCCGGCGCGGTCGAGATGCTCTCGCGCCTGTACTGGTACACCATCGAGTTCGGTCTGATGCACGACAAAACGAGCGGCGACGAAGTCTGGGCCTACGGCGCCGGCATTTTGAGCAGCCCGGGCGAACTGGCCTGGAGCGTGGAGTCTCCCGAGCCCAAACGGATCCCGCTGCGCGACAACGCCGACCTGCTGCGCTGCATGTCGTCGACCTACAAGATCGATACCTTCCAGCAGCAGTACTTCGTGATCGACAGCTTTGAGGCATTGCTGCGCCTGACGGAGCCGGACTTCACGCCTTTCTACAAAGAACTGGCCCGGACGCAGGCTGCGGCCTAGGCCGGGCTGGCCATCCAGTCGTTGAGCGCGTGCCGGGTCCGCTCGGCCAGCTCGCACACCCGCGCCACCTGCTGCTGCGCATCGGCCGGCCACTGGCCCTGCAAGCAGGACTGCTCGAGCACAAAACACGCATCGCTGAGGGCCTCGGCACCCACGTTGGACGCCGCGCCCTTGAGGGCGTGCGCGGCCCGCGAGAGCTCGGCGCTGTCCGAGGCCTCCAGCGCCGCGCGTATATCGTCCATCCGGTTCGGCGCGTCGCTGGCGAACAGGGCGATCACCTCGCGCGTCATGCTGCGCTCCTCGTCGTCGAACTCCTTGAACTGCTCCAGGCGGCTCCAGTCCATCAGGACCACCGGGGATGCCTCCGGCCCCGGCGAGGCTCCCTGGGCCGGCGCTGCTTCGGCCGCCATGATTCTCGCGGCGCCGGCGTCCTCGGCTTTGCGGGCGTAGCGGGCCAGCGCCTCCGACAACTCGTCGATGCGCAGCGGCTTGGGCAGGAAACCCACCATGCCGGCCGCCAGGCAGCGCTGGCGGTCCTCCTCAAGCACCGACGCCGTCAGCGCGATGATGGGCGGCGCGGCCGCGCCGTGGGCCGCGATGATCTCGCGCGAGGCGGCAAAGCCGTCCATCACCGGCATGTTGGCGTCCATCAGGACGGCGGCATAGGGCCGCGGGCCGTCGCGGCTGCTCACGCCGCCTTCGGGACGCAGCGAGGCGGCCACCCGGTCCGCCGCCTCGCGCCCGTTGAGGGCGGTGGCGGCCTCGTAGCCCAGCTTGGCCAGCATGGCCAGGGCCACCTTGAGGTTCACGGCGTTGTCGTCGGCCACCAGGATGAACTGGTTGCGCGACTCGGGCTTGCCGGCTTCGGCCACGGCCTTGGCCGCGTCCTGCGCCGAAGTGACGCGGGCAATGGCCTCGAACAGCTGGGACTGCCGGTAGGGCTTGAGCAGGCGCGCGTCGAACACCCTGGCCTGCTCGCCGGTGGGCATGGTGCCCGAGGTCAGCAGCACGATGCGGGTGTCCGGGTGGCGTTCGCGCAGGGTTTGCGCAAAAGTCTGGCCGTCCATCTCGGGCATGTGCATGTCGGTCACCACCACGTCCACAGGCGGCTGGCTGCGCAGCCAGTCCAGCGCTTCGCTGGCACGCTCGAACAGGGCGGGCTCCATGCCCCATCGCCTGAGCTGCTTGTCGAGGATGCGCAGGTTGACGGGGGTGTCGTCCACCACCAGCGCGCGCTTGCCGGCCAGGCTGACCATGTGCAGCGAGGACAGCTGGGCGATTTCCGGCGCATCGGCATAGCCCAGCCGCGCGGTGAACCAGAAGGTGGAGCCCTGGCCGGGCGCGGACTCCAGCCCGACGCCGCCGCCCATCAGGCCGGCCAGGCGTTTACAGATGGCCAGGCCCAGGCCGGTGCCGCCGTATTTGCGGGTGGTGCTGGTGTCGACCTGGGTGAAGGACTGGAACAGCGCGGACTGCCGGTCCAGCGGAATGCCTATGCCGGAATCCTTGACGCGAAACTCGATCAGCCCGCCGCGCTCGGGCGTGGCGTCCTCCAGCACGTGGGCCGAGACGATGACCTGGCCTCGCTCGGTGAACTTGACGGCGTTGTTGACGAAGTTCAGCAGCACCTGGCGCAGACGCGTGACGTCGCCGCGCACCCAGGTGGGCAGTTCGTCGCCCATGTCGACCAGCAGTTCCAGGCCTTTTTCGCGCGCGCGCGGCGCGCCGATGTCGCAGGCCTCCTCAATGGTCGCCAGCAGGTTCAGCGGTTCGTTTTCGAGGTCCAGCTTGCCGGATTCGATTTTGGAAAAGTCCAGGACGTCGTTGATCACGCCCAGCAGCTGGTCGCTGGAGACGCGCATGGTGTGCAGGTAGTCGCGCTGCTCCGGATCCAGCGGCGTGTCGGCCAGCAAGGTGGTCATGCCCACCACGCCGTTGAGCGGGGTGCGGATCTCGTGGCTCATGGTGGCCAGGAAGGCGGCCTTGGCGCGCGCCGCGGCGAGCGCCTCCTCGCGGGAAGCCGCCAGTTCGGCGGTACGGCTGGCCACGCGGGCCTCCAGCGTCTCGTTGGCCTCCTGCAGGGCGATGTTCTGCGCGTCGATGGCCGCGCGGTTTCGCAGGATTTCCTCGGCGCTGTCGTGCATGGCCTGTGAGAGCTGCCGCACCTCGGTGATGCGGGCGTTTTGCTGCACCTGCGGCACCTCGGCGCGCGCCAGCTGGGCAGCGGCGACGCTCAAGCCCCGGAAGCGCCGGCTCAGGCGGTAGGCCAGCCAGGTCGCCAGCCCCGCGCCCAGCACCAGCGCGAAGGCCATCACGGCCAGGGTTTTTTGCAGTGCGGCCTGGCTGGCGGCGGCAAAGTCGCTTTCAGGCGCGGCCACCACCAGGCTCCAGCGCAGCCCCAGGCTCTCGCCGAAGGGCTTGAGCACCACGATCAGGGTGTCACCCTCCATGGGCACGCGGTGCAAAAAGGCCACGCGCTGCACGCTGTCGGGCAGCGTCTGTCCCAGGCTGGAGGCCACTTCGTTGTAGGCACTGCGAACGATGGGGTTGCGGCTGTCCAGCGGCTGGCTGCGCTCGAGCCGGCCGCCGGCGCTGGTGAACAGCGGGTCTATCGTCGAATTGGCGACCAGCAAGCCGCGCTCGTCGAGCAAAAAGGCGGTGCCACGGGCGCTGAAACGCATGGTCTGCAGCAACTCCTTGAGCTGCGCCAGGTGCAGGTCCACCGCGAACACGCCCAGCGAACCGCCGTCCACCCCGAACACCGGCTGCGCCAGCGTGATCAGCAACTGGTTGTGCGCGGCGGAGGGGGACACGGCGGTGAAGCTGCGGCCCTTGTTCTCCATGGCGGCCTGGTACCACGGCCGGGTGCGCGGCTCGTAGTTGCCGGCATCGGCCGAGACCTTCTGCCGGCGGTCGCCGGGATGCTCGGCCGAAAAATAGCTGCGACCCTGCCCGCCTTCCTTGCGCACCGCCACCTGCGTGGCGCCATTGCCGCTTTGCGACAGGGCTTCCACGCCCAGGTACTCGCCGCGGTGGGTCGCCAGCACCATCTGGGGCACACGCGGCGTCATGCGGGTCATGGCAAATGCGGTCTGCTCGAACAGGGCGGGATTCTGGATCAACTGGCGGGCGCGCGCCACGCCGGCCTCGCCGGGCTGGTCCTGGACCAAGCCGTTGAGCACGACGTGGGCCTGCGCCAGGTGCTCCTGCGTGCTGATCTGCGCCCGCTGCGCCACGCCGTCCACGGTTTTTTCGGCCAGTGTCTGCACGCTTTGCAGGTTGCTGCGGTACAAAAACCAACCCACGGTGGCGGCCGGCACCAGCGAAAACAGCAGCAGGCTGGTGACCAGTACCGCGCGCAGCGACCAGCTGCGCCCGCGCAGGCCGCCCGCCGCCCGGCGCGCGGTCATGCCAGCCCCACGATTTCCACGGTATCCAGCGGCTTGGCGCGTCCGGCGATCTGCACCAGCGCGCGGCGGCCGGTGCGCACCGCGCCGGTCACCAGCCGCGTGGCCTGCACGCTGGCGGCAATGGTCCAGTCCAGCGGGGGCTGGCCCTGGAACAGCCTGAGCGCGGCGGCCACCGTGTCGCCTATGGGCGTGGTCTGGCCGGAGCGGCCTATCAGCCCGTCCAGGCGCGCAAAGGCGACCGGGCCGGTGTGCAGGGCCACGCCCAGGGCGAAGTTCGGCAGGCCCCGCTCCGGAAAGCGCTGGCGCACATAGGTGTCTATGCGCTTGGTGGCATCGGCCAGCCCCAGGGCCGCGCGGATCGCGCGCAGGCCGTGGTTGACCGACTGGGTGTCGGCGGCGTCGACAAACACGCACAACATGCCGTCGCCGACAAACTGCATGTAGTGCGCGCCAAACAGGTAGACGGTGTCGCCGACGCTGCTGTAGAGCCGCTTGACGACGTCGCTGAGTTCCGGGCCGGACAGGCACTGCGTCCACAGGCCGTAGTCGCGCATGTCGGCGAACAGCACCGTCGCGCTGGCGAATTTGTCGTTGTCCTGCACCACGCCGGTTTCGGGCCACTGCTGGCTCAGCGACTGCGCCATGCGCAGTTCGTAGAGGTCGCTGATCTTCTGGCCCTGCTCGACCAACGCCAGCTGGACGGCCTTGTCCACCACCTGGGCGCGCATGGCCTCCGCCCGGGTGAGCTTGTTGAGTTGCGCGTTGACCGCCTCGCGCAGCTCCTGCGGGGCGAAGGGCTTGGTCAGGTAGTCGTCGGCACCGGTGGTCATGCCCTGGCGCATGTGGGTGCGATCCTGCAGCGAAGTCAGCAAAATCACGGCGGTGGTGGCCAGAGCGTCGTCGTTGCGCACCCTGTCGAGTACCTCGAAACCGTCCATCTGGGGCATCTGGATGTCGCTGACCACCACGTCCGGCCTGAATTCGCGGATCAGCTCCAGGCCCTTGGCGCCGTCGTCGGCCTCCATGACCTCATGGCCTTCCTTCTTGAGGACCTGAGTGACCAGCATGCGCGTGCCTGCATCATCATCAATCACCACGATCAAGGGCATATACCGGACTCTCGCTGTTGTGTTCTGGGGGGTTCAGGAACCTAGGGCCTTATTTTGTCGGCAATGCCCGGAAAATCGCGGTTCAAGGGCACTTATCGAACCGGTTTTTTTTCACAAGTGCCGCATCGGGTCTAATCCTTTGCCTACCGGGTAATCCCTCCTACAAAAAGAGGGCGTAATAGTTTGTTACTTCGCTTACGATATCCTTCCAAAATAGGAGTTTTTGCCTTATCCACGAAATGACCGGTTTTCAGGGGAAAGAAGGCTCCTGACAAGAGGCGTTCAACGCCCGTGGCAAAGTTACAAAAAACACCGCATTCAAACCACTAACTGAAACGACAGGAGAAATTTATGGGCCTTTTCATGAAAGAACACGACATCTACATCGGAACGATGCTGGATGAATTGAACCTGCGCTTCGCCCCCTCACAGGGCAAAGAATCGCATTTCGGCGGCATCCTGGAGATGGTCGCCCTGCAAAAGGAGTTCAAGCTCTTCAAAAAGGGCCGCTCGTTCAAGATGAGCTGCGCCGCCCTCAACCTGGGCGCGCGCAACAACGAGGTCAAAAACCTCTGGCAGAACCTGCTGGGCAACCTGTACCGCCATGGTTCCAACAAGAAGGGCCTGGACGGCGACGCCGCCATCGTGGACGCCCTCATCAAGAACCTGGCCTCCAAAACACCCCTGCCGGTTTTTTTCACCTCCCACGACATGCGCGGCGACAAGTCGAACACGGAAGTGAAGATCATCGACAAGAGCCAGCCCATCCACTACCTGGAGCAGGACTACCTGACGATCTCCATTCCGATGCAGCCGATCTCCGCCGCCAAACAATCGGCGGCCAACAAGGCTGCTGCCAAAAAACCCGCTGCCAAGACCAAGAAGCCAGCCGCCAAAAAGTGAGCGGGATGACAGGCTCCCACCATGACCGGGCGTCTGTCCGCTGACCATCCGCTTGCCGCACTGTACGCGGGCATAGACCGCTACTACTCGCGCAAGGTCAACATCCACGGCCCCACCCCTGCGGGGGTGGACTGGCCCTGCCTGCCAACCCAGGAACTGCGCTTTGAGCAGCTCCTGCGCGTGTGTGGCCTGCAAACGCCTTTTTCGCTCAACGACATCGGCTGCGGCTATGGTGCACTGCTGGCCTTCCTGGACAAACGGCACACGCAGGCGGCGCGCATCAACTACCTCGGCGTGGACCTGTCCGCTGCCATGGTGGCCCAGGCGCGCCTTTTGTGGCACCAGCGCCCGCTGACGGAATTTCTCGCGGCAAACACCAGCCCGCGGGTGGCGGACTATTCGGTCGCCAGCGGCATCTTCAACGTCAAGCTGGATCAGCCGCGGGCGCTATGGGAGAGCTTCATCGCCCGGACCCTGGCCGACTTGCACAGGAACAGCCGCGCAGGCTTCGCGGTCAACTTCCTCGCTCCGCTTGCGGGGGGCGGCACAGGCCCGCCGGAGCTCTACCGGGTAGCGCCGCAGCACTGGCAGCGGCACTGTGAGCATGCCCTGGGCGCCAGGGTCGAGGTTTTGCAGGGATACGGTCTACCGGACGAGTACACCGTGATCGCACGGCCGCCGCGCTGAGGCGGGCCGGACCCTAGCGCGCCATCAACTGCGCCAGGCGGTCCCGTTCGCTCACCAGCCCCGACTCATAAATCCGGGCGCCCGTGAGGGTGATCAGCTGTTCCGCCTGATTGAACAGCGAGGAAGCCTCGCTCCAGGAACCGGCATCTGCCTTCTTTCCCAGCACGCCACCCCAGACAATCAGCGCCCGGCACTCGGTCAAGCGGTTGCTGCGCTGCTGAGAAAGCGCCAGTGCTTCCTTGGCCGTCGCCAGCGCCTGCTCATGGTCTCCCGCCTGATAGTGGCGCTCGGCAAGGCTGACCCGAATCTCGGTTTCGAATTCGACCGCGGCACGGGTGCCCCTGATCAGCTCAAGGGCCTGGGAGTAGCTTCGCTGGGCCGATTCCAGGTCGCCCGCAGTGGCCTCAACCAGCCCACCGCACCACAGGGCAAACGCCCTTGAATAGGGGCTTTTATGCTCCTGTGCAATCTTCGAGACTTTTGCCGAGTGCTTTTGCGCGAGCGCCGTGTCGCGAAAACACAGGGCAAGCTCCACATACAGGTAATGCGCGATCTGCTCGATCACCGGGTCGTTCAGCCCGCCATCGGCAGTCTCCATTTGCTGCAGGCACTGCTTGGCCTCCTCCAGCCGGCCCATGCGTATGAGCAAGCGCGCGCGAATGCCGAAGAGCCACTGCTCAATGCTGAAATCGATGAACTCCCGGTCGAACTGGTCGATGCTGGCAACCCCTCGCAGCGCCGCATCGTTTGCATCCAGGCCTTGCTCCAGCAGCCCTGCCCAGCCGTAGGCCTGGCTGAGCGCCACATTGAGCATGGCAACCCGTCCGGCATCCTTGCCCGGGGGCGTCAGCGACAGCGCGTTGCGCACGCATTGCACATAGTCATCGGCCGGCCCGCCGCCCGACTGGACGATACGCCCCTGCGCGAAGAGCAGCAACTGCTCCAGGCGCGTGTCCGCCTGCCTGGCCAGCTCGATCGCCTCGTGGCTGATCTTCTGGACCTCCTGGGGATCCAGGCCCTCGCGCCAGCCGAGATACATGATGCGCCCGCCCGCCAGCGCCCTGAGCAGGTCTATGCTGGGTGAGCGCTCCTGTCCCCCCAGCAACGCCCAGACCTTGCGCCAATGTTTGATCGCCTGGCCGGAGTTGGTCGAGCCCGTCCATTTGGCGGCACGCGCTTCATGCTGCGCAGCGTTCACAAGCTGGCCGGCGGCTTCGTAGTGGTAGGCGATCAGCGCGGCAAACTCGCCGGGCTGCGCGCTGTAGTGCGCCTCCATGGCGATGGCCACCGCGGCATGCAGGTTGGCGCGCCGCGCCCTGAGCTGGGTGTTGTAGGCCACCTCCTGGATCAGCGGATGGCGAAAGGCGAAGCGGCGCCCGCCCGCGATCTCGCGCAGCAGTTGCAGCAACTCGGCCTCACACAGGCCGTCGAGGCCGCTTTCAAGCTGGCTCACCAGGTAGACGGCCACCTCCTGCAACACGGCCAGCGGAATTTCCTTGCCGATCACGGCGCAGATATGCAGCAGCGTTCTCTGGGTGGCGACAAGCCGGTCTATACGCTCCCCGATCACGGCCTGCACAGTGGCGGGCAAGGCGTGGACCAGGGAGGCGATATCCGATTTCCGGTGACCCGAAGCGCCCAAGGACTCGCTCTTCTCAATCAGCGAATGCATCAGCTCTTCCGCGAAGAAGGGGTTGCCGGCGGAGCGCTCCACGATGAGGGGGAAAAAATCGAGCAATTCAGGATGTTGGCTCAGGCGTTCGCGCACCAGCGCTTCCGTATCGGCCAGGCTCAGGTCCGCCAGCTGTATCGCCCGGAAGTGGCGCATCGTCCACCAGGGCGCCTGGTAGCCCGGCCGGTAATTGAGCAGCAGCAGTGTTCTGGTACCGGCCACGGCGGCGACCAGCGCCGAAAGAAATTCCGCGCTGGCCTCATCCAGCCAATGCAGGTCCTCAAAGATGATGACGGAGGTGCTGGCCCCGGCCTGTTTCACGAGCTCATGCAGCAGCCCCAGCAGCCTGGCGCGCCGCGCCTTGGCGTTCAGCGAGCAAGGCTGGCTGTTGGCGTCGGCCACGCCAAGGAACTCGCTGAGCAATGCCAGGTCGTCCGCCGTCACCGCCCCGAGCTTTGCCAGACCCTGAACAATGCGTTCCCGCGCCTCGGCCGCATCGTGCTCCGGCGCGATGTGGAAAAAGCAGCTTCGCAGCAGGAGCAGCACCGGCTGCAAGGGCGTGGCATGACCGTAGAGCTGGGTCCTGACTTCGGACACGGGAACGCAGCGTACGTGGCACCACTGCGCAAATTCGTGGCAAAGCCGGCTTTTGCCTGTGCCGGGCGCGCCGGACAAACCAATCACGGAACCTTCGCCGTTTTCCGCTCGGCGCAAGGCGTCCTGCAGCGCACTGAGCTCCTGCTCACGCCCGCGGAAAGGCGACAGCGCCGCCTCATGGAAGTTGTGGTTCTGCACATCGTTCTTCATGCCCAGCAGGGCGTGCAATTCGACGGGCTCTGCAATTCCCCTGAGCGGATGCTTGCCCATGGGCCGGACGTCGCAGGCCGAGCGCACCAGTGCCAGGCAGTCGGCCGTCATGCAGATGCCGCCGGGCTCGGCCAGGGCCACCACGCGGCTGGCCAGGTGAATCGCGTGGCCATGCACGCCGCCGCCCCGGGTGGCGTCGACCGCCTCGGGGTCCAGGGCGACCTGGCCCGAATGCAGGCCGACCCGTATGCGCAAGCTTGAGTCGGGGCCCTCGAAGGCCGCCTGCATCGCCAGCGCGGCTTCGCAGGCCAGGCTGGCGTGGCCTTCCAGCGCGCGAGGCACGCCGAACAAGGCCATGATGCCGTCACCGAGCGTGCGCACGACGGTGCCGCCGAAGCGTTCCACCGCATTGCACATGCGCTGCACGGCGGGCCGCAACTGCTCCATGGCCTGCTCGGGATCCAGGCCGGCCACATGTTCGGTGGAGCTGACAACGTCCGCAAAAAGGATGGTGGCATGCTTGAGTGCACCCCACTGGATTTCCGCAACCGGAGACAAGGTACTGACAGGCTCCTGCACACTGAGCCCAAAGGCGGCGCCACAGTTACCGCAGAACCGGTTGCTTACCGGGTTCACGGTCAGGCACGAAACGCAGCGCAACGACATCTTCTATCTATCCCTCTCCACAACGGAAAAACCACCAACCGAATCGTTGCACGAGCCCCGCAACAAATCAAGGTATTAGTGGCTTGCCTGAGAACAGGTTCTCAGGGGAGGACCTTCACGGTCTGCCAGGCGGAGACCACGGCACTGTACTCTTTTGACTTACTACCAAAGCGTGCGCTGGCCACGCGGCTTGTCGCCCGTGCTGCATCCAGGAAGCTGGCCTTGGGCTTGAGTTTGGGGAAGGCCTCGTACCAGATGGGCCCGGCCTTTTCCCAGGAGAAGCCGCCTATTTTTTTGGCAGCCAGGTAAAACGCATGGTTGGGGATGCCGGAGCTGTCATGGACGTCAGCACCATCCACGTACTGCTCCATGGTCTTGAACTGGTCATCGTCGTACCAGGTCAGCTTGCGGTTGCCGGGGTCTTTGAGCGAGCGTATGGCCTTGCCGTGCCGCGGTGCGAGCATGTTCTCGCCGAGCAACCAGTTGGCCTGGCTCACCGTCTGGCCCAAATGCCACTGCTTGACCATGCTGCCCATGACATCGGAGAAGGACTCGTTGAGGGCGCCTGCCTGTCCCTGGAGCATATGCGTCTGCTCCTCGAACTCGCGGTCCTTGCGCGCCAGCTTGACCACGCCCAACCCGCCGGGAATCATGTGCTGGATCACGCCATGTGTCAGTTCGTGGGTGATGATGTCCAGCGCCTCCGTGAAGCCGCCCACGTTCTCGTCGCCGTCGCCATAGACCATCTGCTCGCCAGTCCACATGGCATTGGCAAAATTCTTGCCGAAATGCACGGCCGACTCCACGCGCATGCTCCGGTCGTCCAGGGAATCGCGCCCGAAGATCTGGTGGAAAAAATCCAGGGCAATACCGGTGTTGTCGTACACCAGGTTGACGGCGCGATCCCTGGTCGGCTTGTCGCCTTCATGCCGCACCGGCTTGCCCGGCAGGTCGGTGTCAAAGCCGGCATTAAAAATACTGCGGCGATAAGCCTGCGCCGGCATGAAACCCTGTGGGGACTGGACCGTGCGGGGGGCAGGCGGCTGCTTGGCGCAGACATGGCGGTGCGTGCGCAGCCGCGTGCTGTGCTCGATGTGCTCCTTGAGCCGCTGCTGCCCTTCCTCCCCGGATTTTTCGGCAAGCTTGCGAAACAGCTTGGACGGGACGGCAAAACAAAAGCAGCGGTAGGCGGGTTTCACGAATTCGGCCCTTCAGTGCGAAAAAAGCCGGGGCGCAAATGCCAACAGGCTCAAGCCGCCCGAATGCGGCACGCTGAAGCCGATGGCACGGCAATCCACCAAACAAGGCTTGCCATAGGCTCCCGTGCCAATGCGAACGTCAGCGGCAGCGGTACGCCCAAACACCATTCGCAGCACCGCGCGCGTTGCCTGGCGCTGACGGCGCTCTTCGGGCGGGACGATGCCGGAATACTGCTGCGGCAGGAAGTACGCAAGCGTCGAATAGCTCTTTTGCACGCTGAACTGTCCCAGCGTGATGATCACACTGAAAAGAGGCAATAACAGGGTGCTGAAAAGCATCCCGATGAGATATGCAGAGCCCACCCATCCGGCATAAACGATATCAATGCGCCCTTCCGACACGAGAGACAGAATCAGAAAAGGCAATATTTGAAATGGGAGGGAGCCTGTCGCTGAAAAAACACCGGCCCCAATTAGTACGCGCAAAATTAATCCAATCTGAAATCCCGATAGTCTTTTCGCTCACCTGGCACCCTATCGCCTTCAGCACAGGATCAGAAGTTGAACACTGCGGACGATATTTTTCCCAAGGCGGCTAGCCCATCCGCGACATAGGATGGCGACGTTCATCCCAGTTTTTGCATAAGGCAGCCGCAAAGCGGACCTTTAGTGCATCAAAACCGCAGCTAAATGCAATCTACCATGGGTTTTGCTCAAGCATAACAACTCCGATGCTTCTGTAGATAAAGCCGCGCACAGTATTTCCATTACCCGCGTTCTCCTCCAAAATGAGGAGGTAAAACTTTGTTACACCATTTACGATGAATCCCCCGACCGAATTACCTACCCGCATGGGCCGAAGCACGAAGGTGCTGCTGGTCATGGATGTGGTGGAGTCCGTCAGGATCATGGAGCAGGATCAAGATGGTTTCGTACAGAGGTGGCAACAACTGGTGCTGCAAGCTGAGCAGCAAATTCTGCCGCAGCATGGCGGCCGCATCGTCAAAAGCCTGGGTGACGGGCTGATGCTGGAATTTGCTAACGCGCAAGGCGGCATCAAAGCGGCGTTTGCTTTGCAGGATTTCAGCCAGCAGGCTAATGCCCGGCTGCCGCCCCAGCAACAAATGCACCTGCGCATAGGCGGCCACCTGGCCAGCTTTGTGACGGACCAACACGACATCTACGGCACCGATGTCAACCTGACGGCTCGCTTTTGTACCCTGGCCGGCCCCAGCGAAATCGTGATTTCCGCCGAGTTGCGCGATCAGCTTGTTCCCGCACTGGACGCCGACGTCGACGACATGGGCGAGTGCTACCTGAAGCATGTGGAAAAGCCCGTTCACGCCTACCGGGCCGCGGCGCCCGGCAAGTCGGTAGTCCTCGCGCCCTTGCTGCGAGTGGATGCCGCAGAACTTCGGCCCACGATCGCCGTGATTCCATTTACGGTGCGCACATCAGGCCCGGACGACGCCGTGCTGGGAGAAATACTCGCCGAAGAAATCATCGCGGCCCTGTCTCGCACGCCGGACCTCAACGTCATCTCGCGCCTGTCTACGACGGCGCTGCGCGGCCGCGACACCAGCCTGCCGTTGCTGCAAAGCCACTTGAACGTGAACTACGTGTTGTCGGGAGCCTACCGCGTCTCCGGCGGCCAGTTGGTCTTGGTGACGGAACTGATTGAGGCCCGTAGCGGGCGGGCGGTCTGGGGCGACAGCCTCAAAAGCACGGTGCAGGAAGTCCTGCAGGGCGAAGACCGGATCACCTCGGAAGTTGTCTCGCAGCTCGGCGCCCACATCGTGCGCACAGAAATGCACCGCGCTGCCAGCCGGCCGTTGCCCAATCTTGAAAGCTCGACCTTGCTTCTGGGTGCCATCTCGCTTATGCACCGCTCCACCCGCAGCGAGTTCGACCGCGTGCGCGAGATGCTCGAGTACCTGGTAGACCGGCACCGCCGCCTGCCCATACCTCGGGCCTGGCTGGCCAAGTGGCACGTGCTGCGGGTGACCCGGGGCTTGTCATCGGGCGGGCAGGACGAAACCAAACGTGCCCTGGAGCAAACCCAGCGCGCTCTGGACGTAGACCCTGACTGCTCGCTCGCGCTGGCTATTGAGGGCTTTGTGCACTGCCACATGCTCAAGGACCTTGATGGGGCAGCGCAGCGCTATGAATCGGCACTCTCAGTCAATCCCAATGATTCGCTGGCCTGGCTGTTTTCAGGCGTACTGCACTCTTTCCGGGGGGAAGGAGCGCAGGCGCTGGCTTCCAGCGAAAAGGCCCTGACGCTCTCCCCGCTGGACCCTTTGCTTTATTTTTATCAATCGCTGGCGGCTACCGCCGCACTGTCAGCAGGCGACTATGAACGCGTGGTCCAGTTGGCCAAGGCGTCTTTGCGCTCCAATCGATCACACACATCTACTTATCGCGCCCTGGTGATCGGGCTGACGCTCAGTAACCGGATCGCCGAAGCCAGGCAAACCGTTCAGGCGCTGCTGGAGGTTGATCCACAGTTCAGCATTCAAAGTTTCCGTGACCGCTCCCCCAGCAGTGGGCATCCTATGGGGCAGATCTTCATTGACGCATTGCAAAGAGCAGGCGTGCCGGATTGATTTAGTTGAACAACGAAAGGTATGGTTATGAGTCTCATCGGATTGTTGGGTGGTGTTGGGGGAGTTGGGGGAGTGGGAGGTGTCGGCGGGCTTCCTGCTGTACCGGCCACCAGCTTCATGCAAAACCCCTACACATTGATCTCCAGCAGGGACGCCACCATGGTGCCGCTGGACGAAGGCTCTTACCCCCTGGTCCTGCCGCCGGTGGACGACCCGGAAGCCATGCAGCGCTGGGAACCCTGGGTGCGGGCGTATGTGTGCCAGGCTGAGCTTCTGGAACCACTGACCTTTTCCAAGCTGGGTACTCACGGCGCCGGCATCTGGCATCTGGACACGGATGTGGGCTCGCCGCCGGACGCACCGCCGGCACTGAGCGTGACGCCCAAGCCGCTGGCCCGTATGAGCCGCCCTGGCGTTCCCGCATTCAAGGAACAGGTGAAAAAAGTACTCTCGTGGGCAGACCTGCGCGAAGAGCGAGCCGCGGAAATCGTCGGGCAACTGGACCCGCAGTTCGCATTCTGGGGATCCGTGGTGTACCTGCATCCGGCCCGCACGCCGCGTACGCTCGAACTGATGAACATTGCCTTGCTGCTGTCCGTCAACGTGGAGATGCAGTTCAAGCATGCACTAGCCTGCTGGCGCCCCATTGAATACTCTGCGCAGGTGCAGCCCATCATCACCACGCCGGGCCATGGCAGCCTGCCCAGCGGGCATTCGACCCAAGCGTATATCATCGCGGCTGTGCTGCAGCGCCTGTTCGACCTGCCCGACTCACACCCCATCAGTATCCAGCTGCAGAGGCAGTCGGCGCGCATTGCCACCAACCGTGTCGTGGCGGGCGTGCACTTCCCTGCGGACAGCATGGCCGGGCGGTTGCTCGGGGAAACGCTGGGTGAATACTTCGTGGCTCGATGCAAGGCGGGGCGCAAATGGACCCCCCGCTTCTTTGACGGCACGGTCATGACCGGACACGAAGACCTGATGCCGCCCACGCAGCCGCTGGACGGCCCGAATGCGCCGGACTTTTACAAACCCTTCGGCGCCAAGGAATCCGCCGCAAGCTCTGGCGTGCTCCGGTACATGTGGGACCGCGCACTGAAAGAATGGGAACACGTGGTGTTCAAATGAGCTGGCAGCCAATTCACCACGGAACCTACGTCGACTGGGCGCTACCGGATCCCCTGAACAATCTCGACCCTTACCTCGTTTGGGCGGATGGATGCGATTTTGCGCCATACGGCGGCGGGCCCCCCGGCGGAAAACTCGCCACCCTGATCGAACTAAAACCCGGCAAAACCGTCGCAGACCTGATCGCTCACTCTGGCGGCGGCCTGCAACTGGCGGACATCCCGGGGCCTTACCGGATTGGTGGGTCGCAATCGAGGTTTATCACGGCTTGGCCGGCACCGGCTTTTTTCACGCGCCTGAAGACCACGTTGGCGGACGTTGTAGCGCGGGCCGAAATCAGCCTGCCGGTTGTTCCGGAGCGGCCAAGGTACAAACCTCCGGCCGCCCCCCATTGCGGGCCGGCCGTGCAGCGCGGCATCGCGCGCAAAACACTGATCGGCGTCATCGATGACGGCTGTGCATTCGCCCAGTACCACCTGCGAGATTCCGCCGGCGATACGCGGGTCTGCAGGCTCTGGGACCAGGAACAGTACGGCGCTTTTGCGCAGCAAGGCCAGATTCCGGCGGATTTCGGGCGAGGTCACGAGGTGTCGGGTAGCCAATTGCAGCAGTTGATGAATGCCTTTACCCAGCACGGAGCGCTGGACGAAGACGCCTGTTACGCCACCGCCCGCTATGACCGTCTGCGGCGGGCCGCTACTCACGGCGCCCACGTCACCGATGTTGTCGCCGGTTCGGTTCCAGTGGGCTCGCTGGTCGGAACCCGCACCATGCCCCCCACATGGGCGAAGGCCGACGATGAGGCCTCGAGCGACGACGCGGGCATTGTGTTTGTGCAATTGCCCCGCGCCTGCCTGCAGGACCCCTCCGGCGCCTGGCTGGACCTTCATGTGCTGGACGGCCTGCGCTACATCCTGAGCTGCGCCGACGCGCACACCGAGCAGATCATCATCAACCTGAGTTTCGGTCCGCAGCGCGGACCGAATGACGGCACCGGCATGCTGGAGAAGGCGTTTGACGAATTGGCCCAGGAGTTCCCGAACCTGAGTTTGACGGTTGCGGCGGGCAACAGCTTTTTCGAGCGTGGCCACGCCATGTTCAAGCTTTCGGCACAGGCGTCCAAGATGCTGCACTGGCACATCATGCCGGGCGATGAAACACCAACCTTTGTGCAGCTCTGGTTTCCGCAGGGTGCGACCCAACTGGAGGTACAACTCACCCCACCAGGCAGTGCCCCCAGCCCTTGGATCGCAGCGGGGACAGCCCAAGTATGGCCCCAGACGGTGAGCCCGTCCTGCGGCATCATCTATGCTCCGCACACTTCGCGTGGAACTCTCGGCACAATGGTGTTGGTCGCGTTGTCGCCTTCCACGACATTCAAGCCATCAAAACCCATCGTGCCTCATGGGCTCTGGCGCATTGAAATCAGGAATGCGGCGTCAAGCGCCATAGCCAAGCCTATCCATGCCTGGATAGATCGCGACGACTTCAACCTGGGGACCTTGGTGCGTGGGCGGCAGTCTCACTTCGTGGATCCTTTTTACGACCCGCTTAGGTACTTGAAGGAGGCAACGGACGACACGCCGGGCAGCTCAGCCCTCGTGCGGCGCCGCGGCACGTTGACCGGCATTGCAAGCGGAGACGGCGCACTGGTCGCGGCAGGCTACCGGCACAGCGACAGAAAGCATGTGCGTTATTCCTCGGCCGGGCCCAGCCGAGGCTCCGCCGTGGGGCCGGATTGTGCGGCCGTGACGGACCAAAGCCGCAGCCTGCCGGGAATCCTGGCAGCAGGCACGCGGGGTGCCAGCGTTGTCCGCTTGATAGGAACCAGTACAGCCGCACCGCAGCTGGCGCGTTGGATAGCCAATGGCAAGCCGCCACCGGGTCCGATTCCCACGTCTCCTCCGGCCCCTGAACTTGAAGGCGATGGCTTGCTGCCACTGTGAGATCGGCCACAATGACCGACGCCCCCCGCCGCTACCAGCGGCTGGGCAGCTTCTTGAGCAGCGTGATGCGCTTGGTGCCCATCTCGATGTAGCCGCCCTTTTCAAGGTCCTTGAGCAGGCGGCTGACCATCTCGCGCGAGGCGCCGACACGGCTTGCGATGTCCTGGTGGGTAATCGACTCCAGCGTCAGGCCGGCGGCGGTATTGCGGGTCGTCACGTCGTCGTGCTCTTCCAGCACGGCAATCAATCGCCCATACACGTCGAGCAGCGCCATATTGCGGGCGGCTTCCGTGGCGGCACGCGCGCGGCGTATGACCTGAACCACCAAATTTATGGCGAATCCAGGCTCATACACCAAGTGTTCGCTCACTTCGGTACGACTGAGCACAGCGCAGGTGCAAGGCTCCAGGGTGATGACCGAGGCGGAGCGGGGTCCACCGTCCAGCGACATCTCGCCAAAATAATCGCCTGAGTGAATCCGGCCGTAAGTGATTTCGCGGCCGCTTTCGTCCATGGAAAACACCTTGACGCTGCCCTTGAGCAGCACGTAAAGGTTATCCCCGATTTCCCCTTCGTTGATGACGACCGCCTTCTTGGGGTAAGTGCGTACCACGCCGCGCATGGCGAGTGCGCGTAATTCGGGGGTCAAGTGGGCGTAAAGATCTTCTTCGGGAGGTGTATGCGGACTCATGATGAGTCGTAATCTAGCACGTTGCCGCCCCCCTGCGGCGATCAATGAATCTGTCCGACCGGCGAGGGGGCGATGGGTGGCAAAATCGCCACGCGATTGACCAGTTCCCGGACACCGCTGGAAGCGGTTTTGGCGCACAGGCTGCGCACGTGGCTGCGCACGGTGGAGACCGCAACTTTCATCTGGATGGCGATCTCGGGCGTGCTCAGGCAACGGCACAGGAAGATCAGTACCTGCTCTTCCGTGTGGGTGAGGCCGTGGTTGCGGGCAAACGCGCCGAACACGCCGGACTCGCTCACGGCCACGCGCGACAGCACCAGCGCGATCCGGTCGCAGGGCACGCCCATCTGGCGATGCAGCGGCACCAGGGCCAGGGTGAAATCCACGCCCTCGCCCGCCAGCCTGATAAGGCCGCGCTTGCCCGCAATGGCCTTGCCCAGGGCGATCTGGAAGGCCTTGGCATCGGCCGGCATGAGGACTTTCAACTCGCCCCGCTCCGCACCCAGCACGACGGCACGGTCAAGCTCGCGCCGGGCGGCCTGGTTGACATGCAGGAGCTTTCCCTGGGCGGTGATGATAAGCACACCGTGGGCGAGCTCGTCCACCAGAAAGGCGAGCAAGGCGGGCACCGAATCGGTTTCATCCAGGGGGAATGAAGGCGCGGCCTCCAGGAAGGCGGCATTGGGCTGTGCAAACAGGGTCACGGGAGGCGCTCCATCCTACAAATAGATGAAGATGAGCATAAAAAGCCCGGCCCAATGTAGATAGTGAATATGCCGGGTCATTCCTGTGAGAAATTCACATGAATTGGCCCGGATTGCCGAATTCCTGCAATCCGGCGTCGCTGCAGCTCAGCTCAGCTCAGTTCGCGCTCCAGCATGGCCAGGGTGGCATCCATGACCTCGGGCAGGAATGCCATCTGCACGTGGGCGGCGCCGCGGATCAGGCGATTGTCGGCGCCCGGCAAGGTGGCGGTGGATGTCGGGAACACGATGTTGTCGCAATTGGAGTACCAGCAGGTAAACAGCGCATGGCGGTCGGCCGGCATCTCGTGGTCCAGTTGCGCCTGCCAGTCGGACTGCAGCCGCATCTGGCGGCCGTTGTGGCCGTGGCCGAAGCGTGCCAGCCAGGTCCCGCGGTGCGGCGTGCCTATGGTGACCACATGGAAGACCCGAGCCTCGGCCCGCATGCGCTTGAGCCAGGCCCGCGCGGCCAGCCCGCCCATGCTGTGGCACACCAGCAGCGGCGGCAGCCCCGTGGCTTCGGTGACCTGGCGGACAGCCTCGTCGATCTGCGGTGCATAGTCGTCGATGGAGCCGAACACGGGTTCGAGGTTGACGGCAACAAAGGCCCGCCGGCCGGCCTGGACGCGCCGCAGCCAGGGCGTCCACAAGCCGCGGTTGCAGAAGAAGCCGTGCACAAACACCACACCGCGGCGCCCATGCACGGCCGCGGCGGGGCCAAGCTGGTCCGGCACTGCGTTCATGCGAAAAGGCTGGCGCCAGCAGAACACGCGCGGCGCCGTCACGGTCTCCCCCTGCCAGGCGCGCAGCAGCTCTCTCCAGCTCGGCCGGGGCGCCGGGTCCCGTTTGTTGACGTGGTGAAGAAAGACAAATTCGAGGGCCAGGAAAGCGGTATACCCCAGCGCGATGGCCAGAAAGCCCGCGACGGCCAGAAACGGGGAGTCGCCGAGAAACCAGAACAGCCAGCCAAAGGCCGCAGCGACCAGGGACAGGGTGATGAGTCTTTGTAGTTGGGCCAGCATCGGTCAGGCAAAGGAGAAGGAAGCGGTAACAAGCCGCAGTATCTCAGGCCAGTGTGACACCACGGCCCGAGAGCCTGGCGGCCAGGCCCTGCGCCAGGCGGTTCACCATGCCGTAGATGGACAGTTGCGGATTCGCGCCTATGCTGGTCGGGAACAGCGAACCGTCGTGGATGGAAAGGTTCTCGAGTTGCCAGTGCACACCGTCCGGCCGGGTGACGCCCTGGCGTTCGGTGCCGGCGAGGCCGCAGCCGCCCATGACGTGGGCGCTCACCACCCGGGTCAGCAGAGGCTTCATGGGCAGGGCCTTGACCGCATCGCGGGCCTGCGCCCAGGACGTGTAGGACTGGGCCATCTCGTGCAGCGGCAGCACCTGTTTCGCGCCCGCCGCGAACTGGATCTCCATCATCGACAGCAGTGCCCTGCGCCCGCCCTCCATGACGTAGTCCGTCAGCGGGTAGTCCAGCACGGCAGAGTTGTCGCTGCGCAGCTTGACCTGCCCGCCCCTTGATTCGTCATGGAAACCATCGCGCAGCAGCGCCAGCAGGGTATGGTTGTAGGGGAAGGATTTGAGCAAGTCGTGCTGGCCCTGGCCGAAGCCCGGCACGGTCGAGGCAAAAATCACCGGGTGCAGCGGAGGAGCCTCGAGCTTGTAGCCTATGGGACCGTCTATCGCCTGGGTCTCCAGAAAATGATCGGAGTAAATGGTTTGGGGCGCGCCATTCCAGGCCTCCACTTTTTGCTCGAACACGCTGGAGGACATGACCACCGGATGCAGAAAGGTCCGGGCGCCCAGCACGCCATGCGGGTCGGGCGCCTGCGAGCGCAGCAGCACCGCCGGCGAATTGATGGCGCCGCCGGCGAGCACATAGTGTTTGGCGACGATCTTGACGGCCCCGCTCGCCGTCTCGGGGGATGTGCCCAGGCTGCGGCACAGGAGCGCCGTGACCCTGCCGTTGGCCAGTTCGAAGCGTTCCGCGCGGGTTTCGGTCAGCAGCTGCGCGCCCCTGTCGAGCGCCGCCGGAATGGTGGTGACCAGCATGGACTGCTTGGCATTGGTCGGGCAACCCAGGCCGCAGGAGCCGAGGTTCCAGCAGCCTTTGACATTGCGCGAAATGGCCGAAGCGGGAATCCCCAGCCTGGCCGCGCCCCGGCGCAGCAGGTCGTTGTTCTCATTGGGGGGCACGAGCCAGGGCGTGATGTTCAGGCGCTGCTCCGCTTCGGCAAAGTAGGGCGCCAGTACTTCGGTGGTGTAGCCATCCAGCCCGAACCGCTCCTGCCAGTATTTGAGCGTGGAGCCCGGCGTGCGGAAGGAGCTGGTCCAGTTCACCGTGGTGGAGCCGCCAACGCAGCGTCCCTGCAGGATGTTGATGGCCTTGTCTTCAGTCTTGCGCGCCGCGCTTTCCTGGTAAAGCGAAGGATAGGCTTCGGATTCCTTCTGGTTGAAGTCGCTGCTGGTTTTGAGCGGACCCTCTTCAACCATCACCACCTGCAGGCCGGCCTTGGCCAGCAGTTCGGCCGTGACGCCGGCGCCGGCGCCGCTGCCAATGATGGCGACATCGCAGCTGAGTGTTTCGGGTGCCGGCGGCAACGCGCCGCCCATCACTTTCCAGCCGCGCGCGAGGCCTTCGCGGATCGGGTCTTTCAGTTGGCTCATGCTGCTTTCGGAGTCTTTATATCTTCATGGGACCGGGATATCCCAGCAGCGCCCAGCTTGCCGGATCGGAGAAATACGCGCCCGCGGTGATGTCGTGCAAGGCGGCATAGGCCTGCTGCCGCAGCGCCAGCCTGGAAAGGCGCATGTCCTGAAGCGACTGCTGGATGTCGGCGACGGAGGCTTCTTGCCAGGGCCGGTTCAGACCGGCCAGCGCACGCCGGCCCGCGGCACTGGCGAGCAGAGCCAGTAACTGTGACAGCTCGGCCTGCGCGTGGGGCGGTAAAGACTGCACCAGCACGTCGACGCGGCTGAGCAAGCCGTTCAATGCAATTTGCCGCGCACCTTCATCGGCCGGCAGCGTCTTGTCGAGCACGGCACGGCCTACGGCTGAAAACACCTCACGCCCCGATGCACTCAACGCGCCGCCGGCCAGGCCTGGCTGCAGCAGCGCGGCCGTGCCGCCGGCCACCAGCAGCACGGCGGCTGACGCGGCGCCTAGCTTGAGGAGCGTTCTTCTTTGCATGCTGGAAGTTTCGCACGCGCATTTAGGTTTCAATAGGGGCCCGTACCTAGATAAACTCCGGGTTTGTATGGACGCCTCCGCTCAACAAATACATGACGCACTAGAGACCGTGGCGAAGCTCAGGCAGCAGCACAGGGCCGACGCGCCGCTGGCCCGGGCCAATGCCGAGCTCAAGCGCTTCCAGGCACGCCGCTTTGAGGCCACCTATTCCGACCTGCTGCACAGCCCCCGGTATAAAACCGCGGCCACGTTTTTCCTGCAGGAGCTCTATAGCGACAAGGACTATGCCGAACGCGACCAGCAGTTCGCGCGCATCGCCGGCACCATCGCCAAGCTTTTTCCGCAGCCAGTGGTCAACACCGCGGCCGCGCTGGCGGAAGTGCACGCGCTGACGGAACAACTCGACGACCTGATGGCGCGCGAGTGGCTGGCGGACACGGGGAACATGCCCCAGGGCGATGTATGCGCCCGCTACATCCGCTGCTGGCGACGCGTGGGGGATATCGCCGCGCGCAAGCGGCAGCTGGAGGTGGTGCTGCATCTGGGGCAGGAACTCGACCGCCTGACCCGGATGTTCGGCCTTCGCACCTTGCTCAAAATGATGCGCGGGCCGGCGGCCGCAGCCGGGCTGAACTCCTTGCAACATTTCCTGGAGACCGGGTTCGATGCCTTCGCCACCATGCGCGGCGCGAATGAATTCCTCAGGCTCATCAAGGACCGCGAGACGGCGTGGATCCACTCGCTGTTCGAGGACGATGCTGTCACCTGCGAGACCAGATTGGGCCATTTACTCGCTGCCGGGCCCTGATATCGCGCTCGCATTAGGACAAGCCCCATACGGATTACGCCGGGCGGCTTTCACAATGAGCCGCAAGGAGTTTGTATGAACAAGCATTGGCTCAAGAGTTATCCCGAAGGCGTATCGCACGAGATCGACACCGAGCAGTTCCGCTCGCTCACCCACCTGCTGGAGGATTCCTTCAAGAAGAATGCGGCCAAGCCGTTCTCGGTGTGCATGGACCGCTGGATGAGCTATGGGCAGCTCGACGAGCTCTCGTCGTCATTGGGTGCCTGGCTGCAGAGCCTTGGCCTGGAACCCGGCGCCCGCGTGGCCATCATGTTGCCCAATGTGCCGCAGTTCGCCGTCACCATGGCAGCCATCCTGCGGGCGGGTTACACCTGCGTCAACGTCAACCCGCTATACACCGCGCGAGAGCTGGAGCACCAGCTGCGCGACTCCGGCGCGACGACCATCGTCATTCTGGAAAATTTCGCGGTCACCTTGGCGGAGGTGATTGAACGCACGCCGGTGAAGAAGGTCGTCGTGGCCTCTATGGGCGACCTGCTGGGCTTCTGGTACGGCCAATGGATCACTTTTGCCGTGCGCCATCTTGCCAAGCTGGTGCCGGCCTACAAACTGCCTCTGAGCGAGGGACGCACCGTCACCACGTTCAATCGCGCGATTGCCGAGGGTAGCCGCCTTGCGCTCAAGCCCGCACAGAGCACGCTGGATTCGATTGCCTTCCTGCAATACACCGGCGGGACCACCGGCCTGTCGAAAGGTGCGGTGCTGACACATCGCAACATCGTCGCCGCAATCCTGCAGGCAGAAGCATGGTTCACCCCCGCCCTGAAACGCGTGGGAGACGTCAGCAAGACCAACAATATCGCGGCCTTGCCCCTGTACCATATCTTCGCGCTGACGCTGTGCCTGCTCACCATCCGCTGGGGTGCCCACCTGACGCTGATTCCCAACCCGCGCGACTTCGGGAAGTTCATCGAAGTTCTCAAGAAGCGGCCCTTCCATATGTTGCCGGCGGTCAACACGTTGTTCAACGCGCTGCTTCAACATCCGCAATTCAAGGCGGTGGATTTTTCCAATCTCTGCGTCTCCCAGGCGGGCGGCATGGCGGCATCCGAGGGTACGGCGAAACACTGGCTTCAGGTGACGGGTTGTCCCATGATCGAAGGCTGGGGCATGAGCGAGACCTGCGCAATCGGCACCAACAACCCGGTGATCAACAAGGAATTCACCGGCACCATAGGCCTGCCCTTGCCCAGCATCGAGGTCGCGATCAAGGACGATGAAGGGAAATCGCTTGCGTTGGGCGAATCCGGGGAGATTTGCATCAAGGGCCCGCAGGTCATGACGGGCTACTACCAGCAACCGGAGGAGAACAAAAAGGCGTTCACTTCCGACGGCTTTATGCGCACCGGCGATATCGGCATCATGGACGAACGCGGCTACACCAAAATCATCGACCGCAAGAAGGACATGATCATCGTGTCGGGCTTCAACGTGTTCCCCAATGAGCTTGAGAATGTGATTTCCCTGTGCCCCGGCGTTGTTGAATGCGCCGCCATCGGCATCGCTGACGACAAGCAAGGGGAGGCCATCAAGGTTTTTGTCGTGAAGAATGACCCTACACTGACCGAAGATGAGGTGAGTGCCTATTGCAAGCAACATCTCACCGGCTACAAGCGCCCCAAATACATTGAATTTCGCGATGACCTGCCTAAAACCAATGTCGGGAAAATCCTCAGGCGTGAGTTGCGCGCGTCAGCCTGAGCACCTTTTAGCTGGGAGCTGCTGATGGCCGCGTCGGATTTGCCGCCCGGGTTGCATGTTTTCGAGCGCGGGTGGCTCTCCGCCAACAATATTTTGTTCACCGGCGGCGATGAGACGCTATTGGTCGACAGCGGGTATTGCACGCATGCGCCGCAGACGCTGGCCTTAGTGGAGTCCGTCTTGGGCCCGCGGCCGCTCGATATTCTCATCAACACGCATTTGCACAGTGATCACTGCGGCGGCAATGCGGCTTTGCAGGCGCGTTATCTCGATCTCCGGACCTTTATTCCTCCCGGTCACGCACAACAAGTCGCTGATTGGGACCCGGTGGCACTGACTTATTTGCCGACTGGGCAGCTTTGCCCGCAATTTGGCTTCACGCGGGCGCTGCAGCCGGGGAGGTCCGTGCTGTTTGGAACGGAAATGTGGGAGGTTCACGCTGCACCTGGGCATGACCCCCACTCACTGATCTTCTTCGAACCGCGGCGCCGCGTGCTTATTTCCGCTGACGCCTTGTGGGAAAACGGATTTGGTGTGGTGTTTCCCGAGCTCGAAGGGGCGGATGCGTTCTCGGAAGTGGCCGCGACGCTGGATTTGATAGAGCGGTTGAATCCGAAAACCCTTATTCCCGGACATGGCCGCGTCTTCGCGTACGCACCGCAAGTACTGGAGCGCGCGCGCCAGCGCCTGGATTCGTTTGTCAGCAACCCGAGCAGGCATGCTCACCATGCCGCCAAAGTCTTGCTGAAATTCAAATTGCTTGAAACCCAGCGCCAGGATTTTGATGCGTTTGCGCAGTGGGCCATTGAAACACCGTATTTCATGCAAATCAAAGGCAAGTTTTTTGCCGACGTTCCCGCTCACGCGTGGATCGAGCAGCTCAGTGCCGAGCTGGTCGCGGCCGGCGTGGCGCAAAGAGACGGCAGCTGGATCGCGAACGTTTGAGCCGGCCTGGTTAACGCTGGTTTGTCGTTGAGAGTTTTCTTTGCCGTTGCGTCCTGCAGTCCCGGCATTTTCTAGCGCCCTGGTTTCAACTCACAAGCGAAAAAGCCCGCATGGATTCATGCGGGCTTTTTTATTTCCAGCCACCAGGCTATATACCGGGCACACAAAAGAAAACGCCCGGCTGATCAAAAATCAACCGGGCGTTCCTTGCTGTAAGAGCCTGACGATGTCCTACTTTCACACGGGAATCCGCACTATCATCGGCGCTAAGTCGTTTCACTGTCCTGTTCGGGATGGGAAGGAGTGGTACCAACTTGCTATGGTCATCAGGCATAACTTTTTGACAGATTGTCCAAAGAACAATCCATCGAATTCATAGAGCCAATCAGCTTGTATTTAGATTCGCACAGCTGCTGGGCTGTGCTTTTTGAATGCGTCAACTTGGCATAACAACTTCGAATTAATCAAAGTTATAGGGTCAAGCCGCACGAGCAATTAGTATCAGTTAGCTTAACGCATTACTGCGCTTCCACACCTGACCTATCAACGTCCTGGTCTTGAACGACTCTTTAGGGGGCTCAAGGCCCCGGCAGATCTAATCTTGAAACGAGTTTCCCGCTTAGATGCTTTCAGCGGTTATCTCTTCCGAACTTAGCTACTCGGCAATGCCACTGGCGTGACAACCGATACACCAGAGGTTCGTCCACTCCGGTCCTCTCGTACTAGGAGCAGGCTTCCTCAAATCTGCAGCGCCCACGGAAGATAGGGACCAAACTGTCTCACGACGTTTTAAACCCAGCTCACGTACCTCTTTAAATGGCGAACAGCCATACCCTTGGGACCGGCTACAGCCCCAGGATGAGATGAGCCGACATCGAGGTGCCAAACACCGCCGTCGATATGAACTCTTGGGCGGTATCAGCCTGTTATCCCCAGAGTACCTTTTATCCGTTGAGCGATGGCCCTTCCATACAGAACCACCGGATCACTATGTCCTGCTTTCGCATCTGCTCGACTTGTCAGTCTCGCAGTTAAGCACGCTTATGCCATTGCACTATTAGCACGATGTCCGACCGTACCTAGCGTACCTTCGAACTCCTCCGTTACACTTTGGGAGGAGACCGCCCCAGTCAAACTGCCTACCATGCACTGTCCCCGATCCAGATAATGGACCTAGGTTAGAACCTCAAACACACCAGGGTGGTATTTCAACGTTGGCTCCATGCGATCTAGCGACCACACTTCAAAGCCTCCCACCTATCCTACACAGATCTGTTCAAAGTCCAATACAAAGCTACAGTAAAGGTTCATGGGGTCTTTCCGTCTTTCCGCGGGGAGATTGCATCATCACAAACATTTCAACTTCGCTGAGTCTCAGGAGGAGACAGTGTGGCCATCATTACGCCATTCGTGCAGGTCGGAACTTACCCGACAAGGAATTTCGCTACCTTAGGACCGTTATAGTTACGGCCGCCGTTTACTGGGACTTCAATCAAGAGCTTGCACCCCATCATTTAATCTTCCAGCACCGGGCAGGCGTCACACCCTATACGTCGACTTTCGTCTTAGCAGAGTGCTGTGTTTTTAATAAACAGTTGCAGCCACCGATTTTTTGCAACCTCATTGGGCTCCCCAAGTAAATGGTTCACCTACTAAAGGCACACCTTCTTCCGAAGTTACGGTGTCAATTTGCCGAGTTCCTTCTCCTGAGTTCTCTCAAGCGCCTTAGAATACTCATCTCGCGCACCAGTGTCGGTTTGCGGTACGGTCGTGTGTAGCTGAAGCTTAGTGGCTTTTCCTGGAAGCAGGGTATCACTCACTTCGTCTGCAAGCAGACTCGTTATCACCCCTCATCTAAGCCCGGCGGATTTACCTACCAGGCACGACTACAGGCTTGAACCAACATATCCAACAGTTGGCTGAGTTAACCTTCTCCGTCCCCACATCGCACTACACATCGGTACAGGAATATTGACCTGTTTCCCATCAGCTACGCATCTCTGCCTCGCCTTAGGGGCCGACTCACTCTACGCCGATGAACGTTGCGTAGAAAACCTTGCGCTTACGGCGAGGGGGCTTTTCACCCCCTTTAACGCTACTCATGTCAGCATTCGCACTTCTGATACCTCCAGCAGGGTTTACACCACCACCTTCACAGGCTTACAGAACGCTCTCCTACCACTTGCAATAAATTGCAAATCCGCAGCTTCGGTAACTGGCTTAGCCCCGTTACATCTTCCGCGCAGGACGACTCGATCAGTGAGCTATTACGCTTTCTTTAAATGATGGCTGCTTCTAAGCCAACATCCTGACTGTTATAGCCTTCCCACTTCGTTTCCCACTTAGCCAATTTTAGGGACCTTAGCTGGCGGTCTGGGTTGTTTCCCTCTTGAGTCCGGACGTTAGCACCCGGTGCTCTGTCTCCCAAGCTGTACTCATCGGTATTCGGAGTTTGCATTGGTTTGGTAAGTCGCCATGACCCCCTAGCCAAAACAGTGCTCTACCCCCGATGGTAATACTTGAGGCACTACCTAAATAGTTTTCGGAGAGAACCAGCTATTTCCAAGTTTGTTTAGCCTTTCACCCCTATCCACAGCTCATCCGCTAGTTTTGCAACACTAGTCGGTTCGGACCTCCAGTGCGTGTTACCGCACCTTCATCCTGGCCATGGATAGCTCACTTGGTTTCGGGTCTACACCCAGCGACTGATCGCCCTATTCGGACTCGATTTCTCTACGGCTACCCTATTCGGTTAACCTTGCCACTGAATGTAAGTCGCTGACCCATTATACAAAAGGTACGCAGTCACCCCTTACGAGGCTCCTACTTTTTGTAAGCACACGGTTTCAGGATCTATTTCACTCCCCTCCCGGGGTTCTTTTCGCCTTTCCCTCACGGTACTAGTTCACTATCGGTCAATGATGAGTATTTAGCCTTGGAGGATGGTCCCCCCATATTCAGACAGGATTTCTCGTGTCCCGCCCTACTTGTCGTTAGCTCAGTACCACAAGTCTCTTTTTGCATACGGGGCTATCACCCGCTATGGCCAACCTTTCCAGGCTGTTCTGCTAAGAGTCTTGCTATCACTAACAGGCTTCTCCGATTTCGCTCGCCACTACTTTCGGAATCTCGGTTGATGTATTTTCCTCGAGCTACTGAGATGTTTCAGTTCACC
>NZ_AKIV01000055.1:37500-46814 GCF_000282655.1 Polaromonas sp. CF318
TTACTTGGCAGCGTTTGCTGCTTTGTTTGCGTCGTCAGCTGCAATCAGCTGAGCCTCAAATTATATACTGGTTTTTAATTCCCAGTCAACCCGAAGGTTATTTGCTTTTCTTGCTTAGCAGCTAATTCCGAAGAATTTTGCTTGCTTTGCTGCGATCAGCAGAGCCTTAGATTCTACACCGATTTTTGATCACCGGTCAAACTTTTTTGACTCTTTTTTCTGCCGCCTGATCGTTTTGCGATCAGCACTTTCGTTTTCAGCAGAGCCTTGAATTCTATACCGAATTTTGAGTCCCGGTCAACTTTTCAAGATCTTTTTTTCTGCTGACTTATCGCTTTCGCGGTAGCTGCAAACTCCGGAGAATTTGTTCGCTGTGTTCAGCAGAGCCATCGACTATAGCACGGTTGTTTTGGCGTTTTCGAATACTTCCGAAAAAACTTTTTGGATCACGCCTGGTTCAGGGACAGCGGCAGTGAGCGCAACCGCTGGCCCGTCAATGAAAACAGCGCATTGGCCAAGGCCGGCGCCAGTGGCGGAACACCCGGCTCACCGGCTCCGCTTGGCGCTCTCTCACTGGGAACAAGATAGGTCTCCACAACAGGCGCCCGAGCCAGGCCCAGCATGGCGTACTGGGGGAAGTTCTTCTGCCGGACCACGCCATCTTCTATATCTATGCGCCCATACAGCGCCGCACTCAAGGCAAACACCACGGAGCCTTCCATTTGCTGCGCGACGATGCCGGGATGAATCACCGTGCCGCAATCCAGGGCACACACCACGCGGTGGACACGCGGGGCGCCGTTCTGCAGGGACACCTCCACCACCTGCGCCACGATGGTTCCGAAGGACTCGTGCAGGGCCAGGCCACGAGCCCGGCCCGGGGGCAGCGCCGTGCCCCATCCCGCTTTGGCGGCGGCCAGGTCCAGCACGGCCAGGTGCCGGGGCGCTTCTTCTAATAGAGACCGCCTGAAGGCCAGCGGATCCTGCTTCGCATCCAGGGCCAACTCGTCAATAAAGCTCTCCGAGAAAAAAGCATTGTGAGAATGCCCCACCGAACGCCAGTAACCCACAGGCACACCGGAGCGCGTCGCCACATGCGACATCTTCTGGCTGGCAAAGCCGTAGGGCAGGTCGAACAAACCCTCGGCCGCGCTTTTGTCGGGCGTTTCCACGGGCGCTGCCAGCGCCGGCAGGTTGCGCTCCAGCCAGCGCGGCGTGATGGCATCGCCGGCCGAGCGGATCCGCAGGCCGCCGACCTTGCCGGCCGCATCCAGCGACGCGCTGAGCCTGGCCCGCTGCATGGGCCGGTAGAAGTCGTGCGTGGTGTCTTCCTCGCGCGACCAGATCAGCTGGACCGGACGGCCGCCGCACTCCAGGGCCACGCGCACGGCCTGGGCCACGAAGTCCACCTCCAGCCGGCGCCCAAAGCCACCGCCCAGCAAAGTCACGGTGACATGGACATCCTCAGGCGCGACGCGCGCCACACGGGCGGCGACGGCCACCGCCATTTGCGGCACCTGGGTGGGCGCCCACAACCAGACCTTGCCATCCTTGAATTGCGCAGTGCAGTTCATGGGCTCCAGCGTGGCATGGGCCAGGTAGGGCGCGCTGTACAAGGCCTCGACCTTGCGGCTTGCGGCCGCCTCGGCCTTATCGACTTCGCCCTTTTCATAAAAGGTGGAACCCGCTTCGCGATCCAGCGCGGCTTCCAGTGCCTTGCCAATCTCGCCGCTGTCCAGCCCGCCGGCCGGGCGCTGCTGCCAATCGACCGGCACCGCCAGGGCCGCCTGCTGCGCCTGCCACCAGGTTTTTCCCACCACGGCAAACCCGGCGGTGGAGCCCGCATACCCAGGCAGGCGCACCAGGCGCTCCACGCCGGACGCGGCCAGCGCTACCTCTGTATGAATGGCGCCGGCCGAACCGCCCAGCATGGGGCACAGCCGGACCGCCGCGTACAGCATGCCCGGCAGCCTCACGTCCAGGCCGAAGACCGCCGTGCCGTTGACCTTGGCGGGCAGGTCTGGGCGCGGGGCTTTGCGCCCTATCAGGCTCCAGTCCCCGCGGCTTTTGAGCCTGACTTCGCCCGGCGGCGTCGCCGCGGCGAACTTCGCCAGTTCCCCGTAATGGGCTGAGGGCCCGGAGGGATGGGAAATCACCCCCTTGCTGACGCTGAGCTCATCCACCGGCAACTTCCAGTCCAGCGACGCCGCCCCCAGCAGCGAAGCGCGGGCGGTTGCAGCGGCCGTGCGCAGCACCTCCCAGGCGTCGGCCACGCTGGACGAGGCGCCCGTGGCATTGATGCCCAGCTCGCGGGCCAGCTTGCCCACCATCCATTCGCCAAGCCGGACCTTGGTGGGGCGTACCCGCGGCGCGCCTTGCGCCGCATAGTCGTCCACCTCCAGCGGATGAAAGGGCAGGCTTCCGACCAACATGGCGACATTGCCGTAAATCGCATCGGAGCCGGCCTGCTCCAGGCTGACCCGCGCCAGCGGCACATCCAGCTCCTCGGCCACCAGCATGGCCAGCGCGGTGTGCACGCCCTGCCCCATCTCACTGCGCGGCATGGCCAGTACCACGCCGCCGTCGGCCCGTATCTTGATCCAGCCGTTGAAGACCACGCCCGTGAGGTCGGGTTCCGCGCCGGCCGGCCAGGGATGGGCCGCGCTGCCAAGGCGCGAGCGCGCCGGCAGCACGCCCCAGCCGACCAGCAGTGCGCCGGCCGCGCCCGCGGCGCTGAACAGCCAGGCCCGCCGCTTCATGCCCTGGCCTTCTTCGCGGCGCCGCCGGGCGCCATGGCGGCCGCCCGCTTGATGGCCACGCGTATGCGCTGGTAGGTGCCGCAGCGGCAGATATTGGTCATGGCCGCGTCGATGTCGGCATCCGTCGGCCGGGGGTTTGTCTCGAGCAGCGCGGCAGCGGCCATCAGCATGCCCGACTGGCAGTAGCCGCATTGCGGCACCTGCTCGGCAATCCAGGCCAGTTGCAGGGCGTGGGGCTTGTCCGGCGTGCCCAGCGCTTCTATGGTCTGGATGCGCTTGCCCAGCACGGCGGACACTGGCACCGAGCAGGAACGCGCGGCCTGGCCGTCGATGCGCACGGTGCAGGCCCCGCAGGCCGCCACGCCGCAGCCGAACTTGGTGCCGGTCATGTTCAGCACGTCGCGCAGCAGCCATAACAAGGGCATGCCGGGATCGGCGTCGGCCTGGACGAGCCGGCCGTTGATTTGCAGTTCCACGAAATCTCCCTCAGTAATGCGTCGCCCAAGCCGATGACTATATCGGCGAGCCCCGGCAGGCGATAGGGCGGCCGCGCCACACCGGCAGGGCCGCCAATCGTAAGGACTTGTATTCACCGGCCGGGGGCGCCATGAACGCCGCGTGGGCGCCGGCCTGCGCGCGGGGACGGATAATCCCTCTTCTATATGGCACTTATTACCCTCCTGGACGCCCAACTCGCTTTTGGGCACGTCGCACTGCTGGACCACGCAGATTTTTCCCTTGAGAGCAACCAGCGCATAGGCCTGATAGGCCGCAACGGCACCGGCAAGTCGTCCCTGCTCAAAATCCTCGCCGGTCTCGAAAAACCCGATGACGGCACGCTGCAGCTGCAGCAGAACCTGCGCATCGCCTACGTGCCGCAGGAACCCAGCCTGGACCCACACGCCACGGTCTTCATCGCGGCCAGCGCGGGCCTGGCGCGCACCCGCCACGTGGTGGAGCAATACCTGGCGGCCGACGAGAACACCGACCTGGACGCCCTGCAGTCGGAAATCGAAGCGCTGGACGGCTGGACCTGGGAGCAGCGCGTGGAGGAGACCCTGCACCGCCTGCACCTGGACAAGGACGCCATCGTCGGTTCGCTCTCGGGCGGCACCAAAAAGCGCGTGGCACTCGCCCAGGCGCTGGTCGCCAAACCCGACGTGCTGCTGCTCGACGAGCCGACCAACCACCTGGACCTGGACTCCATCGCCTGGCTGGAGGAACTGCTGGTCAATTTCAACGGCAGCATCATCACCATCACCCACGACCGCGCCTTCCTGGACCAGGTCGCCACCGTCATCGTCGAGCTGGATCGCGGCAAACTGAACAGCTACCCCGGAAACTTTGCCCAGTACCTGGTGCAAAAGGAAGAGCAGATGGCCCAGGAGGCCGTCATCAACGCCAAGGCCGACAAGCTGCTCGCCCAGGAAGAAATCTGGATACGCAAGGGCGTGGAAGCGCGCCGCACCCGCAGCGTGGCCCGAATCGGCCGCCTGGAAGCCCTGCGCGCCAACCGCGCGGCCCGGCGCGATGCCGTCGGCCGCGTCAACCTCGATGTCTCCAGCGGCGAGCGCAGCGGCAAGATCGTCGCCGAACTCAGCAACGTGAGCAAAAGCTTCGGCCACCCCGGCAGCGAAAAGCTCATCGTCAACAAATTCACCGGCACCTTGCTGCGCGGCGACAAGATCGGCCTGCTGGGCCCCAACGGCGCCGGCAAGACCACGCTGCTCAAGCTCATCCTGGGCGAGCTGCAGCCCGACGCGACCACGCCCCCCGGTAAGGTGCGCCAGGGCGCCAACCTGCAGGTGGCCTATTTCGACCAGATGCGCGACAGCCTGGACCTGGACGCCACGCTGGAGGATTTCATCAGCCCCGGCAGCGAGTGGGTGGAGATCAACGGCGCCAAAAAGCACGTCAAAAGCTACCTGACCGACTTTTTGTTCTCGCCGGCCCGCGCCAATTCGCCGGTGCGCACCCTCTCGGGCGGCGAACGCAACCGGCTGCTGCTGGCGCGCCTGTTCGCCCGGCCGGCCAATGTGCTGGTGCTGGACGAGCCGACCAACGACCTGGACATAGACACCCTGGAACTGCTGGAAGACCTGCTGCAGAACTACGAGGGCACGGTCTTCCTGGTCAGCCACGACAGGCGCTTCCTGGACAACGTGGTCACCAGCACCATCGCCTATGAAGGCTCGCCCGAGAACCCCGGCTTCTGGCGCGAATACGAAGGCGGCGTGACCGACTGGATCACCCAGTCCAAACGCGCCGCGCAGATCACCGGCAGCGCCAAACCGGCCCCGGGCGCCAATCCCAAGCCCGCCGGCAAAACCAGCAGCGAGTCGAAGAAGGACGCGGGCGAAACCACCGCCAAAAAGAAGCTCAGCTACAAAGACCAGCGCGAACTCGACGGCCTGCCGGCGCTGATCCAGCAGCTCGAGTCGCAGCAAAAGGCGATAGAGCAGGAGCTCTACGACGGCACGCTCTACACCACCAACGCCAAGCGGGCGGCCGAGCTCAATGCGCGGAGCAGCAAGATCGAGGAAGAGCTGATGGACGCGCTGCAGCGCTGGGAAACGCTGTCATCGTAAAACTGCCGTCGTAAGCGCCCACTCTTTTTTGCAGCCCCCTCTGGGCAGGGCTTGCGCGGTCAAGCCGGGCTCCTACACAAAGAGTCGGCGCCAGCGCAGGCGGCCCCGGCATCCCGCACATCGCCTTAGGCTACAGTGGTCTGCACCATGCCGACCACCCCCAACGCCCTTCCCCGCAAGCTTGTCTTCCCGGCGTTCCGGCACGTGCTGCCGGCGCTGGCCCTGGCATTCAGCGCCTTGTGGCTGGCCGGCTGCGCCTCCTTACCCAGCGAGGTGGACAGGCCGGTATCCACCGCCCTGGCCAAGCCCGAAGAAACCCGGCTGGGCGCGCTGGTGGCAGCCCGCGCCGCCAAGGCCGGCACGCGCAACGATTCAGGTTTTGCGCTGGTGGGCGATGCCGAGCTGGCGTTCACCAGCCGCATGACCCTGATCAAGGCCGCGCAGAAAACCCTGGACATCCAGTACTACGCCATCTTTGCCGACGACACCACCGAGCGCATGTTCGAGGCCTTGCGCGAAGCCGCCGGCCGCGGCGTGCGCATACGCATACTGCTGGACGACTTCAACACCTCGGGCAAAAACGCCCAGGTGCTCAAGCTCGCCTTCGAGAAAAACTTCGAGCTGCGGCTGTTCAACCCCCTGCCCGGCGGGCGCGGTTCCATGGTGATGCGCATCCTGAGCAACCTCAAGGACGCCGCCCGCATGCAGCGGCGCATGCACAACAAGATCTTCGTGGCCGACAACGCAGTCGCCATCACCGGCGGGCGCAACCTGGGCGAGACCTACTTCGGCCAAAGCAAGGGGACGAATTTCGTGGACATCGACGTGATCGCGGCCGGCCGTATCGCGCGCGACCTGTCCGCCAGCTTCGACCAGTACTGGAACAACCCGCTGGCCTACCCGGTGCAGTCGCTGATGACGGCCCAGGAGATAGAAGCCCTCAAGCGGCCGCCGCCCGGCGCCCAGCCCGCCAACCTCAACCGGGAAGATCCCGCCGCGCTGGCGGCCGCCACGCAGACCGCCATCGCCGAGTCGAATGCCTCCGCGGCTTCCGTCGCCGCGGCCGCCGCGCTGCCCGACTCGGCCGACCTGCGCCTGCTGACCTGGACCTGGGCACCTTCCGTCCTGCTGGTCGACAAACCATCCAAGATCGCCGCCGATGCCGACACCACCGGCGAATCCCAGGACACCACGGTGGACGGCCTGCTGCAGCTGATGTCGCAGGCCAAAGGCAATCTGCTCATCGTCTCACCCTACTTCGTGCCCGGCGAACGCATGATGGCGCAGTTCGCCGACCTGCGCCGGCGCGGCGTGCGCGTGCGCGTGCTGACCAACTCGCTGGCCTCCAACGACGCGCCCGCCGCCCACGTCGGCTACGCGCGCTATCGCAAGGCCCTGCTCGACATGGGCATAGAGCTGTATGAAATGCGCGCCGAGCAGGAAGGGTCTTTTTCGAGCTTCGGCTCATCGGCGCTCAGCAGCGGCTCCACGGGCGGCTCCACCAGCGGCTCGCGCGCCAGCCTGCATTCCAAGGTGGTGGTGATGGACGACCGGCTGCTGGTGGTGGGTTCCATGAACCTGGACCTGCGGTCCCAGCTGCAAAACAGCGAAGTCGCCATCGTCATCCGCAACCGCGCCATCTCGGCCGAGGCCACGCGCCTGATCGAACCCACGCTGGCCGCCGGCGCCTACCGCGTGGAGCTGGACGAGCAGGGCCAGATGGTCTGGCGCGCTCCCCAGGGCTCGCAGCTCAAGGACTCCCGGGTGGAGCCCGACGCGAGCCTGGGCCTGAAGCTGATGCTCAAGCTGATAGGGCCGTTCGCGCCGGACGAGATGCTGTGAAGCCCGCCGCCTCTTTCCCTGCAGCCCCCTGTAATCCCCTGTAATCGCCAGCGCGCGCGGGCCTGCCTAAAGTCGGGTTCCACGCTGCGCGGAAGGTCTTTCGCGCCGTGGGAGCACGAAAGGGCAAGCGCATGAAAGTAGCCATTGTCGGGGGCGGCCTGGCCGGTATCGCCGCGGCGCACACGCTTTTGGGGGATGCCGATGTCAGCGAGGTGCACCTGCTGGAGGCCGCGGGCGGTTATGGCGGCCGCGCCCGGACCGACAGCAAGTCCATTCCGGGATTTGCCTTCGACATGGGGGCGCAGTACATCCAGGACCCGACCACCAACCCGCTGACCGAAATCGCCAAAGACCTGCGCTTCGAAACGGTGGAGGAGGACGCCTCCTACGAGCTGCGCGTCGACGAGGATGGCACCTGGAAAAACGTAGCCACCACCGACCCCGAAGTGCTGGCCGTCGTCAACGGCATCCAGCTCTCGTACAACGCCGCCAGGGCTCAGCCCAACGTCGTGGTGGCCGCCAAACCCCGCTTTGATACCCAGGTGGAAATGTTCGGCCATGCGACCTCCCCCTACGGGCCGTTCACGGAATCGGCCGAGACCTGGCAATACCTGGCTGCGGACCGGGCCCGGGAGGTGGCGGGCGACGGCGCCGAGAACCTGTTCGTCAAGCGCGGCGTGGGCACACTGGTCGCGGCCTACGGCCAGCTCCTGCCCACCCTGTACAAAGACCGCTACAAGGCGCGTTTCGACACCCGCGTCAGCGCCATCGCCCACGCAGGCAACGGCATCACCCTGACGCTGGGCACTTCGGGCACGCTGGCGGTCGATGCCTGCATCGTTACCGTGCCGGTGGCGGTGCTGGGCAGCGGCGCCATCAAGTTCGAGCCGGCCCTGCCCGCCGCCTATACCAACGCGCTCAAGGCCTTGCGGCTGGGTTCCTACAAAAAACTGGCCCTGAAGCTGCGCACCGACCCCGCCGGCATCGTGCCCGGCACCAACTACTACCTGATCGAGGCGGAGCCGGAAGGGGTGTGGCAGTGCTACCGCCTGCCCCATGCCCCCGACGTGCTGGTGGGCCACGCGGCCGGAGATTTTGCCGCCGCGCTGGACGCCATGGCAGACAAGGACGTGTTCGACCTTTTCAAGGCCGGCATCCAGTCCGCCTTCGACGGCGTGTACTTCACCACCGGCAAGGCCATCACCAACTGGAGCGCCAACCCCAACGCCCTGGGCGCGTATTCCTACACCGCCTTCATAGGCGGCGGCCCCCAGGACCCCGGGCCCCTGAAGGCCCGCAGCGACCTGGGCGTGCCCCTGGGCAAGCTGCACTTCGCGGGCGAAGCCACCAACCTGCAGTGCTACGGCACCCTGCAGGCCGCCTATTTCGAAGGCGTGCGCGCGGCCAACGCCGTGCTGGCCTGAGACGCCGCGGGCCGCGGAACTGCAAGCACACGCCGGGTCTACTGGTCGACCTTGACGCGGTAAGTGACGATCAGCTGGCCGCCGGAAGCCAGCGAGCCGGTGAAGGTCCACTTCAGCGCCCCTTGCGCATTGACCGCCGGCTGCGTCGTCACCGTGCAGCCGGTGATGCCCGTGGGCAGCGAGCCCGGGCAGGCGGCCGACACAAAGCCGGTGAAGGCCGCGGTGGAGTCGCTCACGAACAGCGTGGACAGCGGCTGCGTGCCGTTGTTGGTGGCTGTGAGCGTGTACTGCAGCGTGTCGCCGGGATTGGCGTTCACGCTGGTGGCCGCAGGGAGGGCCTGGGTGATGTTGCTCACCAGCTTGGCCAGCGACAGGTCGCCTGCCTGGCCCACCGTGGTGATGTCGGTGGCCAGCAAGGTGCTGACGGCCAGCGCCGGGGCCGAGTTGGTGTAGGTGAAGGCGGCGCTCAGCGTGATGCTGTTCTGCGCGCCCTGGCCGGCACCGGCGGGCACAAACTGCTTGATGACCAGGCAGACGGTCTGCCCGGCGGTGACGGTGATGGCGGTCGTGACCTGCGTCTCGCTGGCTTCCAGCGCCGCGTTGCAGTTGCTGTCCTGGTACAGCACCTGGTTCCAGGCCGGGCTGGCCGGCGTGGCGGTGTTGGCCATCGAGAACGTGACCGAGCCGCCGGTGGCGGCTTT
>NZ_AKIV01000056.1 GCF_000282655.1 Polaromonas sp. CF318
CCGCCGTGGCGGCCGGCCTGCCGCTGGACGTCGAGTTCCGCATCGTCACCGCCGCCGGCGAGCTGCGCTGGATCCACCTGGTGGGCCGCGCCCACGAGGACGGCCAGCAGGGCCAGGCGCCGCGCCGCTCCGGCGTGATCCAGGAGATCACCGACCGCAAGCAGGCGGAACTCGAAATCGCCCGCGGCACCGAATTGCTGAATCGCACCGGCGAGCTCGCGAAAATCGGCGGCTGGGAAGTCCAGGCCGACACCATGGCACCCTACTGGTCCCAGGAAATTTACCGCATCCATGACATGGAGCCCGGGGCCAGGCTGAGCATAGGGCACGCGATCCGGTCCTATGCGCCGGAAGCGCAGCCCATCGTCAGGGCCGCGGCCGAAGCCGCTTTTCTTCACGGCACGCCATGGGACCTGGAGCTGCCGCTCATCACCGAGAAAGGGCGGCGCATCTGGGTGCGCACGCGCGGCCGCGCCCTGCTGCGGGACGGCAAGGTCGTGAGCCTGGTCGGCGTGCTGCAGGACATCACCGAGCAGCACCAGGCCCAGGAGCACTTGCGCCTGCTGGAGTCCTGCGTCGCCCGCCTCAACGACATCGTGCTGATCACCGAGGCCGGGCCCATCGACGCGCCGGGCCCGCGCATCGTGTTTGTCAACGATGCGTTCGAGCGCCGCACCGGCTACACCCGCGAAGAAGTGCTGGGCCGCACGCCGCGCCTGCTTCAGGGCCCCAGGACGCAGCGGGCCGAACTGGAGCGCATCCGCGCCGCGCTGCAGTCATGGCAGCCGGTACGCGCCGAACTGATCAACTACACCAAGGACCGCCAGGAGTTCTGGCTGGACCTCGACATCGTGCCCATCGCCGACGCCAAGGGCCGGTACACGCACTGGGTGGCGGTCGAGCGCGACATCACGCAGCGCAAGCGGGCCGAGCAGGCACTGGTGGACAGCGAGCAGCGCTACGCCGCCCTGTTCGAGATGGCGCCGGTGCCCATGTGGGTGTATGACGTCGCCACCTCGCGTTTCCTCAACGTCAACAAGGCGGCGGTGGACAGCTACGGCTACTCGGTGGAGGAGTTCCTGGGCATGACCCTGTTCGACATCCGCCCCGAGGCCGAGCACGCGCGCCTGGAGCGCGCGCTGAGCGACAACTCGGTCGAAAGAAAAGGCTCCTGGCAGCACCGCCGCAAGGACGGCTCGATCTTTTCCGCCCATGCGGTGTCGCGGCCCATCCAGTACGCCGGCGTGCCCGCGCGCTTTGTGCTGGCGATGGACGTCACGGCCCAGCTCAAGGCCGAGCGCGACGTGCAGGAGCACCTTTTCACCCTGCAGCGCGCGGCCGACGCCGCCCAGGCCATCACCTGGCACCAGACGCTGGAAGGCACCATGCACGAGGTGGCCGAACAGGCCAGGGGTGTGGTGGGCGCCCACCAGTCCATCGTCAGCCTGACCGTCAACAGCGACTGGAAGCAGGCCATCAACGCCCTGTCCCTGTCCGACAAATACGCGAAGTACCGCGACCTGGTCGAGCCGCCCGACGGTACCGGCATCTACGCCATGGTCTGCCAGACCAACCGCTCCATGCGCATGACGCAGGCCGAGCTCGAAGCCCATCCGCGCTGGCGCGGTTTCGGCAGCTATGCCGACAAGCATCCCGCCATGCGCGGCTGGCTGGCCGTGCCGCTGACCGGGCGCGACGGCCGCAACATCGGTCTGCTGCAGCTGTCCGACAAATACGAAGGCGAGTTCACGCAGCAGGACGAATACGTCGCGCTTGAGCTGGCCCAGCTGGCCTCCATCGCCATCGAGAACGCCCGCCTGCTGGAGGAGGTCAGCCAGCTCAACACCGGGCTGGAGCGCAAGGTGGCCGAGCGCACGCTGGAACTGGAGCGCCAGCAGGCGCTGTTCCGCGGGCTGGCCGAGCAGGCGCCCCAGGTGGTATGGACCATCAACCCCGACGGCGCGGCCACCTATTTCAACCGCGCCTGGTTCGAACTGGTGGGCGGCAAGCTCGAGGACTGGACCGGCACGCAGTGGTTCTCCGTCATCCACCCCGAGGACCTTCCCGAGGTCAAGGCCACCTGGGAGACCGCCAGGGCCGCGCAGTTGCCCTTCATGGGCATACGCCGCGTGCTGGCCCGCGACGGCAGCTGCCACACCATGTCCTACCGCGCCTCGCCCGTCATCGACGAGCACGGCCGGGTGGCTTTCTGGGTGGGCATAGACGCCGACATCACCGAGATCAAGGCCATCGAGGCCGCGCTGCGGCTGTCCAACCACGAGCTTGAGGCGTTTTCCTATTCCGTGTCGCATGACCTGCGCTCGCCGCTCAACACCGTGGACGGCTTCAGCCGCCTGCTGGCCAAGCAGCTGGGCGCCAATGCCGGCGACAAGGTTTCGCACTACCTGTCGCGCATCCAGGCCGGGGTGGCGCAGATGGGGCAACTGATCGAAGACCTGCTGTCGCTGGCGCAGGTCTCGCGCGCGCCGCTGAGCAACAAGTCGGTGGACCTGTCGGCCCTGGCGCACGGCATCATGGACGACTGGCAGGCGCGCGACCCCGACCGCAAGGCGGTGATCACCATCGAAAAAGGCCTGAGGGCGCACGGCGACGCGCGGCTGGTGCGCGTGGTCATGGAAAACCTGCTCGGCAATGCCTGGAAGTTCAGCTCCCACGAGGGGGTGACCGAGATCACCGTCGGCCACACGCAGGACGCAGCGGGGCTTCCCGTGTACTTCGTGCGCGACAATGGCGCCGGTTTTGACATGGCGTATGCCGACAAGCTCTTCAACCCTTTCCAGCGCCTGCATGCCGCGTCGGAGTTTCCCGGCACCGGCATAGGCCTGGCCACCTCCAGCCGGGTCATCAAGCGCCACGGCGGCAGGCTGTGGGCAGAGTCCTCGCCGGGCCACGGCGCGACCTTCTTCTTCACCCTGCCGAAAACCCCGCACACGTCCTGATGTGTCCTGATGTGACGCAATGTGTCTTCGGCGGGATTAATTACCTTGGTTGAAGTCTGTTTTAACGTCTTTTCTGCTGTTTTTAATAGGGTTTAATACATCGAATTGATTAAAATGCGAAAAATGCCAAAAACAATCCTTTACGAGACTGATCATGCGTGAACCCAAGTCTTTCGAGGCCGCCATCACCGCTTCGGATTTCTCGAGCGAGGATTACTGCGGTACCAGCTACGCGGCCAAGCTGCTGGGCCTGTCCGTCGCCACCGTGCAATCGCTGGTGGAAAAAGGCGAGATCGAGGCCTGGAAAACGCTGGGCGGCCATCGGCGCATTGCGCTGCAGTCCATCAATGCCTACCTGGCCAAGAACAGCCCGCAACTCTCGCGGGCCGACACCGACCCCAAGCACCGCCTGCGCGTGCTGATGGTGGAAGACGACGAAAACACCCGCGAGCTCTATCGCTGCCAGTTCGAGGACTGGGACCTGCCGGTCGACTGCACCTGGATGCCGTCGGCGCTCGAAGCCATGATGGACATTGCGAGCATGCGGCCCGACCTGCTGATCACCGACCTGTCCATGCCCGGCGTCGACGGCATAGAAATGCTCAAGGCCTGCAAGCGCAACCTGCAGCTCGCGGACATGCAGATCGTGGTCATCAGCGGCCTGGCGCCCGAAGCCGTCAAAGCCCGCGGCGGCCTGCCGCCCGAAGCCCATCTGCTGCAAAAGCCGATCAACTTTGACTGGCTGCATGGTTATGTCACGGCGCTGGTGACTGCCAACCGCAAGTGGAGGCATTAGCCCCCACGCTTGCTCACTGCGTGTAGCCGCTGCCCCCCGAGGGGGCGCTGCGCCTGCGGCCCGGCAAAGCCGGTTCCGCGGCCCCTGCTGGTTTGTAGAGCCCCCTGCTAAGGTTTGGGCCCAGCTACGCTGGGGCGGTGCTGAAGCGGTAAATTCCGTCGCTGCCTAGCCGGCGCGCAAGCTTTTTCTGAAACCACAACGCATGCAAATGCGCCACCGCCTCGCCCATGGCGAAGGTGGTCTGGTGCAGGTCCAGCTTGCGCGGGAACATGATGGGCAGGATGTCGGCTGCGCTGCAGGGGGCTGCTTCGCAGGCCTGCATGACTTCGGCGAGGCGGTCGCGGTGGTGGTCGTGCAGCTGGCCTACGCGTGTGTGCAGGCCGCGAAAGGGTTTGCCGTGCGAGGGCAGCACCAGCGTGTCCGGGTCCAGCGGCAGGAATTTATCGATGGAGTCCAGGAACAGCGTGAGCGAATTGGCCTCGGGTTCCAGGTCGTAGACGCTCACATTGGTGGAAATGCGCGGCAGCACCATGTCGCCGCTGATCAGCGTGCCGGTCTCCTGGCAATGCAGCGCGATGTGTTCGGGCGCATGGCCGTAGCCGCTGATGCAGCGCCAGTCGCGCCCGCCTATGCGCACCGTCATCCCGTCCATGATGCGCACGTAGCTGGCCGGCACCGCGGGCACCATGCCGGGGTAGTAGCTGGCGCGGCCGCGGATTTTTTCGATGGCCTCCGGGTCCACCAGGCCGTGCGAGGCAAAAAAGCGCGCGGCGCTCTCACCGCCGAAACCCGTGGTGCTTTGCGAGCCTATGCGCGCCGAGTGGTAGTCGGTGGCGCTGATCCACAAACGGCAAGCCCAGCGCTCGCACAGCCAGTACGCCAGGCCGATGTGGTCGGGATGCATATGGGTCACGATCACGCGCAGCACCGGCAGGCCTTCGAGCTGCGTAGCGAAAATCTCCTCCCACTGGGCCTTGGACTCCTCCCGGCTGATGCAGCAGTCGACGATGGTCCAGCCCTGGATCTTCGCGCCCCCCTGGTTCGGGTCGTCCATCTCGTCGCGCAGCAGCCACAGGTTGATGTGGTCCAGCGCGAAGGGCAGCGCCATGCGAATCCACTTCACGCCGGGCGCCACCTCCAGCGTCGCGCCCGCGGCGGGCAGGGTGTCGCCGAAGGGGTAGTGGAGTTGCTGTTCAAGGAGGTTCATGGCAATATTCACGGTATATTTGACGTTTACGTAAACGTCATGTTCAGCCATTGTAGGGACCGCGCCTGTTTCGCGCTGTCGCCCCCGTTTGCACAGGACTTCACCCACCACCATGGCCACCACTTACACCATCAGCGACTTGGCAAAAGAGTTTGACCTGACCACGCGCGCCATGCGGTTCTATGAAGACATGGGCCTGCTGCAACCCCAACGCGAAGGGGCGGGCGGCCGCAACCGCGTCTACACCGCGCGCGACCGCACCCGGCTCAAGCTCACGCTGCGCGCCAAGCGCCTGGGGCTGTCGCTGGTTGAAGCCAAGGAAATCATCGACTCCTACGACAGCCCGCGCGACACCGCGCCGCAGCTCAAGAAATTCCTGGCCATCCTGACGGAGCACCGCAAGAAACTGGAAGCCCAGATGCTGGACCTGCAGGCCAACCTCGACGAAATCCGCACCCACGAAAAAGAAGCCAAGGCCCTGCTCGCGAAAACCGAGAAGGCCAAGGCCGGCAAGCCTTAGGGGTCTGGCGCCGCTTTGGCCCCTGGCCGGGCCGGGTCAAAAGCCGGCCGGCCCGCAAATACGCCATAATTGACGTTTACGTAAACGTCAATCAAAAAAACGACACCTCACCGCCTCCCATCCTGCAAAGGGCTACCCCATGGACGCACCCGCCGCCCCTTCCGCGCTGTTCCGCCGCATCGAAACCAGCTTCCTGCGCCAGGGCATGATGCAGCACCTGGGCGCGCGCCTGCTGCGTGTGGAGCCGGGCCTGTGCGAAGTGGCGCTGCCCTGGTCGGAAAACGTGACCCAGCAGCAGGGCAGCTTCCACGGCGGCGCCATGGGCGCGCTGGCCGACATCGCCGGCGGCTATGCGGCCCTCACCGTGGCCGCCGAAGACAGCGAAGTCACCACGGTCGAATACAAGATCAACTTCATGGCCGCCTTCCGGGACGGCGAGCTGCGCGCCCTGGGCCGCGTCGCCAGGGCCGGCAAGCGCATCATCGTCACCACCGCCGAGGTCACGCACCTCGCCCCGGACGGCAAACAAAGCGCCTGCGCCCTGATGCAGCAGACCCTGGTGCCCGTGCCCAAGACCTACTGAGCCTCTATTCCAGCCATCCCAACAATCCAGCCTTCAAAAGGACGCCCACCATGACCAACATGCCCGGACTCAACTTCCAGCTCGGTGAAGACATAGACGCCCTGCGCGACGCGGTGCGCGAATTCGCCCAGGCCGAGATCGCCCCGCGCGCGGCCGAGGTCGACCGCAGCGACCAGTTCCCCATGGACCTCTGGCCCAAGATGGGCGCGCTCGGCGTGCTGGGCATCACCGTGGGCGAGGAATACGGCGGCGCCAACATGGGCTACCTGGCCCACATGATCGCCATGGAAGAGATCAGCCGCGCCAGCGCCTCCGTGGGCCTGTCCTACGGCGCGCACAGCAACCTCTGCGTCAACCAGATCAAGCGCAACGGCAGCGACGAGCAGCGCAAGAAATACCTGCCCAAGCTCATCAGCGGCGAACATGTGGGGGCGCTCGCCATGAGCGAGCCCGGCGCCGGCAGCGACGTCATCAGCATGAAGCTGAAAGCCGAGGACAAGGGCGGCTACTACCTGCTCAACGGCAGCAAGATGTGGATCACCAACGGCCCCGACGCCGACACCCTGGTGGTTTACGCCAAGACCGAACCCGAACTCGGCGCGCGCGGCGTCACCGCCTTCCTGATCGAAAAAGGCATGAAGGGCTTTTCCGTCGCGCAAAAGCTCGACAAGCTGGGCATGCGCGGCAGCCACACCGGCGAGCTGGTCTTCAACAACGTCGAGGTGCCGGCCAGCCAGATCCTGGGCGGCCTCAACAGCGGCGCCAAGGTGCTCATGAGCGGCCTGGACTACGAGCGCGCCGTGCTCACCGGCGGCCCCCTGGGCATCATGCAGTCCGTCATGGACAGCGTCGTGCCCTACATCCACGACCGCAAGCAGTTCGGCCAGAGCATCGGCGAGTTCCAGCTCATCCAGGGCAAGGTCGCCGACATGTACACCGTGCTGCAGGCCGGCCGCGCCTTCGCCTACACCGTCGCCAAAAATCTCGACCTGCTGGGTGTCGAGCACGTGCGCCAGGTCCGCAAGGACTGCGCTTCCGTCATCCTCTGGTGCGCCGAAAAAGCCACCTGGATGGCCGGCGAGGGCCTGCAGATCCACGGCGGCAACGGCTACATCAACGAATACCCCCTGGGCCGCCTCTGGCGCGACGCCAAGCTCTATGAAATTGGCGCCGGCACCAGCGAAATCCGCCGCATGCTCATAGGGCGGGAACTGTTCGCCGAGACGATGTGAGCCGGGCAGGTGAAAATACGCCCATGACCACCTCTCTCCAAGACCTCTTTGCCCACAACCGCGCCTGGGCCGCGCAGATGGAGGCCGAACGGCCCGGCTTCTTCACCGGCCTGGTGAAGCAGCAGACGCCCAGGTACATGTGGATAGGCTGCTCCGACAGCCGCGTTCCCGCCAACCAGATCACAGGCCTGGAGCCCGGCGAGGTGTTTGTGCACCGCAACGTCGCCAACATCGTCGTGCACTCCGACCTCAACGCACTCTCGGCCATCCAGTTCGCCGTCGAGCGCCTCAAGGTCAAGGACATCATGGTCGTCGGCCACTACGGCTGCTCCGGCGTGCAGGCCGCGCTCGAAGGCGCGCGCATCGGCCTTGCCGACAACTGGCTGCGCCACATCCAGGACGTGCGCCACCGGCATCGCCAGCTGCTCGACAGCCTGCCCGAGGACGTGCGCGCCCAGGCCCTGTGCGACATCAACGTCATCGAGCAGGTCGTCAACGTCTCGGTCAGCACCGTCATGGTCGACGCCTGGGCGCGCGGCCAGGAGGTCACCGTGCACGGCTGGGCCTTCGGCGTGCACGACGGCCTGTTGCAGGACCTGCAGATGAGCGTCGCCGGGCCCGAGCAGCTCGACATGCTCTACAGCAAGGCCATAGACCGCGTCTGGGACGTGTGGATGGCCCGCGTGGGCGGCGGCACGCAGCAGCAACTGGTGTAGGGCCGCAAGCCATGTTTCCCCAGCGCCTGGACTCGAGCATCGCCTACGACATCGCCAAGGCGATGATGGACGGCTTCAACCGCCACTACCAGCTGTTCCGCACCGAATCCGCGCGCGCCAAGCACCGCTTTGAAACGGCCGACTGGCACGGCCAGCAGCGCGCCCAGCGCGAGCGCATCGAGTTCTACGACCTGCGCGTGCGCGAGGCCTCCACCCGGCTGGAGCGCGAGTTCAAGGCCGGCGAGCAGCCCATGGACGTCTGGCAGCAGGTCAAGCTGCACTACATAGGCCTCCTGGTCAACCACCACCAGCCCGAACTCGCCGAGACCTTTTTCAACTCGGTCACCACCAAGATACTGCACCGCAGCTACTTCCAGAACGACTTCATCTTCGTGCGCCCGGCCGTCAGCACCGAGTACATCGAAAACGAAGAACCCACGGCCCAGCCCACCTACCGCGCCTACTACCCCACGCGCGACAATATGCGCGACGTGCTGCTGCAGCTGGTGCGCGACTTCGACCTGCGCCTGCCCTTCGACGACCTGGAGCGCGACGCCGGTTATGTGCTCGAGGCCATCAGCGAGCGCTTTGCCGACGTCAAGCTGCGCGCCAACTTCCAGATCCAGGTCCTCACCAGCCTGTTCTTTCGCAACAAGGGCGCCTACGTCGTCGGCAAGATCATCAACGGCTTCAACGAAGTGCCCTTCGCGCTGCCCGTGCTGCATAACAAGTCAGGAAAATTGGTCATAGACGCCGCGCTGTTCGGCGAAGACGATTTGCTGATCCTCTTCAGCTTCGCGCGCGCCTACTTCATGGTCGACATGGGCATTCCCTCGGCTTACGTGCAGTTTCTGCGCAGCATGATGCCGCACATGCCGCGCGCCGAAATCTACAACGCGCTGGGCCTGGCCAAGCAGGGCAAGACGCTGTTCTATCGCGACTTTTTGTACCACCTGCGGCACTCCACCGACAAGTTCCGCATCGCGCCCGGCATCAAGGGCATGGTCATGCTGGTGTTCGACCTGCCGTCCTTTCCCTACGTCTTCAAGGTCATCAAGGACTACTACCCGCCGCAGAAAGACACCACGCGCGAGCAGATCAAGGGCAAGTACCTGCTGGTCAAGCAGCACGACCGCGTGGGCCGCATGGCCGACACCCAGGAATACAGCGAGGTCGCCTTCCCGCGCGACCGCTTCGACGACGAGCTCATCGCCGAGATCGAAAAATTCGCGCCCAGCCAGCTCGAGATCAGCGACCGCGACGGTGACGGCCAGACCGAGGTCATCATCAAGCACGTCTACATCGAGCGCCGCATGATCCCGCTCAACATCTACCTGCAGGAAGCCTTCGACGCCGGCGTCACCGAGCCCGCCGCCAAGGACCAGATAGAGCGCGCCGTCGTCGAGTACGGCAACGCCATCAAGGACCTGGTGGCCGCCAACATCTTTCCCGGCGACATGCTCTGGAAGAACTTCGGCATCACGCGCCACGGCAAGGTCGTGTTCTACGACTACGACGAGATCGAATACATCACCGACTGCAACTTCCGCAAGGTGCCCGCCCCCCGCAACGAGGAAGACGAGATGAGCGGCGAGGTCTGGTATTCCGTCGGCCCCAAGGACGTGTTCCCCGAAACCTTCGAGCCCTTTCTGCTCGGCAACGACGCGGTGCGCGAAGTCTTCATGAAGCACCACGCCAACCTGCTGGATGCCGACTTCTGGCAAAAACACCAGGCCCGCATCCAGGCCGGCCATGTGCACGACGTGTTCCCCTACGAGCGCGAAAAGCGCTTCATCGTGCTGCACAGCCCCGGTGCTCCCCACGACGAGGTGCTCACACAGCTGCCACCCGAACCTGCTTTAACAGGCCTCAGCGGCCTGACCCCTTAAACACACACCCAACCTGAAAGGACTCCCTCATGTCTGAATCCATCGTTATCCTCGGCGCGGCCCGCACCCCCATGGGCGGCTTCCAGGGCGACTTCACCAGCCTCTCGGCCCACGACCTGGGCGGCGCAGCCATCAAGGCCGCCATTGAGCGCGCCGGCATCGCGCCCGCAAAAGTCGACGAAGTGCTGTTCGGCAACTGCCTGATGGCCGGCCAGGGCCAGGCGCCCGCGCGCCAGGCCGGCTTCAAGGGCGGCCTGCCCGCCAGCGTCGGTGCGGTCACGCTGTCCAAGATGTGCGGCTCCGGCATGGAAGCCACCATGCTGGCCCACGACCAGCTGCTGGCCGGCAGCCGCGATGTCATGGTCTCCGGCGGCATGGAAAGCATGACCAACGCGCCGCACCTGCTGCTCAAGGGCCGCAGCGGCATCCGCATCGGTCATGACCGCATCTTTGACCACATGATGCTGGACGGCCTGGAAGACGCTTACGAACCCGGCCGCGCCATGGGCACTTTCGGCGAGCAATGCGCCGACAAGTACAAGTTCACGCGCGAAGCGCAGGACGCCTTTGCCACCGCCAGCGTCAACCGCGCCAAGGCCGCCACCGAGTCCGGCGCCTTCAAGGCCGAAATCACCCCCGTCACCGTCAAGGGCCGCAGCGGCGAAACCGTGATCTCCATCGACGAAGGCCCAGGCAAGGTCAAGCTCGACAAGATCCCCACGCTCAAGCCCGCCTTCAAGAAAGACGGCACCATCACCGCCGCCTCCAGCTCCTCCATCAACGACGGCGCCGCCGCCCTGGTGCTGGCCCGCGAGTCCACCGCCAAAGAGCTGGGCGCCAAGCCCATTGCCCGCATCGTCGGCCATGCCACCTTCGCGCAGGAACCCGAATGGTTCACCACCGCGCCCGTGGGCGCCGTCAACAAGCTGCTCAAAAAAATCGGCTGGAGCGTCAAGGATGTGGACCTGTGGGAAGTCAACGAAGCCTTTGCCGTCGTGCCCATGGCCGCGATGAAGGAACTCGGCATCAGCCACGACATCGTTAACGTCAACGGCGGCGCCTGCGCGCTGGGCCACCCGATTGGTGCATCCGGCGCCCGCATCATCGTCACGCTGATCCATGCGCTCAAGGCCCGCGGCCTCAAGAAGGGCGTCGCCACGCTGTGCATAGGCGGCGGCGAAGGCACGGCCATGGCGGTGGAGCTGGTGTGAGCGAGGACCAGCCTGAGCTCTCGCCCGCCGAGCTTGCCCGGCGCATAGACAGCTTCTGGCTGCGCTTTCGCGAAGGCGAGGCGGCGCTGGTCCTCAAGCCGGTGCGCGAGCAGGTCGAAGAAATCAACGAGGTGCTGGAAGCGCATCTGGAAGGCCTGGCCCTCGAAATGATGGCCGAAGACGGCGACCAGCAGGTCGAGATGATCGCCACCGCCCATGGCGCCAAGGAGCGCTTCCCGCTGCTCATGGATTTTGTGAAGTGCGCGCCGCCCTTGCAGCACTACAGCCTCAGCGCCTTCCGCACGCGCACGGAGAAACCCGACTTCCCCATGCGCATGGGCGACTTTGAGCTCGCGACCTCCGACATCCTGATAGGCCATTTCGCCGACGAGGGCCAGGTCGGCATCGAGGTCATGTTCGACCGCGAGCTGCCCAGCGACATGCAGGACCACGCCCGCAACATGGCCTTCATCATGCTGGACCATGTGCTCGGTGAATACGACTTCGCGATCAAGGTGGGTGCGGTGGATTTTGTCGAGGGCTTCTCCGGCGAAGTCCTGCATTCCACGCCGCTGCACCAGTTCGCCCCCGTGCTTGACGGCTTCTGGGCCGGCGAACTCGGGCACACCGGCCTGTTCCCCAGCGGTGAGGACAACTGGACCACGCTGACCATCGCCTTTGAAAGCGATGGCGAAGGCAACCATTCGATCGTTTCCGTCAACAACAGCGCCAATGCCGTGGCCGCGCGGCCCGACCTCGGCCATGCCGTCGAACTGCGCCTGCCCGCGCACGACCACGCGACGCTGGACGCCGCCCGCGACCTGCAGGACCAGATCGCCACCCGCCTCGAAGTCCAGCATGCCGGCATCCTGTCGCACACCATGCTGCGCAACGGCGAGCGCATGGCCAACTACTACGTCGGCGACCTACCGGCCGCGCTGGAACTGATAGAGGCCGGCGTGCGCGCCGCCTTCCTGGCAGACAGCGAGCTGTCCAGCGAGTTCGACCCCTCGTGGTCCCGCTACTTCGAGTTCGCGGGCTAGCCATGAAAGTCCTCGTCATAGGCGCATCGCGCGGCATAGGGCTTGAATTCGCCCGCCAGTACCTGGCGGAAGGCGCGCAGGTTATTGCCACCGCGCGCGATGACGAAGGCCTGCAGCGCCTCAAGGGCTTGGGCGCCAAGGCCTTGCGCCTGGACGTGGCCCAGCCCGCCAGCATCAGCGGCCTGGCCTGGCTGCTCGACGGCGAGGAAATCGACATTGCCCTCTACGTGGCCGGCGTCTTCCCGCACGGCGACGCGCTGGCCCCGCCCACGCGCGAGGCCTTTGACCATGCCATGCACACCAATGTGCTGGGCGCCATGCAGGCCATCCCGCAGGTCGCGCCCCTGGTCGAGGCGGTGCGCGGCGGCGGCGGGCGCTTTGCGTTCATCAGCAGCGCCATGGCAAAAATAGACGGCGTCGACAGCAGCCGCGGCTGGGTCTACCGCGCCAGCAAGGCCGCCCTCAACATGGTGGTCGCCTCGGCCCAGCACGACTACCCCAAGGCCATCCTGGTAGCCCTGTCGCCCGGCTGGGTGCAGACCGACATGGGCGGCCCCGGCGCGCCGCTCACGACAGCGCAAAGCGTGACCGCCATGCGCGCTACCTTGGCCGGGCTCAAGCCCGAACACAAGGGCGCCTTCCTCGACCACGACGGCCGCCGCTTCGGCGCCTGGTAAGCCTTTCGCGGCTTCTTTTTTTCACTTTCATCGCAAGGCACACCATGCTGCTCAACCAGGACCAGGAAATGATCCGCGACGCGGTCCGCGCGTTCGCCAAAGAAGAACTCTGGCCCCATGCCGCGCGCTGGGACAAGGAGCACCACTTCCCCATCGAGGCGCACAAGGGCCTGGCCGCGCTGGGCGCCTACGGCATCTGCGTGCCTGAAGAGTTCGGCGGTGCCAACCTCGATTACCTCACGCTCGCGCTGGTGCTGGAAGAAATCGCCGCCGGCGACGGCGGCACCAGCACCGCCATCAGCGTCACCAACTGCCCCGTCAACGCCATCCTCATGCGCTACGGCAATGCCCAGCAGAAAAAGCAGTGGCTCACACCGCTCGCGCAAGGCGAGATGCTGGGTGTCTTCTGCCTGACCGAGCCGCACGTCGGCAGCGACGCGTCCTCGCTGCGCACCACCGCCGTCAAAGAGGGTGACGAGTATGTGCTCAACGGCGTCAAGCAGTTCATCACCAGCGGAAAAAATGGACACGCCGCCATCGTCATCGCCGTGACCGACAAGGGCGCCGGCAAAAAAGGCATGAGCGCCTTTATCGTGCCCACCAGTGCGCCCGGTTATGTGGTCGCGCGGCTGGAAGACAAGCTGGGCCAGCATTCCAGCGACACGGCGCAAATCAATTTCGACAACTGCCGCATCCCGGCCGAGAATCTCATAGGCAGTGAAGGCGAGGGCTACAAGATCGCCCTGGGCGCGCTTGAGGGCGGGCGCATAGGCATCGCCGCGCAAAGCGTGGGCATGGCGCGCAGCGCGTTCGAGTTCGCGCTCGACTACGCCAAGGAGCGCCAGAGCTTCGGCACCGCCATCTTCAACCACCAGGCCGTGGGTTTTCGCCTGGCCGAATGCGCCACCAAAATCGAGGCCGCGCGCCAGCTGATCTGGCATGCCGCCAGCCTGCGCGACGCCGGCCTGCCCTGCCTCAAGGAAGCCGCCATGGCCAAGCTGTTCGCCAGCGAAATGGCCGAGCAGGTCTGCAGCGTGGCGATCCAGACCTTGGGCGGTTATGGCTATGTGAACGACTTCCCGGTCGAGCGCATTTACCGCGACGTGCGGGTCTGCCAGATCTACGAAGGCACCTCCGACGTGCAAAAGATCATCATCCAGCGGGCCCTGGCCTGAGGAGACAACAAATGCCCATCACCAAAGGATTCCGCGCCCTGGTCGACGAGGCCATGGCCCAGGTCAAAACCTACAGCGTCGAAGAGGCCAAGGCAAAACTGGCCGACCCGAAAGTGCAGATCGTCGATATCCGCGACGTGCGCGAACTCGCGGCCGGCACCGTCGTCGGCAGCTACCACGCGCCGCGCGGCATGCTGGAGTTCTGGGTGGACCCGGCCTCGCCCTACCACAAGCCCCTGTTCGCCGACGAGGGCAAGGAGTTCATCCTGTTCTGCGGCGCCGGCTGGCGCAGCGCCCTGGCCACCAAGACCCTGCAGGACATGGGCATGCGCAATGTTGCCCACATCGACGGCGGCTATGCCGAATGGGTCAAGCAGGGCGCGCCCACGGAAACGCTGGAAGACAGGGAAAAACGCAAGGCCAAAAAGGGCTGATGGCGCAGATGCCCCAGCCCACCGCCTCGCAAGCCTGCCCCTGCGGCCGCCAGGCCGGCAAGCGGGCGTTGACGTATGCCAACTGCTGCGGCCGCTACCTGGACCACTTCGAGACCACCCCCGCGCCCGATGCCGAGTCTCTGATGCGCTCGCGCTACAGCGCTTTTGTGCTTGAGCGCGGCCACTACCTGCTCGCCACCTGGCACGCCTCCCACAGGCCGGCGTCGATTGACTTTGACCCCGGCACCAAATGGCTGGGCCTCGAAGTGCGCAACCACCGCCAGCTTGACGCCGCCCACGCCGAAGTCGAGTTTGTCGCACGCCAGAAGAGTCCCGGTGGCCCGGCCGTTCGATTGCACGAGCGCAGCCGCTTTGTGCACGAGGAGGGCCGTTGGTACTATGTGGACGGCGACATCGCCTAGGCAAACGAGAAGAGGGGAGAGGGCGTCCATGTTGTTCAAGGAAACCGTTTGAGCCGCCGCTGGAAAATCGCCGCCTGGTCCCTGTGGCTGCTGGCGGTGCTGCTCTTCATCTGGGCCGTGCTGATAGAGCCGCGCTGGGTCGCCCAGCGAGACATCCGCGAGACCGTCCCAAACTGGAAAGGCCTGCCCGGCCTCAAGGTGGCCGTCGCCTCCGACTGGCATTTCACCAAACGCCCGCTGTGGCGCGTCATGACGCTGGAGCGCGCCCGCGCCATCGTCGCCGAGATCAATGCCGCGCAACCCGACGTCATCCTGCTGCCCGGCGACTTCCTTGCCGACCGCGACTACCAGCCCGAGATCGCCGCCACGCCCGAAGACGAGATTGCCCAGGTGCTGGGCGGGCTCAAGGCCCGGCTGGGCGTCTACGCCGTCATGGGCAACCATGACTGGTGGCACGACGGCGCGAAGTTCACGGCCGCCTTCCAGCGCGCCGGCATCCAGGTGCTGGAGAACCAGGCCGTGCCCTTGCCCGGCACCGCCCTGTGGGTGGTGGGCGTGGGCGACGACCATACCGGCCATTCCGACCCGGTGCGCGCCATGGCCGGGGTGCCCAGGGGCGCGCAGGCCCTGGTCTTCATGCACGAGCCGGCCAGCCTGTTCGAGCTGCCGCCCGTGCGCGGCCTTGTTGTGGCCGCCCACACCCACGGCGGCCAGGTCAGCCTGCCTTTCATAGGCTCGCCCGTGGTGCCCGGCGCCGGCCCGCGCGACTGGGCTTACGGCTGGGTCGAGCACGGCGACAATCGCATGTACATCACCAGCGGCCTGGGCGTCAGCATCCTGCCCGTGCGTTTCAACATGCGGCCGGAATGGGTGATGTTCACGCTCGCCGCCCCGGCAAAACCTGAACTGGACATGAAAGCGGAACCATGAAATTCGACGCGGTGTTATTCGACTGTGACGGCGTGCTGGTCGACAGCGAACCCATTACCAACGGCGTGCTGCGCGACATGCTCGAAGAGCGCGGCTGGAAGCTCAGCCCCGCCGAATGCATGCGCATCTTTGTCGGCAAGGCCGTCAAGGACGAAGCCGCGCTGATCGCCGCCAACACCGGCAGCCCCGTGACCGAAGAGTGGATGGTCAAATTTCGTGAACGCCGTAACCAAGGCCTGATGCGCGACCTCAAGGCCATCAGCGGCGCCGTCGATGCCATCGCCAAGGTCCACGCGCTTTACCAGGGCCGCATCGCCTGCGCCTCCGGTGCCGACCGCTTCAAGGTCGAGCTGCAGCTGGAGAAGTGCGGTTTGATGCCCTTCTTCAAGGGCCGCATCTTCAGCGGCCACGAGCTGCCGCGCTCCAAACCCTTTCCCGACGTCTACCTGGCCGCCGCCGCGGCCCTGGGCGTGGACCCCAAACGCTGCGCCGTGGTGGAAGACACCGTCACCGGCGTCACCGCCGGCGTCGCGGCCGGCTGCACGGTGTTCGGTTACAGCCCGTCTGAAATGGGCCATGACGCGCCCAATGCGCTCAAAGCCAGCGGCGCATCGCAGGTGTTTACCGACATGGCGGAGCTGGCGGCCTTGTTAAGCTGAAATTTTTCCAGGCCGGCGTGTCGATTCCGGCCTGCCTCGCTCGTCGTCAAGGTGTCATCAACCACTTTTCGAAGGAAACACCATGAAATACCTCTGCCTCGCCTATTACAACCCCGCCGACTTCGCCGCCATGGCGCCCGCCGACGTCCAGGCCCTGGTCAGCCAGTGCCCGCCCAAGGACAAGGAACTCAAGGCCACCGGCCAGCTGCGCCTGAGCGCCTCGCTGGGCGAGCCCGAGCAGACCATTCGCATCCAGCCGCGCGGCGGCAAGCCGAAAGTCACCGACGGCCCCTTCACCGAAGTCAAGGAACTGGTCGGCGGCTTTTTCATCATCGAGGCCGACAGCCGCGACGAGGCCGTGCGCCTGGCCTCCATCCACCCGGCCGCCACGCTGGGCGAACAGGTCGGCTGGTACATAGACATGCATCCCATCGGCTTTTTTGAGCAGTACGAAGGCAAGGCGGCCTGAACGCGGCACCCGGGCACCGGCCCGGGCGCTGAAAGACCAGCCTCCCCAGGGCTGAAGCGGTTTCCCCGGGCCGAGGCTGTCACGAATCGGGCCGCGGTGCTAAGCTGCCAGCCCGACTTTTAAAAATAAAGGTGAGACCATGCCCGGATTGCTCCCCAACGTTGACCCCGACGGCCTGCTCGAATTTTCAGTCGTCTACACCGACCGCGCGCTCAACCACATGTCGCGCAGCTTCCAGGGCGTGATGGGCGACATCTCCGCCATCCTCAAAGAGGTCTACCACGCGCACTCGGTCGCGCTCGTGCCCGGCAGCGGCACCTACGGCATGGAAGCCGTCGCGCGCCAGTTCGCCGCCGGCAAACACGTCATGGTCATCCGCAACGGCTGGTTCAGCTACCGCTGGACGCAGATCTTCGAGATGGGCAACATCCCCGCCTCCCACACCGTGCTCAAGGCCCGCAAGACGGGCGCCGGCGCCCAGGCGCCGTGGGTGCCCGCACCGGTGGCCGACGTCGTCGCCGCCATCGCCAAAGAAAAGCCCGCTTTAGTCTTTGCCCCGCACGTTGAAACCGCCTCCGGCATGATGCTGCCCGACAGCTATATCCAGTCCGTAGCGGCAGCAGTGCATGCCGTCGGCGGGCTGTTTGCGCTCGACTGCATCGCCTCCGGCGCCATGTGGGTCGACATGAAAGCCACCGGCGTCGACATCCTGATCTCCGCCCCCCAAAAAGGCTGGAGCAGCTCACCCTGCTGCGCCATGGTCATGCTCAGCGAACGCGCCCGCGCCGCGATCGAAACCACCCAGAGCTCCAGCTTTGCCTGCGACCTGAAGAAGTGGCTGCAGATCATGGAGACCTACGAAAAAGGCGGCCACGCCTACCATGCGACGCTACCCACAGACGCCCTCACACGCCTGCGCGCGACGATGAGGGAAACCCAGGACTACGGCTTTGCCAAAGTGAAGGGCGAGCAGGAAGAGCTGGGCCGCAAGGTGCGGCAGCTGTTCGAAAGCCGCGGCCTGCCCAGCGTGGCCGCCGAAGGCTTCAAGGCCCCAGGCGTGGTCGTCAGCTACACCACCGACCCCGACATCCAGTCAGGCAAGAAGTTTCTGGCCGAAGGCCTGCAAACCGCCGCCGGCGTGCCGCTGCAGTGCGACGAAGGGCCGGACTTCAAGACCTTCCGTGTGGGGCTGTTTGGGCTGGAGAAGTGGCACAACGTGGACCGGACGGTGGCTAGCCTGGCGGGGGCTTTGGAGCGGATTGGGGTGGGACCGAAGGTTGCGGAGGCTCTGGCCTGAGTTTAAAAATCCTACAAACGTAGGATATTTCCCCGGGAGCCTGCTTGGTATGAGGAAAATTCTGCAATTGAAGGATCTATTGACGAAACGTGGAGGACGCACAACCGCGTTCCATGTGATTAAACGCGTGACGGATTTTTACGCGGTTGAACAGGTGAAGATTCGTAAGAGGCTGGGTAATTCGCAAAGCGACGAAAAACCCGACTTCGAGATTTTGCTGTGAATCGATTTCGCGGGTTCTGCGGGCGCACCGCATGCACATCTCAGGGCAAGAAGAGGCTTGGGAGGAAGTCTAACCAGCGCTTAAGCAGCCAAAGCGAGCGTGAACTCCAATCGCCATGGAAATATTCACGACGGAATTAGGGGTAAAACCCTCGTGTTTTCCCCAGTGACACTCGTTACATTCGGCGAAAAGTTGTCGTTAAATCGGAGGGGATATGGCTACCAAGTTACATAGTAACTATGAAATTCGCTGGAAAAACTTCCGTAGATTTGAAGACACCGGGTGGGTAGAGTTAAAACCGCTGACCATACTGCTGGGTTCAAACAATGCAGGAAAGAGCAGCATTATTTCGCCGCTCCTGCTTCTTTCTCAGACGCTTGAGTCTAAGGATAGCGAAGTACCGTTATTGCCATTTGGTCCCCTGATTGACTTGGGTACGTACAAGGACTTTGTTCATACGCATGACGTCAATAGGGAGTTATTTTTCGGGATGCGGTTTCATTCACATTCGACATCTTCCAAAATCAAAAAAGTAGGCACCTATCCTCCGGGTGGTATTGAGCTTACTTTTTCCGCTGGTTCAACGCCTGAGCGAATGAGCTTAAAGCGATTTGAAGTTACGGACATTTTCAAGCTCATACTTTTCACGTGTGGCAAGCAAGACAGGTTTTTCTCTTGAAGGCGCAATGTCTCTGGGAAAAATGACTGCCGAAGAAAGGAAGGCCCTAGCTGGGGCGGCACCAGAAAATTTTTTATTTTCGCCTAACGACGTATTTTTCGAGCTAGATAAGAAGTCCTTAGACAAGAAGTCTTCCAAAGGCGAGGAGTTAAAGTCGGCTCCATTCTCCTCTGAACTCTCTCACTATCTCCGGGCGATTGGATTTACCCATGCCAATGTTCGAGCTCTATTCAGCCAGCTAAGTTACGTTGGACCTCTTCGGGCGAAGCTCAAACGTTTCTATCGGGTGTCTCCCGAACTCCCTGACACGGTGGGTTCTCAGGGGGAGCATGCTGCAAATTTATTCCGTCGAGGAACTGCAAAACTTCGAGCCGATGTTGATGTGTGGGTAAAGCGATTTGATTTCGGTCAATCGCTACAGTCAATAGACCTTACCGACGATCTCTTTCAATTGCAATTCATAACAGGTGGGCAAAAGACCAATGTAGCGGATGCAGGGTTTGGCGCTTCGCAGGTGTTGCCACTTATTGTTCAAGCTGCGGCGGCACCTCATGACAGTTTGACGTTAGCGGAGCAACCGGAAATTCACCTAAATCCTAGGCTGCAATGCGTGTTGGCCGATTTGTTTGTTGAGATGGCAACTTCAGGCCACCGAGTGATTGTGGAGACGCATAGCGAGCACCTTATCGTAAGACTGCGGCGCTTGGTCGCTGAAGGGAAGATTTCAGCTCAAGACGTAGCTCTCTATTTCGTCGAAAAGAACGAGGGCGTCTCAATTATTCGATCAATTGCAATTGGAGATGACGGTTCAATCCAGCGCGATGCTTGGCCTCACGGATTCTTTGATGATGGACTTCGAGAGGCTCTAGCATTGGCTTCTGCGCAAGCGAAAGCAAAGAAAGCTCCCATTCTCAAAAAAACAGAGACTAAAAAAACTCCAGCTAAAAGCGGGCCAGCAAGAAAGCGAGGTACACATGCCGCTTCCTGACCTGACAATCGATACGAATGTGTTTCTTCACTCTTGCAATAACATTGAACTTAGGCATGGAGATTCATTGAATTTGGTACAACACCTGCTTAGTTGCACTACAAATCTTGCTATTGATGAGGGGTTCTCTCTCGATTCAGCACTCAATAAGAGTCTTATTGGATCTGAGTATCTAAACAAGATTGTTCCCGGAAGCTTGCCGAGCGCCTTGCTCACGTCGCTAGCATTGGGTGGTCGTATCTCAATGTTTAAAACCAAACTAACGCCACAACTTTCTAAAAAACTAAATCAGATGGTTGCGAAACCGCGTGATCGGACCTTTATAAAAGTTTCAGCGAACTCTGTAGGAAGAACTCTCGTATCTCACGATTTTGAGGACTTCTCACCGGCCAAGCGGCGCGATTTAAGTGATTCTTTCGGAATTACTGTTCTTGAGGCCGGCCCTTGCTTGGGGATGCTTTAGATGAGAGTGCAAAGCTCTTCCTGCCAGCACTTTGTAGTCAAAGATTAGCCTTGGCACCTTATCAATCTAACTGAATTGAAGGCGCTGATAGGTATGGCGGAAGTCAGATATTTTTTCCATAGATCTCGTTCATTCCGGCAGTGGTGGAATTCCATTTGCCGACAATGAGCTTGGAAGAGCTTGCGTCAAGCAGCTCTTGTGCAGACACGAACAGTGCCGCATAAATAGTGGCGAAGTGTGCCATGCAGAGGTTGGCTACCCCCATCATGCTTTTTGCCATGCTTGACTGAGCTTCGACATCCGCTTGAGCGATTTGAAGAGTTGCTGCGTAGGATGTATGAGAGTAATCACATAGGTAGCTATAAACGGCCCTGAAGTAACCTGCGCTTAAACCGACCTCGACAGCCAATTCTCCCCAGGGTTTTCCGAGCTTCCAATCGCTTCGTCCAGTGATTGCTTTTTGCTGCCCGTTGGATAGAGCTTTGAACGCGGGGTGTGCTTTTATATCGGTGAGCAATCTCTCGGCGTCGGGGCCTTCGCGGGCTTGAACGGCGCGGGCTTCTTTCGTGATGGCTTGGCGCTCGAGGCGGTCGCGCAATCCGGCGTAGCGCCAAACGGAGTGCCTGAATTTCGCGATCTCTGAACTTTCGCCGCCGAAGATCCAGGCAAACACAATAAAATTTTCGACGACGGCGCGGACAAGAATAATCACGGAGCCATGATCGATAAAACGATGTTCCTGTCCCCCTGCAAACAACGCCGACCCCATTCTTAGTGATCGGATCGTTGATAAGTGATAGATCAGTTTTTTTGCTAGCGCTTGCCTGTCATTGGTCCACCCCTGCCCCGGCTCGATAGGTTGTCCACGTTGCGCCTCGACCATTTCAACGCACACATCCAAGAGTGCTTCATAGTCGGCATCGTTGTCGTGATGTTGATGATTAGTCTGCATGAAACGAGTATCGCCTGTTAAGGGGGTCGGCATCGTGCGCATGGTCGATGCTCTGTCATCGAGCAGCGATTTCGCACTAGGCATGCATAAAGGGCGAAGTTCCTCAGCAAAAAGGACATTTGCTTCCGTGCGCGGATACGCGAAATCCTGGCGGTGAATTTCCTATCCACTCCCGAAACGCCCGAATAAAACTCTTCTCATTCCGGAACCCCGAAGCCTCAGCCACCTGCTTGATCGGTTTCGACGTCCGCAGCAACAAGTCCCCGGCCTTCTCAAACCGCCCCTCATCCTTGAGCTGCTGCAGGAACCCCTGCGGGTAATTTCCCCCTCTTCCTGTCACTGGCCCGGCCGCATGTCCGGCGCCGGCGTGGTGGGGATGCCCTGGTCCAACGCGGCCTGGTGCTGTGCTTGCAGGGCGCGCTGGAATGCCGGGCGTTGCTCCAGCCGCTGGTGGTAACGGCGCACGGCATCGGGAAATTGTGTGGCCAGGCCCAGGTGCTTGGCGAGCATGAGGGCGTAATGCACCGACACATCGGCCGCGGTGAAGCGGCCGGCGCAGAGAAATTCCTGTTGTTGTGGCTGCAGGGCGGCGTCCATGGCTTTCAGCCGGGCGAGGAACCAGCGGCTGTAGTCTTCCGCGACCTGGGGCTGTTTGCGCGCCTCGGGTTCGAAGTGGGTGTAGCGCAGCACCAGGGTTTGCGGAAAGGTCAGCGTGGCTTCGCCCATGTGCAGCCAGTTCAGGTAAGCGCCATGGGCCGGGTCCGCCAGCGGCACATCCAGCTGGCCGGGGCTGTGCCGTGCCGCAAGGTACTGGCATATCGCCGCGGATTCGGTCATGCGGGTGTCGCCGTCCACCAGCAGCGGCACGGTGCCCAGGGGGTTGTCCGCCAGGAATTCGCGGGCCAGCGCACGCGGCGGAAAAGGCAGCATGCGCAGCGTGTAGGGCAAGCCCAGCTCTTCGAGCATCCACAAGGGGCGGAACGAGCGGGCGCTGACGCAGTGGTGAAGGGTGATCATGCGCAGAGTCTAGGGGGGCGCGCGTCACAAGTCCTGCCACGAAAGGGGCAAATCAGGCCAGTGGCTGGTTTCCCTGTCGAAACTCCGCGGGTGACTGGCCGCTCCATTCCCGGAACGCCCTCGTAAAACTCTTCTCATTCCGGAACCCCGAAGCCTCGGCCACCTGCTTGATCGGTTTCGACGTCCGCAGCAACAAGTCCTTGGCTTTCTCAAAGCGCACCTCATCCTTGAGCTGTTGCAGCGAAGCTCCTTCCTCCTGAAGCTGGCGGTGCAGGGAGCGCGGCGACATGTTCAGGGCCGCCGCCAAAGTCTCGGCGTTATGGGACAGCACTGCAGGATTCGCCAGTGCCTGCCGCACCTGCTCCACCAGCAAACGATCGCGCCGGTACTGCAACACCGTCAAGGGTAAAGCCCGCTGCAGCATCTGCTGCAAGGCCTTTTCATCACGGCGCAGCGGCAAAGCCAGGTAACGCGCATCAAAGCGGATCTCGGCCTGCGCGGCCTTGAACTGCAGGCCCGGGCCGGGGAACATCAACGTGTAGGCCTCCGCATGGGCCGGCGCTTCGAAGGGGAAGCGGGCGCCTTGCAGGGGAATGCGCGAATCCACATACCAGCAGGCCAGGCCGTGGATATTGCGCAGCACGTGGACGATGCCAAACTCGCCAACCCGGCCGGGCGTTTTCTCTTCCACCGTGATCGCGGCCGTATCGCCGCTGGTCGTTAAACGCAGCGTGATGTCGTCGGCAATCAGCGCATGGTGTCGGCACCAGCGTTTGAGGGCGATGCCCAGATTGGGCGAGCTGATCGATGCGCGGGCCAGCATGCCGTAGCTGCCCCAGGGCAGTTTGCGGCTGAAGGCGCCCAGGCCTTCGTCACCCAGTTCCTGCATGGCGGCGCCTGAGAGGACTTCCATCTGGCGGGCCGTGATGTGGGCATTGGCCTGTTTGAGCTGGTTTGGCGTGATCTGTGCCAGTTTTAACGCCTGGTCGGGGCTTTGGCCGTAGCGCTTGTAGGCGGCCGTGATGCTTCTGGCAAAGGCCATGGGCGTGGCGGCGACGGGCGGGTTGGCGGGGCTGCGGGCGGGCATGCGGCCATTCTCGGTGCCGTTGGCAGGATTTGCAACCTTGTTGGCGGCCTGCAGGGCGCGGGTTTTCGCTAAGCTGGCTGTTTGGCGCTAAGGTAGGGCTGGTACGCCCTCCGGCGTCCGTTCAGCGCCCCCATCAGGAAAAAATCCATGTCCGCTCTTGAGACCCAGCTCAATGCCCGTTCCGCCGACTTCCAGGCCAATGCCGCCGCCATGCGCGCGCTGGTCGATGACCTGACGGCCAAGGTCGCCAAGGCCGCCCAGGGTGGCGGCGATGTGGCCCGTGCGCGGCACACCTCACGCGGCAAGCTGCTGCCGCGCGACCGGGTGCAGATGCTGCTGGACCCGGGCACGCCTTTCCTGGAGCTTTCGCCGCTGGCCGCGTATGCGATGTACCCGGACCGCGACGGCACCGACAGCGCGCCCTGCGCGGGTGTGATCGCCGGCATAGGCCGCATCAGCGGCGTGGACTGCATGATTGTGTGCAACGACGCGACGGTGAAGGGCGGCACCTATTACCCGATGACGGTCAAAAAGCATTTGCGCGCGCAGGAGATCGCGCAGCAGAACAACCTGCCTTGCGTTTACCTGGTCGATTCGGGCGGCGCCAATTTGCCCAACCAGGACGAGGTGTTTCCCGACCGCGACCATTTCGGCCGCATCTTTTTTAACCAGGCCAATATGAGCGCCCAGGGCATTGCGCAGATCGCGGTGGTCATGGGCAGCTGCACGGCCGGCGGCGCCTATGTGCCGGCCATGAGCGACGAGACCATCATCGTCAAGAACCAGGGCACCATCTTCCTGGGCGGCCCGCCGCTGGTGAAGGCGGCGATTGGCGAAATCGTCAGCGCCGAAGACCTGGGCGGCGGCGACGTGCACACGCGGCTGTCGGGCGTGGCCGACCACCTGGCGCAGAACGACCCGCATGCGCTGGCCCTGGCGCGCCGCGCCGTGGCCAACCTGAACCGGCAAAAGCAGCCCGGGCAGGTGCTGCGCACGCCGGTGCCGCCGCTGTACCCGGCGGAAGAACTGTATGGCGTGATTCCGACCGATACACGCAAGCCTTATGACGTGCGCGAAATCATCGCGCGCATTGTGGACGGCAGCGAGTTTGCCGAGTTCAAGGCGCGTTACGGCGCCACCCTGGTCTGCGGTTTTGCGCATGTCGAGGGCATGCCGGTGGGCATCATCGCCAACAACGGCATTCTGTTCAGCGAATCGGCGCAAAAGGGCGCGCACTTCATCGAGCTGTGCTGCCAGCGCAAGATCCCGCTGGTGTTTTTGCAGAACATCACGGGTTTTATGGTCGGCAAGAAGTATGAGGCCGAGGGCATTGCGCGCCACGGCGCCAAGATGGTGATGGCGGTGGCCACGGCCCAGGTGCCCAAGTTCACCATCATCATTGGCGGCAGCTACGGCGCGGGCAACTACGGCATGTGCGGTCGGGCCTATTCGCCGCGCTTTTTGTGGATGTGGCCGAATGCGCGCATCTGCGTGATGGGCGGCGAGCAGGCGGCCGGCGTGCTGGCCACTGTGAAGCGCGACGCGATCGAGGCCAAGGGCGGCAGCTGGAGCGCCGAGGAAGAGGCCGCCTTCAAGCAGCCGGTGCTGGACCAGTTCGGTCACCAGTCGCATCCCTACTATTCAAGCGCGCGGCTGTGGGACGACGGCGTGATAGACCCGGCCGACACGCGGCGTGTGCTGGCGCTGGGCCTCTCGGCCACGCTGAACCAGCCGATTCCCGAGACCAAATTCGGCGTGTTCCGCATGTAAATCCGGGTAAGCCACCAAACCGGCCATGGACAACATCTACATCACCCCCGAGCACGAGCTGCTGCGCGAGCAGGTCGCGCGCTTTATCGCGCGCGAGGTCGAGCCTTTTGCCTCTGCCTGGGAAGAAGAAGGCTGCGTGCCGCGCGAGGTGCTGCGCAAGCTGGGTGAGGCCGGCCTGCTGGGCCTGATGTATGAGGCCGACTACGGCGGCGCCGAGGCCGATGCGCTGAGCAACCTGGTGTTTGCCGAGGCGCTGTCGCAGTCGACCTTTGGCGGCTTCATCATCACGGTGCTGGTGCATACCGACATGGCCAGCCCGCATCTGTTCCACGCGGGCAATGCGGCGCAGAAGGCGCGCTACATGCCGGACGTGATTGCCGGCAAGACGATCACCGCGGTCGGTATCACCGAACCCGGCGCGGGCTCCGACGTGGCGGGCATGCGCATGACGGCCAAGCTCGAGAAGGGAAGCGAAGGCGACGAATGGGTGCTCAACGGCACCAAGATGTTCATCACCAACGGCGTGCATGCGAACCTGTATTTCATCGCGGCCAAGACCGGTTCGGCACGGCACGATGTGTCCATGTTCATCGTCGAAAAAGGCACGCCGGGGTTTAGCGTGGGCCGCGCGCTCAAGAAGACCGGCTGGCTCTCGTCCGACACGGCCGAGCTGGTCTTCGACAACGTGCGCATCCCGGCCGGCAACCTGCTGGGCGAGGAGGGCAAGGGTTTTTATTCGGTCATGAAAAACTTCCAGACCGAACGCATCGCCCTCGCGGCCATGGCGGTGGGCCATTGCACCCAGGCCATCAGGATGACGCTGGACTACGTGCGCCAGCGCCAGGCCTTTGGCGCCACGCTGTGGGACAAACAGACGATTCGCCAGCGCATCGCCATGCTGGACGCCAAGACGCGCGCGGCGCGGCAGTTCATGTACCACTGCGCCTGGTCGGTCACGCAAGGGCGCGACATCGTGCAGGAGGTCTCCATGCTCAAGGCGCTGACGGGTGAACTCGTCAACGAGGTGTTGCAGACCTGCCAGCAGTTCCACGGCGGCATGGGGTTTATCCGCGAGACGGCGATCGAGCGCCTGTGGCGCGACGCGCGCGTGCTGGGCATAGGCGGCGGCGCGACCGAAGTGATGCTGGAAGAAGTGGCCAAACGGTATTAAGGGAAGCAGGACCATGAACCATTTATTGATAGACGTCACCGGGCACGTCGCCACCGTCACCCTGAACCGCCCCGAGGTGCGCAACGCCTTTAACGAGGAGGTGATCGCCGAGATGACCCAGGCTTTTGTCGAGCTGGGCCTGCGCGATGACCTGCGATGCGTGGTGCTGGCGGCCCAGGGCCCGGCCTTTTGCGCGGGTGCGGACCTGAACTGGATGCGCAGCATGGCCGACTACACCTACAAACAGAACCTGGAGGACGCGGGCCGCCTGGCGACCATGCTCCAGGCCGTGTATGAATGCCCCAAGCCCGTCATTGCCCGCGTGCAGGGCGATGTGTACGCGGGGGGCATGGGCCTGGTGGCGGCTTGCGACATGGCTGTGTCCGTCGATACCGCCGGCTACTGCCTCAGCGAAGTCAAGCTGGGCCTGATCCCGGCCACCATCAGCCCCTATGTGATTCGCGCCATGGGCGAGCGCGCGGCGCACCGTTACTTTTTGACGGCCGAGCGCTTTGACGCGGCCGAGGCGCTGCGCATAGGCTTTGTGCACGAGCTCGTGGCGGCCGACGCGCTGGACGCCAAAGTGGCCGAGCTTGTGAAAACCCTGGTCAATGCCGGCCCCGAGGCCGTGAAGCTGTGCAAAAAGCTGGTGCAGGACGTGGCGGGGCAGGCCATCACACACGAACTCACGCAGATGACGGTGCAGGCGATTGCCGACGTGCGCGTGAGCCCTGAAGGCCGTGAGGGCGTTCAGTCGTTTTTGCAAAAGCGCAAGCCCGACTGGTTGCCTTCCAAGCCAGACTGAAGCCATGAACACCCTGGACACCGCACAACTGATCGCCCTGGCCGGTGCGCTGGGCTGGGCCAGCGGCGTGCGCCTTTACCTGGTGGTGTTGCTGACCGGCCTGGCGGGTTTTATGGGCTGGGTGCAGCTGCCGTCCGGCCTGCAGCTGCTGGCCCACCCGGTGGTGCTGGGCATCAGCGGTTTTATGGTGTTTGTGGAATTTTTTGCCGACAAGATTCCGGGCCTGGATTCTTTGTGGGATGTGGTGCACGGCGTGATCCGCATCCCGGCCGGCGCGGCGCTGGCGGCCGCGGTGTTTGGCGGCGACAACGGCCTGGGCGCGCTGGTGGCGGCCCTGCTGGGCGGCACCCTGGCGGCCACCAGCTTTGCCGCCAAGGCCACTACGCGCGCGGCCATCAATACCTCGCCCGAACCTTTCAGCAATATCGGCGCCTCGCTGCTGGAGGACGGCCTGGTGCCGCTGGGCCTGTGGCTGGCGATTGTGCATCCCCTGGTTTTTGTGGTGCTGCTGGCCTTGGTGCTGGTGCTCAGTGTCTGGTTGATACGCCTTTGCTGGCGCTTCTTGCGTCAGCTGTTTGTGCGCGTGGCGCGCATTTTCAGCGGCAAGCCGGATCCTGGCACTGCCGCCGCTTTTACCTTGAAGTCTCCCTTTTCAAAGAACGACCATGTTTAAAAAAATCCTTATTGCAAATCGGGGCGACCAGCGGCAAAGCCGCGCAGCAGCGAAGCTAAATTGCATGGCACGCGAAGCGTGCGCAGGGTATTTCACCGCGAAAGTTAACGATGTTTAAAAAAATCCTCATTGCCAATCGCGGTGAAATAGCCTGCCGCGTGGCTGCGACTGCGCGCCGCATGGCCATCCAGTCCGTTGCCGTGTATTCCGACGCCGATGCGGGCGCCAAGCATGTGGGCTTTTGCGACGAGGCCGTGCACATAGGCGGCAGCGCGCCCAAGGACAGTTATTTGCGCTGGGAGCGCATCATCGAAGCGGCCAAGGCCACGGGCGCCGAGGCGATCCACCCGGGCTACGGCTTTCTGAGCGAGAACGAGGAGTTCGCCCAGGCCTGCGCCACTGCCGGCCTGGTCTTTATCGGCCCGCCGGCCTCGGCCATCAAGGCCATGGGTCTGAAGGCCGAGTCCAAACAGCTGATGGAAAAAGCCGGTGTACCGCTGGTGCCCGGCTACCACGGCAGCGACCAGGACCCGGCGCTGCTCAAGCGTGAGGCCGACCGCATTGGCTACCCGGTGTTGATCAAGGCCAGCGCGGGCGGCGGCGGCAAGGGCATGCGTGCGGTGGACAAGAGCGAAGACTTTGAGGCCGCGCTGGCATCCTGCAAGCGCGAGGCCATCAACAGCTTTGGCGACGACGCGGTGCTGGTCGAAAAATACGCGCAGCGCCCGCGCCATATCGAGATACAGGTGTTTGGCGACACCCACGGCAACTATGTCTACCTGTTCGAGCGCGACTGCTCGGTGCAGCGCCGCCACCAGAAGGTGCTGGAAGAGGCGCCGGCCCCCGGCATGACGGAAGCCATGCGCCAGCAGATGGGCGAGGCGGCGGTGGCGGCCGCGCGCGCCGTGAACTACGTGGGCGCCGGCACGGTCGAGTTCATTGTCGAGCAGCGCAGCGATGGCTCCATGAACTTCTTCTTTATGGAGATGAATACGCGCTTGCAGGTGGAGCACCCGGTGACCGAGGCCATCACCGGCCTGGACCTGGTGGAATGGCAGTTGCGTGTGGCCTCGGGCGAAAAGCTGCCGCTGGCGCAGGAGCAGCTGCGCATCAACGGCCATGCCATCGAGGCGCGCATCTGCGCCGAAACGCCGGACAACAACTTCCTGCCGGCCACCGGCAGCCTGCATGTCTACAAAAAACCGGCGCACACGGCCTTTGAACGAGGGCAGGTGCGTGTGGACGACGGCGTGCGCGAGGGCGATGCGATTTCGCCCTACTACGACTCCATGGTGGCCAAGCTCATCGTGCACGGCGCCACGCGCGAAGAGGCGCTGGCCCGGCTGGACGATGCGCTGGCGCAGACCCGCATCGTGGGCCTGAGCACCAATGTGCAGTTTTTGCGTTACGTGGTGCGCAGCCCTTCGTTTGCCAAGGCCAACCTGGACACCGCGCTGATACAGCGCGAAGAAGCCGTGCTCTTCAAGCAGGAGCCCGTGGGCCTGGCCATGGCGGCCGCCGCGGCGGTGGCCAGGCAGCTGCTGGACGAGCGGGCCCTGGCGGGTGCGGACCCTTTCAGCCGCCGCGACGGCTGGCGCTCGCATGGCGTGGTGCAGCGGCGCTTTGAGTTTGAATTCCACGGCGAGCCGGCCAAGGCCGCATTGACCTACGGGCATGACGGCGCGCTGCACCTTGCTTTGGGCGATGTCGCGGGGCCGCTGTTGTTCACCGAAACCGCGCAGGGCATAGAGATTCAATTCGCAGGCCAGCGCATGACGGCGGCCGTGTATGCGCAGGGCGAGCTGGACCACGTGTTCACGGCCAGGGGCGCGACGCAAATCCTCTCCATAGACCTGCTGGCCCATGCGGGCGAGGCCCAGGCCGAGGGCGGCCGCCTGACGGCGCCCATGCCGGGCAAGGTCGTGTCCTTTGCCGTCAAGGCCGGCGACAAAGTGAGCAAGGGCCAGCCGCTGGCGGTGATGGAGGCCATGAAGATGGAGCATACGATCGCGGCCCCCGCCGACGGCACGGTGCAGGAATTGCTCTATGCGCCGGGCGACCAGGTCAACGAGGGCGCGGAATTGTTGAAAATAGCCGTTTGAGTTTGTTTTGGCTCCAAACGTAATTTCAGCGGGATTCTTTCAATGCGCATCAGTTTTTGCTGCTCCGACACCAAACCCCAGCCCTGGGTGGACGGCCTCAAGGCCGCCTTCCCCGAGGCCGATGTGACGCTATGGTCCGCGGGCGCTGTGCCGGCCGACTATGCGGTGGTCTGGCAGCCACCCCAGCAATTTTTTGACGAGCAGCAAGCGCTCAAGGGCATTTTCAATATAGGCGCGGGCGTCGATGCGCTCATGAAGCTGAATCTGCCGGCCGGTGTGCCAGTGGTGCGGCTGGACGATGCCGGCATGTCGGCCCAGATGGCCGAGTTTGTCTGCCATGCGGTGATACGCCATTTCCGCGAATTGGACGGCTATGAGGCCGACATTGCAGCGGGCAAGTGGTCCTACCGCAAGCCGCGCCTGCGCACGGACTATCCGATTGGCGTGATGGGCCTGGGCGTGCTCGGTGAACGCGTGAGCCGGGCACTCGCGCAATTTGATTTCCCGGTGAATGGCTGGAGCCGCTCGCCCAAGGCGGTGGAAGGCGTGCGGTGCTTTTCAGGCGAGGTGGGCAGTGCGGGCTTCCAGGACTTCCTGGCGGCCAGCCGCATCCTGGTCTGTTTGCTGCCGTTGACGCCGGACACCCAGGGCATCATGAACCGCGACACGCTGTCGCGGCTGCGGGCGGGTGGCTATGTGGTCAATGTGGCGCGCGGCGCCCACCTGGTGGAGGAGGACCTGCTGGCGCTGATCGACAGCGGCCAGCTGGCCGGCGCGACGCTGGATGTGTTCCGCACCGAGCCGCTGCCGGCGGAGCATGCCTTCTGGAAACATCCCAAGGTCACCATCACGCCGCATACCTCGGCCCGCACCCTGCGCGAGGAAAGCATTGCCCAGATCGCCGGGAAGATACGCAGCCTGGCGGGCGGTGCGCCGATTGCCAGCCTAGCCGGCGTGGTTGATCCGAAAAAGGGATACTGACTGGCCATTCGCCGCCCTCCTGAAGGCGGCTTGCAGGACACACTATGAAACTACCCTCCAGAGTCAAGCTTGTCGACGTCGGCCCCCGCGACGGGCTGCAGAATGAAAAAGCCCAGGTGCCGGCCGCCGTCAAGATAGAGCTGGTGCACCGGCTGCAGGACGCGGGCCTGACCGAGATCGAGGTCACGAGTTTTGTGTCGCCCAAATGGGTGCCGCAAATGGCCGACAACGCCGAGGTGATGGCGGGCATACGGCGCAAGCCCGGTGTGCGCTATTCGGTGCTGACACCGAACATGAAGGGCTTTGAAGCCGCGATTGCGTCGCCGCGCGAGCTGTGGCCCGACGAGATCGTGGTGTTCGGCGCGGCCAGCGAGGCCTTCAGCCAGAAGAACATCAACTGTTCGATTGCCGAGAGCATTGAGCGCTTCAGGCCGGTGGTGGAAGCCGCGCGCGAGAAGGGTATTTATGTGCGTGGCGCGATGTCCTGCACCGTGGGCTGCCCTTACGAGGGTGAGATCGCGCCTGAACGCGTGGACATGCTGGCCGGACTGATGAAGGGCATAGGCGTGCAGCACGTGGGCGTGGCCGACACGATTGGCGTGGGCACGCCGCTCAAGGTGCAGCGCGCACTCGACGCGACGCTCAGGCACTTCGACCTCAACGACGTGTCGGGCCATTTCCATGACACCTACGGCCAGGCCCTGGGCAACACCCTGGCCTCGCTGCAGATGGGCGTCTGGCAGTTCGACACCTCCTCGGCCGGCCTGGGCGGCTGCCCTTTTGCCAAGGGCGCGACCGGCAATGTAGCCACTGAAGACGTGGTGTACATGTTGCACGGCATGGGCATTGAAACCGGCATAGATCTGGACAAGCTCATCGATGCCGGAAAATTCATCAGCGACTTCCTGGGACGCAAACCGAATTCCCGCGCCGCGACGGCGCTTTTGAACAAGCGAGCGAATTGATATGTGTGGTGCCGAGTTAAAAGCCTTGCCCGAGGGTGTTCAACGAGTGGCGGCTGTGCTGCGCGAATGCGGCCATCCGCATATGCCCGTGATGCTGGACGATGCGGCGCGCACCGCGCAGCAGGCGGCCGATGCGCTGGGCGTGCGCCTGGGGCAGATCGCCAAGAGCATCATTTTTCGCCGCAAGTCGGACGATGCCGCCGTGCTGGTCGTGACCTCGGGCGACAGGCGGGTCGATGAACGCAAGGTCGAGGCGCTGGTCTGTACTGACGGCAAGCGCGTGGGCCGGGCCGACGCGGATTTCGTGAAAAGCAAAACCGGTTTTTCCATAGGGGGCGTGTCTCCCGTGGGGCATATCAACCAGGCCGTGGTGCTGGTGGACCTGAGCCTGATGCGTTTTGACGAGGTCTGGGCCGCGGCCGGCCATCCGCATGCGGTGTTCAAGCTGATGCCGCAGGAGCTGGAACTGCTGACCGGCGCGCCCGTGGTCGACGTGGCCGTGGACCTGGGCGAGGAGGCCATCGCGCGCGAGCAGGCCGTCGCCCGGGTGACGGAGCGCGGCCGCACGGTGGAGGCCGCGGGCGATGTGGTGCCTTCGCCCTGCATCTCGGTGTGCCGCGTGAATGCCGACAGCGGGCTGTGCGAAGGCTGCTTTCGCACGCTGGGCGAGATCTCGGCCTGGGCGCGCTCCGGCCCCGAGGCGCAGCGCGAACTCTGGCGCACCATAGGCCAGCGCATGGCGGCGGTACGGGCCTGACCCTTGAACAACTGAGCCATAGAACGGAGAGAGTTTCATGAAGCACATCACTTTCTACTTTGATTTCATCTCTCCCTATGCCTACCTCGCCTTCGAACAGCTGCCTGAAGCCCTCAAGGGCCTGAGCTACAGCGTCAGCTACCGGCCGGTGCTTTTCGCCGCCCTGCTCAAGCACCACGGCCAGCTGGGCCCGGCCGAGATCGCGCCCAAGCGCGACTGGACCTACCGGCAGGTGCTGTGGCATGCGCACAGCAAGGGCATCGCCATGCAGATGCCGGCCAGCCATCCCTTCAACCCCTTGCCGCTGCTGCGGCTGGCCAGCGCCTGCGGCACGCCCGACGACCCGGCAAGCCCCAACCGCTATGTCTGCGAAACGATTTTTCGCCATGTCTGGCAGGGCGGGGGCGAGGCCGCGGATGCGCAGCGGCTTGCGGCGCTCACGGCGCAGCTTGCGCCGCAGCACACGCTGAAGGACGGCGAAGCCAAAGCGCAGCTCAAGAAGAACACCGACGAAGCCGTCGCGCGCGATGTGTTCGGCGTGCCCGCGATGGAAGTCGACGGCAAAATTTTCTGGGGCTTCGACGCGCTGCCCATGCTGCGTGAGTACCTGCTGGGCAATGCCTGGTTTGAGGGCGAGGACTGGAACGGCGTGCGCAAGGTGGCCGTGGGTATTGCGCGCAAGGCGTAAGCGGGCGTTTGGGCGCGTAAGCGAGTTTTACGCGGCGCGTAAGAAGGTTCTAGGCGTTTTCCCGGAGTGGCTTCGTATGCTGAAAAGTTTCTCAAGGGTTTCCCCTTGGGTTGTCAGCCACGCATAAGTTTCACGCAAGCTCCTGTTATTTTCACGTCAGAGCTAGGTCAGGGACTCCAAAAATAATCAGTGCAGCTTCCATACCGGAGGCCTTCACTATTTGGAGACACACATCATGGCAACAGCCGTCGACAACAGACCCATGACCGCCGAGCAGAAGAAGGTGATCTTCGCCTCTTCGCTCGGCACGGTATTCGAGTGGTACGACTTCTACCTCTACGGTTCATTGGCCGCCATCATCGCCAAGCAGTTCTTCAGCGGACTGGACTCGGGCTCGGCCTTCATCTTCGCGTTGCTCGCGTTCGCCGCCGGCTTCATCGTGCGCCCCTTCGGCGCGCTGGTGTTCGGCCGTCTGGGCGACATGATCGGCCGCAAGTACACCTTCCTGGTCACCATCGTGATCATGGGCCTGTCGACCTTCATCGTGGGCCTGCTGCCCAACTACGCGTCCATCGGTGTCGCCGCGCCGGTGATCCTGATCGCGCTGCGCATGCTGCAAGGCCTGGCGCTGGGTGGTGAGTACGGCGGTGCCGCCGTCTACGTGGCCGAGCACTCGCCCCAGGGCAAGCGCGGCGCCTACACCTCCTGGATCCAGACCACGGCCACGCTGGGCCTGTTCCTGAGCCTGTTGGTGATCCTGGGTGTGCGCACCGCCATGGGCGAAGCCGCTTTCGCCGACTGGGGCTGGCGCATTCCGTTCATCGTCTCCATCCTGCTGCTGGCCGTGTCGGTCTACATCCGTTTGTCGATGAACGAATCCCCCGCCTTCCAGAAGATGAAGGCCGAGGGCAAGACCTCCAAGGCCCCGCTGTCCGAGTCCTTCGGCCAGTGGCGCAACCTGAAGATCGTGATCCTGGCGCTGATCGGCCTGACCGCCGGCCAGGCCGTGGTCTGGTACTCGGGCCAGTTCTACGCGCTGTTCTTCCTGACGCAGGCGCTCAAGGTCGACGGCCCCACGGCTAACATCCTGGTGGCCTACTCGCTGATCCTGGGCACGCCTTTCTTTGTGATCTTCGGCACGCTGTCCGACAAGATCGGCCGCAAGCCCATCATCATGGCGGGCTGCCTGCTGGCCGTGGTCACCTACTTCCCGGTGTTCACCGCGCTGACCAAGGCCGCCAACCCCGACCTCGCCGCCGCGCAAGCCAAGAACAAGGTGATCGTGACCGCCGACCCGAAAGAGTGCTCGTTCCAGTTCAACCCGACCGGCACCGTCAAGTTCACCAGCTCCTGCGACATCGCCAAGCAGGTGCTGGCAGGCGCTTCGGTGAGCTATGACAACGTCGCCGCACCCGCCGGCACGGTGGCCACCATCAAGATCGGTGAGGCCGCGATCCCCAGCTACAACGCCAAGGGCCTGAGCGCCGACGACGCCAAGAAGAAGGACGCCGAGTTCAAGAAGCTCGTCGCGGACGACCTGAAGGCCGCCGGCTACCCCAGCAAGGCCGACCCGGCCAAGGTCGACAAGGTCATGGTCACCATCATCCTGTTCTACCTGGTGGTGCTGGTGACCATGGTTTACGGCCCGATCGCCGCCATGCTGGTCGAGCTGTTCCCGACCCGCATCCGCTACACCTCGATGAGCCTGCCCTACCACATCGGCAATGGCTGGTTCGGCGGCCTGCTGCCGACGACCGCCTTCGCCATCGTGGCGCAGACCGGCAACATGTACAACGGCCTCTGGTACCCCATCATCGTCGCCGGCATGACGCTGGTGATAGGCACCTTGTTCATCAAGGAAACCAAGGACGTGGATATTTACGCCAACGACTGATTGCTGTGATCGCCGGGCGGACCCAGCGGCCCGCGCCGGTTCTTGAGGCTGAAAAGCCTTGTGATATTTGCAGGCCCTCGTCATCCATGTGCCGGGGGCTTTTTTTTTGGCCTTTTTTTGTTTTTTTTGGAGAAGTGAAAAATGTGGAAACTCGTGCTCGGATTTATCGTGATCGCAGGCCTGGCCCTGTTCCTTTTGAACAAGGGTGGGGACATAGACCTCAGCGGTGAAAAGCATGGCGCCTTGCCCGCGCCGGTTGCCGCCGCGGCCCCTTGGGTGTGATCTATTGCCGCAAGAGGTGTATCCAGTTGCAGGACAGGGCCGCGACCGTGCCCAAAAAGGTGCGTTGGCGCTAAAAATGGGGTAAATTGAATCAGGGGCAACAAAAAAGTGTCACAAATGTCTCTGCATTACGCACAGCAGTCTGCGTTCCCCCTGGCGTACTTACTGGAGACCCGCTGATGATTTACACCAAGACGGAATTGGGCCAATCCGCATTGCAAGACCGTTCCATCCCGATGACACCGAGGCAACGCTCGGCCTTCATCATGTTTGACGGCAAGCGCAGCATGGAAGAGGTGGTCAAGGCCACCGCGGGCCTGGGCGTCACGGCTGAAGATATTTCCCACTTGCTGTCGCTGGGCCTGCTGGCGCCCGCCGCGGTGCAGCCGCCGGCCCCGCCCACCGCACCGGCGCCCGCGGTGTCCGCGCACAACGCCGACGGCTCACCCACGCTGAGCGCGCAGGAACACTATTCCAGGGCCTACCCGATTGCCACGCGGCTCACGGCCGGCCTGGGCTTGCGCGGTTTCCGGCTCAACCTCGCGGTGGAAGCCGCGACCGACATCGATAAACTCAAAGAGCTCGCCCCCAAGATCAAGGAAGCCGTAGGCCCCGAGAAGTTCAAGGAACTGGAAAACGCCCTCTACTTCTGAGCAAACTGCACGGCTTGTGATGCCTCAGGTTTGCGCATTCGCGAGCAGGGGCCGCGATCCGGCTCCGCCGGGCGCAAGGCGCCTGTCCCCCCTGGGGGGAGGGGACGCTACACGAAGTGAGCGTCAGCAGGGGGGCTACCTTTTAAACTTGCCGTCCGTGCCGATGATGGACAGGTCGGCGAAGTCCAGGCCGGTGTGGTCTTCGGGGCTGTAGCTCACTTCCAGCCCGCCGATGTCGTACTTGCGCAGGCCTTCCAGCGCCGCCTGCAGTTTTTCGCGCGTGGGTTTGGCGCCGGCGCGGCGCAGGCCCTCGACCAGCACCTTGGCCGCGGCAAAACCTTCCAGCATGGCGGGGCTCACGTCGGCCTGGCCCTTGGCCTTGGCCAGCTCCTGGGCTTCCTTGACCATGGGGAAGGCGATGGAGCGCTCATACGGAAAGACCTGGGTCACGATCACGCCGCGGGCGTTGTCGCCCAGGCTTTTCACAAAACCGCCCGAGGCGTTGTTCGACAGCGTGACGAGCTGCGCCGTGGAGCCGGCCGCGCGGAAGGCCTTGACGCCGTCGACCACGGCCTGGCCCGAGGCGACCATGATGACGGCCTGCGCATTCGACTGGTAGACCTTGGGCGCGATGGGCCCGAAGTCGGGCTTGCTGCGGTCGAATTTTTCGAGGATGGCCGGCTGCAGCTTGGCCGTGGCCAGGCCTTTTTGCGCGCCCATGACGCCGTCGGCGCCGAAGCTGTCGTCGGCATAGACGATGCCGACTCGCGTGATGCCCATGGAGGCGAGGTGGGTGACCGCTTTTTCGGCTTCGCGCTGGTAGGTGGCACGCACATTGAACACATGTTTCCTCACGGGCTGGTGCAGCACCATGGCGCCGGTGGACGGGCCCACCAGCGGCACGCCGTGTTTGTCGAGCAGGGGGATGATGCCTTCGGTGTGCGGCGTGCCGCGCGTGAGGAACAGGGCCACCACGTTTTGCTCTTCCACCAGCTTGCGGGCGTTTTCCGCCGCGAGCTTGGGCTCGAACTTGTCGTCGACTGAAATAAGCTCTACCTTCTGCCCGTTCACGCCGCCCTTGGCGTTGACGGCATCGATGTAGAGCTTGGCGCCCTCTGTGGTTTCCTTGACGCCGGCACCCACGGGGCCGGTGAAGCCCGCGGTTTGCCCGACGAGTATCTGTGCGTGGCCCAGCTGGCCCAGGGCGGCCAGCGCGAAGGCCGCGCACCAACGTTTTGTTGTTGACATGGTCTGTCTCCTTAAATCGATCCCAGGTCGCTAAAGTTAAACACGAAAGCATGAAAACAGCGAGCAGGGAAACCAGAATGTGCCCTAATTGGCGCGCTGAAAAGCGGGGAAAAAGCAGGAGAAAAGACCCTTAATCCCTACATCCTGCACAGGCGGATGCTTTGCCTAGAATGTTTGACCTCTTCAGGAAAGACCGCACTCATGTCCCAGGGAACCATCCGCATCCGCGGCGCGCGCCAGCACAACCTCAAAAACCTCGACCTTGACATTCGCACCGGTGAAATGACGGTGGTCACCGGCCCCAGCGGCTCGGGAAAATCCTCGCTGGTGTTCGACACCCTGTTCGCCGAAGGCCAGCGCCGCTATGTGGAGACCTTCTCGGCCTATGCGCGCCAGTTCCTGGACCGCATGGACAAGCCGGCCGTCGACAAGGTCGAGGGCGTGCCGCCGGCCATCGCCATCGACCAGACCAACCCGGTGCGCAGCTCGCGCTCCACCGTGGGCACCATGACGGAGCTCAACGACCACCTGAAGCTGCTTTACGCGCGCGCCGCGCAGCTCTTCGACAAACAGACCGCGCAGAACGTGCGCCACGACACGCCCGAATCGATTTATGCCGAGCTGATGGCGCGCACCAAGGAAGGCGACCCCCGCGTGGTGCTGACCTTCCCGGTCGAGCTGCCCGGCAACACCAGCGCCGAGCAGGTCGAGCAGTGGCTGTCGGTGAGCGGCTTCACGCGCGTGCATGCGCAGCGCGACGTGGCCACGCCGGCCGGCCCGCACAAGCTGCTGGATGTGGTGGCCGACCGCTTTCGCACCCATGCGGTGGAAAAGTCCCGCGTCATGGATGCCATTGAAACGGCGCTCAAGCGTGGCGGCAGGCTGAATATCTATGTGCAACACGCCGAGGACGGGCAGCCCGATCAAATGTGGCGTTTCTCCACCGGCCTGCATTGCCCCGACAGCGACCTGCGCTACACCAACCCCACGCCTTCGCTGTTTTCCTTCAACTCGGCCATGGGCGCCTGCGAAACCTGCCGCGGCTTCGGCCGCGTGATCGGCGTGGACTACGGCCTGGTGATTCCCAACGACAAGCTGACCCTGCGCGCCGGCGCCATCAAGACCATACAGACCCCGGCCTGGAAGGAGGCCCAGGATGATTTGATGCGCCACGCCGAAGCGGCCGGCATACCGCGCGACACGCCCTGGTACAAGCTCACGCCCGAGCAGCAGGGCTGGGTCATCAACGGCACGCCGGGCTACAAGGACGGCAACTGGAACAAGCAGTGGTATGGCATCAAGCGCTTTTTCGAGTACCTCGAAAGCAAGGCCTACAAGATGCACATCCGCGTGCTGCTGTCCAAGTACCGCAGCTACACGCCCTGTGAAACCTGCGGCGGCGCGCGCCTCAAGCTGGAGTCGCTGCTCTGGCACCTGGGCTCCAAGGAGGCCGCCGACGCGGTGCTGCCGCCGGTCCAGCGCTTCATGCCGGTGGGTGTGCAGTGGAGCCGCGAGCAGCTCGAGGCCTTGCCGGGCCTGGCGCTGCACGACCTGATGCGCCTGCCCATCGACAGGCTGCGCGAATTTTTCAGCGGCCTGTCGCTCAACGTGATGGGCGACGACGCCGAGATCCAGGCGCTCAAGTCGCTGTTCGAGGAAATCCAGACGCGCGTGAAGTACCTGTGCGACGTCGGCATAGGCTACCTCACGCTGGACCGGCAAAGCCGCACGCTGTCGGGCGGCGAGGTGCAGCGCATCAACCTCACGACGGCGCTGGGCACCTCGCTGGTCAACACGCTGTTTGTGCTCGACGAGCCCTCCATCGGCCTGCACCCGCGCGACATGAACCGCATCACCCAGGCCATGCACCGTCTGCGCGACGCCGGCAATACCCTGGTGGTGGTCGAGCACGACCCGGCGGTGATGCTGGCGGCCGACCGCATGATAGACATGGGCCCGGGCCCGGGCGAGAAGGGCGGCCAGATCGTGTTCGACGGCACGCCCGAAGACCTCAAACATGCCGACACGCTGACCGGCGCCTACCTGGGCTCGCGCAAGCAGGTGGGCATGGGCTTCAAGCGCGCGGTGACGGACAACACGCCGCGCCTCATCCTCGAAGGGGCGCGCGACCACAACCTGAAAAACCTGACGGTGGACTTCCCGCTGCAGCGCCTGGTCTGCGTGACCGGTGTCAGCGGCTCCGGCAAGTCCACGCTGATGCAGGACATCCTGGCGCCGGCGCTGCTGCGCCAGTTCGGCAAGGCGACCGAAACGCCGGGCCTGCACGACCGCCTCATGGGCGCCGACCACCTGACGGACGTGGTGTTTGTCGACCAGTCGCCCATCGGCAAGACGGCGCGCTCCAACCCGGCCAGCTATGTGGGCGCCTGGGACGCGGTGCGCGACCTGTTCGCGCTGGCGCCGCTGGCCAAACAGCGCAGCTACACCGCCACCAAGTTCAGTTTCAACAACGGCGACGGCCGCTGCCCGACCTGCGGCGGCTCGGGCTTTGAGCACGTGGAGATGCAGTTTTTGAGCGACGTCTACCTGCGCTGCCCCGATTGCGACGGCAAGCGCTACCGCGCCGAGATCCTCGAGGTGACGATTGAACGCAAGGCCGTGGGCGACCTCAAGCCGCGCCTGCTCAATGTGTCCGACGTGCTGGACCTCACGGTCAGCGAGGCGATTGCGCTTTTTGCGCAGGACCGCGAGGTGGTGCGTTCCCTGCAGCCCATCGTGGACGTGGGCCTGGAGTACGTGAAGCTGGGCCAGCCCGTGCCCACGCTGTCGGGTGGCGAGGCGCAGCGCCTCAAGCTCGCGGGCTTCCTGGCCAATGCCAGCAAGACCGCTAGCACGAGCAAGCAGGCGCTGGCGCTCAGGCAGCCGGGCCGGGGTACGCTGTTTTTGTTCGACGAGCCGACTACCGGCCTGCACTTCGACGACATCGCCAAGCTGATGCGCGCGCTGCGCAAGCTGCTGGAGGCCGGCCACTCGCTGATCGTGATCGAGCACAACCTCGACGTGATCCGCTCGGCCGACTGGCTGATAGACCTGGGGCCCGAAGGCGGCGAGGCCGGCGGCCTGCTGGTGGCCCAGGGCACGCCCGAGGAGGTACGCCAGCACCCGACCTCGCACACGGCGCTGGCGCTGCGCGAGTACGAGCAGGCCATGGGCAAGGTGCACGGCGTGGAAGAGTCGCGGCCCAAGGTGTGGGCCACGCGCCCGGCCTTTTCCAACCTGATCCAGATCGTCAACGCCAAGGAAAACAACCTCAAGAGCCTGTCGGTCGACATTCCGCGCGGCAAGTTCAATGTGGTGACCGGTGTCTCGGGCTCGGGCAAGTCCACGCTGGCCTTTGACATTTTGTTCAACGAAGGCCAGCGCCGCTACCTCGAATCGCTGAACGCCTACGCGCGCAGCATCGTGCAGCCGGCGGGCCGGCCCGAGGTGGACGCCGTCTACGGCATCCCGCCCACCGTGGCCATCGAGCAGCGCCTGTCGCGTGGCGGGCGCAAGTCCACCGTGGGAACCACCACCGAGGTCTGGCATTTCCTGCGCCTTTTGTATGTGAAGCTGGGCATACAGCATTGCACCAAGGAAGGCGCGGCCGTGATGCCGCAAAGCCCCGAAAGCATCGCGGCGCAGTTGCTCAAGACCTACCGCGGCCAGCACATCGGCCTGCTGGCGCCGCTGGTGATCGCGCGCAAGGGCGTTTACACCGAGCTGGCCGACTGGGCGCGGCCGCGCGGCTACACGCATTTGCGCATAGACGGTGAGTTTTTGCCGACCACGGGCTTCCCGCGCATAGACCGTTTCAAGGAACACACGGTGGAGCTGCCGGTGGCCGACATCCGCGTGTCGCCCGAGAACGAGGCCGCCTTGCGCGCCGCGCTGGCGACCGCGCTGGAGCACGGCAAGGGCGTGGTCCATGTGCTGGCGCCGCTGGACGGCCTGCGCGGCGCGATGATGGCCGGCGCCAGCGCGAAGAACATCGGCAAGCTGATTGCGTTTTCGACCAAGCGCGCCTGCCCGGTCTGCGCGACCTCGTATGCCGAGCTCGACCCGCGCCTCTTCAGCTACAACAGCAAGCATGGCTGGTGCCCTGACTGCGTGGGTACCGGCGTCAAACTCACCAAGGAGCAGCGCAAGGTCTTCGACGACTCGGTGATGGACGACGACAACAAGGGCCGCGAGCAGAGCTTTGCCGAGCCCGAGGTGGAAGACGTCGCCGGCACCGCCTGCCCGACCTGCGAAGGCACGCGGCTCAATGCCACGGCCCGCGCGGTGAAGTTCGCCGGCGTCGGCATTGCCGACATCGCGGCGCTGTCGGTGACCGACGTGCGGCGCTGGGTCGAAAAACTCGCGCTGCTGGGCCGCGAGGCCGGCATCGCACGCGACCTGATCCCTGAAATCAAAAGCCGGCTGGAGTTCCTCGAGGACGTGGGCCTGGGCTACCTCACCCTGGACCGCGGCGCGCCCACGTTATCCGGCGGCGAGGCGCAGCGCATACGCCTGGCGGCACAGCTGGGCTCCAACCTGCAGGGCGTCTGCTACGTGCTGGACGAGCCGACCATCGGCCTGCACCCGCGCGACAACCAGATCCTGCTGGGCGCTTTAGGCAAGCTCAGCGACCGCGGCAATACCCTGGTGGTGGTCGAGCATGACGAAGACACGATACGCCGCGCCGACAACATCATCGACATCGGCCCGGGCGCGGGCAAGCGCGGCGGCACGCTGGTGGCGCAGGGCACGGCGGCGCAGCTGTCGGCCGTGCCGGAATCGCTGACCGGCCGCTACCTGGCGAACCCGTTGATACACCCGCTGCATGCGCGGCGCGAAACGCGCAAGGGCGCGGCGCAGGCGGCCGCGGTGAAGGAGCCCACCGTTGTTGCTGATGCCAGGCCCGTGAGCAAACAGAAGGCGGCCACGCTCAAGGCCGCGGCCCTGAAAGCCGCCGCGGCCAGCGCGAGTGCGCTGCACAACGCGGCGCCGGTGGCGGCAGGGCCTTTCACTTCCTGGCTCACGGTGGTCAATGCCGACCTGCACAACCTCAAGGACGTCTCGGTCACCGTGCCGCTGTACCGCCTGGTGGCGGTGACGGGCGTGTCGGGCTCCGGCAAGTCCACGCTGGCGCGCGACGTGCTGCTGACCAATGTGCATGCGGGCGTGACGCAGCGCTCCACCAAGTCGGGGCGCGACGCCGACGACAAGGGCAAGACGCCCGACTGGACCGGCTGCGAACGCATCGAAGGGTATGCCGCGGTGGACCGCGTGCTGGAAGTCGACCAGACGCCCATCGGCAAGACGCCGCGCTCCTGCCCGGCCACCTACATCGGCTTCTGGGACACCATACGCAAGCTGTTTGCCGACACGCTGGAGGCCCGCGCGCGCGGTTACGGCGCCGGGCGGTTTTCCTTCAACACCGGCGAGGGCCGCTGCCCGACCTGCGAAGGCGCGGGCGTGCGCACCATAGGCATGAGCTTTCTGCCCGACGTGAAGGTGCTCTGCGAAACCTGCCACGGCGCGCGCTTCAACCCCGAAACCCAGGCCGTGACCTGGCGCGGCAAGAACATCGGCGACGTGCTGAAAATGGAAGTGGACGAGGCGGTGGACTTCTTCGCCTCCATGCCCAACATCAGCCATCCGCTGCAGCTGCTGAAAGACGTGGGCCTGGGCTACCTCACGCTGGGCCAGCCGTCACCCACGCTGTCGGGCGGCGAGGCGCAGCGCATCAAGCTGGTGACGGAACTCAGCAAGGTGCGCGACGACATCACGCGCCGCGGCCAGAAGGCGCCGCACACGCTTTATGTGCTGGACGAGCCCACGGTGGGCCTGCACATGGCCGACGTCGAAAAGCTGATCCACGTGCTGCATCGCCTGGTCAACGGCGGCCACAGCGTGGTGGTGATCGAGCACGACCTGGACGTCATCGCCGAAGCCGACTGGGTGATTGACCTGGGCCCGGACGGCGGCAATGCCGGCGGGCGTGTGGTGGCGTCCGCGCCCCCGGAGGCCGTGGTCAAGCTGGGGACGCATACCGGGAAGGCCTTGAAAAGCGTATTGACCCGGGTGTGAATATGAGTCGAATTTGTTCCAATTATTCGTCGAATATTTGCATTCGACGAAGAAATGGAACATTCGGGCGCTGACGCCAGCGCGACAGCCCTTCAGGTGTTGCCCTGATGCGGCGGGCGCCGGCGGCACGCATGATGTGGGCTGCCCGCCAACCGACCAGGAGACACCCCATGCAACGCCGACCCTTTCTGCACACCGCCGCCGCCCTGGCCTTGATCGCCGCGGGCGCCATGCCGGCCCAGGCGCAGACCTTTCCGGCCAAACCCATCAAGCTGGTGATCGCGTTTCCGGCCGGCGGGCCCACCGACATCACCATGCGTTCGCTGGCCGACAACGCCTCGAAAATCCTGGGCCAGGCGGTGATCGTGGAGAACAAGCCCGGCGCGGGCGGCACCCTGCCGGCCCAGCAGTTGCAAAGCGCACCGGCCGACGGCTACACGCTGGCGCAGATCCCGCTGGGCGTGTTCCGCCTGGGCTACACGACCAAGATCAATTGGGACCCGGTCAAGGACATCAGCTATGTGATCAATGTGACGGGTTACGCCTTCGGCATCGTGGTGCCGGCCGACAGCCCGTTCAAGACCTGGGCCGACTTTGTGGCTTATGCCAAGGCCAACCCCGGCAAGCTGACCTACGGCTCCACCGGCACGCTGACCAGCCCGCACCTGACGACGGAACTCGTTGCGCAGAAAGCCGGGATTGAATTGCAGCATGTGCCTTACAAAGGCAGCGCCGATTTGATGCTGGCGCTGGTCAGCGGCCAGTTGATGGCCGGCGCCGACAGCACCGGCTTTGCGCCGCAGGTCGAGGCCGGCAAGCTGCGCGTGCTCAATACCTGGGGCGAGAAGCGCCTCGACAAATTCCCGAACGCGCCCACGCTGAAAGAGCTGGGCTATGACATCGTGCAGAACTCGCCCTTTGGCATAGGTGCGCCCAAGGGCACGCCGCCCGAGGTGGTCAAGCGCCTGCACGACGCCTTCAAGAAGGCCATGGAAGAGCCGAGTTATGTGGCGGCGCTGGGCCGTTACGACATGCTGCCCAACTACCTGAGTTCGGCCGACTACACGAAGTTTGCGCAGGACACGGTGGTGCGCGAAAAAGCCTTGATCGACAAGCTAGGCTTAGCTAAACCCAACTAGCGGGCTGGACGCCGGCTAGTACGAAGAGCTCGTCGGCGAGTTGTTCCGCCAGCGCTGGCTCGACGCCGGCGCCGAAAATCAATCGGTAAATGATGGGGGCCATCATGTGGTCCAGCACCTGTTGCACAGTGGGTGTGGTGTCGCCGCGCGCCTGGGCGCGCTTGACCAGCACGGTGGCTTCGTTACGGCGGTTTTTCAGGCAGTTGGTTTCTTCGGTGCCGGCCAGCGCGGCCGCGGCCTTCAGCAGGGAGGCGTTGCCGGGCTTGTTGAGGTGGTTGATCAGCTCCAGCGCCCAAGCCGTGAGTTCGGCTTTCAAATCCCCGGTTTCAGGCAGGGGCCGGTTGGGGTCCAGCCGGTGCGTGGCGGTTTCATCGAGCAGGCCATTCACGTCGCCCCAGCGCCGGTAAATGCTGGAGGCGCTGACGCCGGCGCGCTCGGCCACGGCCGGTACGGTGACCTTGTCGCGGCCTTCCTGGGCAATCAGTTCTTCGAGCGCCTTGCGCACCACGGCCTGCACCTGGGCGCTGCGGCCACCGGGGCGCTTGGCCTGACTGGGAAGAGGGGTGTTCATGGCACGATTCTAGCTTAAAGCAATGATATTTGCGTTAATTTAAATGTCGGCGTAGAATTCTCAAACGCAAATAAATTTGCTTTAAGAAAGTTGAGCGTTTCCCATGAGCACTCCCGCCGCCTCCTCTTTGCACGCCTCTTCCGCCACGACGGCGCCGCGTTGGCAACTGCCGCCCGCGGCCGCCTTCCCGCTGCTGGCCGTCCTGCTGTTCGCGTTTTTTGTGGCGGGCAGCGCGCCCTCGCCGCTGTTTGTGGTGTTCCAGCAGCAGTGGGGTTTTTCGCCGGCGCTGCTGACGGTGGCGTTTGCGATTTACGCGATTGCGCTGCTGGCCTCGCTGCTGGTGGCGGGCTCGCTGTCCGACCACATAGGCCGGCGCCCGGTGGTGTTTGTCGCCTTGCTGCTGCAGGCCGGCGCGATGCTGACTTTTCTGCTGGCCGAGGGCATCAACGGCATCATTGCCGCGCGCGTTGTGCAGGGCATCGCGACCGGCATGGTCGGCGGCGCGCTGACGGCAGCGGTGGTGGAAGCCGCCCCGGCCGCGCAAAAACGCCTGGGCGCGATGATAGGCAGCGTCTCGCCGCTGGCGGGACTGGCCGTGGGCGCGGTGCTCACCGGTATCGCCGTCAAGTTCGCCTTGCACCCGGTGCCGCTGGTGTTCGGTGTGCTGGCCGCCATCTGCGTCGTGGGTGCGGTGGCCACGCTGTTCCTGCCCGAAAGCGTCACGCCGCGCCCCGGCGCACTGGCTTCACTGGTGCCGCGCGTCTCGGTGCCGGTGCAGGCGCGCTCTGAATTCGTGCGCGGCGTGCCGACGATGCTGGCGGTGTGGTCGCTGGCGGGCCTGTACCTGTCGCTGGTGCCTTCTGTGCTGCAGCAAATCTTCGGCATCCATGACGGCATCGTCAACGGCCTGGCGATTGCCACCTTTTTCGGCCTGGGCGCGGCCTCGCCAACCTTGCTGAAAAAACTGTCGCCGGTGCGCATGAGCGCCATCGGGATGAGCTTGCTCGCCGTGGGCGCGGGCCTGGTGGCTATGTCGCTGGCAACCCGTTCCGTGGCGCTGTTTTTTGTGGGAACGGCACTGGCAGGTTTCGGTGGCGGCTCGGCCTTCTCCGCGCAGGTGCAGACGCTGGCGCCGATAGCACAGCCACACCAGCGGGCGGAGTTGTTTTCTGCGCTGTATGCCGTCAGCTACCTGGCCTTCAGCGTGCCGGCCATGCTGGCCGGCCGCTTGATCGCGCCGCTGGGCCTGCCGGCCACAGTGGAAGCTTATGCCACGCTGGTGCTGGCCGTGGCCGCGTTGGGTGCCTGGCTGCGTTGGGGCTCGGTGCGCCGCGCGGGTGCACCGGCTGTCAATTAATCCAGCAGGGAGCGGACCACTTCGTTGAAACCCGCGCCGCGCTCGCCGCGCGTCACATAACGCGGCAGGTGCGCCAGCTGCGGCACAAAGCGCGCGATGTTGGCCACGCCCACGCTGTTGGCAAAGGTCTTGAACATCAGCTGGTCGTTGGTCGAATCGCCCACATAGACCCATTGGTTCATTTCGGCATCCAGGTCGCGCTGCCAGAGCTCACGCACGATCCAGCGCGCGCCTTCGAGCTTGTTGTGGTCGCCGTACCAGCCGTTGATATGGATACTGCTCACGGTGGCATGCATGCCCTCGCTTTTCATGAGCGCCACCACGGCGGCGATCTGCGCGTCGCTGAGCCGGGTGAACTCGCTGTGGTCGATGGCGATGTCGGTCTCGCGGCCCGGCGAATCGGTGGCGCGCGTCACGCCCGGCAGTTCGCGCTCTATGCGCGCCAGCACCGCCTGCATGCGCGCGAAGTTGGCGTCGCGCGTGGCCGCATCCTGCTGGTAAATCTTTGACAAGGGCCGCGGCGCGGCGCTTCCGGCATCCGGCAGCAGCGCCACCGCACCGTTTTCCGCCACGATGGCATCGACCGGCCAGCGCCCCGCGAAGGGTTCGCTCCAGCCGACTGGGCGGCCGGTGATGGCTACCACTTTCAGCCCGGCGGCTTTCAATTCCCCCAAGGCCGTCAGCGCATCGGCGGTGATTTCGCCTTCCGTGGTCAGGGTGTCGTCGATGTCGGTGAAGAGGCCGGTGATCTGTGCACGCTCGGTGAGCGGCCAGGATAGGAGGTCTTTCATCGTTGCTTTCTGAGGATTCTGATGCCCGTCACGATGCCAAAGCCCATGAGGAGCAGGCCGAAGCAGGCCTGAACCCAATCGTTGTACCAGAGCCTTCCGGGTTGGAGCACGGCTTCGGAAGGGCGTGCAGGATCGTAATACACGTCCACCGTCTCGCCTTTCTTGAACTCAGCCTGGAACTCCCTGAGCTCATTTCCCGACATGCAGCTGTCTGTTGGGCGGACGCGCTGGCCGGTGAACTGCTTGCCTTCCGCGCTGTAGCTGTAGGCGGCACGCGGCGGATAACACCTGGATCGCGGGCCGTCTGGGGCTCCCGCGCCGGAAGAAAGCATCTCGGCGCTGCCTTCTTCCCAATCGAGGGTTTGCCAGGCCCGAAAAGCCTTCAGTGCAAAGTCGACGCTCAGCCCGATGCCGCCAATCAGCGAGAGGGCACAGCACACGCGAAAAAAACGGCGCCGCATCACCTGGCTCCGGGACCCGGGAATGCACTGACGAAAGGGTCTCGGAGACGGCGCGCTGTGGATTCTTGCATGGTGAAATTTTCGCATGGCCCTGGCCGGGGATTTTCCAGGACTGGGCAGCCCCGGACAGCTTGGGTACAATGGCGGCTTCCTGAGGAGCGTTGCAAGCCACACCACGTGGACCAGGCTCAGGACTTCATTGCAACCACGCTCACCCGCATGTGCTTTCTCAAGCCGGGTGAATGACTGAATTCCCCCTCACCTTGAATGCCGTGCCCGTGGCGATTTTGCCCAGTTACTACGTTTGATTTTTGGAGAACCGTATGAGCGCCGTCCTGAAGCCTTCCACCGACCACATCATTGCCGACATCTCGCTTGCCGCCTGGGGCCGCAAGGAACTCAACATCGCCCAGACCGAAATGCCCGGCCTGATGGCCATCCGCGAAGAGTTCGCCAAGGCGCAGCCGCTGAAGGGCGCGCGCATCACCGGCTCGCTGCACATGACGATCCAGACCGGCGTGCTGATCGAGACCCTGCAGGCCCTGGGCGCCGACGTGCGCTGGGCTTCGTGCAACATCTTCTCCACGCAGGACCACGCCGCCGCGGCGATCGCCGCCGCGGGCACACCGGTGTTTGCCATCAAGGGCGAAACCCTGGCCGACTACTGGGATTACACCCACCGCATCTTTGAATTCAAGGGCGCCAAGGGCACGCCTGAAGAAGGCCCCAACATGATCCTGGACGACGGCGGCGACGCAACGCTGCTGATGCACCTGGGCAGCAAGGCCGAAAAAGACGCCAGCCTGATCTCCAAGCCCACCAGCGAAGAAGAAACCTGCCTGTTCAACTCGATCAAGGCCAAGCTCGCGCAAGACCCGACCTGGTACAGCCGCCGCCTGAAGAACATCATCGGTGTGACCGAGGAAACCACCACCGGCGTGCTGCGCCTCAATGAGATGTCGGCCAAGGGCACGCTGGCCCTGCGCGCCATCAACGTCAACGACTCGGTGACCAAGTCCAAGTTCGACAACCTGTACGGCTGCCGCGAATCCCTGGTCGACGCGATCAAGCGCGCCACCGACGTGATGGTGGCCGGCAAGGTCGCCGTGGTGGCCGGCTACGGCGACGTGGGCAAGGGCTCGGCCCAGGCCTTGCGCGCGCTGAGCGCCCAGGTGTGGGTGACCGAGATCGACCCGATCAACGCCCTGCAGGCCGCGATGGAAGGCTACAAGGTCGTGACCATGGAATACGCCGCCGACAAGGCCGACATCTTTGTGTCCGCTACCGGCAACAAGAACGTCATCACCTACGCTCACATGGCCGCGATGAAAGACCAGGCCATCGTCTGCAACATCGGCCACTTCGATAACGAAATCGACGTCGCCTCGCTCGAGAAGTGCACCTGGGAAGAGATCAAGCCGCAAGTCGACCACGTGATCTTCCCGGACGGCAAGCGCATCATCCTGCTGGCCAAGGGCCGCCTCGTGAACCTCGGCTGCGGAACCGGCCACCCGAGCTTCGTGATGTCGTCGAGCTTCGCCAACCAGACGATCGCGCAGATCGAGCTCTTCACCAAGAAAGAGGCTTACGAAGTCGGCAAGGTCTATGTGCTGCCCAAGCACCTCGACGAGAAGGTCGCGCGTTTGCACCTCAAGAAGGTCGGCGCGGTGCTGACCGAGCTGAGCGACGAGCAGGCCGCGTACATCGGTGTCAGCAAGGCAGGCCCGTACAAGGCAAATACCTACCGCTATTAATTAGTAGCGGCGGTATTCCTCCCTCTCCCGCTGGGAGAGGGAACAAGACAAGGACTCCGCCTGGATGGTTTCAGGCGAGAGGCCCATTCCACGGAGCACCATGCGCGCTGACCTATTCCTCGTCGACCACGGCCATGCCGCCACCCGCTCCCAGGCCCAGCGCCTGATTGCCTCGGGCGTGCAGTGGCGCGCGGAGGCGGACGCCCCCTGGAAAAAAGTCGCCAAGAACGGCGACGAGATTCCCGAAGGCGCCGAGCTGCAACTGCTGGACACCACCGAAGCCAAGTACATCTCGCGCGGCGGGCTCAAGCTTGAAGGCGCGCTCAAGGCCACCGGCCTGAAGGTGGCCGGCCTGCGCTGCCTGGACATAGGCCAGTCCACCGGCGGCTTCACCGACTGCCTGCTGCAGCACGGCGCCGTGCAGGTGGTGGGTGTGGACGTGGGCCACGGCCAGCTGCATGCCAGCCTGCGGGGTGACCCGCGCGTGGTCTGCATCGAAGGCCTCAATGCGCGTTCCATGACGGCCGCCGACCTGGTGGCCGGCCATGCGGGCGACAGCGGCGACATGGACTTTGCTGATGACTTCGATGATGAAGATGAGGGCGAAGATGGCGAAGAGGCCCCGGCCATTGAAGCGAACTTCGACTTCCTGACCGGCGACCTGTCCTTTATCTCGCTCACGCTGGTGCTGCCCGCCGTGGTGCGCCTGCTCAAGCCCGGCGGCGATCTGCTGATGCTGGTCAAGCCGCAGTTCGAGCTGCAGCCCGGCCAGGTGGGCAAGGGCGGCATCGTGCGCGACCCGGCGCATTTCGCGTTTGTGGAAAAGCGCTTGCGTGATGCCTGCGTGGCCCTGGGGCTGGAGGTCAAAGCCTGGCTGGACTCGCCGATTGAAGGCGGCGACGGCAACCGCGAGTTTTTTATCCAGGCCGTCAAGGGCCGCGACGTGGCCGGCGAAGACCAGCCGCTGCCGGCCGCGCCGCAGCGCAAGGTCGCCAAGCGCGTGCCGCGTGCCGAACTGCGTGCCTCCCGCGCGCCGCACGAAGACTCCGAACTTGCGCATGCCGGCCAGCCCGGACCGGCGCGCGGCAAGCGGCGCGACAAGAAAACCGATACCGACGAGTAACGACGAATCAACGACGAGTGAGATCAGCGATGAACCTGCCCCTGAGTTTTGAATTCTTCCCCCCCAAGACGCCGGAAGGCGCGGCCAAGCTGCGTGTGGCGCGCCAGGCGCTGTATGCGCACAAGCCCGAGTTCTGCTCGGTCACCTTCGGCGCCGGCGGCTCCACGCAAGAGGGCACCTTTGGCACCGTGAAGGAAATCCTGGACGAAGGCGTCGCCGCGGCCTGCCATTTCTCCTGCGTGGGCGCGACCAAGGCCACGGTGCGCAAACAGCTGGCCGAGCTGCGGGCCATGGGCGTCAAGCGCCTGGTGGCGCTGCGCGGCGACCTGCCCAGCGGCTACGGCGCCGGCGGCGAGTTCCATTACGCGAGCGACCTGGTGGCCTTTATCCGCGAGGAAACCGGCGACGCCTTCCACATCGAGGTGGCGGCCTACCCCGAAGTCCATCCCCAGGCCCGCTCGGCCGACGCCGACCTGCAGGCCTTTGTCAAAAAGGTCAAGGCCGGCGCCGATTCGGCGATCACGCAGTATTTCTTCAACGCCGACGCCTATTTCCGTTTCGTCGACGATGCGCAAGCCCTGGGCGTGGACCTGCCCATCGTGCCGGGCATCATGCCCGTCATCAGTTCCACGCAGCTCATGCGCTTTTCCGACGCCTGCGGCGCCGAGATCCCGCGCTGGATACGCCTGCGCCTGCAGGGCTTTGGTGACGACACCGCCTCCATCAAGAGCTTCGGCCTGGATGTGGTCACCGGCCTGTGCGAGCAGCTCTACGCCGCGGGCGTGCCCGGCATCCACTTCTACACGATGAACCAGGCCGCGGCGACGACCGACATCATCGGGCGGCTGCAGCGGGCCTGAGCCCGGCCACCCATGCGCGAGGGTGTGATCCGCAGTGCTCGTGTCGCCGGTGCGGCAGCCCTGATCGCCATGCTGGCGGCCTGTACGACGGCGCCGACCGCGCCGTCCGGCCCCCGCGCGGCTGCGTCCCGGCCCGCCCCGGCGCCACAGCATGACGCGCCCGGCCAGGCCGTCGATGAAGTGCCGGCGACCGTCCCCCTCACCGAGCGGCCCCGCCCCGAACTGCTGGGCGGCGAGGTGCCGCGCGAATTCCAACGCGGCACCGCCTCCTGGTACGGCCCGCGCTTCAACGGCAGGCGCACCGCCAGCGGCGAACGTTTTGACATGCGCGAGTTCACCGCCGCCCATCGCACGCTGCCCTTCGGCACCCTGGTGCGCGTGCACAGCCTGGTCAACGGCCGCGAGGTGGACGTGCGCATCACCGACCGCGGCCCCTATGCCGGCAACCGCATCATCGACCTGAGCCGCGCCGCGGCCGAAGAGCTGGGCATGCTGGGCCTGGGCTTCAAGGAGGTGGTGCTGATGGTGCCGGAGTCCACGCCCGAGGTGGCGGTGATACCGCCGCCGGCCCGAAAGCCGGTGCGCAAGCCGCGCCGCGCTTCGCCCGCCAGCCGGCGCTGAACCTGTCATAAGCCGGGTCCGGCCGACCAGCTCGCAGGGTTAATCAGCAGCGGCGCCCGCAAAAGGGGTTTCAATTTATTAGAATTTCAGTAATTCCTGAAAATTCAATAAATCAAAGAGGCCCAGTGCCATGAATCTTCCTCCCTTGACCCAGCGCTTTGTCCTGCATTTCGGTGAAATGGGCAGCCGCTGGGGCATCAACCGCACCGTGGGGCAGATTTATGCCCTTCTTTATGTGTCCCCGCGGGCCCTGAATGCCGATGAGATCGGTGAGGCGCTGGCGTTCTCGCGCTCCAACGTCAGCATGGGGCTCAAGGAGCTGCAGTCGTGGAACCTGGTGCGCCTGCAGCACTTGCCGGGCGACCGGCGCGAGTACTTCCAGGCGCCCGAAGACGTCTGGGCCATCTTCCGCACCCTGGCCGAGGAGCGCCGCAAGCGCGAGATCGACCCGACGCTGTCCATGCTGCGCGATGCTCTGATGGAGCACCCCTCGCACGCGGACGACATCCACGCCCAGGCGCGCATGAAGCAGATGCACGACCTGATCGAGCTCATGACGGGCTGGCTGGCCGACGTGCAGAAAATGGACTCGGCCACGCTGGTGAGCCTCATGAAGATGGGCGCCAAGGTGCAGAAGCTGCTGGAGATGAAAAACAAGGTCGCCGGCAGCATGAAGGCCGGTTTGACAGGCCGGGCCGCATCCCCCACAGTGGCGACGGAACCTCCCCGCGCCGAACCTGCGGCACTGCCCGCCAACCTTCCCGATGACACCAGGAGTTGACGATGGACGGACTTGACGCATTCCTGTTGGCCCGCATGCAGTTCGCGGCCAACATCACTTTCCACATCCTGTTCCCGACCATCAGCATCTCGCTGGGCTGGGTGCTGCTGTATTTCAAGCTGCGCTTCGTCAAAAGCCAGGACCAATTCTGGATGGACGCCTACCAGTTCTGGGTGAAGATTTTCGCGCTGACCTTCGCGCTGGGTGTGGTCAGCGGCATCACCATGAGCTTCCAGTTCGGCACCAACTGGCCGGGCTATATGCAGAAGGTCGGCAACATCGCCGGGCCCTTGCTGGCCTATGAGGTGCTGACGGCCTTCTTCCTGGAGGCCACCATGCTGGGCGTGATGCTGTTCGCGCGCGAACGCGTCAGCGAAACCATGCACACCGTGGCCACCCTGCTGGTGGCGGGCGGCACGACGCTGTCGGCCTTCTGGATCCTGGCGCTCAACTCCTGGATGCAGACGCCCGCGGGCTTTGAAATGATCAACGGCCAGGCGCATGTCGTGAGCTGGCTGCAAGTCATCTTCAACCCGTCTTTCCCCTATCGCCTCGTACACATGCTGCTGGCCTCGGGGCTCACGGTGGCCTTCCTGGTGGCGGGCGTGTCGGCCTACCGCTGGCTGCGCGAGGACCGCGGGGCCGAGGTAATGGCCGGGCTGAAGACCGGCATTTATATGGCCGCGATGCTGATCCCGCTGCAAATCGTCGCGGGCGACCAGCACGGCCTGAACACGCTGGAGCACCAGCCGGCCAAGCTGGCGGCGATGGAAGGCATCTGGAAAACCGAAAAAGGCGTGCCCGCGATCCTGTTCGCCCTGCCGGACGAAAAGGCCAGGGAAAACCGCTACGAGATCGCGATCCCGAAGCTGGCCTCGCTCTACCTCACGCATTCGCTGGACGGCGAGGTCAAGGGCCTGGACCAGTTCGAGGGCAAACACCCGCCCGTGGCGCCGGTGTTCTGGACCTTCCGCATCATGGTCGGCGTGGGCGTGCTGATGCTGCTGGTCAGCTGGGCCAGCGTGCTGCAGCTGGCGCCCTGGAAGAAAGACCCGGCGCGCACGCTGACGGTCTGGCACGCGCGCGTGCTGGTGGCCATGACCTTCGCGGGCTGGATTGCCCTGGTCGCCGGCTGGTATGTGACCGAAATCGGCCGCCAGCCCTGGCTGGTGACGGGCGTGCTGACGGCGGCCGACGCGGCCTCCAAAGTGCCGGCGCCGCGCATCGCGCTGACCTTGTCCCTCTACCTCGCGCTGTATGCGGTGCTGCTGGCATCTTATGTGTCGGTGGTGTTCTACCTGGCGCGTCACAAAAAGCATGCGGACAAGCCCTTTGGCGAGGACCACAGCGCGGGCGAGACCGAGAAGGAACTCAATGTCGTGAACTATCCCGAAAAGGAAGGAGCTCCCCATGCTTGACCTTGCCCCCGACCTGACGCAAGCCGCCGGCTGGATGCCCATCGTCTTCCTGGTGGTGATGGGGCTGGCGATGCTGGCCTATGTGATCCTGGACGGCTACGACCTGGGCGTGGGCGTGCTGATGCGCCGCGCCAGTGACGACGACAAGGACACCATGATCGCCAGCATAGGCCCCTTCTGGGACGCCAACGAAACCTGGCTGGTGCTGGGCGTGGGCATTCTGCTCACGGTGTTCCCGCTGGCGCACGGCGTCATTCTGGGCGCGCTGTACCTGCCGGTGGCCTTCATGCTGATAGGCCTCACGCTGCGCGGCGTGGCCTTTGACTTTCGCGTGAAGGCGCGCGCCAGCCACAAGCCGCTGTGGAACCGCATGTTCTATACCGGCTCGCTGCTCGCAAGCTGGTCGCAGGGCTATATGCTGGGCTCGCTGATCACCGGCTTTGCCGCCACCTGGTGGACCATCTTGTTCAACGCGGTCATAGGCCTGGCGCTGGTCGCGGCCTATTGCCTGCTGGGCGCGGGCTGGCTCATCATCAAGTCCGAGGGCGAGCTGCAGCTGCGTGCGGTGCGCTGGGCGCGCGCCAGCCTGTGGTTCACCATGGCCGGGGTGGCGGCGATCTCCATCGCCACGCCGCTGGTCAGCCACAGCATTTTTAACAAGTGGTTCTCTTTCCCCAACATCGTGCTGCTGCTGCCGATTCCCGCCGCCACGCTGGTGCTGTTCGGTGTGATTTACCGCAGCCTGCAGCGCCTGCCGGTGCGCCTGGCGCAGGGCAATGAATACGGCGCCTGGGTGCCCTTCGGCGCCACGGTGGGCGTGTTTTTGCTGGCCTTCTACGGCCTGGCCTACAGCCTGTTCCCATGGCTGGTGATAGACAGCCTGGACATCTGGAAAGCGGCTGCCGCGCCGGAAGCCATGGGCGTGATCCTGGCCGGGGCGGCGGTGGTGTTGCCCATGATCATCGGCTACACGGTATTTGCCTATCGCGTGTTCTGGGGCAAGAGCACCGCTTTGAAGTATTGAGCCCCCACGCTCCCCACTGCGAGCCTGCGGCGCGCTGCCCCTTTCCTCACGTATGGGGGCGCTGCGCCTGCGGCCCGGCAAAGCCGGTTCCGCGGCCCCTGCTGGTGAAGAGGCTCTCCCTTCAGTCGTTGTTTAGAGGCTGATCTCGGGCGCGGGGGCTATGGATTCCAGCTCCAGTAAAAAGGCCTCGGCCGATTCGTAGCGCTGTTCGGGGTTCTTGGCCATCAGCTTGTTGACGACGCCTTGCAGTATGGCGTGTTCGGCCGGCAGCGGGGGCGTTTCGGCGTTCAGGTGTTTGGCCAGCAGCAACTCGAGCGACTCGGCGATGTAAGGCCTGCGGTGGGCCAGCATTTCGAACAGCATCACGCCCAGGCTGTAGAGGTCGGACTGTGCCGTCACCTTGCGGCCGGTGGCCTGCTCGGGGCTCATGTAGTAAGGGGTGCCCACCACGTCGCCGTGGTGGGTTTGCGTCAGCCCCATGCTTTGCGACTGCATGATGGACTTGGCGATGCCGAAATCGGCCAGCGCCACGCTGCCGTCGGCGCGCAGCATGACGTTTTCGGGCTTGATGTCGCGGTGCACGATGCCGTGCGCGTGGATGGCCGACAGGGCCTGGGCGACCTCGCGCGCGACCGTCAGCGCCTGCGGGCGCATCAGGCTGGGGCCGAACAGGCTGCGCAGGTCGCCGCGCTCGAAGTATTCCATCGCGATGTAGGCGTGCTCGTCGGTAAAACCCTGGTCATAGATCTTGATGACATGCGGATGGTCTATCTTGCAGAGCAGGGCGTATTCCTGGATGAAGCGCACCAGGTGCTCGGAAGCCTCCTTGCCGCGCGAATCCAGCACCTTGAGCACGATGGGCAGGCCGTCGGATTCGCGCTCGCTGAGGTAGACCTCGGTCATGCCGCCCGCGCCTATCTTGCGCGTGATGCGGTAGCCCTTGAGGCGCACCGGCTCGCTGCCGGCGTCGAAACGCAAATCCTTGAGCGCCGAGAGCTTGGAGTCCAGCGCGCCCTTGACGGCGCGCGCGGTGATGTCGGAATTGGCGCGCACCGCGTCGCTGATCTCGCGCGCGCGCTCGGTCAGGCTGGCCATGCCGTGGATCTTGTCTTCCATGGTGGTGACCAGGCCCGTGACTTCGGCCACGTCGATGGCGAGGTTCTTGCCCGGTACCACCAGCGAGGTATGGGTTCCCGTCTGTATGCCGGTCCCGGCGAGAGCCAGGGCCTCCTCGCTGGCCATCACCGTCCAGCCCATTTCCTCGGACGCGCTTTCCAGGCGCGCGGCCAGGGTCACGGTTTCGCCGACCGGCGTGACTTCCTTGTTCTGCTGCGTACCGAGCTGGCACAGCGTGACGGCACCGCTGTGGATGCCCACGCCCATGGCAAAGGGCGGCAGGGCGCGCGCGCCGAAGCGTTCGTCGAGCCAGTCGCGGAATTCATGCGTGGCCAGCGCCATGGCCAGGGCGGCGGAAATCGCGCGCCGCGGGGCCGGCAGCGGCGAGCCGGTCATGCTGTCGGAAAACACCGCCATCAGGCCGTCGCCTATGAACTTGATGTGGCGGCCGCTGTTTTTGAGCACGGGTTCGGAGACGCGCTCGAAGTACTCCGTGAGGAGTTGCGAGACTTCGGCGGCGCTGAGTTTTTCGGCGATGGAGGTGAAGTTGCGTATGCTGGCGACCAGCACGGTGGCGCTGGAGAGCTCCTCGGTCTGCGCCGTGGCCGGGATGTCCATGGGGATGGAGTCGGGCTGGTCGCCGCTGATGCGGTGGGAAAAGGCCGCGCGCAAGCGCTGTTCGCCGGCCGCCACCTCGGAATCTATGGCTTCGCGCACACGCGCTTTTTTCTTGAACTGGGCGTTCACCGCGTCCAGCAGCTCGGCGCGGCTGAAGGGCTTGGACAGGTAGTCGTCGGCGCCGGCCGTCATGCCGCGGCGCATGCTGTCGCGGTCGTCGAGCGCGGTGAGCAGCATGAAGGGCGTGTTGGCCAGTTCGCGGTCGGCGCGCACGGTGGCCAGCAGTTCGAAGCCGTTCATGCCGGGCATGCCGACGTCGGAGATGATCAGGTCGGGCCGGCTGGCGCGCGCCAGCGCCAGGCCTTGCAGGCCGTCGGGCGCGGAGGCGGTCTCAAAGCCTTCGAGCTTGAGCAGGCGCACGATGTTGCTGCGGATGGCGTCGTCGTCTTCAACGATCAGGATCAGGGTCATGTCTATCCTCAGGAGATGGGCAGGCTGACCGTGAACCGGGTGCCCGCGCCTGGCGTACTCGCCACCTCGATTTTGCCGTGGTGCAGGTCGACCGCATGTTTCACGATGGCCAGGCCCAGGCCGGAACCCTGCCGGTTGCCCACGTTGGAGCCCCGGTGGAAGCTCTCGAACAGGCGCGGAAGGTCCGACGCCGGTATGCCTATGCCCTCGTCGCCGACCTGCAGGATCAGCTCGTCGCCGGAGGGGTTTTGCCGGCGGTCCAGCGTCAGCACCACCACGCTGCCGGGGGCCGAATACTTGCAGGCGTTGGTCAGCAGGTTGGTGCAGATGTGGCGCACCAACCGCTCGTCGAGCATGACCAGCTGCGAAAACGCATCGTGGCCGACCGGCGCCTCGAATTCGATGGCGTGCTGCCCGGCATCGCTGGTGTGCACCTCGGTCACCAGCTTGCGGCACAGTGCCGCGATGTCCAGCGGTCGCACGTTGAGCCTGAGCTTGCCGGCATCGGCCTGGCCGACGGTCAGCATGTCCTCAAGCATGCCCTGCATGCGCTTTACCGCCACAACCAGGTCGGCCATGATGTCCTGGCGCTCGCGGTGCGTGATTTTTTCGCCGTAATGCTCGATGAGTTCGGCCGAGGAAAGAATCGTGGCCAGCGGCGTGCGGAATTCGTGCGAGGCCATCGAGACGAAGCGGGTCTTGAGTTCGCCGAGTTCGCGCTCGCGCACCAGCGCGCGCCGGGTTTCCTCGTCGGCCTCCTTGCGGCGCGTGATGTCCACATAGGTCCAGACGGAGCCCTCCTCGGGCCGGCTGCGGTCCAGCGCCGAGCCGTCCAGCTGCACCCAGATCAGCTCGCCGTTCTTGCGCCGCATGCGCGCCTCGGCCGAGAACAAGCCGGTCTGCGTGATCTGCGCGTAGGCCAGCGCGCCCAGGTGTTCGAAGTCCTCGTCGCTCGGGTAGTGCACCCGGGTTTCCTGGCCCAGCAGTTCGGCCGGGCTGTAGCCCAGCATGGCGGCCAGCGTGCGGTTGAGCCACTGGTGGCGCCGCGCCTTCAGGAAGGTGACGCCGACGGCGGTGGTTTCCAGGATGGCCTCGCGCTGCACCAGCGCGCTTTTGAGTTCCTCGTCGAGGCGGCGGCGTTCGCTGATGTCGGACATCAGCACCAGCAGGGCCGGCTCGCCGTCCCATTCGATGCGCGTGCCGTAGATGCTGGCCCAGCCGGTGCGCAGCGAGGGCGCCATGGTCTCGCGCGGCGGGGTGATGAAGCGGGCCTCATAGGCATTGACCATGGTGCCCGACTGCATGAGCTCGCGCCGCTGCTGCACCATCAGGCGGTCGTCGGGATGGATCAGGTGCATGGAAGGCAGGCCTATGAGCAGGCCGCCGAACAGCGACTGCGCGCTGGCGTTGGCGAAGCGGACTATGCCTTTTTGCACCACCAGGATGGTGTCGTTGACGTTTTCCACCACGGCGCGGTAGCGCTCGGCGGCCGAGCGCGTCAGGGCCTCCAGCCTCTTGCGTTCGGTGACATCCTTCAGGAAAAAGAGATCCGCTGGCGCACCCTCCCAGTCCACCAGCACGCCGTTGATTTCCACCCAGGAGACGGTGCCGTCGTCGCGCTGGAACCGCGCCTCAAAGGCCGGAACGACGTTGCCGGCCGCGCGCAGCTTGTGCTTGCCGGAAACAAAGTCGCGGTCTTGCGGATGGATGAACTCGATCATGGGCCGGTCGGCCATGGTCTCGGCCTGCGTGCCCAGCAGGGCCAGGCAGGGCGGATTGGCAAAGCGCAGCAGGCCGTCCTGGCCGACGCAGATGTTTTCGGTCGCCAGGTCGACCATGGTCTGGTAGCGCGCCAGCGAGGCGCTCAGCTCACGCGTGCGCAGCGCGACCCGGCGCTCGATCTCGGCTTCCACGTCATCCTCTTTCTGCACGCTTCGCCCGCGGCCGGGTGCGGCCGTGGTGGCGGATGAGCTTGGATGGGCCTGGGCGGGCATGGAAGATCGCGAAGCGCCGGTGGGAAATTGGGTCGGTGGGGATAGCTGGAATGCGGGGCAGGGGTACGGCCAACCTTGCCACAACTCATTGCGGCGGTAAAGACAGGAAAACATGCGCGCCGCATGGCGCAAACCGGCTAGGCGGCGCGCGGGCCGTTTTCCTGGGGGCCTCAGCCGCCGTGCTCGAGCGTGAAGCCCGCGTTGCGGTCCTGGCCCAGCAAGGCGACCATTTGCGGCAGGGCGGCCTGCAGCCCGGCCTTGAGCGTGTGCGGCGGGTTGATGACAAACATGCCGCTCGCGGGAAGCCCGGGGCGAACGACTTCGCCGCTTGTATCTGTCGTTAATTTGCTTGATTTCACCGTTAAAGTGACATTCAGCCAGCTGCGGCTGCTTTTGACCGCCAGGGTTTTGAGTTTGCGCGGCAAATCGTGCGCTTCGGGCCGCGGGATGATGGGGTACCAGACCACATAGGTGCCGGTGGCAAAACGCTTGAGAGCGTCGGCCATGCAGGCCGTCACGCGCCCGTAGTCGCTTTTCATTTCATAGCTGGGGTCGCACAGCACCATGGCGCGGCGGGCCGGCGGCGGTAAAAAGGTTTTCAGGGCCTCAAAGCCGTCTTCGCGGGCAACGGCAACCTGGCGGCCCACGCCCAGCTGCTCGATGTTGCCGGAAAGCGACTTGAAATCGGTGGGATGCAGCTCGAACAGCTTGAGCTTGTCGCGGCCGCTCAGGAATTGCTGCTCGATAAAAGGTGAGCCCGGGTAGATCTTGAGGTGGGCGATATCGCCGGTTTCGGCGAACTGCGGGTTCAGGCCGCGCAGCAGGTCTATATAGTCCTGCAGCGCCGGCGCCCAGGCAGGGGCTGCGGGCGCTACGGTTTTAGGAGCGGCTGGCGCTTTTTTGGCGGGGGCTGGAGCCGCTTTGGGCTCGGACAGCAGGCGGAAAATGCCTTCCTGGGCTTCGCCGCTGGTTTCGGTGTAATCGCCGTCCAGCCGGTACAGGCCCGCGCCCGCGTGGGTGTCGATCACGGTCAGCGCCGTGTCCTTCTGGGTCAGGTACTTCATCAACGCGATCAGCGTGGTGTGCTTGAGCACGTCGGCGTGGTTGCCTGCGTGAAAGGCGTGGCGATAGGAAAACATGGCCTATCCTACCTTCTTGACGGGGGGAAATGCCCTAAAACCAGCCGAATATTGACGCAAGTCCTTGATTTTTCATATAATCGTGGGCTCTGCAGCGCCTAGTGGTTCCGCGGCAGGGCTAGCAAATACTGCCTAAGAGGTTCTCACCAGAAGAACACCGACCGCAGAAAAGAACCCGACAAACCATTTTTTCGAAAGAAAACTCATGAAAACGTTCAGCGCAAAACCCGCTGACGTGACGCACGAGTGGTTTGTGATTGACGCGACCGACAAGGTCCTCGGACGAGTAGCCAGCGAAGTTGCTCTCCGTTTGCGCGGCAAACACAAGGCCATTTACACGCCTCACGTCGATACCGGTGACTTCATCGTCATCATCAACGCAGCCCAGCTGCGCGTCACCGGCGCCAAGTCGACCGACAAGATCTACTATCGCCATTCCGGATATCCAGGCGGCATCACCGCCACCAACTTCCGCGACATGCAAGCCAAGCACCCCGGCCGCGCTTTGGAAAAAGCCGTCAAGGGCATGCTGCCCAAGGGCCCGCTCGGCTACGCCATGATCAAGAAACTCAAGGTGTACGGTGGTGCAGAGCACCCGCATACCGCCCAACAGCCCAAAGTGCTGGACATCTAAGGAGCCATTGATGATTGGTGAATGGAACAATGGCACCGGCCGTCGCAAATCCAGCGTCGCCCGTGTGTTTATCAAAAAAGGCACCGGCAAGATCACGATCAATGATCGTGACATCCAGGTGTTCTTCGGTCGTGAAACCTCGATCATGATCTGCCGCCAGCCCCTGTTTCTGACGAACCACGTCGAGACGTTTGACATCATGGTCAACGTCCACGGCGGCGGCGAGTCCGGCCAGGCCGGCGCGGTGCGCCACGGCATCACCCGTGCGCTGATCGATTACGACGCAACGCTGAAGCCGGCTCTGAGCCAGGCCGGCTTTGTGACGCGCGATGCACGTGAAGTCGAACGTAAAAAAGTCGGTTTCCGTTCTGCTCGCCGCCGCAAGCAGTTCAGCAAACGCTAATCCGCTTCATCCCCGAAAAAGCCGCCTGGTTTGCGCCAGGCGGCTTTTTTTATGGCCCAAGCGGTTTTTGGGGCTGTTTCATCTGTCCGCTTGCCGTTAAGGCGTGTGGACGGGCAAAACACCCGGATGCAAACCCTTACCTCGGTTTGCCGGGTTAATACTCGATGCGGGCCCTGTCTGCGTGCACAATGCATTCCCCCCGAACCGAAAACTGCAGGGCCTTTTTTGAAATTTCGCCTGTTTCGCCGCCGCCTGACCATCAGTTCTCCGCGCATGTCGGTGCGCAGCTCGCTTCCCTGGCCTTTGCGCTGGATCGCCGGCGCCCTGATGCTGGGATTTTCGGGCGCCATCGCGTTGTGGGCCTTTGAGTTCGGCAAGGACATCACCGGGACGGACAACGGCACCAAGGAGGAACTGCTCCTGCTGCGGCGGGAGGTGGCCAATCTGCGCGCGGACCGCGACAAGGCCCAGTCCATCGCCAACACCTCGGGCAGCCTGCTGACCGCCGAAAAAGCCGCCCAGGAAAAAATGATGAGCCAGATCCGGCAGCTGGAGGCCGACAACCGCGGCCTGCGCGACGATCTCGGCTTTTTTGAAAAGCTGCTGCCGGCCGGTAGCGCCGAAGTCGCCACCATTCGCAGTCTGCAGGCCGAAAAGCTGTCGGACACCCAGCTCAGGTGGCAGGTGCTGGTGATCCAGGCCGAAAAATCCGCCCCGAATTTCAATGGAAAACTGGACCTGACCGTCCATGGAACCCAGGCCGGCAAGCCCTGGAGCATGACTTTGCCCGGAGGTCCGCAAACTTTACAGTTCAAACAGTACCGACGTGTGGAGGGTGTCCTCGACTTGCCCCCCCAAGCCGTGGTACAAACTGTTACAGCTAAGGTCATTGAAGGAACAACAGTCAGATCTGCCCAGACCTTTAAGCTTTGAATTCCCCCCGCCATTTCACCCACCGCCACACCGACCCAGCACAGGAATCTTTGTATGTTTGGAAAAAAGAAACAGCCGCCCATCAAAAGCCTGATTGCCCAGGGCAGCTGTATTGAAGGCAACCTGAAATTCACCGACGGCCTGCGCATAGACGGCGAGGTCATAGGCGACATCCGCGCCGCCGAGGGCGGCTCCAGCATCCTGGTGATCAGCGAATCCGCCACCGTGACCGGCTACATCCACGCCGACCACGTCATCATCAACGGCCGCGTCATGGGACCCGTCCATGCTTCCGAGCTGCTGGAGCTGCAGCCCAAGGCCAGGATCGAGGGCGACGTTTCGTACAAGGCGCTTGAAATGCACCAGGGCGCCGTCATCTTTGGACAGTTGCGCCCCACCACGCACCCCGAGCTGGAAGAAAAACCCACGCTCAAGCTGGCAGCCAACAATATCTGAGCCAGTGGGCCCAGTTTGGCGAGTAAGCGCTCACAAGTAGGGCGGTGCGGCCTAACACGCATGGGCGTTATGGTTGATTGAATTGCTGTACTATTTGCCCATCAGCGCCGCCAGAGCCTGAGCCCTGAATCGCGAACGCTGTTCGCCCTGATGATCAATTGGAGTCCCCATGAGTGCCGTAGCCGAAAATATCCAGACCGACATGCCCGCGCCCTTTGTCTTCACCGACAGCGCCGCGTCCAAGGTGGCCGAGCTGATCGCCGAGGAAGGCAATCCCGACCTGAAGCTGCGTGTGTTCGTGCAGGGCGGCGGCTGCTCCGGCTTCCAGTATGGTTTCACCTTCGATGAAATCACCAACGAAGACGACACCACCATGACCAAGAACGGTGTGTCCCTGCTGATCGACGCCATGAGCTACCAGTACCTGGTGGGCGCCGAGATCGACTACAAGGACGACCTTGAAGGCGCCCAGTTCGTCATCAAGAACCCCAACGCCACCAGCACCTGCGGCTGCGGCTCCAGTTTCTCGGCCTGAGGCGCTTCCCACGCTCCCGCTTTAAAAGCCGCCCTCGAGGCGGCTTTTTGCTGCCCGGCGATTTCCTTGCCTTGTTCCATGCGGTGAACCAAGTCCGCCATTTCCCATCTCTCATCCATGCAGGCAGAAGAAAAATCATTGCGCGTGCTGCTCTGGCTGGTGGCCATAGGCTTCTTCATGCAGACCCTGGACGCCACCATCGTCAACACCACGTTGCCGGCGATGGCTCGCAGCTTCGGCGAAAGCCCCTTGCGCATGCAGTCGGTGGTGGTGGCCTATTCCCTCACCATGGCCATGCTGATTCCCGCATCCGGCTGGATCGCCGACCGTTTCGGCACGCGCCGCGTATACGTGGGGGCGATTTCCTTGTTTGTCCTCGGCTCCATCGCCTGCGCGCTGTCTGGCAACCTGATGCAGCTGGTGGTCGCGCGCGTGGTGCAGGGCATGGGCGGCGCGCTGCTGCTGCCGGTGGGCCGGCTGGCCGTGCTGCGCGCCTTTCCGCGCGAGCGTTTTTTGCAGGCCATGAGTTTTATCGCGATTCCAGGCCTGGTCGGCCCGCTGATCGGCCCTACCCTGGGCGGCTGGCTGGTCGAGGTAGCCACCTGGCACTGGGTGTTCCTGATCAATATCCCGGTGGGTCTGCTGGGCGCGGTGGCGACGGTGTTCTACATGCAGGACAACCCGCGGCCGCATGTGCCGCGCTTTGACCTGCCGGGCTACCTGTTCCTGGCCTTCGGCATGGTGGCCGTCTCGCTCGCGGTCGATGGGCTGTCGGGCCTGGGCCTGAAGCAGGCCGGCGTGCTGGTGCTGCTGGTGTTCGGCCTGGCCAGTCTCACAGCCTACTGGTTGCACGCGGCCAGGCGGCCCGATCCGCTGTTTTCGCCCAAGCTGTTTTCCGTCCCCACGCTCAGCATAGGCCTGCTGGGCAATCTGTTCTCGCGCCTGGGCAGCTCATGCATGCCTTTTCTGGTGCCGCTGCTGTTGCAGGTCAGCCTGGACTATTCGCCGCTGCAGGCCGGCATGATGATGGTGCCCGTCGCCGTGGCCAGCATGCTGGTCAAGCGCGTCACCACGCCGCTGATCACACGCTACGGCTACCGTCGGGTGTTGGTGACCAACACCGCGCTGGTGGGCTTCACCATGGCAAGTTTCGCGCTCGTCACGCCGGCCCAGCCGCTGTGGCTGCACATCCTGCAGCTGGCCTGCTTCGGCGCTGTCAATTCCATGCAGTTCACCGCGATGAACACGGTCACCCTGCGCGACCTCGACAGCGGCATGGCCAGCAGCGGCAACAGCCTGCTGTCCATGGTGCAAATGTTGGCCATGAGCATGGGCGTGGCCGCCGCCGGCGCGGTACTGGCCGCCTTCACGGGCTTTTTCGGCGCCGGCGAAGCGCAGCAAACCCTGCACGCCTTTCAGGCGACCTTTGCCGCGATGGGGCTGATCACCCTGGCATCGGCGGGAATCTTCTGGCAGCTCTCGCCGCAGGTGAGGGTGGTGAAGAAGGCTGAAGCTTCCGAGGCTTCGGGACAAGGGTAGTTTTGGCCGGGCCACTCCCGGCCAGCCGCCCTCAGCAAGAGAACCGGGGAAATTAGAGAACAGAAGAGCGCGCCCGCCGGAGCAGGACCCGGCCAACTCAGCTCACCAAGGCCAGCGCCCCAAAATCCCCAACCCTCTCCCCCAAACCAGCCTCCACCAACTCAAACGCATCCGTCAGCGCGGGCAGCTTGCCATGGATCTGCGCGCTCAGGCGAGGCAGCAAGTACTCGCGGTGGTTCCAGAATACGCCGCCGCCCAGGCTGATGCGTTCCAGGTCCAGGGTGGCGACCATGTTGTAGAGGCCGCGGCCCAGCACGCGGCACAGCTCGTCGACGATGGCCTGCGCGGCCGTGTCGCCGGCTTGCGCGGCGGCGAACAGCGCGGAGGCGCCGGGGTAGCCCGCGCCGGCGAAGCGCCTTGCGATCGCGTTGCCGGCCACCACGCCTTCCAGGTCGCCCCTGTTGCCGCAGCCGCACAGCGCGTCGCTGTGGTCGCTGACAAAGGTGTGGCCCGCGTGGCCGGCGTTGCCGTGCTTGCCGCGCAGGATGCGGCCGTCCACGCAGAGGCCGAAGCCTATGCCGGTGCTCCAGGTCACGTAGGCGCAGTGGCTGTAGCCTTGCAGCGCGCCCCAGCGGCGCTCGGCCTGCAGGGCACCAATGCCGTCGTTTTCGAGGCGGAGTCTTTCGGCGAAGCGGCCGCGCAGCGGCGCTTCCAGCGGCACGCTGACCCAGTCGTTGGGCAGGCCGCGCGCCGGGCCAGCCATGCCGCCGCAGATGTTGGGATTGGAAATCTCCAGCATGCCGTCCACGGCGACAAAGGGACCGCAGGACGACACGCCGACGGCCGTGATGTCCTGCTCGCGGACGCCGGCGGCCTCGCAAGCCTGGTCCAGCATGCGCAGCACCTGGCGCGCGACGGTGTCGGGCGGGCCGGCTTTTTCGGTGGGCTCCACGCGACGGGACTGCAGGGCCAGCGAGGCCTGGGCCAGGCTGATGTCCTGCGCGGCTTCTATCAGGCTGACCGCGATCTTGGTGCCTCCCAGGTCGACGCAGGCTTTCATGGTGGGCAGTGCTTCCTCAAAGAATTTTGGCAACCAGGCTGGCGATAAAGCTCAGCAGGATGGTGGTGGTGAGCGGAATGAACCATTCACGCCCGAACAGGCGAAAACGCAGGTCGCCGGGCAGCTTGCCGAAACCCAGCTTCTGCAGCAGCGGGCTGAACCAGCTGATCAGCATCAGGGCCAGAAAGATGACGATAAACCAGCGGATCATGAAGGCAGTTTAGAGCGTATGCATGCGGTCGCCGGCGGCAAAGCCGATAGGCTCCCAGACCGGATGGCCTTTGGCCCCGAAGGCGATCACCTTGAACAGCTCGCCCATCTCGTGCTCGGCGACCAGTTTTTGCACCATGGCGCGCTGCTCCAGCGGCGCGCCCTCCATGCCATCAACCAGGCCGCAGTTCAGCAAAAAGCGCCCCTGGCTGGTGTAACCCAGTACTTCCAGTCCGGCCTCCTGGCCGGCCAGGGCGATGCCGGTGAAGTTGACGTGGGCGGTGATGTCCTTGCCGCCCACATCGGCCAGCGCATCGGCGTCCGCCAGGTGGCCGCGGTGGCACATCACGGTGCCCATGCTGCGCTGCGGGTGGTAGTACTCGTGCTCGGGAAAGCCGTAGTCGAGCAGGAAAACCGCACCGGCCTCCAGCCGGTCGGCCAGGGTGGCGACAAAACCCTCGGCCTGGGGGTGGATTTCGGTGAGGTAGTCATGCGTGCCCTCCACCTCGACGGGCGGCCGCAGCGCGGTGCGCCGGTCGGCATAGGCAAAGCCGCCCTTGTGCACCACCACGCCGCGTTCATGCCAGCTGCCCTGCAGCCGCGCCAGCAGCTTGACCGGCATGGCGTCCAGCACTTCGTTGCCCAGCACCACACCGCGCATCCTGGGCGGCAATTCCGCCGCCCATTGCACCTTGTCGCCATAGGCGGCCAGCCGTTCGCGCTGGCGCGCCTGCAGGCTGCCCGAGAGGTCCACGATGGTGTAGCGCCCCAGTTTGGGCCCCAGTGCCTGCAGCACCTGCTGCGCCAGCGCGCCCGTGCCCGCGCCGAACTCCCAGACCTCGGCCGTGCCGGTGGCCTCCAGGGCCTGGGCCGCCTGGCGCGCCAGGGCCTGGCCGAAACGCGGCGAGAGCTCGGGCGCGGTGACAAAATCGCTGCCGCTGCCCGGCATCAGGCCAAATTTGCGCGAATCGTTGGCGTAGTAGCCCAGGCCCGGGGTGTAGAGGGCCAGGGCCATGAATTCGTCAAAACCCAGCCAGCCGCCGGCGGCCTCAATGGCCTTGGCAATGTGGGCGGCGAGGCCGGTCGGTAAAATAGGGGTATCGGTCGTCGGGGTCATGGGGCACCAGCCGCCATTGTCGGCGATCCCCACAGCCTCTTCACCCCGCGCTCCAACCCCCTTTTTTTGCTTCCTTTTGAGTCCCGACGCCCACCCATGAACCCAGCTCCGTCCTCCCCACCCGTGGTCCTCGTGACCGGCGCCTCGCGGCGGCTGGGGCGCGAGATCGCGCTGGCGCTGGCGGCCAGCGGCTGGCAGGTGGCGGTGCATTACCGCGCCTCCGAAACCGAAGCCATGGCAACCGTTGCCGACTGCGCCAGGCTGTCGGGCGACTCGGCGGCTTTCCAGGCCGACCTGGGCGACGAGGCCGCTGTGCGCGCCCTGCTGCCGGCCGTGGCCGCGCGTATGGGCCGGGTCGATGCGGTGGTCAACAACGCCTCGACCTTTGAAGAGGACAGCGCCGCCAGCTTCGGCTTTGCGGCCCTGGACAAGCACCTGCACAGCAACACCGGCGCCGCCGTGTTGCTGGCGCAGGCGCTGCACGCCCACATCGCGGCGCGCGGCGGAGAGGGTGCCCAAGGCGCCGTGGTCAACCTGCTGGACCAGAAGCTGTGGAACCAGAACCCGGATTTTTTCAGCTATACCCTCTCCAAAGCCGCACTCGAAGCGGCCGGCACCATGCTGGCGCTGGCGCTCGCGCCCCTGGTGCGCGTGGTCGGCGTGGCGCCGGGCCTCACGCTGACCAGCCATCTGCTGAGCGACGAGCAGTTCCAGGCCAGGCACAAGCTGTCGCCGCTGGGCCGCTCTTCCACCCCCGCCGACGTCGCGGCCGCGGTTAAATTCGCGCTGGAAAACCGCTCCATCACCGGCACCACGCTGCTGGTGGACGGCGGCCAGCACCTGATGAAGTTCGAGCGCGATTTTTCGCTGATGTAAGCCGCAGCCGCCGCTTGCCCCACCCACACATCACAGACTGGCGCCATGTACAACACCCGCGGAACCCAGACCCTGAACCTCAGCGGCTTGCGTTTTGACGCCAACCTGGGCATTCTGGACCATGAAAAAACCGCACCGCAGCCCATCCAGGTCGATGCCGAGTTGAACCTGGGCACGCAGCCGCTGCTGCCGCATGACGACGACATCCACCATGTGCTGGACTACCGCAAGGTGCGCCAGATCATCATCAGCGAGTGCACGGCCGAGCACATGAACCTGCTGGAGAGCCTGATCGGCAAGCTGGCGCACCGGCTGATGCAGCTGCCCGGCGTGCTCGGCGTGCGCGTGAAGATCGCCAAGCTTGAAATTTTTGACGACTGCGAAGTGGCCATTCGCATCGAGACGGGACAGTGGTGAACGATATGGAAGCGAACGACATGAGCGCAGTCTGGGAAGAAGCCGTGGCGGAATACGAGCAGCAGGAAAGCTCGGCGCGCGTGCAGAACAGCATGAAGATAGAGCGCGAGGACCACAAGCTTGAAAAACGCCTGTGCCGCGAGGTCGGCCGCGCGATCGTCGACTTCAACATGATTGAAGAGGGCGACAAGGTCATGGTCTGCGTCTCGGGCGGCAAGGACAGCTATGCCATGCTCGACATCCTGCTCAAGCTGCAAAAGCGCGCGCCCATCAACTTCGAGCTGGTGGCAGTGAACCTCGACCAGAAGCAGCCCGGTTTTCCCGAGCATGTTCTGCCCGAATATTTGAGCAAGCTGGGTGTGCCCTTCCACATCGAAAACCAGGACACCTACAGCATCGTCAAGCGCGTCATCCCCGAGGGCAAGACGCTGTGCTCGCTGTGCTCGCGGCTGCGCCGCGGCATCCTGTACCGCGTCGCCGGCGAGCTCGGCTGCACCAAGGTCGCGCTGGGCCACCACCGCGACGACATGCTGCAGACCTTTTTCCTGAATATGTTCTTCGCGGCCAAGCTCAAGGGCATGCCGCCCAAGCTGGTCAGCGACGACGGCAAGAACGTGGTGATACGCCCCATGGCCTACGTCACCGAAAAAGACCTCACGCGCTGGGCCCAGGTGCGCGAATTCCCCATCATCCCGTGCACGCTGTGCGGCAGCCAGGAAAACCTGCAGCGCAAGCAGGTCGGCAACATGCTGCGCGAATGGGAGAAAAAATTCCCCGGCCGGCTCGAGAACATGTTCGCCTCGCTGCAGAACATCGTGCCCTCGCACCTGATGGACAACAAGCGCCACGACTTCAAGGCCATCAAGGCCACCGGCGTGGCCGATGCCGACGGCGACAAGGCCTTTGACCCCGAGGAGTTCCGCGAGCCGGCGCTGCCGGGGCTGTCCGTCGTGGGCATCACTTCGCGCTGAGGGAGTGTTCCTTCAACCGCTGATTCCGGGAAGCTTATGAAACGCCCATTCGCAGTGATCTTTTCCATCGCCGCCATGGCCTTGCTGATGGCGGGCTGCTCCACCGTGCGCGTGGTCGACAGCGATGTCACCGCCTTCTACAACTGGAACGGCCCGCCCCCCGCACCGGCCACGCCGTATCGCTTTGAGCGCCTGCCCTCGCAGCAGGCCGCGGGCAGCCAGCAGGACCATGTGGAAGGCCTGGCGCGCACCGCCCTGGCCAAGGTGGGGATGGAGCTCAACCCGCCCGCCGCGCGCTATAGCGTGCAGATCACGGCCAGCACCCAGATCGTCGACCGCGGGCCTTATGGCTACAGCCCCTACGGCGGCTTTGGCTTCGGAAGCGGTGTGTTTGTGGGCGGCGGCAGCCGCGGGGCTTCGGTCGGCCTGTCGTTTCCGATCGGCGGCGGGATTGCCGAGCCGCCTTATTTCAAGCGCGAGCTGAGCATCGTGATGCGCGATTTGCGCACCAACCAGGTCAGCTTTGAAACACGCGCCCTGCACGACGGCGTCTGGGGCGACACGCTGGCCGTGCTGCCCGCCATGCTGGACTCGGCCCTGCGCGGGTTCCCGCAACCACCCGCCGGCACACGCCGCATCAACGTTGAAATACCCAGGTGAGCATGGAACCAACGCGCATCATCGCCATTCGTCACGGTGAAACGACATGGAATGTGGACACCCGCATCCAGGGCCACCTGGACATCCCGCTCAACGAAACCGGCCGCAGGCAGGCCGAGCGCATGGCGCGGGCGCTGGCCGACGAGCCCATCAGCGCCATCTACGCGAGCGACCTGACCCGCGCGTGGGAAACCGCGCAGTACCTGGCCCGCGTCCAGGACATTGACGTGACGCGCGAGGAAGGCCTGCGCGAGCGCGGCTTTGGCGACTTCGAGGGCAAGACCTTTGCCGAGATCGAGGCCTTGCTGCCCGACCAGTCCATGCGCTGGCGCAAGCGCGACCCCGAATTCGCGCCCGCCGGCGGCGAATCGCTGATCGCCCTGCGCAGCCGCGTGGTTGCCACCGCCGAGCGCCTGGCGGCCGCGCATCCGGGCGAGCTGATCGCACTGGTCGGCCATGGCGGCGTGATGGACGTGCTGTACCGCGCCGCGACGCGGCTGGACATCCAGGCGCCGCGCACCTGGGAACTCGGCAATGCAGCCATCAACCGCCTCCTTTGGACACCCGAAGGCTTTACGCTCGTCGGCTGGGCCGACACCCAGCACCTGGACGATGGCACACTGGACGACAGCGCAATTGCCGGCGGCTCGCTGGACCCGCTGAGCGCGCAATCACAAATATCAGAAGAGATAAGACGCACCTCATGAGTACCATGCCCTCCCGCCTGGCCGAACTGATAGGCAAGCCGGTCAACGATATCGATACCCCCGCCCTGGTCATCGACATGGACGCGATGAAACGCAATCTCGCGCGCATGGCCGAATTCGCAAAAAAACACAACGTCCGCTGGCGCCCGCATGCCAAGCTGCACAAGAGCGCCTCGCTGGCCAAGATGCAAGTACGCGCCGGCGCGGTCGGCGTCTGCGTGCAGAAGACCTCGGAGGCTGAAATCATGGCGGCCGGCGGCGTCACCGACATCTACATCAGCAATGAGGTCATCGCCCCGGCCAAGCTGGCGCGCGTGGCGGCGCTCGCGCAAAAGCTTGCGGCCCAGGGCGGCCACCTGGCCATCGCGGTCGACAGCACCGAGGGCGTGATCCGCCTGGCGCAGGCCATGACCGAGGCGCGCAGCGCCACCGGCGTGGCCACCGTGATCGACGTGTTTGTCGAAATCGACGTCGGCCAGGGCCGCTGCGGTGTCGAGCCCGGCGCCGCCGCCGTCACGCTGGTGCTGGAAATCCGCAAGCACCCGGCCCTGCGTTTTGCCGGCCTGCAGGCCTACCACGGCAAGGCCCAGCACATGCGCAGCGCGCACGAAAGGCGCGACGCCATCGCCAAGGCCGTCGAGGCCGTGGTGCTCACGCGCAAGCTGGTCGAAGCCCAGGGCATCACGGTGGACCTGGTGACCGGCGCCGGCACCGGCAGCCTGATGCTGGAAGCGGCCAGCGGCGTCTACGGCGAGCTGCAGGCCGGCTCCTTCATGTTCATGGATGCCGACTACGCGAAGAACGAGCGAGACCCGGCCCAGCCGCAGTTTGAGCACGCGCTTTTCGTCAAGACCCAGGTCGTCAGCACGCATGGCGGCCACGCGGTGTGCGACGCCGGCCACAAGAGCCACGCGATCGACTCCGGCCTGCCGCTGGTCCATGCCTTCGACACCGAGAGCGAACTCGAGTTTTTCAACGGCGGCGACGAGCACGGCATCCTGCGGCCTGCCGGCGACAGCAAGCGCCTGCCCGGCCTGGGCCGCATGCTGTGGCTGATCCCGGGGCACTGCGACCCGACCGTGAACCTGCACGACTTCATGATTGGTGTGACGGGCGGCCTGCGCAACGGCACCGTGCAGCGTATCTTCCGGGTCGACGCGCGCGGCGCGCTGACCTGAGCCGCCGGTTTTTCGCTAGAAATTCACGCCGTAAACGGCATACATGGGCGCAGCCGCGCCGTTGACGCGCCCGCCGCGGTACTCGGCCTCGCGCGCCGACTGCAGCACCGCCTCATTGAGCTCGGCATGTGTGGATGACAGCACGCGCGCATCGAGCAGCTTGCCCTCGGCATCCAGCAGCGCAACCACCACGACGCGGCCGTGCAGGCCCTGCTCGCGGTAAGCCCGCAGCGCATCCAGTGTGCCCGGCTTGCGCACGCGCGCGACGGAAATCTTCTGCCCCATGCCGTCGCCGTCCTGCATCCTGGGCGCCTGCGGGTGGTCGGCGTAGAGCTTGCTCATCTGCTTGAACAGCTCGGGGAATTCCGGCAGGCTGGAGGTGGCGGCCAGTGGCACGGCCGGGTTGGGCGTGCGCGGTGTGGGCGGGTTGCCGGGGGCTGAGCAGCCCGCCAGCATGCAGCACAGGCCCAGAAGGGCGGCAGCCGCCATCCGCTGAGGGGCAGGCGTGCGGCCCGGGATCTGGCAACAAAGCCTGAAACAAAACCGCAGAGTCATGATCGTGCGGCCATGGCTTCGAAGTCACGGGCCGGGATGGCAAGGGATATGGACACCATGAGCACCCCATAGGCCAGGCAGGCAAGCGCTCCCAGCCAGGTCAGAAAGTTCCAGGCGTTGTAGCGGCCCGGGTTGGCTTTCAGTTCCTTGGCATAGTCCGGCGACGCGCCGGGCAGGCCACGTGCCGCGCCGTAGTCAAGCGCGGCATCGCCGAGAAAATAAAATCCCGCGATGCAGGCCGTCGCCCCAAGGAAAAACATAAATGCCCTCGGCCACTTGAAGCCTTTGAGGAAGAGCAATGCCAGCGCAAAGGCCGCGCCGCCCGTGAGAAAAAGCTTTCCCGTCACTTTGGGCGAACCCAGCGGCAGCAGTTCGCGCCATACCCAGGGCAAAGGCGCAAGCAGCCATTCGGACGCGGGTGCCAGCCCGCCCCACCGCAGCCCGGAGAGGGCGCCGCCCGACACCTCCGCCAGGACGATGACGCACACGCAGGTGGCCACGGCGACATAGCAGATATGGCGAAACGTCGTGCAGGCGGTCGGCGAGGCACTCGACCAGTGGCGTTGCACCAGGTGCGCGGCCCATCCCGCTGCCAGGATGGTGGTCCCGGCCGCGCCAAGCCATGCGGCCATTCCCTGCAGCACGGCGAAGCCCTCCAGCACAAACACCGGCAGGTAGCCGAACACCACGCCACCCAAGGCATAGGCCAGCAGCACGGCCACCGTCAGGCCCAGCCCCGTTGAATTGAAGAAGCGCTGTTCGGCGCTGGCCTTCGTCCAGGCCGCCTTGGGATCCGCAGCCGCGGACAAGGCCACCCACCGCCCCATGTTCAGGCGTTAAACATGTCGTTGCCGCTGGCCGGCGGCGCCACGCCCAGGTGGCGGTAGGCGGCCAACGTGGCGATACGCCCGCGCGGCGTGCGCTGCAAATAGCCCTGCTGGATCAGATAGGGCTCGATCACGTCTTCAATCGTGTCGCGCTCCTCGCCTATGCTGGCGGCGATGTTGTCCAGGCCCACCGGTCCGCCGTCGAAGCGGTGGATCACGGCTTCGAGCAGCTTCCTGTCCATCACGTCAAAGCCCTGCGGGTCCACGTCCAGCATGGCCAGCGCCTTGTTGGCGATGTCCAGCGAGATGTGGCCGCTGCCCTTGACGTCGGCATAGTCGCGCACGCGGCGCAGCAGGCGGTTGGCGATGCGCGGCGTGCCGCGCGAGCGGCGGGCGATCTCAAAGCCGCCTTCCTCGTCCATGGGCGCGTTGAGCAGCTTGGCGCTGCGCCGCACGATGCGGGCCAGCTCGTCGGGCGTGTAGAACTCCAGCCGCGCGACGATGCCGAAGCGGTCGCGCAGCGGGTTGGTCAGCATGCCGGCGCGCGTGGTGGCGCCCACCAGGGTGAAAGGCTGCAGATCGAGTTTGATGCTGCGCGCCGCCGGGCCTTCGCCGATCATGATGTCGATCTGGTAGTCCTCCAGCGCGGGATAGAGGATTTCCTCCACCACGGGGCTCAGGCGGTGGATCTCGTCGATGAACAGGACGTCGTTCTTTTCGAGGTTGGTCAGCAGTGCCGCGAGGTCCTTGGGTTTTTCCAGCACCGGGCCCGAGGTCTGCCGCAGGTTCACACCGAGTTCGTGCGCAATGATGTGGGACAGCGTGGTCTTGCCCAGGCCGGGCGGGCCGAACAGCAGCACATGGTCCAGCGCCTCGCTGCGTTTTTTGGCCGCGCCTATGAAGATTTCGAGCTGGTCGCGCACCTTGGACTGGCCCACGTACTCGTCAAACAGCTTGGGGCGCAAGGCGCGTTCTATGGCCTCCTCGCCGGGCGAGGCCGGCGCGGCCGACATCACGCGCTTGGGCGGCGGAAAGTCGCCGGAGGAGAAGTCGTCTGTCTGAATGGTCATGCTGGCTTACCGGGACTATTTCGCCAATGCCTTCAGCGCCAGCTTGATGCCGTCGCTCACGCCGATGTCCTTGGGCAGGGCCTTGAGCGCCAGCGCGGCGTCGCGGTCGCTGTAGCCCAGCGCCACCAGGGCCTGCAGGATGTCGGATTGGGCGTCGTTGGCCACGCTGACCTGCACGCCGATATCGGCGCCCAGCTTGCCCTTGAGTTCGAGCAGCAGGCGCTCGGCGGTTTTTTTGCCGATGCCGGGCACCTTGATGATGCGTCCGGCTTCCTGCTGGGTCACCGCCTGCGAGAGTTCCTCGACGCTCATGCCGCTGAGCACGCTGAGCGCGGTGCGCGGGCCCACGCCGGAGATCTTGATCAGCTGGCGGAAGGCGGCGCGTTCGGTGGCGCTGCCGAAGCCGTAGAGGATTTGCGCGTCTTCGCGCACCACGAAGTGCGTCAGCAGGCTGACTTTTTCGCCCAGGCCGGGCAGGTTGTAGAAGGTGCTCATGGGCACCAGCACCTCATAGCCGACGCCGTTGCAGTCCACCAGGATCTCCGGGGGATTTTTTTCGGCCAGCTGGCCTGAGAGTCTTCCAATCATGGGCAAATCTTATCAGTCAGGCGCGGGCGTCCGTTTGGGCGGACAATTAGGTTTTGACCGGTGCCCGGCGCCGGTGTTTTGAGTTTTTCAGGAAATCCACCGCCTTGATCCTTCGCCACACCTTCACGCCGCCCAACAACACCCGCATGGGTCACTTGTGCGGACCCATGGACAGCCATATCCGCACCATAGAGGCGGCGCTGGATGTCACGATCGCGCACCGCTTTGAGCAGTTCAAGATCGACGGCACCAAAGTCAAGGCGACTTTGGCGCTGGAGGTGCTCCAGGCCCTGTACGAAATCGCCCAGCGGCCCATAGAGCCCGAAACCGTGCAGCTGATGCTGGCCGGCGACACGGCCCTGAGCACCGCGCCCGACGGCGGAATCACGCTGTCGACCCGGCGCGCCGACCTGCGCGCCCGCACCAACAACCAGGGCACCTACCTGGAAAACATCGCCACGCACGACATCACCTTCGGCATCGGCCCGGCCGGCACCGGCAAGACCTACCTGGCCGTGGCCTGCGCGGTCGATGCGCTGGAACGCAGCACCGTGCAGCGCATCGTGCTGACGCGCCCCGCGGTCGAGGCCGGCGAGCGCCTGGGATTTTTGCCGGGCGACCTGAGCCAGAAGGTCGACCCCTACCTGCGCCCCCTGTACGACGCGCTGCACGAGTTGATGGGGTTTGAGCGCGTGCAAAAGGCGTTTGAGCGCCAGCAGATCGAGATCGCGCCGCTGGCCTTTATGCGCGGCCGCACGCTGAACCACGCCTTTGTCATCCTCGATGAGGCGCAAAACACCACGCCCGAGCAGATGAAGATGTTCCTCACGCGGATAGGCTTCGGCAGCAAGGCGGTGGTGACGGGCGATGTGAGCCAGGTCGACTTGCCGCGCACCCAGCTCAGCGGCCTGGTGGATGCCGAGCGCGTGCTCAGGCGCGTCAAGGGCATTGCCATTACCCGCCTGACCAGTTCCGACGTGGTACGTCACCCGCTGGTGGCGCGCATCGTCGATGCGTATGACAAATCACCGGGTCGGCCGGCCCTCGCGGAGGAGGGCGTCGCTGAACCGGTGGCGGCGCCGGCCCGCCGCGCCAGCGCAAGGAGCCGTAATGGCTCTTAAGCAATTAAGCCTGTCGCTGCAGTTCGGCGAGCTGAAGAATGCCGCGCGCCATCGCGCGGCCCTGCCGCGCCACAGCGTGGCCCGCTGGATACGCCATGCGCTCGCGCATGACGGCGAGATCACCGTGCGCATCGTGGATGCCGAGGAAGGCCAGGCGCTGAACCGCGGCTACCGCCGGCGCGACTACGCCACCAATGTGCTGACCTTTGACTACACACAGGCGCCCGTCGTGACGGCCGACCTGGTGCTGTGCGCGCCCGTGGTGGCCAAAGAGGCGAAAGACAACGGCAAGACGCTGCAGGCCCACTACGCCCATTTGCTGGTGCACGGCACCTTGCACGCCCAGGGCTGGGACCATGAGACCGGCGAGCAAGACGCCGAAGCCATGGAGGCGGAGGAAATCCGCATCCTCGCGGGGCTGGGTTTCAAGAACCCCTATCGCTGAGGTTCCGGCCCCGTTGAGGCCGCGAACAGATTCTCAGGACTTCCACTTGTCCATATAGGCCGCGTAACCGGCGCGCCAGGACGGGGTGCCGAAGACGCCACTGCTCTGGTGCACCACGGAAATCGGCCAGGTGCCCATGCTGAGCCCCAGCTTCTCGGCTTCACGGCAAAAGTCGAGGTCGTAAAAATGGAAATTGAAACGCTCGTCAAAGCGCAGGCCTTTGTCGATCAGCAGCTGGCTCTCGCAGGCCAGCCACAAACCGTCCAGCAGCTTGACCGGCTGGCCCGACGGGCCAAAGACGCTGAGGTTGGAGGAGGGGAAGCCATCGCCGTGGCCCACCACGCCGCTCAGGTTTTCGCGTGCATCCCAGGTGAGTTTTTCATCAATAAAGGCCCAGCCTGGCTGGCGCGGCACGCGGCGCAAATTGCCGGCTAGGCCGACAATGTTGTATTTCTGGATGCCTTCCCGCAAGCGGTCGGCCCAGAAAAAGTCGCAAAGGTGCAGGTCGTCATGGCAAAAAACCAGCAATGCCGGCTGCTCCCGCGCCTCCTCGATGGCCTGGTTGTAGACGGAGGGCAGGCCGGCGGTATTGCTTTCAAATACCCGCACCTGTATGCCGCCCAGCGGGTAATAGAGGGCCAGCGAGCGGCCCAGCGCGGTTTCAGTGAAGAAGTTGTCAAAACTGGAGCGCGTGGCGACGACAAAACGGATCATGGGCAGCCTAAAGAGTGTGCGAGCTGAGTCGGCCGCGAGACATTAGCTGCCGCCGGATTCACTTGCCGGTTTATACCTCAGCCTTTCCTTGTCAGGCGGCCGGGTCAATCTGAAGTGGAATGGTCACCGGCCCGTCATTGACCAGGTGCACCTTCATGTCGGCGGCAAACCGCCCGGTTTGCACCTCGGGGTGCAGTGCCAGCGCCTGTGCCACAAAATGGTCGTAGAGCCGGCGGCCCTCTTCGGGCGCCGCCGCGCCGGTGAAGCTGGGCCGGTTGCCGCCCGAGGCGTCGGCCGCCAGCGTGAACTGGCTGACGACGAGCAGGCCGCCCTGGACGTCCTGCACCGACAGGTTCATTTTTCCGGCCTCGTCGGAAAAGATGCGCAGCTTGAGTATCTTGGCCAGCAGCTTGTCGGCCTGCGCTTCGCCATCGCCGCGCTCGGCGCATACCAGCACCAGCAGCCCGGGCCCGATCCGGCCGACGGTCTCGCCTTCAATCACCACGCGGGCCTCGGCCACACGCTGCAGCAAGGCTTTCATCAGTCGCCCACGCCGGCCGCGACGAACAGCGGCTTGCCCACCGGCCCCGCGAGAAAACTCACGAACTGCTGGGCCAGTTCCTGCTGCTTGCCGGATGCCAGCGGCGCGGCGGTGTAAGAGGTGTAGTTCTGCACCTCGGCCGGCACCGGGCCGACGAACTTCAGGCCCTTGCCCTGGTAGAGCAGAATTTCAGTGATCGCGCCGAAGCCGATCTCCTGGCCCTTGCCCTTGATGACGTGTTCCATCACGGCGGCGCCATCGGGATAGCGCGTGGTTTTGCCCTCGACCTGCGCATAGACGTCCATCTTTTTGAGCAGGCCTTCGAGGTACAGGCCGGTGGACGCGCGGTTGAACACCAGCGAATCGGCGGCCAGCACCGAGCGCTTCAGCGCCTCGGCGCTGCTGATGTCGGGCGCGGTCGCGCCTTCGCGCACGGCGACGCCCATGCCGACACGGCCGACGTTGGCGCGTGTTTCGGCCAGCTTGCTGGCCGACGCGAATTCGCCGATCACGGCGGGCGGCGCGATCACCACGTCAAAGGCCGGGTTGGATTCCATGCGTTTTCTGAGTTCGGGCGCGGTGTTGAAGGTGATCTTCACGCCGTGGCCGGTCTGCTTTTCAAACGCGGCGGCCGCGGCCTTCAGGCCCGGCTCGATGGCGCCGGCACTGAGGACTGCGATGTCCGCTGCGTGCGCTGTGAAGGTCAACAGAGCGCAGGCAAGGGCTTGGGCGGGAAGCAAGATGCGTTTCATGAAAGCTCCTGGGCGAAAAAGGGCTGGGAAATTATCGAGGCAGATGCCGGCCTTTAGATCAGATCGGCCTCGTCGTCAAAATGCGCTTCCACGTCGCTGGGCAGCAACTGGATGGTGGCGCGCAGGCCGGGCACAGCGCTCATCAGGGCCTGCTCGACGCTGGCGCGTACCGCCGCGGCCCGTCCCAGCGACCAGCTGGCCGGCATGTGCATGTGCAGATCGACAAAACGCCGCTGGCCGGCGCGGCGCGTGCTGAGGTGGTCAAAGCGGATGGTGGGATGGCCGAAGTCTTGCAGCACTTTCTGGATCTCGGCCATCACCTCGGGCTCCACGGCTTCGTCCATCAGGCCTTGAGAAGAGCGCCACACCAGCTGGCAGCCTTCCCACAGAATGTTGATGGCCACGCCTATCGCGACCACGGCGTCCAGCCAGAGCCAGCCCGTCGCGATCACCGCGCCTATGCCGACCACCACGCCCGCCGAGGTCCAGACGTCGGTCACCAGGTGTTTGGCGTCGGCCTCCAGCGCGATCGAGCGGTGCGCCCTGGCCACGCGGAACATCACCCAGGCCAGCAGGCCGTTGAGGGCCGAGCTGCCCACAGCCAGCGCCAGGCCCCAGCCCATTTTTTCGAGCGGCTGCGGGTTCAGGATGCGGTGGGCCGCGGCCCAGATGATGGCCGCCGCCGCGCCTATGATCAGCGCGCCTTCAAAGCCGGAGGAAAAATACTCGGCCTTGTGGTGGCCGTAGGGGTGGTCGTCGTCGGCGGGCCGCTGCGCGATGGTGACCATGGCCAGGCCGAACAGTGCGCTGGCCAGGTTGACGAAGGACTCCATCGCATCCGACAACAGCCCCACCGAGCCGGTGATGTACCAGGCCGTGGTCTTCAGCGCGATGGTGAGCACCGCGACGGCCACCGAGGCCAGCAGCATGCGCTGCGGCGTCAGGGCCTGGAAGGTGGTCGAGTTCATGGCGCTATTGTGTACGAGGGTGATGGCGCCAAGGGTTGTTCCCAAGGCCGGCACCCGGCGCGGCCGCTAGCATGGGTGCGCGCCGCAATTGCCGCGCGTGATCAAACACAATGAACCACTCCTGAGGAAACACCCATGAAGATCCAGAAACGCAGCGTCGCCCTGGTGCTGGGCACCGTGCTGGCCATGTCGGCCGGCGCCTTGTTCGCGCAGGCCTCGGGCCTGACGCGCACGCTTGTCGGCAAAGCCGACGTGTCCGTGCCCGGGCGTGAGGCCGTGGTGGCTCGCGTCGACGTGGCGCCCGGCGCCAAGGCCGGCCGCCACACCCATCCCGGCGACGAAATCAGCTATGTGCTCGAAGGCGAGGCCACCCTGCTGATCGACGGCCAGCCGCCGCGCCAGGTCAAGGCGGGCGAGTCCTTCGTCATTCCGGCCGGTGTGGTGCACGATGCCCACAACACCACCAATGCGCCCATCAAGCTGGTCGGCGTTTACGTCGTCGAAAAAGGCAAGCCGCTGGCCTCGCCCGCACCCTGAGCCCGCGCGGCAGGCGGCGCCGCCCGGGCGCCGCAAGCTCCGGTCGCCAATGCGACAATGGCCGCCGGAGTAAAAACAACAATGTCCTATCCGCATCTGATCGCAGCCACCGCGCTGGCGCTGGCTGCGGCCGGCGCGCACGCGCAGGCCCCGTCGGCAAGCACCTCATCCCCCATCACCGAACCCCCAGGTATTGCGGCCGTCCCGGCCGCCCCTGTTGAAGCCGCCATCCGGCAAGCCGGCTTCCTCAAGACGCTCAAAGGCGGCGTTCAGTTACTGCAAGCGCCGGGCGAGGCGGCGCGGGCGGCGCAGGCCGGCGACGCGCTGCTGCCCGGCGGGCGCATCACGACCGGCCCCGACTCCGCCGCCAGCGTGGTGCTGCGCGACGGCAGCACGCTGGTGCTCGGGCCGTCTTCGCAAATGGAGCTCACGGCCTTCAGCTTTGACGCCACCACCCATGAAGGCAACTTGCTGGCCTCGCTGCTCAAGGGCTCGCTGCGCATGATCACCGGCCTGCTCGGCAAGTCGCACCCGGAAGCGGTGCGCATCGAGACGCAATTCGCCTTTGTCGGCGTGCGCGGGACGGACTTCATCGTGCAGGCGGACGAGCAGCCATGAGCGGCCGTCCTGGCCTTTTGATCCCCGTCACGCTCGCCTTGCTGCTGGCGGCCTGTTCGGCTCCCAGCACCCGCGTTGTGCTGCTGCCGCAGGAAGGCGGTGCGCCGTCCGCCGTGGTGGTGCGCGCCAAGGCGGGCGCCGGCGCCGAGACCACCGTGTCCCAGCCCTACCAGCGCGCCACCGCGGCATCGGGCGCCGGCGGTGCGCCGCGGCTGGATCAGGCCGACCCGGCCAAGGTACTGGCCGAACACCGCTCGCTGTTCGACATGGCGCCGCCCCGGCCGCAGCGCTACACGCTGTATTTCGACGCCGGCGGCACGGTGCTCACGGCCGAATCGCAACTGGTGCTGGAACAGGTGCTGGCCGCGGCGCTGGCCCGCAGCGGCGGTGACATGGTGATCACCGGCCATACCGACACCGTGGGCTCGGGCGCCAGCAACGACGCCCTCTCGGCCCAGCGCGCGCAGCAGGTGCGCCAGATGCTGGCTGATCGCCAGTTCCCGGCGGCGCGCATTGAGGCCGCGGGCCGGGGTGAGCGCGAGCTTGCCGTGCCGACGGCCGATGAGGTCGACGAGCCGCGCAACCGGCGCGTCACCATCGAGGTTCGCTGATGGACCCGACGCAGATCCGTAAAAAAACGGGCGTTGGCGCCGTCGTGATGGGCATGCTGGTCGCAGCATGGATCTACTCTGCTGACGCTGGGGCTCAAGAGTCCGCAGCAACCGTGACAGGACGGATCGCTGAACGTAACGACGTGGCAAAGCAGTCCCGCTTTGTGATCAACCAGGACTACACCCAAGCCATGGGCGGGCTTTTTGGTTTGCTGTTGGCCGACCTGATGGGAACAGCCGCCCACAGCCAATACGTGATCCACACAGAGTCTGGGCGCACCCTGTACCTGGCGGCGAAAGAGGTATTTGGCGTCAATACCTGCGTTTCTATAACCGCCCCGGCGGCCTCTATAGAGAAAGGCTTTGTTGAGCTGGGTCAAGCTGGCTTACAGCCGATTCCGGAATGCGTGGCTCTCAAGGAGACGGTTGTCCCCCCGATTGCCGAAAGCGATGAAATCAAGGAAAAACCTGGGCGGCCCAATTAGCGGGCAGGCGATTTTCGCTCTCCTCCAGTGCGCCCGCCCGCCGGGCTCAATCAACCCAGCGTCACGCGCGCGAACTTGCGCTTGCCGACCTGCAGCACATAGGTGCCGGCCGCCAGCTTGAGCGCCTTGTCGCTGACCACGCTGGAGTCCACGCGCACGCCGCCGCCGTCGATCAGGCGCGTAGCTTCGCTGCCCGAAGGCGCCAGGCCCGCGGCTTTCAGCAGCGCCCCAATGCCCATGGGTGCGCCGGTCAGCGACACCTCGGGAATCTCGTCGGGCACACCGCCCTTGCTGCGGTTGATGAAGTCCTGCTCGGCGGCCTCGGCCGAGGCGGTTGAATGAAAGCGCGCGGTGATTTCCTTGGCCAGCGCGACCTTGGCGTCCTTGGGGTTGCGCCCGCCGTCGACCTCGGCCTTGAGGGCCGCGATGTCGGCTTCGCTCTTGAAGGACAGCAGCGTGTACCACTTCCACATCAGCACGTCGGAGATCGACAGCACCTTGGCGAACATGGTGTTGGCGTCCTCGCTGATGCCGATGTAGTTGTTCTTGCTCTTGGACATTTTTTCAATGCCGTCCAGGCCTTCGAGCAAGGGCATGGTCAGGATGCACTGCGGCTCCTGCCCGTATTCCTGCTGCAGGTGGCGGCCCATCAGGAGGTTGAACTTCTGGTCGGTGCCGCCGAGCTCGAGGTCGCTCTTGAGCGCCACCGAGTCGTAGCCCTGCATCAGCGGGTACAAAAACTCATGCACGCTGATGGGCGTGCCGGCCTTGAAGCGGTCATGGAAGTCGTTGCGCTCCATCATGCGGGCCACGGTGTAGCGCGAGGCCAGCTGGATCATGCCGGTGGCGCCCAGCGGCTCGCTCCATTCGCTGTTGTAGCGGATTTCGGTTTTGGCCGGGTCCAGAACCAGGCTGGCCTGGCGGTAGTAGGTCTCGGCATTGACCTTGATCTGTTCGGGCGTGAGCGGCGGGCGCGTGCTGTTGCGGCCCGAAGGGTCGCCGATCAGGCTGGTGAAGTCGCCTATAAGAAAAATGACTGTATGGCCCAAATCCTGGAGCTGACGCATTTTGTTCAGCACCACGGTGTGGCCGACATGAATGTCAGGCGCGGTCGGATCCAGGCCCAGCTTGATGCGCAGCGGAACCCCGGTGGCCTCGGATTTGGCCAGTTTTTGTATCCAATCGTTTTCCGGGATCAGTTCTTCGCAGCCTCTCAGGGTGGTTGCGAGGCCCATCTTTACACGGTCGGTGATGGGGTATTTTGTAACAAGCGCTTGATTCATAAGGGTTTTTCACATGTCGGGGGATTGTCCGACAGATATACTGGCGGCTCTCCTGCATCCAGCGCGCCATTTTAGTTGGCCTGCAAATTGCTGATCAGGAACCACATCGTCTGGATGGCTCAGGCCCCACCCCTTCAATCCAGGGCTGGCCATCAAAGCTCTCCATTGTTTTATACAGCAGTCCGGCGCTCCGCAGCGCCCGATGCATTTTTGTTGGGAATTTTGTCTTGAAACTGCCAACCCCTTCCCAGATACTGCTTCCCGCCGCCCACAGCCTTCGCCGCCACCCCAAGCGTGTTGCCGCCAGCCTCGCAGTCCTGTTGCTGGGCACGGGCGTCACGGCCTTCGGTGTGGCGCCCATGGCACCCGACGCCGCCGACCTGCCGGTGCGCCAGGTGCTCGAAGCGGTGGAGTCCCTGCCCACACAGGTCCAGACCGATTCCCTGACCGATTTCCGCTTCAAGCTGTTCCGCACCGAGAGCACGCGCAGCAGCGACACCGCCGACTCCCTGCTCAAGCGCCTGAACATCGACGACAGCGCGGCCGCCGCCTTCCTGCGCAGCGACGCCAATGCGCGCCTGCTGCTGTCGGGCCGCGCCGGCAAGAACGTGACGGCCGAAGCCAGCGACAGCCAGCAACTGCTCAAGCTCAGCATGCGCTGGCCCACCGACGACGAAACGACGTTCAAGCGCCTGGTCGTCGAGCGCGGCGCCACCGGCTTTACCTCCCGCGTTGAAACCGCGCCGTACGTCGCCACCGCGCGCCTGTCCAGCGGCAGCATCCAGACCTCGCTGTTCGCCGCCACCGACGATGCCCGCATCCCCGACGGCGTGGCCGTGCAGATCGCCGAAATTTTCTCCAGCGACATCGATTTCCGCCGCGCGCTGCGCAAGGGCGACCGCTTCAACGTGGTCTATGAGTCCCTGGAAGCCGACGGCGAGCCGCTGCGTACCGGCCGCGTGCTGTCGGCCGAATTCGTCAACGCCGGCAGGCCCTACCAGGCCATGTGGTTCCAGCCCCCGGGGCTGGACGCCAACGGCGCCGCCCACAAGGGCGGCTATTACACGCTCGACGGCCAGAGCCTGCGCCGTGCCTACCTGAGCTCGCCGGTCGAGTTCTCGCGCATCAGCAGCGGCTTTTCGATGCGCTTTCACCCCATCCTGCAAAAGTGGCGCGCCCACCTGGGCACCGATTTCGCGTCTCCCACCGGCACGCCCGCGCGCACCGTCGGCGACGGCGTGGTCGAATTCTCCGGCGTGCAGAACGGCTATGGCAACGTGGTTTTCGTCCGGCACCGCAACGGCCACGAAACCGTCTATGCCCACCTGAGCAAACTCATGGTGCAAAAAGGCCAGAACGTGAGCCAGGGCCAGACCATAGGCCTGGTCGGCAGCACTGGCTGGGCCACCGGCCCGCACCTGCATTTTGAATTCCGCGTCAACGGCGTGCACCAGGACCCGATGATGATCGCCAAACAAAGCGAGGCCATCCCGGTCGCCGCGGCTTCCATGCCGCTGTTCAAGCAGCTTGCCGTGGGTGTGAGGACCCAGCTGCTGGCGGCAGCCTCCATTACACAAACCCGCTCTGAGTAATTGAGCCCCCACGCTTTTCACTGCGTCTTCGACTTCGTGTAATGCGCTGCCCCCCGAGGGGGTGCTGCGCCTGCGGCCCGGCAAA
>NZ_AKIV01000057.1 GCF_000282655.1 Polaromonas sp. CF318
CTTTGCCGGGCCGCAGGCGCAGCGGCCCCCTCGGGGGGCAGCACAGTACGCGAAGCGACAAGCGTGGGGGCATCATTTTTTAGGAGTCGTTCATGGAACGCGACCAGGCCAGTAAATTCATCAACGATTTGCTCAAACTCATGGTCAGCCGCAACGGCAGCGACCTGTTCATCACGGGTGACTTTCCGCCGGCCATGAAGGTGGACGGCAAGGTGACCAAGGTGTCGCCCCAGCCGCTGAACGCCAACCACACGCTGGCGCTGGCGCGTTCCATCATGAACGACAAGCAGGCGGCGGAGTTTGAGCGCACCAAGGAATGCAACTTCGCGATCTCGCCGCCCGGCGTGGGGCGTTTTCGCGTGAACGCCTTCATCCAGCAGGGCAAGGTCGGCATGGTCATGCGGACGATTCCGGCGACGCTGCCCACCATCGACGGGCTGGGCGTGCCCCAGGTGCTCAAGGATGTGGTAATGAGCAAGCGCGGCCTGACCATCCTGGTCGGCGCCACCGGTTCGGGCAAGTCCACCACGCTGGCCGCCATGGTGGACTGGCGCAACGAGCAGTCCTACGGCCACATCATCACGATTGAAGACCCGGTGGAGTTTGTCCACGCGCACAAGAACTGCGTGATCACGCAGCGCGAAGTGGGCCTGGACACCGACAGCTGGGAAGCGGCCCTGAAAAACACGCTGCGCCAGGCGCCCGACGTGATCCTGATGGGTGAGATCCGCGACCGCGAAACCATGGAGCACGCCATCGCTTTCGCCGAAACCGGCCACTTGTGCCTGGCCACGCTGCACGCCAACAGCGCCAACCAGGCGCTGGACCGCGTGATCAACTTCTTCCCCGAAGAACGCCGCACCCAGCTGCTGATGGACCTGTCGCTCAACCTCAAGGCCATGATCTCGCAGCGCCTGGTGCCCAAGCAGGACGGCAAAGGCCGCTTCGCCGCGGTCGAAGTCATGCTCAACTCGCCGCTGATCTCCGACCTGATCTTCAAGGGTGAGGTCTCCGAGATCAAGGAGATCATGAAAAAGAGCCGCAACCTGGGCATGCAGACCTTCGACCAGGCCCTGTACGACGCCTTTGAAAGCCATTTCATCACCTACGAAGACGCCCTGCGCAACGCCGACTCGGTGAACGACCTGCGCCTGCAGATCAAGCTCAATTCGCAGCGCGCCAAGTCGACCGACCTGTCGGCCGGCACCGAAAACTTCGCCATCGTTTAAGGCGCCAGGCGCCGGCTTCGCGCCGGCGCGGCCCCCTTCCGCTTCTTCCTCACGCATCCCGTTCCTGAATCCATTCCCATGTCCAGCACCACCCCCAAAACCTACGAGCCCTCTTCCCCCCGCCAGGTCGCCTTCCTGGGCCTGGGCGTCATGGGCTACCCCATGGCCGGCCACCTGGCGCTGGCCGGCCACAGCGTCACGGTCTACAACCGCAGCGCGGCCAAGGCCGCCGCCTGGGTCGCCGAATTCACCTCGACGAGCAAGCCGGCCCAGGCCGCCCTGCCGCGCCTGGCCGTCGCCGGCGCCGACATCGTGTTTTGCTGCGTCGGCAATGACGACGACCTGCGCGCCGTCACGCTGGGCGCGGACGGCGCCTTTGCCGGCATGAAGCCGGGCGCCATTTTTGTCGACCACACCACGGCCTCGGCCGATGTCGCGCGTGAACTCTACGCGGCGGCGGCCAGGCTGGGCCTGCAGTTCATCGACGCCCCGGTATCGGGCGGCCAGGCCGGCGCGCAAAACGGCGCGCTCACCGTGATGTGCGGCGGCGACGCCGCGGCCTTCGACGCCGTCAAACCCGCCGGCATGGCGTTTTCCAAGGCCTTTACGCTGATGGGTGCCAGCGGCGCGGGCCAGCTCACCAAGATGGTCAACCAGATCTGCATCGCCGGCCTGGTGCAGGGCTTGAGCGAAGCGGTGGCCTTCGGCCAGAAAGCCGGGCTGGACGTGAACCAGGTGCTGGAGGTGATAGGCAAGGGCGCGGCGCAAAGCTGGCAGCTCGACAACCGCGGCAAGACCATGGTGGCCGACAAGTTCGATTTCGGTTTCGCCGTCGACTGGATGCGCAAAGACCTGGGCCTGGTACTGGACGAGGCCAAGCGCAACGGGGCCCGGCTGCCGGTCACCGCCCTGGTGGACCAGTTCTACGCGGACGTGCAGGCCATGGGCGGCCGGCGCTGGGACACTTCGAGCCTGATCAAGCGCCTTAAATAAGTCCGGGCAAAAAAAAGCGGCCGCACCGGCTTGCCCGGTGCGGCCGCTTTGCCTCAGGGCTTCAGCTGCCCGCGGGCTTGGCGCCTTGGGCCGGCTGCGCGGCGGGCTTGGACGGCAGCATGCGCGCCAACTCTTCTTCGCTGATGATCTCGAAAATGCGGATGACCTTCTGCACGCCGGGCGTGGAGCGCACCACCTCGGTGGCGCGGTCGGCCTCGCGCTGCGTGACACGGCCCATCAGGTAGGTCGTGCCGCGCTCCGTGATCACCTTGAAAGCGTTGGAGGACAGGTCGCGCGCATCGAGCAGCATGGCCTTGACGCGGCCGGTGACCAGGGCGTCGGAAGAGCGCTGCGTCAGGGTCGAGTTGCCCATGATGGACAGTTCGTTGACCACGGAGCTCACGTTTTCCACGCGTGCGACGATCTGCTCGACCAGCTGTTTGTCCTGCGCATTCGGCACCTCGCCGGTGAGCAGCACCTGCCGGTTGTAGCTGGTCAGATTGACGTGCACACGCTCGCCGACATTGCTGCGGATGCGGCTGGTCGCGCGCAGCTCTATGCCCTCGTCCTCGAGTTGCGCGCCGGAGGTGCGGCGGTCGGTCGCCACCAGCGCGCCGCCCGCGACGCCGCCCACCACCAGCGGGAAGCAGGCCGTCAGGCTGCCGCCCACCAAGGTGGCCGTGACGAGGGTCAAAGTCAGCCGTTTAAACGAAACACATTTCATACAGAGGTCTCCTGGTCGCCAAGTAACTGGGTGTCCACGCCATCGCAAATGCAATGCAGGACAAGAAGGTGCACTTCCTGGATACGCGCGGTCCGCTCATGCGGCACGCAGATATGCACATCGGTTTCACGCAGGGCGTGGGTGATCTTGCCGCCGCCCCGGCCCGTCAGGGCCACCACGGTCATCTCGCGCTCGTGGGCGGCCTCAATGGCGGCCAGCACATTGGCCGAGTTGCCGCTGGTGCTGATGGCCAGCAGCACATCGCCGGCGACGCCCAGCGCGCGGACCTGCTTGGAGAAGATCACCGAAAAATCGTAGTCGTTGGCAATCGCGGTGAGGATGGAACTGTCCGTCGTCAGTGCGATCGCGCCCAGTTCGGGCCTTTCGCGCTCATAGCGGCCGACGAACTCGGCGGCGAAATGCTGGGCGTCGGCGGCCGATCCGCCGTTGCCGCAGGCCAGCACCTTGCCGCCGCTGGTGACGCTGGCCAATATGGCCTGCACCGCCGCCGCGACCGGCTTGGAAAGCACCTGGGCGGCCTGGTACTTGAGGTCGGCGCTGTCGATAAACTGCTGTTCAATGCGTTGTTCAAGCATGGCGTCAATGATAGCGGGTCAGGATTGCTCCTGATCGTGACGGCCGAATGGCAAGCCGTCAATCCAACGGCACGCCCTATGCAAATCAAGAACTTACAGAGGCGAAAACCGCTTTTGTACCCGGGATTGGCCCGCTTTTCCAGGGTGAATTGTTAAAGCGGGTGACAGCAGGCAGAGGCCGTTTTTTTACGGCGCCGGAAGCGTCAGCGAATGCATCAGCCCGTCGGCGACCACGTTGAAGTCGGCGATGGGGCGGTTGATCTCCCGGGTAATCACCTGAAGTCCGGCGCGCTCCAGCAATCTGACATCAGCCATCGGGATGTTGACGCCTTCAGGGGCAAACGCCCAGCGGATCGGGCGGTGGTTCGGGTCCGGCGGCACGACAAAAAACAGGTCCGTGCCGCCGCCTTTGTGCTCGATGGACACGACGGGTAAGGCCGATGCCTGCTTCTTGCTGAAAAAACTGCCTTCACGCAGCTCGTCTTTCCAGCTTTGCATCAACGCAGAAAGGTCTTCCTCAACCTTGACCTGCGCGGTCGCGAAGACATCGGCACGGCGATAGGGAGCACCACCGCGCGCCTCCTCGACGATCAGCAGGGCTTCGTCCCAGGTCTCCTGGCTGTCCAGGCGGACCTTGCCCGGCGGTACCTCCAGAAGCGACCAGACCACGTCCTGGCCATTGATGCGCGCGGCACGGTTGAGTTCAAGCACGCGGACTTCGGCCATCTCCCTGAGCACACTTTTCATGTCCAGCCAGTGCCTCCACTTGCGCACATAGGCCTCGCCCAGCAGTCCCTTGATCTTGCTGCGATAGCCCTGCACCGACTTCGCAGCCTGCGCCAATACGTCCTGGCCCTGGCCACCCGCATTTTTCAGCCTGTTCATCGCCGCGGCAATGCCGGCTTCGTGTTTTGCCAGGTACTCAAAAATCGGCGCCCAGGCCTCGTCAAAATCCGGCCCGATGACACTGCCCAGTTTCCGGAATGCGGGCAACAGATCCAGCTGGCGCGCCTCGCGCAAGTCCTTGTCGACCTGGTGCAAATTGCGATTGAAACGGCTCTGCATATGCGCCACGTCAACCTCGCGCAGAACGTCCAGGCGGTCCTGGAACACCTTGCGGGGACGCACCTGCGGCAGTTTCACCCCCTTCGGGCCCAGGGTCTGATAAGCCAGGCAGCGCGTCTCCACGTCGCGAAAGATGGGCTCCAGGTAGTCACCGCTCAAACCTTCAAGCTTTCCGTCCAACCTGAGCGCGGCCTCTAGATAGGCCAGAAAACTGCCTTCGGACGCATGACGGCGAAGCCGGACGGCGGCCTTGATGTAGAAGTCGGCCGCACGGGCCACTTCGGGCGACAACCCCATCAGCGGCGTGAAGATGGAGCGCCAACTGCGGCCCAGCACCACGGAGAACCCGAAAGGCAGCTGGAATGCCGCGGCCGTGGCCTTTCGCACCTGCTGCTCTCCGCCGCCCGTACTCATGGCGATGCCGCGCCTTTACCTTTGAGCAATTTGGCATTGCCCTTGAGTCCCACCACGTCGATGGCCGTCATCGCGACGTTGAAGACCGACCAGGCATAGCCCGGTCCCGCGGCCAAGCTTTTGCCTGGGTCGACATGCGTCCAGGACGCGGCCCGCTCGCGCCACTTTTTGTATTCTTCCTCGGCCGTCGACGCCACACCCAGGAGCGTGGAAACAATCGCGATGGTCGCAGCCACAGGCGGCACTTCGCCCGAGCCCAGCGCCATGGCCATCAGCTCACCGGTCCCGGCCGCCATCGAGGCCTTTTGCAGAAGGGACGGCTCGCCCTCCTCGGCCAATCGGCCTTCGGCAGCGGCATAGGCCAGGGTCCCGGGTTCAATGGCCACGTCCTCCAGGTAGCCGTGCACCAGAAACGGGTAGGCCCAGACCTTGTCCGGGCTTTCCTGCAACTCAGCGCCGACCTCGCGCGAGGCATCGATCACTTTTTCCAGCTGCAGCCAGATTTCGCGGCGCGGAAACAGGTAGCGGAAAAAATCCACCGCGTTTTGCGCCGCCGACCGGTGCGGCTGATCGAGCTGCAGGTTCATCGCCATGGCCGGCAGGTCGGTGGCGTGCAGCCTGAACATGATGGGCATTTCCAGGCCGATCCGGGCCAGCTCGACGGCGAACGCCGCAAGCTGCTCATTGCGCACCTGCCGGGCGGCCAGCGATGCGGCTTCGGCGTCTTTGAACGCGCCGGGGTTGTGATAACTCGTCGTCGCGGTCAGCGCCACGGCCAGGCCCTTGCGGTTCGCATCCTGGGTGATCTTCTCAAGCCGGGCTTTCCGCTCGGCGATATCGAGCAGGGTCTGAAAAAGCCGCTCAAGCCGGCCGGCTTTGAGCGGATAAGGGTCGGCGAGCCCCGGCAGGCCCCGAAAAGCCGCCTCCTGCTTGCCGGGATCAGCGCTGTCGCCCAACTCAAACAGCAGCGAAGCCTCCCGCAGCACCTCCACACTCGACCGCGCAAGGCGGACGCGCGCGAACAGTGCGATGTCGGTAGCCATCACCGCCTGTATCTGCGCGATGCGCTGCTTGGTCTGCCCGCGCTCCTGCGCCCAGAGATTGAACAGCTTGCGGCGCGGCGATTCCGGATGCAGCACCATCGGAGGGTCACCGCGCAGGCCGAACTCTTTGATTGGCCAGGGCGCGACACCGACGATGGCGTCATGGATCGCCTCGAAAGCCGCACGGCCGTAGATTGAAAAAACCATTTCACAACAGGCCTTGAACTCCATGGCCAGATCTTTGGAGGCCACGTCAAAAGACAGCTTGATCAGCGAGCCATAAGGTTTTCCCGTTTCAGGTACGGCCTCATGCACATCCAGCAGCAGGTCCTGCGGCCTCAAAGGCTCACCCGCCGGCATCGGGTGCTCGGCTTCCGCCTTCAGCAAGTCAAGCACAGCGGCGCTGCCATAGCTGCCGCGGGTTTCAGGGACCCGCTCGGGAATGGTCAGCACGAAGTGCCGGCCTGGCGCCATCTCCCCGGGTTCGGTCAGCATTTGCGATCTCCGCCTTTGCCTCGATGGCCAAAAACGGGCTCAAGCATAACGGCCGAGGAAAACCGGCAGGGTCACGGTGGGCGTATCGATGGCCACCAGGGTGGTCGGCAGCGAAATTTCGATGGGCGCACCGACAACAATGCCCCCAACCTCAAACAAGGCATCGTCGACCGCGGCGGCGACCGGCCGGTCCAGCTCAAAAGTGAAAGGGTTGACGATGGCCTTGATCACATAGATCTTGCCGCCTATGCGCACTTCACGCTGCAGGTCCGCGGGTTCGCTGAAATTACTTCCCCGCACAGTCGCCCGCCGCGCGCCGGCCGCGACGGTGACACGGCCCGGCGACAGCGCAAAGCCGTCACGCGCGGCGCGCGCCAGGTCTTCGGCGATGGGCTGCTGGCGTGAAAACCACGGCACCATCCGGCTCGGATCATTGAGGAACTGCCCGTTGAGATACAAGTCCACCAGCGGCTCCATGCCGGGCAGGCAAGGCAGCTGCACACGCGCGGCCCCAGCCCCCAGGAAGCGCGCGAACTGTGGGTCGGCGTTATAGGCGGTGGCCAGCGCTCCCCATTGCTCGCCGCGGCCATAAAAATAGGCTTCGAAGCGATAAGCCAGGTTCGCCCAGTCGAACACACGTTCGAAAAAATCAATCATGGCGCTGTAGGCGGGCAGGGCCTGGCGATTGATGGCCGGCAGGCTGCCGTCGCCGGAAGCCGCCAGCACATTGCCCGCCAGGCTCGGCAGCTGCAGGCCCATCAGCATGTCGATGATCGCTCGCTTCAATTCATTGCGCTCCACTTCCCGGTAAAAGGAATCTGGACGGACCATGTCGACGCGTGCGTTGTCGAGCTGGGCGCGCTGCAGGGCTGCCGCATGCTCGGCCTGCCGGGCGCGGTAGGCATCCATGAAGACGGCATAGCTCTTTTCCGCCCACTCACGCTCTTTGGCGGCCGTGCGCACGCAGTCCAGGCGAATGGAAAACATCGCCGCCTCCAGCGTGGTGGTGACCCCGATGGAGACTTCGCCTTCAAGATGCACCCTTCCCTGGCCCTGCTCCTGGAGCGCCTGGTTCAGGCCGTAGACGAACCCGCCCGCGCCATTGTTCGCGCCCGCCACCGGCACCATCAGCGTGAAGCGGCGCCCACCCATCAGCAAAGTGACATAGCCGTTTTCATGCACGAAAGAGTTGGTCTCATGCAAAGCCAGCTCTGGCTGCTTGAGGCGGGCCTTTTGCCAGGTCTTGAACGCGATCTCACCGTCTTCCGCGGCGTAGCCGGCCGGGATCTTGATGCCCGCTTCCGGTACGGCGGATTTTGAGTTGAGAGACTCCCACCAGTCGGTGTCCGTGCCGCCGATGTTGGCGCGAAATTTATGCGCCAGCGCCTTTTCGTCGGGCTTGTCATCCGGCGTGAGCGATGCCATGCCATGGGCCTGCTCCGTCAGCCTGGGCGGAAGCTCCAGCTGCACGCCCCATTGGCCCGCCAGCGTGACGATGTCGTGCCAGCGCACGGGCTCGTCAAGCCGCTCCGGCACGCCGCGCACCGTACGGCTCAACGCAAAGTCACCCAAATCGATTTCTCTGGGGGCCGCGCCCTGCCCCTCGCCCGGCAGCAGGGGCGGCAGGGGAGCCGGCCCTGCGGCCCTGGACGCACGCAGGCCCTCCAGGCTGGCCCAGAAGGCCGCGGGCTCCGGGATGATGAATTCATAAAACTGGCGCCGGCCGTAGTTGATCAGGTGCAACTGGTATTTCTTTTCAATCCACCGGTACACGCCGACGATGTGCCCGTCGCCCTGGACATTGTTGAAGCCGTGCGTGGTCGTGTCGCGGATTTCCGAGGTGGTGATCGACTCGCGCACGGTACGGACCCGGTCGGTGATTTTTTCCTGCACCCGCGACACAATCTCGCCGACATGCTGCTGGGCGGCGGCTTCACGCGTTTCGGTACTGCGGTTGTAGCTGGCCGAGGCGCCCGCTGTGATCACGTACTGCCCGGTCCCCGTCGTTCCGCTGACCATGGCATTGAGGCCGCCCTGCAAGGTCAGGCTGTCCTGCTTTTGCGCCGACCACTCGCGCTTGAACTCGTCACGCGTCGTCGACTGCAGGTCGCGCTCGGTGACCGATTCCTGGATCTCTTCGCTGAGCAGCCGGACCTCGTCGCGCTTCAAATTGCGGAACGAACGCTGGTAATTTTCGCTTTTCAGCACGTTCTCAACATGAGCGACTTCACCCATGGCATACGAGAGCAGGTGCTGCTTGACTACCACCAGGTCACCCACATACTGGTGTACCGGCCGTATCGGCTCGGACGGCGTCGTGGATTTAGGCTCGCCCTTGAGCAGCTCCAGGTCGCGCTTGCGCAGGTTGCCGAACATGGAAGGCTTGGGCGGCGCCGCTTCAATCGGGAACACCAGGATGCCCTGCAGGATGGCGGGTTCCCAGGCCAGCAGGCGGTCAGGATTGCGCCGCGAAGTCAGCAGCCGCTCAATCGACTCCATCGCGCAAATCGTCGTGGCCGTGCCTTCGCGGTCTACGGTGGCATCGTTGCACAGCACGGCGGCCAGCAGCACGTCGGCCAGTGCGGCGCGCTGGGCTGCCATCTGAAGCAAAGCCTCGGTCAGAACGCCCGATTCTTCGCCCAGCCATTTGTCCAGGGTGCTGCCGAGCGCGGCGCCGTGCGTGACGAACTCGCTGAGCACATAGTCGAGGGCGCGGCCCTCGCTGTGGATTTCGGCAAACTTTCGCAGCGCCTTGACGTGGGGCGCAAACGCGATGGCAAACGGCGAACGCCCGCCCTTCCAGGTCCCCAGGGCTGCCTCCACCTTGATGCGCGCCCTCAGCGGCGTGCGCCAGTCGCCCTGGTGGATCAGGGCCTTGACGTCATTGAGATACGCCAGGGTCTCATTCGTCGCGCTTCGGCCATAAGCCGGCACGACGCGGGGATGGGGTGAGTTGTCGTCCAGCTTGTCCGGTGTACGCAAAACGTAGAAGCTGCTCAGTTCATCAACGATCATGTCGCCCCCTTGGATGGGTGTCACTGAAATGGCATGGACCCCGGCTTGCGACGCTGGCGATTGGCCGCCATTGACTCACGGAGGGAACCCTTTGCGACCCTGCGGGCACCTCGCCTGCCGCAAAGCCACGACAGGCTATCACTGGCAACGGTGACGCCGAAAGGGAATAAAGACCCGAAAACGTCGCAGCCAAGGGCTGCGACCCAACCCGCGGCAACTTGGGAAAGCACCTTGTTTGCCACTAAATTAATAGCAAGTTTCCTGCGTGCCTATTGGACCGGATGCCAATTTGACTCATAAAGCCAACTGACAATCCTGCCGCTGGTGCCTCTGCCTGTTCTTTTTAAGCAAAACAAACCTTACGTTTTCTTTCAGTCAAAAGCGGCTGGATGAATGGCTCATGACGCTCCAAGAGCGTCGAACGCCGCAGGCAACCATTCGGTGGTGCCGCCGGCCTCAGCGCCCAGCGCGCCGTTGGTCGGCACCACGTCACACCAGCACGGCGGCAGGCTCGCGATGACCGGCCCGCCCCGCCAAACTTTATAGAATCGAGGGCTTTGCGAAAAAGCAGCCGCTCCCGGGCGAGCCTCTCGCAAAAGGCGGCACAAAAGCGGAACTAGTTCCAGGAACTATGTCCCGGTTCACTCCAAAAATGAGTCGCGCGGCGGCCGCTTGCGGAAAATTTGCGCCATCATCGACACATGCGGTTACTTAACAAGCCAGTCCCACGCACATGAGCAGTCCCGTCTTTGATCCCGAGGTCGTCAGCAAGGTGACCGCCGCCTTTATGCAGGCGACGGCCGCGAGATGGTCGTTCCCGAGCGTGGAACTCCAGGACCGCGACACCTTCATGCTGATACGCGTGGACGTTGCGCCCTCGGACCAGCGCGACATCGACCTGCCCGTGCGGCAATCCATCGCGCTCGCGCTCAACCAGGCCATCCCCGTGCATTTCACGCAGAAGTTCGGCCACTGGATCGTCACCTTCCTGCGCGACAACAAGATGGTCGAAACCGTGCATCCGAGCGAATTCCAGACCTGACGAAGCACGCGCCCTCGTACCGGCGGCAGGGTTCACGAAGCGTCGAATGCGGCGGGCAGCCATTCAATGGCGGCGCCCGCCTTTTCACCGAGTGCGCCCTGCACCAGCACCACGTCAAAACGGCAGGGCGGCGGGCTCGCGAAACGCATCAGGTAGTGGCGCGCCGCCAGCACGATGCGCTGCTGCTTGGCGCTGCTGATGCTGGCCGCCGCGCCGCCGCCGGAGCGCCCAAACCCCTCAAG
>NZ_AKIV01000058.1 GCF_000282655.1 Polaromonas sp. CF318
CGGCTGCCCCGGCGGTGCGGGCGGCGCGGAGCTGGTGGACAGCAGTGGCACCAACAACACGCTGCAGGCCAGAGGCGGCAGTTCATGCAGCGACACCGCTGCGGTGACGGCTTTCAGCGTGACCGCGGCGGGTGCCGCCGGCGGCGCTTCGGTCACCGGCACGGCGCCGGCCAGCGGAAATAACGGCGGCAACGGCTCCGTCGTCATCACGCCCCTCAATCCGACACGGCTGATCACCAAATCCCAGCCCAGCCCGGCGCTGGCCGTGGGCAGGGACAGCGTGTACACGCTGACGGTGACGGCATCCACCTCGACGCCATTTTTCACCGCCACGGTAGGAGACCAGTTGCCGGCCAACCTGACGTATGTCGGCTGGTCCGGCACCGGCTGGACCTGCCCGACGGCGACCGGCGGCACCGGAACCCTGGTGGCCTGTACCTACAGCAGCACCACCGCGACCACCACGGCCACGTTGAACATCACGGTGAGGCCGACATCGACCACGACCGTCACCAACCGCGCCTCGGTAGGCTCCGTGGGCAATGCCACCCAGCCCGCGCCGTCCACCTGCACGGGAAACAACACGCCCGTGGGCTGCGCCACGCCGGTGACCAACACCCCTACCAATGCGATCCTGAACCTGGTCAAGTCGGCGCCCAGCCCGGCCTTGAAAGTCGGCAGCAACAGCGCCTACACCCTCACGGTCACCAACACAGGCACGACGGCGAGCACCACGGCCCGCATCCTGGACCAGTTGCCCGCCAACTTGACCTATGTCAGCGGCGTTGGCACGGGCTGGACCTGCTCCACAGCGCCCAGCGGCGGCGGCACGCTGGTGACCTGCGACTACACCGGCAGCATCGCCACCGGCGGCGGGACGGCCGCCGTCGTCATCACGGTCACGCCCACCAGCGCGGCCAGCGTGACCAACTACGCGGCGGTGGACCGGACGGGCGGCACCAACACGCCGACGCCCAGCACCTGTACCGCGGCCAACACACCGACAGCGGGTTGCGCCGCCCCGGTCACGAGTACGCCGACCATTGTCATCCTGGGCCTTGTCAAATCCGCGCCCAGCCCCGCGCTGCAGGTTTTCAGCAACAGCGCCTATACCCTGACGGTGACCAACAGCGGCACGGCCGCCAGCACCACGGCCCGCATCACCGACCAGTTGCCTGCCAACTTGACCTACGTCAGCGGCGTGGGCACCGGCTGGTCGTGCTCGGCAGCCGGCGGCGGCGGCGCGCTGGTGACCTGCAACTACAGCGGCAGCCTCGCCGCGGGCGGGGGCACCTCCGCCGTGGTGATCACCGTGACCGCCACCAGCAATGCGTCCACCACCAACTACGCCTCGGTGGACCCGACAGGCGGCACCGCGCCGCCCACGCCCACCAGTTGCACCGCGGCCAACACCCCGAGCGCGGGCTGCGCGGCGCCCGTCACCAGCATCGCCGGCCGGCCGATCGCGGGCACCGTGTATGCCGATGTGAACCACAACGGCAGCCTGGAAGCCGGCGAGTCGGGCATAGGGGGTGCCAGCCCCTTGTTCGTCAAGCTGGTGCCTGTGTCCGGCGGCATCTGCACCGGCCCGGCCGTGGCGGCGGCATCGGTCACCCTCGCCACCGGCGCCTACAGCCTGTCCAGCGTGGCGGAAGGCAGCTACTGCCTGATCCTGGACGGCAACGGCACCCTGAGCGATATCACGGCCGCCTACCCAACCGGCTGGATCGGCACCCAGAACCCGAGCGGCGTGATCCAGCTTGCGGTCGGTGCCGCGCCGCCCGCGCCGCAGAACTTCGGCCTGTACAACGGCAGCACGCTGAGCGGCAATGTGTTCGCCGACAACGGCGCGGGCGGCGGCACGGCCAACAACGGCGTGAAGGCCGGCACCGAGCCCGGCCTGGCCGGCATCACCGTCAACGCCATGCAGGGCGCGACCACGCTGGACAGCGAGCCCACGGCCAGCGACGGCAGCTTCATCCTGTGGATTCCCGGCGCCACCACCGGCACCGTGGTCCTCACGCCCGTGCTGCCGGCCGGCTACACCGCCACCGGCGGCTCGGCCGGTACCACCGGCGGCAGCTACACCCGCCCCAGCGTGAGCTACACCGCCGGCGCCGGCCTGGCCCGCACCGGCATCAGCTTCGGCATGGTGGCGCCCAACACCCTGAGCCCCAACGGCGCGCAGACCGCCCAGCCCGGCACGGTGGTGTTCTATGCGCACAGCTACAAAGCCGCCACCGGCGGCTCGGTCACGTTCTCGATGGCCAACATCGCCACGCCGGCCAGCCCGGCCTGGAACCAGGTGCTCTACCAGGACGGCGATTGCAATGCCGCGCTGGAAGCCAGCGAGACGCAGGTCACGACCGCCGTCACCGTCACCGCCGGGCAGACTGTCTGCCTGGTCATCAAGCAGTTCGTGCCCGCCGGTGCCGGCCAGGGTGCGCAGAACAGCATCACGCTGAGCGCCGCCTTCACTTACACCAACTCGGCCCCGGCGCTGGCTGTGACCACCTTGCTGGCCACCGACATCACCACGGTGGGCCAGGCCGGCGACCTGTCGCTGGCCAAGCTGGTGAGCAACATCACCCAGGCCCTCCCTGCGGCCACCAGCGTGAACGCCAATCCCGGCGACACGCTGCAGTACACGCTCACAGCCACCAACAACGGCACGCAGCCGCTGTCCACGTTGTTCGTGAGCGACTCCACCGCGGCCTTCACCGGCTTTGTGTCCGCGACCTGCCCGGGCTCCCTGCCCACGGGCATCACCGGCTGCACGGTGACGACGCAGCCGGCGGTCAATGCGCAGGGGGCGCTGAAGTGGACCTTCACCGGCTCGCTGGCCTCGGGCGGCCAGCTGGTCGTCACTTACCGCGTCAAGGTCGACCAGTAGCGGGTCGCGCACAATGGCCGCAGCGATGATGCACGATCCGTCATTCCCAGCGGTCCCGGTGCGGCGCCGGCGCTACGCAAAAATTCTGCACCCCCTGGCCGCCGCCGTGCTGGGCGCGTGGGCGGGGATGGCGTCGGCTGCGGGAGGCTCTTATGCCACCACCGGCACTTTCGCGCAAAGCCTGTGGTGGCTCGACTTCACCGGCTATGACAACGCGGTGGCGGGCACGGCCGGCGGCCAGGCTTTTACTTTCACCTTGCCCAATGGCGCCGGCACGCTGACCACGGCGGTCAAGCGCAGCGGGACCACCACCATGACCGCAGCCGCCTCGCCCGCCTGGACGGGCGGCGGTGCTTTCGGGCACGGCGCTTATAACGGCATCACCGGCGCTCCCTCCATGTACTGGCTCAGCCAGACGGGGGTGGGCACGGCCACGCTGTCGTCGCTGGTGATGAAAGACGCGTCGGGTAACAACCGCACCTTCTCGATGTTCGCGGCCGACGGTGAAAACACCGACCAGGCCGCTGAAAGAATTGTTTATACAAGCACGGCGAACTGGAGCCTGATCGACAATGTGATCGGCTACACCAGCTATACCGGTGCGCCCGTCGTGTTGTCCGGCGTCGGGTCGACCGTCGTCAACCTGACGGCGCCCACTTCGGGCTCCACCAGCTTTAACGGCTCCGTGGTGCTGGGCACGCAAAACCCGACGCAGGTGTCCGCCGCCCTGACGGGTTCGCAGGCTGCCCTGTTTGCCATCGCGCTGCCGCCGGTCACCTTCAACCTCAGCATCGCGGGGCGCCAGTACCCGGCCGACCAGTTCACCGCCGCGGTGGGCTACACCACACCGGCGGCTGCGGTGACCAGCGTCACCTCCACCGGCACCAACACCACCGCCACCACCGGCGCGGCCTCGGTCATAGGCACCAACAACATCACGCTGAGCGCGGCCATGGCCGCGGGCAGCGCCTCGGTGCTGTCCGCCTACACCGGCAGCATGGCCTGCAGCAACAGCGGGCCGGGCGCCTCCGCTTTTGGGGGAACGAACACCGTGCTGCCCAGCGGCGCCGGCACCAGCTTCACGCTGACGCCGCAAACGGGCGACCGCATCACGTGCACGCTGACCTTGACGCCCACGCCCAAGACCGTGGCGGGCACGGTGTATGCGGACCCCAACCACAACGGCAACCTGGACGCGGGCGAGGCCGGCATAGGCGGCACCAGCGCCCTGTGGGTCAAGCTGGCGCCGCTTTCTGGCGGCGTGTGCACCGGCCCGGCCACGGTGGCGGCCTCGGTCAACCTGACGACCGGCGCCTACAGCCTGGCCAATGTGGTCCAAGGCAGCTACTGCCTGATACTCGACGGCAATGCCACGCTGAGCGACATCACCGCGAGCTACCCGACCGGTTATGTGGGTTCACAAAATCCCAGCGGCGTGATCCAGCTGGTGGTGGGCGGCGCGCCACCGGCGCCGCAGAATTTCGGCCTGTACAGCGGCAGCACGCTGAGCGGCAAT
>NZ_AKIV01000059.1 GCF_000282655.1 Polaromonas sp. CF318
CTGTGTAAATCTGCGAAATCTGTGGATAAAAATTCATCCGCAGATTTCGCAGATTTACGCAGATTGAAAACCCGACTGAAGCGCCAACTGCCGCGCCACAAATCCATCGAATGCCTGCAGTAGCGGCTGGTATTTGTCAGCATCCCTTTCAAGCTGCGCCAGCGCCGCGCAAGTCGCCTCCAGCGTCGACAGTTGCCCCGGCTTGTGGGCCTTGCGGATCAGGTAGTTTGACGCGGGAACATCTTCAAGCGACAGGCGCGGCAGTTGCCGGAGCAGCGGGTTGAGATGCAGCATCTTTCGGCTCTTGCGCCAGGTCGCGTCCAGCACCACAAGCCGAACCTGCGACGGGTCTTTAAGCTGCTCAAGGTCCAGGGCAGGTTCCTCATCATCTTGCCGTGCGGGCGGGTACAGCAGCACCGTATAAGCAGGCGTTTCGCTCATCGCCGCGTGCAATCCGGACTCTTCGAAAGTTTCACCCACGAGCACGCGGCTGCGCGGCAGGCTCAGGTGCAGCAGGCGGCCGGTGTTTTTGGCGTGGCCCGCTTCCATGGGATGCTGCAGGATCAGCACCTCGGCCTCATGCGCCACCGGCGTGATCCATCGGCAGATGCAGGCGCTTTGCGGCCGCAGGCAGACGCCGCAGGCCGCGCGCCTGGACGGCTCAATCACGGGGATGGGGGCTGCCCGCCGCCTTGCCGTCGTCCGCCGAATAGGCGTTCCTCAGGTGCACGGGCCGGGTGGTCTTGCGGCGCATGCGGATGTTGAGCATTTCCACCGCCACCGAGAAGGCCATGGCGAAGTAGACATAACCCTTGGGCACATGGTGGTCCAGGCCTTCGGCGATCAGCACCACACCGACCACCACCAGGAAGGACAGCGCCAGCATCTTGATGGTCGGGTGGGTGGAGACAAAACGGCCTATGGCCGGCGCGAACAACATCATCAGGCCGACCGAAGCGATGACGGCGGCGATCATGACCGTGAGGCTGTCGACCATGCCGACCGCGGTGATGATGGAATCCAGCGAAAAAATCATGTCGACGATCATGATCTGCACGATCACGGCGGCGAAGGTGGCCTTGACGGCGCTCGACGCATGACCCTCCTCGCCTTCCATGGACTGGTGGATTTCACCGGTGCTCTTCCAGATCAGGAACAGCCCGCCCGCAATCAGGATCAGGTCGCGCCCCGAGATTTCCTGCTTGAACACGGTGAACAGCGGCTCGACCAGCCCGATGATCCACGACAGCACCAGCAGCAGGCCTATGCGCATGAACATGGCCATGAACAGGCCCAGCCGGCGCGCCAGTTCCTGCTTTTCCTTCGGCAGCTTGTCGACCAGGATGGAGATGAAGATGATGTTGTCTATGCCCAGCACCAGCTCCAGCGCGGTCAGCGTGGCAAAGGCAATCCAGGCTTGCGGGTCGGTGAGCAGTTCCATCATGGCATGGCCTCTTTCTTTGATTCAATGATCCAGCGCGGCCTTGGCAACGACCACAAGGGTTTTATACCAGCAGGGGCCGCGGAACCGGCTTTGCCGGGCCGCAGGCGCAGCGGCCCCCTCGGGGGGTAGAGAGTTACGCGAAGCGAACGAACGTGGGGGCTCATGACCCAAGGAATTCACCGATGGGTTTCAAGTCCTCCACCCGGTCGCAAATCGCCTTGACAATCATCAGGATGGGAATACCCAGCAGCAGGCCCCACACGCCCCACAGCCAGCCCCAGGCCAGCAGCCCGACAAAGACCGCCACCGGGTTCATACGGCTGGCGCGGCTGGTCAACCAGGGCGTGAGCAGGTTGCCGACCAGGGTGTGGATGAGCAGCGAGGCGCCGCCCACGGCCAGTGCCATGTTGAGCGAACCGAACTGCAAAAATCCGACCAGCGCCGAGCCGGCCGCCGTGACCAGCGAACCGACATAGGGCACCAGGTTCAGCACGGCCGCCGCAACACCCCAGACGGCGGCGTTGTCCAGGCCCAGGGCCAGCAGGGCCAGCCAGGTCAAAAGGCCCACCAGCGCGCTTGTCAACAGTTGCACCTGCAGGTAGCGCTGGATCTGGCCGGTGATTTCATTGAGCGCCTGCAGCGTGATCTTCTTGCTGCTCAGGCTGTCGCCCGCCAGCTTGATCAGCTTGCGCCTGAAGGTGTCGCCCGAGAGCATCAGGAAGTAGGTGAGAAAGACCACCACCGTGGCCTGGCCTATCAGCGCGATCAGCCCGACGGTACCCGACCACAGGTAGTGCCTGACGTCAAAGCGGGCAGGCTCGACCACCACACGCATGGCGCCGCGCGTGTTGCCGGGTGCCGAGCTCTCCTGCGCGGCCTGCTCTATCTGCGATGCCGCTTTCTGCACGGTTTCCAGCGTGCTGTCGGAGCGGCCGCTGCGAGCCTTCACGGCCTGACGGAATTTCTGCGCCGCCGCCGGCAGCGCCTCCACCAGCTGCGTGGCCTCGTCACCGAGCGACCAGGCGGTGCCGCCTATGCCGCCCAGAATCGCCAGCAGCAGCACGGCCGCGCTCAGCCAGCGCGGCACCCGCCTGGCTTCAAACCAGTTGACCACCGGCGAAAATGCGTAGCTGAACAGCACACCCAGCATCACCGGAATGAAGACGGCCTTGGCCCAGTGCAGCACAAACAGGAAGCCGAGGCCGGCCAGCACCACCAGCGACATGTTGCGGATGTCCACCGGCATGTGAAGAAGCACGCGCTGCGTTTCGGCGGCCAGGGCCGCGTCGGCCGGCGGCGGCGAGTCGGCTTCTTCTTGTGTCATGTGTCCCCCGTGTCCGTTCAAGTCGCCTGGCGCGAATAGCGAAACTTCCGCGATGGAAGCCCCAGGTAGTACTTACGCAGATATTCAAACCGGGCCGCCCAGGAAAACGTGTAGGACGCTTTCGCCGGAACGTACCAGCTGTTGAGGCCGGTTCGCAGCAGCAGCTGGTAGCCGTTGCGCCGCATCAGCGCATGTTTGCGGTGGTGGGTGACATGGTCCTCGATCAGCACCAGCCGGGGCTGCCAGTGCGTGAAGTCAAAGCCCGACAGGGCGACCAGTTCATGCCCCTCGATGTCGATGGACAGCAAGTCAAAGCCCACGGGCGCACCGTGTTCGCGCAGCATGGTGTCCAGGGTTTCGCAGCGCACCGCCACGGTGGAGCGCACCACCGCGCCCAGGGCGATGGGCCGGTCTTCCAGCGTCGAATGCGGCCCCGCGCGGTTCAGCTGCAGCAGCTTGCCGGCGTTCTCGGGGCTGGAGCAGGCCATTTCGATCACCGTGCCCTTGCGGCTTTGGCGCAGCAGCGCGCAGCAATCCGGGTCGGGCTCGACCAGCAGGCCGGTCCAGCCCAGCGCCTCCAGGTGCTGGGACTGGGAGTCCAGCACCGGGTCGTTGGCGCCCACATCCACGTAAAAGCCGGGTTTGCCGGCAAAAAAATCTCGCACCAGCTGCTGCTCGACGGCGGGCTGGTTGCTGAAGCGGTGGATGTGGCGCTGGGTGAAATCGGCGTGTGGGGGCATGTGAAGGGGGAAAACAGGAAAAAAAGAAAACGGGGGAGTGTCGCAGGACGGTCGCCGGGCGTCTCAGGCCGTGATGGCCTCGCGCACCGCGCTGAGCTGGCGGCGTGAGACCGCCAGCAGCTCGTCGATGCCGTTGAGCCGCACCGCCCAGCCCTCGCCCTCCTCGGGGTCGAAATGTTTTTCGAGCGCGCGCACCGCGTGCCGCGCGATCAGCGCGTTGCGGTGTATGCGCATGAAGCGCGCCGCGTGGCGCTCCTCCAGCTCGCTCAGCGAGCCGTCCAGGATGTAGCTGCGGCTGGCCGTGCGCACAGTGATGTACTTGAGCTCGGCCTTGAAGTAGATCACCTCGGCCAACGGCACGCGCTCGGTGCGGCCCCGGTCCTGGATGATGAGCGTTTCCTCTGCGGGCGGCTGGCCGGGGCGCGCGGCCTGCGCCAGGCGTTCCACCTTCTGCAGCGCCTGCTGCAGGCGTTCCAGGCGCACCGGCTTGGTCAGGTAGTCGATGGCCTCCAGTTCGAAGGCCTGCACCGCGTGCTCGGAATGGGCCGTGACAAACACCACCGCGGGCCTGCGCGGCAGCGTGGCGATCATCTGGGCCAGCGCGATGCCGTCGGCGCCCGGCATGCGGATATCCAGCAGCACCGCGTCAAAGGCCTCGCGCTGCAGGGCCCCCATGGCCTCCGCGGCATCGGCCGCTTCCGCGCCCACCAGCGCCGCCGGCGACGTGCAATCGCCCAGCAGGGTGCGCAGGCGCGACCGGGCCAGCGCTTCGTCGTCCACCACCAGTACCTTGAGTTTCATGCGGGAATCTCCATGCGCACCTGAAATATGCCGTCCTTGAAGACGGTCCTGAATTTCGCCTCGACATCATGCAGCAAGGCCAGCCGCTCCCGCACATTGGCCAGTGCCAGGCCGTGGCCGCGCTCGCCGGCGCCGGCCGGGGTCGAGTTGGTGACCTTGATCACCACCGTGCCGCCGCGCTTGAGCGTGGAAATCTTCAGCTGCGCGCCGGTGGCGCTGGGCTCCACGCCGTGCTTGACGGCATTCTCCACCAGCGGCTGCAGCAGCAGCGGCGGCAGCTTGGCCTGGTCCGCCTCGGCGTCCAGGCTCCACTGCACCTGCAGGCGCTCGCCGAAGCGCACCTGCTCTATGGCCAGGTAGCGCTGGGCCAGCGCGATTTCCTGGCCCAGGGTGACCGATTCCGCGGGGTCGGCCAGCGCGTGGCGGAACAGCTCGCTCAAGTCCTCCAGCACGGCCTCGGCCTTGGCCGGTTCGGCGCGCACCAGCGCGATGGCGCTGTTGAGGGTATTGAACAGGAAGTGGGGGCGTATGCGCGACTGCAGCTCGGCCAGGCGCGCCGCCGTGGCCGCCGGTGTGCGCGCCTTGGCGCGCCAGTACAGGCCCGCCAGCAGCATGGCCGACAGCAGGGCACCGGCCGCCGCGCTGGCCCACCAGGGCGGCCGCACCAGCAGCCCCATCACCGACAGCAGGCCGCAGCCGTACAGGCCCGCGCCCGCGCCCAGCAGCACGCCGGCCGTCCACTGCAGCCAGAACCTGAGCCGGTTCAGCCGCGACTTGAGAGCGCAGGCCACGATCAGCCAGGCCAGCGTAGCCGGCAGCACCCCGCCGGTCAGCAAGGCAAAGCGCAGCAGCCACTGGACGGCGTTGTCGGCGTCGAACATGGCGGTGACCGCCACCATGGCCTCCGCGAACAGCACGGCGCGCAGCACCACCCCCACCTGGCAGGCGTCAAACATGCTGGCGCGCACGCTGCTTCGCCGCGCCGGCTCCTCGTCAACCGAGATGACGCTGCCCAGCAAGGTGGATTCCCCGAAGGTCTGCGGATCAGGCGAAGGCTTCATGGCGTGTGTGCATGGATGTCGAGGAAAGGCCGGGAGCGGGCTCCCGGGCGGCTTGGGCACATGGATAAAATCACCGTGATGCCGAGTATTGCACCGGTCGCGCCCCCGCGGCGGCGGCCTGGAAGACAATTAAGGCCATCGCCGGCCCGTGGCTGCCCAGAATAGCGCATCCGGCGCCCTGAATCCACGGCCCGGCACGGCCGGCACCCTGACCGCCACCCAAAGAAAGCCCGACGTGAACCAATTCGACAAAAAGTCCCAAGCCTGGTCTGCCCTCTTTTCCGAGCCCATGAGCGACCTGGTCAAGCGCTACACGTCCAGCGTGTTCTTCGACAAGCGCCTGTGGCAGGCCGACATCGCCGGCTCGCTGGCCCACGCCGAGATGCTGGCCGCCCAGAAAATCATTCCCGCGGCCGACTATGCCGACATCCAGAAGGGCATGGCGCAGATCACTTCGGAAATCGAGTCCGGCGCCTTCGAGTGGAAGCTGGACCTGGAAGACGTGCACTTCAACATCGAGGCGCGCCTGACCCAGCTGGTCGGCGACGCCGGCAAGCGCCTGCACACCGGCCGCAGCCGCAACGACCAGGTCGCCACCGACGTGCGCCTGTGGCTGCGCGGCGAGATCGACCTGATCGGCGGGCTGCTGACCGACCTGCAAAAAGCCCTGGTCGACATCGCCGAGAAAAACGCCGAGGTCATACTGCCCGGTTTCACCCACCTGCAGGTGGCCCAGCCCGTGAGCTTCGGCCACCACATGCTGGCCTACGTCGAAATGTTCAGCCGCGATGCCGAGCGCATGCGCGAGATCAGGAAACGCGTGAGCCGCCTGCCGCTGGGCGCCGCCGCGCTGGCCGGCACCAGCTACCCGCTGGACCGCGAGCGCGCCGCCAAAACCCTGGGCATGGTCGACGAGGACGGCAAGCCCCAGGTGTGCCAGAACAGCCTGGACGCGGTGAGCGACCGCGACTTCGCCATCGAGTTCACGGCCGCCGCCTCGCTGTCCATGGTGCACATCAGCCGCATGAGCGAAGAGCTGATTTTGTGGATGAGCCAGAACTTCGGCTTTATCCACATCCCCGACCGCTTCACCACCGGCTCGTCCATCATGCCGCAGAAGAAAAACCCCGATGTGCCCGAACTCGCGCGCGGCAAGACCGGCCGCGTGGTCGGCCACCTGATGGGCCTGATCACCCTGATGAAGGGCCAGCCCCTGGCCTACAACAAGGACAACCAGGAAGACAAGGAACCGCTGTTCGACACCGTCGACACGCTCAAAGACACGCTGCGCATCTTCGCCGAGATGGTGGCCGGCATCACCGTCAAGCCCGAAGCCATGGAGCAGGCCACGCTGCGCGGCTACGCCACCGCCACCGACCTGGCCGACTACCTGGTGAAAAAAGGCATTCCCTTCCGCGACGCCCATGAAACCGTGGCCCACGCCGTGAAGGCGGCCACCACCCACGCGGTGGACCTGTCCGAGCTGCCGCTGGCCGTGCTGCAGGAATTCAACCCCAAGATCGAAAAAGACGTCTACGACTGCTTGAGCCTGCGCGGCTCGCTCAACGCCCGCAACATCCTGGGCGGCACGGCGCCGGTCCAGGTGAAGGCGCAGATCGCGCGCCACCGCGCGCGGCTGGGCTGAACTGAAGCACCGGCGGAGGCATGTTTTACGCAATTCCGCTGGAAAACCGGCCGACCTGGCGCAACCCGCCATGGCTGACGATCCTGCTGATCCTCGTGAACATGGCGGTGTTCTGGGGCCCGCAACGGGCCGAGGAAAACGCGCAGAAAAAGGCCGCAAGCTTCTATCTTTCGAGCAGCCTGCCGGCGCTGGAGCTGCCGGCCTTCGTCGGCTGGCTTGAGGAGACCGCCTCCCCGCGCGCGCCGGCGGCCCGGCGCATGCTGGAGCAGCGCCGCTACGGCGCCTTGCTCGACGGCCTGGAACACGAAAAAGACTTCCTGGCGCGCCTGCACGGCGGCCTGGTCATCCGGACCGGGAACCCTGCCTATCCGCAGTGGGAGCAGGACCGGCGCCGCTACGAAGCGTTGCAGCCGGCCCCGTTCACCGCCCACTGGGCCCAGGACAACGCCAGGGACGCGCCGTTTCGCCCCGTGACCTGGATCACCGCGGCCTTCCTGCACGCCGACACCAGTCACCTGATCGGCAACATGGTGTTCCTCTTCCTGTTCGGCTTTTCCGTCGAACTCGCGCTGGGCCGCGGCCTCTACCTGGCGTTTTACCTCGCGGGGGCACTCGGTGCCGCGCTGCTGGCCGGTTGGGCTTATGCCGGGCAAGGCGGTTACGGCCTGGGCGCTTCCGGCGCGATCTCCGCCTTGATGGGCATGTATGCCGTGATGTACCGCCTGCGCCGCATCCGCTTTTTTTACCAGCTGTTTTTCTACTTCAATTACGTCACGGCGCCCGCGCTGCTGCTGCTGCCGGCCTGGATCGCCAACGAGGTGCTGCAGCATGTGATAGGCGGCAAGGGTGTGGCCTATATGGCGCATCTGGGCGGGCTTCTCACGGGCGCGCTGCTGATGGCCGCGGCGATGCGCTGGCGCAAACTCGCTCCGCCGCCCGTGGCGGCCGAACGCGCCGCCGACGGCTTCGAGCGGTATGTGGCAGAGGCCAGACGGCTGGCGGGCGAGATGAAATTCGACGCGGCCTGCGCGCAGTGGCGTGCCGCGGCGAAATTGCGGCCCACCGACGGCGAGGTGCTGCGCGCCTGGTTCAACACCGCGCGGCTGCAGCCGGCCGGCGAAGACTTCCACAGCGCCGCGCACCGCATCTTCCGCCTCGGCCCCAGCGACGACGCCACACTGGAACTGCAGCACGCCAGCTACCGGACCTACCTCGACCAGGCCAAGCCCGGCGCGCGGCTCAAACCCGACGACATGGCACGGCTGGCACGCCGCTTCACGCGCGCCCGGCAATTCGACGACGCCGACAAGCTGTGCCACGCCCTGCTCAAGAGCGCCCCTGAGCATTCCGGACTCGCCGACACGCTGGGCATCTGCGCACAGGGCTGGCTGCGCGCGGGACAGCGCGAGCGCGCCCTGTACTGGCTGCCTCACCTGCAGCGGCTCGCACCCAACGACGTGGCCACGCGCGCACTCGCGCGCGCCTGAACCGCCGCTCCCGGGGTTTCAGGCCGCCGGCTGGTCGCGCAACAGCCAGCGCACCTCGCGTGTCGGCTCGCTGTCGGGGTAGCGCTCTTCCAGCACAGCCAGCACCGGCCGGGCCAGGTCGGCGCGGTTCATGCCCTGGGTCAGCACCCGAGCGATGAGCTCGTAAGCCTGTGGAATCGCGGCATGGCCGCGAAACCGCTTGTCGAAGCTGCGCAGTATGGCCAGCGCCGCCTGTGCGTCGCCGGCGCGCCAGGCGGCGCGGGCCAGGGCCAGGGTCTGCCCGGCATCCTCGATGGCAAACGCCGGCTCGCGGGCACGGCAGTCCTGCCAGGCCTTGAGCGCCTCGGCCCCCAGTTCCTGCTGCAGCAGCAACGCGATAAAACGCTTCGCATGATCCAGCAGCACCGGCGTCTTGTCGGTCATCAGCAAGACGCGGTGATAACGCCGCAGCGCCGCGATGTCATTGGGCCGCAGGCGCTGTTCTTCGTAGGCAATGTTCAGCGCGGCGGGGATGTCGCCATCGGTCACCAATTCGGCGACCAGCGCGTCGGTTTCCTGGCGCGCGATCTGCTCCGGGCTGCGGCGCTCGGGCGGCGCTTCGTCCGCCCCGGCGCCCGGCAGCAGGTCGATGTCCAGCCCCTCATGGTGCTGGTACATCACGTAACCGAGCAGGCTGGCCATGACCCAGCCGAAATAGATGAATGCAAAATTGAACAGCGGCACCAGCAGCCAGAGGCTGACCAGGGGCAGCAGCAGCGCCAGCGCGACCTGCGCGCCGCTACTCAGCAAAAACAGGAACAGGCACAGCGCGAGATAAGGCGCGCCGATGACGCGCACCACCCGCCAGATCTCGGCCGGGTTCAGCGAACGCATCGCGCTGCCCGACTGCACCAGGACAATCACCGTCGCCGGAAACAGGAAAGACAGCACGAAAGTCGCGGCCGTGGCGAGCTTGGCGCTGACCGACGCCACCAGGCCCAGGACGAAACCCTGCACGACGAAGACGCCGAACAGCTTCCAGGGCAGGCTGCTCCACTCGTCGTCCAGCCGCGATGGAAAGTCGCTGGCCCGCGAGATGCCGCGCGAGCCGAGCACCGCGACCTTGAAGCCGTAGCGGCTCGCGGCCAGCAGAATGCCGAGCTCGACAATCAACCACATGAACACCCGCGGGAGGAAAAAGAGCACCTCCGGCAAAAGGCTGCAGAACGCCAGAACCAGCCCATAGACCAGGGGCGCGCCCTGGAACGGAAAGGCAAAGAATTTGTTGAGGCGGTGCCAGAACGGCTTGACCGCGGACTTGTCGGCCGCCATGGCTAAAGGGCGCCCTGTACTGCACCGAACCGCCCCACCCGCATGAACTCTCCCATCTCGGCTCCTCCGTTGTTGTGCGGTGATTTTAGACGGCCCCCTGCCCTCTCCCAGAGGGAGAGGGCAGGGGGAGAGGGCAGGGGGAGAGGGAGCGACCAGCCGGGGAGATGGCGGGCTTGTTAAGCTACACCTAAGCCAAGCCATGCATACTGGCGCCTTCCAAGGAAACCCCCATGCGATTGCTGCTGGTTGAAGACGACGCCATGATCGGCGAGACGGTCTTGCAGGTGCTGCGCGCCGAGCATTACGCGGTCGACTGGGTGCGCGACGGCCACATGGCCGACGAGGCCCTGCGCAGCGAACATTACGACCTGGTGCTGCTGGACCTGGGCCTGCCCCAGCGCGACGGCCTGGAGGTGCTGCGTGCCCTGCGCGCGCGCCGCGACACCACGCCGGTGCTGGTGGCCACCGCGCGCGACGCGGTCGGCGACCGCATCGCCGGGCTGGATGCCGGTGCCGACGATTACGTCGTCAAACCCTATGACACCGACGAGATGCTGGCGCGCATACGCGCGCTGCTGCGCCGCAGCGCCGGCCGCGCCGAGCCGGCCTTTGAACACAAGGGCGTGAGCCTGAACCCGGCCACACGCGAAGCCAGCCTCAACGGCCAGCCCGTGACCTTGTCGGCGCGCGAGTGGGCGGTGCTCGAACCCCTGCTGGCCCGCCCCGGCGTGGTGCTCTCGCGCGCACAGCTCGAGGAAAAACTCTTCAGCTGGAAAGACGACGTCAGCAGCAACGCCGTCGAGGTCTATATCCACGGCGTACGGAAAAAACTCGGCAACGACATTATTCAGACCGTGCGCGGCCTGGGTTATTTGGTGCCCAAGCAATGAACAAACCAGCAGCGCACTCTTTAAGGCGCAGGCTGCTCTGGTTTGTGCTCGCCGCGATATTCCTCGCCGCCCTGTTGCAGGCGGCCACCGCCTACCGCGGCGCGCTGCAGCAGGCCGACGCGATGTTCGACGAGCACCTGCGGCAGATGGCGCGCTCGCTGCGCAGCGGCGTGCCGCTCAGCCTGCCGCTGGACGAGGCCGACGTCGACGACCGCTTCGAGGTGTATGTGCAGATCTGGGGCCAGGACGGCACGCAGATCTTCCGCTCCACGCGCTCGGCCCTGCCGCCGCGCGCCGTGCTGGGCTTTTCCGACGTGGAGGCCCATGGCAACCGTTACCGCGTCTACACCCTGCAGACCGCGCTGCAGACCGTGCAGATCGCCCAGGACCTGGACGCGCGTTCGGCCCGCGCGCGCGCGCTGGCGGTGCGCGCCGTGCTGCCTTTTGTGTTCCTGACGCCGCTGCTGATGCTGGCCGTCTGGTGGGTCATCAGCCGCTCGCTGGCGCCCATTGAACGCGCCCGGCGCCAGGTGGCGGGCCGGCGCGCCGACGATTTGTCGCCGCTGGCCGCCGAAGGCCTGCCCGACGAGGTGCGTCCCCTGGTGGACGAACTCAACCTGCTGTTCGGGCGCGTGCGCGGCGCCTTCGAGGCGCAAAAACACTTTGTGGCCGACGCGGCGCACGAGCTGCGCTCGCCGCTGACCGCGCTCAAGCTGCAGGCCCAGGCCCTGCGCCGGGGCGGCGGCACGCCCGCCGAACACGAAGCCGGCATCGCCCGCCTCAACCAGGGCATAGACCGGGCGATACGCCTGGTCGAGCAGTTGCTGGTGCTGGCCCGCGAGGAAGCCGGCGAAACCACCGCAACCAGCGGCCCGGGCCAGGCCACAAGCCCCACGCCCGTGGACTTGCAGGACGTCATCAAGCTCGCCGTGGCCGACGTGCTGCCGCACGCCCTGCACAAGCAGATAGACCTGGGCATGGTCGCAGGCACCCCCTTGCCGCAGCCGCCGCGGGTCACGGGCCAGGCCGAGGCCCTGCGCGTGCTGCTGCGCAACCTGCTGGACAACGCCGTCAAGTACACACCGGCCGGCGGCCGGGTCGACGTGTCGCTGGCCCCGCAGGACGGTGAAACCGTGCTCGCGGTCGAAGACAGCGGCCCCGGCATAGCCGACCAGGACCGCGAACGCGTGTTCGACCGCTTCTTCCGCGCGGCCCAGGAGGGCGATGGCGCCGATGCCTCCCCGCCGGCCGGCAGCGGCCTGGGCCTGGCCATCGTCAAGGCGATTGCCGGGCACCACGGCGCCACGCTGGAACTGGGCCGCTCCGGGCGCCTGGGCGGGCTCAAGGTGGAGGTGCGTTTTCCGGCTGCGCCGGATTCCGGCGCGGTTTAAGGCCGGCCTAAGGCGGCGTCCCCATAGTTAGGCCTATCGGCACCGCGGAGTGCCGCAACCTCAACCCAAGGAAGCACGCCATGTCATCCACTGCATTGAAGAACACCCGGCTTGTCGCCGCATTGCTGGCCGCGGGCGCCATTGGCGGCGCCGGCGTCGGCGCGATCAACATCCTGCATTCCGGCGCCACCGCCGCCACGCCGCCCGCCATCACGGCGCCCGCCCCGGCCGGCGGCTCGGCCTCCGTCCCCATGGCACTGCCCGACTTCTCGCAGATCACCGAACGCTACGGCCCGGCCGTCGTCAACATCAGCGTCACCGGCACCACCAAGGTCCGCAATGAAGTCGCCCAGGGCGACGGCGACGACGATGACTCGCCCTTCTCCGGCGACCCCTTCTTCGAGTTCTTCAAGCGCTTCCAGCAAGGCCAGGGCCGCCCCGGCGGCCGCGGCAATGCGCCCCAGCAGGAAATGCCCACACGCGGCCAGGGCTCGGGGTTTATCGTCAGCGCCGACGGCATCATCCTGACCAATGCCCACGTCGTGCGCGATGCGAAGGAAGTCACCGTCAAACTCACCGACCGCCGCGAATACCGCGCCAAGGTGCTGGGCGCCGACCCCAAGACCGATGTCGCCGTGCTGCGCATCGAGGCCAGGAACCTGCCCGTGGTCACCCTGGGCAAGGTCAGCGACCTGAAAGTCGGCGAATGGGTGCTGGCCATAGGCTCGCCCTTCGGTTTTGAGAACACCGTCACCGCCGGCGTCGTAAGCGCCAAGGGCCGCTCGCTGCCTGACGACAGCGCCGTGCCCTTCATCCAGACCGACGTGGCCGTCAACCCCGGCAACTCGGGCGGGCCGCTGTTCAACACCCGCGGCGAGGTGGTGGGCATCAACTCGCAGATTTATACCCGCAGCGGCGGCTACCAGGGTGTGTCCTTCGCCATCCCCATCGACGTGGCGGCCAGGATCAAGAACCAGCTCGTGGCCACCGGCAAGGTCGAGCACGCGCGCCTGGGCGTGGCGGTGCAGGAGGTCAACCAGGCTTTTGCCGACTCCTTCAAGCTCGACAAGCCCGAAGGCGCGCTGGTTTCCAGCGTTGAAAAAGGCGGCCCCGCCGACAAGGCCGGCCTGCAAAGCGGCGACGTGATCCGCGGCGTCAACGGCCAGCCCATCGTTTCCTCCGGCGACCTGCCCGCCCTCATCAGCCTGGCGGCGCCCGGCGACAGCCTCAAGCTCGACGTCTGGCGCCAGGGATCGGCCAGGGAGATCAGCGCCAAACTCGGCAGCGCCGACGACAAAACCGGCCAGGTCGTGGCCAAGAAAGACAGCCCCAATCATGGCAAGCTGGGCCTGGCCCTGCGCCCGCTGCAGCCCGATGAGAAGAAGGAAGCCGGCGTCGACAACGGCCTGGTTGTGGAGCAGGCCAGCGGCCCCTCGGCCCTGGCCGGCGTGCAGCCCGGCGACGTGCTGCTGTCCATCAACGGCGTGCCCGTGAAAAACATCGACCAGGTGCGCGCCACCGTGGCCAAGTCCGAAAAATCCGTGGCCCTGCTGATCCAGCGCGGTGACAGCAAGATTTTTGTGCCGGTCAACCTGGGTTAATGGACGTGTGCGGTCCCTGGCGTGTTGCCGGGGGCCGCTAGCCTTCCTGCCTGAAGCCGAGCCGGGTCCAGGTGACGTCGGCGGCCATATTTCCCGGCTGCAATGAGCCGGTCTGAGTATTCAGCACGGCCCTGAGCCCATGCTGGCGCGCAAGCTCTATCGTCTCCTCACCCGAAACATCAAACATGCGCCGCCCCTCGGGAATCGGCCCATGCCTGAGTGACAGAAGGATAAGCCCGTCCGGCGCCAGCTGCGACACCAGTCGGGGCATGCCGGCGCGGCGCTCCGCTTCGTCAAGGTGCATCCACACCGCGCTCAGCATCACGACATCAAAGCGCTGCCCACGCGACAGCACACCCTCCAGCCCCGGCAAGACATCGTCCAGCCATTCGATCAAGGGCGATGGGTGAAGCCGCATGGCCGCCGTCCGAAACTCCGCGGTGGGCTCCACGGCCACAACGCTATGCCCCTGCTCCGCGAACCAGGCCGCATCCACTCCTGTGCCCGCCCCTATGTCCAGGATGCGGCTCGGCGTCTTGGGCAAAAGATGCAGTTCGGCCTCGTGGCGTTTGACAAAGGGGATGGCTTCGTACTGGGGGATCAGCGCCTCGGCCTGCTCGGCGTAGCCTTGGGTGCTTGGGGGGTTGGGGCTGGTTGGCATCGTCTCTTCCTCAGGCCGAGGTCAGTGCCGAAGGCGGAGTCGTCGGCTATGCCGCATGCTTCTCCTCCTCGCGCACGGTCTCCCTTTCATCGGCGACCGGGTCACTGTAGTGGTACCAGGCTTCGTGGGGAGAGTAGACCTCGCACGCCAAGCATTGCGTGCTCGGCCATTTGACGCCGCAGCCGGGACAGACGGCCCTGGTCCAGAACGTGTTCCAGGAGGTGCCGCAAGAGGGGACACAGAACCACCGGTCTTCGGCTCGGGGGCGCCACTCGCACTTGGGGCAGTAGATTTCGACCTTTTCCATTTTTTTCTTTGCAGGGAAGCGGATACACGCTCGGGACGAACGCTGTTCCAGACAAAAGTGACACCGAAGCCGTGTTCTTCCGCGGAAATGCTTGCGATGCACCTCGCGCCCGAGGACGACTCAACGCCGAAGTGATAATCGGTTCGAACCTGGGGGCGAACCGCCACGCTGTCCACAACTTCGTCCCTGGAAAGCGGAGAATACTCCGGCTCTTCACCGTCTTCGCTGTCCTGGGGAAAGAGTTCAGCAATCGTCTTCCCGGGATGAGACGTCGAACCCGATGCGGCGACCTCCACACGCACTCGCTGTCTCGGCTGAACGGCAAGCTCGCTGAGCCAGATCAGATAAGTGGACTCTCCCTCAGGGGGGTAACGCCCACCAGAAACCCCGAGACAAGAGAACTCTTCGTCATTTTTTGTGCCGCCGAAATTAACCGTAAGCACATCAAGCCCCTCCGTGGAAACGGCGGCGACCTGGGTTCCGTCAACTGAAATGCGTATGAGCGGCATTTTGGGATGCTTAACTTGAGACCGAGGTAGCCGCCTGACGGCTCGCGCAGGCCGTTTCCAATGCACTGCTGGAAGCAAACCGCCACCGGAATGGAATACCGAATAGTCCGCGGTGGAAGGCGGTGCAATACATGGCGCCCACCTGAATTCGCGAATAGGCGTCTCTTGGCGAAAGGAGTTCGACAATCTCTCCACTTGAAACATCGCGGAGACGGATGTGATGGGAGGTGGATTTCCCCGATGACACAAACTTCGCGATGACGGGCCCGCTGTAAATAATAGGCGCCGGATTGAAGGCCAAGGTATTGACCGCCATCAAATAGGGCCAGCCAAACAACAGGGACAGTGGATAAACGATGGCAGCCAGCAACCACGACTGCCAGAGGCCGAGCGAGGAGTCGGCAAGGGCCTCACGATTGAAATACATAAAGGCCAGAATGGCGACCCCAAAGGGTAAGCAGAGAATTTTTATGGATTCCGCAAATCCGCCGTTAAAAACGCTTTCAATCGAAGCGAAAAAAACCAGTGCGCCCAATGCGAAGGCAATAAAGAGCAGGCCTGAAAACCGGATGAGGAATCGAATCACTGTTGCCCTCTGATATTGAAGCGGCGACGGGTGGGTATGTGGCGGGTCATAGGTGGCCTAGGCCCATGCCGCTCTTGTTGAGCTCGCTGCCCACGCCAATCGTGGCACCGCTGCCTGTAGCCCCATCGAATACCGAGAGTGTCTTGCACTTACGGCAGAAACCAGTCCAAGTTTATATCCGCACCGCCAGTGGATCAGATTTCGACGGAATTCAACATCCAAGCGAAAAAACTCAGAGCCACGGCGGTTTCGGTCCAATCATTCTGCGTGCACTGAATCATGATTTTTTCGGCATCAAATTGATTGACTATCAAAAGATGCATATCCAACGGACTTTTCCAGCCGTTATGTTTCCTGAATGCTTAGCTCATCCCACAACGGAGATAGCCCAATTTCCTCCATGTACGTGCCGAAATCTACGAATGGTGCTACGCCAATATCCTCCAAGGTAAACCATGTGGCCTCGCATTCTTGGCACACATATATATTCTTCCCAGTCTTTTTTATCTCCGCTTTGGCAATATCGTCTTGCTCACATCTAGGACACAACATTTGGAATCCCTTATTTATTGAAATGGGTAGGCCGTAATAATTTTATTTGTCCCGGGTCGAACAATAATTTTGATTTTGGCCTCACCCGCGGTACCAATAGCCCGCCCCATCGGAACAACATACGCACCCTGCTCTGCTGGCTGGTGTAGGTTCTGGTGTCTTGTTGGCTGGCAATGTTCAGGTTGCCGCCCAGGTCGGCCCTGACCTGGTTGCCCGAGACGACCGCGCCGTTGAGGTTGGTGGCGGCTTTGGCATTGATGTCGCGGCCGGCCGTGACAGTGACATTGCCGGTGGCGTTGACCTGGCTGCCGATGTCCTGGCTCTGGCTGTTGCGGCTGAAATTTCGCTCGTCGCGCTTGGCGTCAACGCTGCTCGATTGGGTGATGGTGCCGAGGTTCACGTCCCTGGCCGAATTTGAACCTCGCGCGAGGCACCTCGGGTGATCCTGCTCAACACAGAGAGCCTTAATTCACTCGCCAAATAGTGGCTCCCAGATAGTCTTGACGACGTAAGAACGGGCTTCATTTTCATTCTCAAAATGAAAGACGTCGTAGCGCTGTAGCGCATCTTTCCAGGAGAAAGAATCGTCATTAAGCGCCTGACGCAGATCAGAATATATTTCTTTTTTCAAAATGGCATTTACAAAAAAATGCTTTCGCAAATCAGCAATGGCCTCTTCTTCGGATAGTTCCGAATTGATACTGAAGTAGTTCGCCAACACATGAGAAACATATTCGTACATCATTTCACCGGATAGATAGTTGTTGTGCGCCATGTTTTGGTCGCTGCATCGTAGTCATAAACCGCTGTTACTCGAGATAATGCGCTATTGAATTGAAGAGGGCCAGCGTTACCCGGTACTGAGCTCACACGGTCATATCCACGGCCAACAGTTACTCCCATATCCACCCCTTCTATAGTTATACGCTGTACACCGGGACTACTTAATGCAATGGCCCGGTCTAGATAATTTTGTCGAATAATGAGATCCGACTGGGTAAGGAGGCTACTTGAGTTAAATGCGGTTGAAGATGGCGGCACTACCGTTTGCCCATTTCTGATTACTACTGATCCATCTGGCGCGACACCAGTGGTGGCGCGAACAAGGAGCTGGGCATCAGTTACCCCACCTCCATGGCGCTCAAGGGCATGTCCTTCTCTCGCAATACGAGTGAGCTCCGCGTCAAACTTGGCTGAAGCACCTTTCAGATTACCTATGGCACCTCGCTGCGCAGCACGTCCGCCCGCAGCAGGTCCGATGGAAACACTTTCTAAAACCGTAGTGCCTAGCTTACTTACTATCGCTGTCGCAACCGCCCCAATCGCAAGCGCATCAACTAAAGCCTCGCCTCTTATTTTCGCGTCACTGCTGTTTAACGCCGCTTTAAGGTTCGCCGGCAAGTCTGCCACACCACTGGCAACCGCTACTGCGGTTTCTACCGCGCCATTGTTCATAATCGCCGTGGTCAATTCATAGGTGGCGAGGCCAGTTCCAGCCACTAATCCTACCGGAGTGATTTTGCTCAATCCCTTGCCAATACCCGTCAAATAGTTGGCTTTGTCCGTACATGCTTGCGTGAGGCACTGACGCTGATCGAGCCCATTCCGAATAATCGATTGGGCGTTGCTCTCCAGGCTCATGATGGCCGCCACGTCTGTGGGCTTAACGCCAGCATTCATCAAGTCTTGAATATCGGAATAGCCCTGGCGGTATTCGGCTTTGAGCGTGTCGCAGTTATTCGTCGCCTTGCAATTCAGCAATGCCATATCGTTAATGGCGCTGGTTATGTAGGCTTGCTCGATGGCTTTGTCTTTACAGGAGCTGTTATCACCACAGGCTTTGATCTGGCTGGCGAGCTTCTCTACGTCGGTGTGGTTGAGATAGTTATTCACTGTCGCGGTCAAACCGCTCACTGCACCTGCCGTTCCGCCGGTTTCCGCGCCAACAGCGGTCCCCGCGATAGCGATCAACGCCTCCTTGATTGCCGGCGGCACATCCATTCCTGCGATCTGGGCGCCCAGTAGCGGAACAGCAGTCTGACTGCTCGCCGCCCCTACCGCCCCCTGCAGGCCACCGGACAGTGCCCCTACCAGCGTATGCAACAGCACTCGACCGGGTTTTCCTTCACTCCAAGTGTCTTCCAACTCTTGCGCCTGTGCATTTAGGGCTGAGATGCGCTCGGGATCTTTCTCAGCCATCGCCTGTGCTCTCAGTGCCGTGGCATCATTCAGCTTGCCTTGCGCAAAATTCCCCACTGCTTTGGGCGCTTCCTTGGTAAAGGCCTGCATGATCTGCACCTGAGCATCAATGCTGGCCCGCACCTTAGCGGCGTCGAAGATGGGTTTGAGGCCGGTTTTCGCATCCCCGGTTCTGACGGCGGTGTTGCCGGCAATGCCACTGATGCCACTTGTCGTCGTGCTGCTGGCGCTGCCTTTCTCACCGCCTAAGCCGATGCCTACGCCGCTTACATCGAACTTCCCGGCCTGTTTGCCGACATCAATGCTCAAGCCGCTGGCTTTTCCCTCATAGCTGGCGTTGTTCTGGACGTCGCTCATGGTGATGGAACCAGTACTGAAACTGTTCTTGCCCTGATCCACCGCGGCCTGCGTGCTGCTGATCACGCCGCCCTTGAGGTCGGTGTTGCCCTGCACATTGACCTGGAAGCCGCCGTCGCCGGCCCTGATGCCGCTTTGCTGGCCGACCGACGCGAAATTGCTGTCGATATTGCTCTTGGAGCTGCTGAGCCCGCCGCCTGTCACCCCGCCTGTGCCGAAGGTGAGAGAGCCCCCCGAGCTGCTCTGCTGGCTGGTGTAGCTGCTGGCGTCTTGCTGGCTGGCGATGTTCAGGTTGCCACCCACGTCGGCCCTGACCTGGTTGCCCGAGACGACCGCGCCATTGAGGTTGGTGTCGCCACCGGACTTGATGGTCGCGGTGTTGCCTGCTGAGACGGTGCTGTTGACAAAGGTGGTATCCGAGCCATTGCCGCTGCCCGAGCCCTTGCTGCCCGAGACCGAGACACCGGTGTTGGTGCCCAGGCTCACACCTATGCTGCCGCTGCTGTTGGAGTTACTGCTGCTCTCGCTTGTCGTGTTCTTGCTGGCCAGGAGGTTGCCCGCGCAGGCTCGCGGTGTAGCTGAGCTTGCGCTCTGCAATTTTGAAAGGAATAGTGAGATTGGCGTCCCAACTGATCAGCGCAAAGCGGGACGTACCCTCCCCGTTTTGTTCTTCGTAAGCCGTCAGAGAACCGAAGGCGCCGGTGCCGCGCTTGTAGGCCAGGTTGCCTTCCAGGATCGCATCGGCGATGAATACTTTGTGGCCCAGGCCGAACTCCCAGCCGCCCTCGACCCGGCGCTGGGGCTCTACCTCGGTGGTGTCAATATAGTTGTTCGATCCGCGTTTCCAGGCTTTCAGGCTCACCGTGGTCTTGCCGCTCGCATCGCGGTAAACGACGCGCGAGAGCTTGAGTTCGGCGCTGTCGCTATTGCCGCTGTAATCGGGGTCCCCAAAAGGCCCGGGAACCAGCTGGTGGTAATTGCTTTTGCTGACGGTCGCGCCCACCAGCCAATAGCCGAATGGCACGGAATAGTGAATTGCGTAACCGCGCGTGCCGCGCTCACCCGCATCGCCGCCGCCCAGGTCGTGGTTCACGGTGACATAGAAGAGGTCGCTGAGCGTCCACCAGTTGTCATAGCTGAAGGTCACGGTGCCCTGGTATTTGCCTGTGGCCCTGGTGCCGCTGTCATCGGCAGAGAGGGACAGGCGAAAGGGGCGGGTTTGCTGGTAGCTGATGACCAGGTCGCTGCGACCTGGGGCGCCTGGCTCTTCGACCGGTTTGACTTCGATGTCGACCTGGGCGCTGGGGACGCGTCTGAAGTTTTCTATGGCCTGCTCCAGATTCCGCAGGTTCAGGATGTCGCCGGGCTTGGCGGGCACGGTGTTCCAGGCCTTGCCGCGGGGATTCGCGGGTTCGGCAAAACGGATGGCGCGTATGCGGCCAGGGATGACGGTCAGCGTGAGCGCGTGGGTGGTTGCCAGGTTTTGCTGCTCCAGCAGGATGCGCGTGGTGGTGTAGCCGCGCGCCACCACCGCGTCCTGCACGCGCTGGGTCAGCAGGTCGATGCCGGCGGCGCCCACGCAGCGCCGCAGCGGCGAGTCGTCATGGTCCGGTCCGTCCAGCGCCTTCATGGCCCAGTTCCAATCCGACACAGGGCTGGGGTCCCCGGTGATGACTTTCAAGTCGACCTGGTGAATGACCACACAGCGTTCCTCGCTCGCAAGCCTGGCGGCTTTCGCGGGTGGCGGCGTCGGCTTGAGTTCGTCGCGGGATTTCTCCTGCTGCTGGCGCATGGCACGTTCGCGTTCTTGTGCACGATTCTGCTCAATCACATCGCGCTGGTTGTCGATCAGCTGGGCTTGAGCTGCACAGGGCAGGGCCAGCGCCATCGCGGCGACGAAGAACAAACTGAAAGGCAGATGCCGTCCATGTTTCGGCTTTTTTGAATGACATTCCTCCACCAACAAACTCCCCCGATATCTATGGGGTCGATGACCCGTTTTTTTTTGGATGGGGCGAGATGTAGGTTGCAAAAAGCCCGCAGAAATGCCTTGAAAATCGCGCGAAAGAATTCCGGGAATGCCTTTCTCAGCGCCCCCAAAGAAGATCTTCGGCAGGGGCAACACCTGTTTGCCCGCGCGGAATTTGTTCACGGCATGACGGACACGGGGTGATGGGCGGGAGCGACGATCCGGTGTAGAAGTCCGGTGCGCCGGGAATCAGGCTGGAAAGCGTTTTCTCGGGTGTTCTTCTGGGCTGCTTTTTCAGACAGCCTGGAAGAGTAGGCGAGTTCGCCACGCCCCCGCGGAACGAATGCCCGCAAGAAAACAATTTTTGTGCGTTTGTCGGCCTGTTTGTCGGCCTCTTCAACGCATCCCGGGCCATGCCCACCCCAACTTCTGTCGCACAAACGCCGCGTTCACATCCTCAAATACCAGCAATTCACAAGCCGCCGCCTTAAAACCCCGCAGCCCCCGCTATATTCCCCGCATGGCAACGACGACGACCCCAAGCAGCAGCCGAAACCAGGGCGGCCTGATCAGCCGGCTGCTGCGGCGCGGCCGGGAGGAGCGCTTGCCGCAGGCGGCGGGCGGGCTGACCTTCACCATGGTGATGTCCATGGTGCCGCTGCTGGCGCTGAGTTTTGCGCTGTTCGCGCGCATACCGGCCCTGCATGTGGCCGGGGATGTGATACGTGAGCACTTGCTGCGCGGCCTGCTGCCGGACGGCATCGCGCGTACGGTGCTCAAGCACCTCGCGCAGTTCGCGGGCAATACCGGCGGCCTGACACAGCTGGGCTTTGCGCTGCTGCTGGTATCGGCCCTGGCGCTGCTCATGAGCGTGGAGACCACGCTGAACCGCATATGGCAGGTGAAGAAGCCGCGGCCGCTGCTGCGCCGCCTGGGCCTGTACCTCGGCATGCTGCTGACCGGCCCGGTGCTGATAGGCGCGAGCCTGTGGGCCGCGTCCTATCTGGCGTCGGCCTCCAGCGGGCTGCCGGTGGCCCGGCCCGGCTGGCTGCCGCATGCGCTCAACCTGGGGCCCATGGCGCTCAGCGCCGCGGGTTTTGCCTGCTTGTTCCGCTTTGTGCCGCACACCGTGGTGCGCTGGCGCGATGCCATCGCGGGCGGCCTGCTGGCCGGTGTCGCTTTCGAACTCGGCAAGCAGGGCTTCGCGATCTACCTAGCCAATGTGCCGACCTACCGCACGATTTACGGCGCCTTCGCGCCGCTGCTGGCTTTCCTGCTGTGGGTGTACTACTCGTGGCTGGTCACGCTGGCCGCGGCGCTGGTGAGCGCCAGCCTGCCGCGTGGCGGCTCGCAGCCGGCGCGGCGGCTTTCGCGTTCGTAGGTTTCAAACCACAGCGGTCTTTTTTGGGCCGAATTGCGGCGGACATGGCCTTACCATCGGCGCATGAAAACAACTTACATCCTGGGTGCCATCCTGGCCTGCAGCGTGATCGGAACTTTGGTGGGCGCCCGCGGCGCCAAGACCGGCTTCCTGGTGTTGACGGCCCTGCTGTCGCTTTACGGCTTGTTCCGCCTGCTCGGTTAAATACCCGAGACAGCCCAGCCGGCGGGCTCCGGCCTCCACGCCACGGCAAACGCCGCTGGCCACCAAGCCTGTGACGGCCAGCATGGCCGCGGTGTGAACAAGGACGGCCGCGAGCGCGAGCACCAGCGGCGCTGAGCCGTCCATTCCCGCGCACAGCGGCACCAGCGCCGGCACCAGCATCAGGCCGGCGCCCTGCGCGCTCGCCATCATGAAAGACCACAGCACCAGGCCGGCATGGCCTGCGGGCGTGCGCGCCGCCCTGGGCACGCGGCTCCACAGGTGAAGCACGGCGCAGGCCGCCAGCAAACCGCCCGCCAGGCATTGCAGCGCAAAACGGTCCATGGCCACGCCCCACACCACGGCACCCGCCACCAGCGCCATCGAGGCGACATGCCCCATCGCGACAGGCAGCAGGGCCCGCAAAGCCTGCGCGCGGTCGCGCGAGCGCAGGCCCCAGGCGGCCGCGCAAGCCCAGCCGTTGGCGGGGTTCAGCCCGTGAAGGGCGCCCATGCCGGCCACCGCCAGCCAGGGCCAAAGGCTTGCCATGATGTGCGCCCCCGGCCCGCTCAGGCTTTCGCGCTGCAGCACGAATCCACTTCAGGCGCGGGCTTGAACACAGCCTGCGACTCGTAGCGGTCATGGTGGCGCACCCAGTCCATCTTGTAAAAACCCTCGTGCTCGTCGCGGCCCTTGGGTGTGAGGTCCAGCATGTTGTAGGTGCCCATCATCACTTCCACACCGCGCCCATACGTGGAATAGGTGTGGAAGACGCGGCCCTCGCCGTCCTTGTAGAACAGGCTGATGCCGGGCGCCTCCTCGGCCGGGAATTCCGTCATGCCGTAGTTGTAGTTGACCGTGCCGTTGACGCGGTCCTGCGGCCTGAAGCTCACATGGAAGTCGTAGTTGAAGTCGCTGCCGTTGGACGACACCCAGGCGAACTGCCAGCCCATGCGCCGGCGGAAGCGCTCGATCTCGGGCAGGGTCGCGCGCGAGACGGCCACAAACGTCACGTCGCGGTGCTCCAGGTGGACCTGCATGCCGGCGGTGTGGTCGGCCATGTAGGAGCAGCTGGGGCAGCCCTGCTCCCAGCCCGGGCCGAACATAAAGTGCTGCACCATGAGCTGGCGCCGCCCTTCAAACAGCTCAGCCAGCGAACGTTTGCCTTGGGGCGTGTCGAAGACATAGTTCTTCTCGATGTGGACCCAGGGCAAGGCGCGGCGCTCGCGGGCGACCTGGTCGCGCAGGCGTGTGAGCTCCTTCTCCTGCGCTAGCAGGGTTTTGCGCTCGGCCAGCCATTGGTCCCTGGGCACGACGCTGTGGTGTGTTGTGGTGGATGTTTCGGTTGTGGTGCTGTTCATGGTGTGCTCCTTGATGATCGGTGGGGACAGTGATGGGAAGGTTCGCTCAGGCGCTGGCGAGCTGTTCGCGGCGCATGGCCGCCTGCACGGCGGGCCGGTCGGCAATGCGCGCCTGGAAGGCCAGCAGCCTGGGGAAGGCCGACAGGTCCAGCTTGACGAACTCCGCCCAGCGGGTCATCACAAACAGGTAGGCATCGGCCACCGTGAAACGCTCGCCGAGCAGGAAGGGCGCACGGCCCAGCGCGGCTTCCAGCAGGCCGTAGTGTTTGCGCAGGTGGGCCATGCGCGCGCCGCGTACCTCCTCGCTGCAGGCCGGGTTGAACAGCGGCATATAGCCCTGGTGCAGCTCTGAATTGAGGTAGCCCAGCATCTCCTGCAGGCGATAGCGCGCCATGCTGCCGTTGGCCGGCGCCAGCTGCGCCTCAGGCTTGAGGTCGGCCAGGTATTGCACGACGGCCGGGCCTTCCGTGAGCACGCTGCCGTCGTCCAGGCGCAGCGCGGGCACCAGGCCCTTGGGGTTGATGGCGAGGTAGTCTTCACCGTGCTCGGTGCGTTTGGCGACCACGTCGACCTTCACGAGTTCGACAGGCAGGCCAAGCTCGTGGGCCACGATGTGCGGCGAAAGCGAGCAGGCTGAGGGGCTGTAATACAACTTCATGGTGATCTCCTGGGTTTGCGATGCGGTTTGTGATGCGGTTTGCGTCGGTCAATGCGCTGCCCGGCCCGTGCTGGTTCCGGGTGCGCTGCTGGTGGCACTAAGGCCGGGGAAACTCCCAGCGCAAGGGCTTTACATGCCTTGCGCGCTGCGTTCTATGCGGCTTTACGCCGCCTTGGGCCGCCGTACGGCGCGGACCTTGCCGCTCTTGCCGCCGCCCGCGTAAAACAGGTCGGCGCCGTCGGACTCCAGCCCGCTGACGCCCACGCCCTGCGGCATTTCGAGCCGCGTGATCACGGCGCCGCTCTGGGGATCTATGCGGCGTATCTCGCTCTCGTCGCCCTCCCAGGTGCCGTGCCAGAGTTCGCCGTCCACCCAGGTCACGCCGGTGACGAAGCGGTTCGATTCAATCGTGCGCTGGATGGCGCCCGTCTTGGGGTCTATCTGGTGGATCTTGCGGTCGCGGTACTGGCCCACCCACAGGCTGCCTTCGGCCCAGGTCAGGCCCGAGTCGCCGCCGCCACCCGGCGCGGGGATGGTGCCCAGCACCTTGCCGCTGGCCGGGTCTATCTTGGCTATGCGCGACTCGGCGATCTGGTACAGGTATTTGCCGTCAAAGGCGGTGCCGGCATCGCCCGCGCAGTCCAGCGTGCGCGTCCGCTCGCCGCTGGCCGGGTCGAAAGCGATCAGCCGGCTGCCCGCGGCGGCCCAGACGCGCTGGCCGTCATGGGTGACGCCGGCGATGTCATCAATGCCGGGGAAGCCGTATTCGCGCACGATCTCGGCGGGGCGCGCCTTGGGCTCGGGTGTCTTCTTGAGGGTCTTGCTTGTCATCGCTGCTCCTTGTCGCGCCGTCCATCGGCGCCTGAGAACCTGTTCACGGCCTAAACGGGGCCGCGTTGGGGTGCAATCGGGATGAGTGGGCCGACCAGGAACGCCGCATGGGCTAATGC
>NZ_AKIV01000060.1 GCF_000282655.1 Polaromonas sp. CF318
CCCCCGAGGGGGCCGCTGCGCCTGCGGCCCGGCAAAGCCGGTTCCGCGGCCCCTGCTGGTTTGGGGAGCCCTCTGCTACGCATGGAGGTTGTCGGGTGGAGCGCTAGACGCTGAGCAGGCCGCTGTGAGCTGCGGCGTGGCGCAGCCAGCCTGCGTCCTGGGCGAGGGCTAGAGCGGCTTCCAGGGTGCGGGATGGGTCGCCGCCCTGGGCCATAAAGCCTATGGTGGTGCGCACCTCGGGGCTGACCAGGGGCAGGGCTTCGAGTTCGCGGTAGCCGCGCACCGCGCCGACCAGCGCGCCCGGCATCACGGTGCAGACATTGCCCTCGGCCACTGACAGCGCCAGCGTGAGGATGGAGTTGGTCTGGATGACGGGCTCGCAGGCCTGGCCGGCTTCCTGGAAAGCCTTGTCGACGATGGTGCGGTTGTGCATGTCGCGCGTGAGCAGGCACAGCGGGTGTTTGGCGGCCTCGGCCCAGGTGATCTTGGGGCCTATCCGCATCTGGTCCTTGCTGGCCTTGGCGGCGCGGCGCACGAAAAAATAGTGCTCGGTGTACTGCTTGATCTGGCGCAGGCTGGGCCCATTGGCGCGCAGCCGGTCGGTGTAGCCCAGGCCCATGTCCAGCGCCAGGCTTTCCAGGCCGGCCTCCAGTTCGTTGGAGCTCATGGAGCGCACCGTGGGCGAGATGCCCGGGTAGCGCGCCTGCAGCAAGGCGCAAAAGCGCGCGGCCACCGGCATGGCGGTGGGCACTGCCCCTATGGCCAGGCTCCCCTGCGGCTTGCCGATGCCGCTGTCGAGCTCCTGCTGCAGCAGCTCTCGCTCATGCAGCATGCGCTGGGCGCTGAGCAGCACGCGCTCGCCTTCGGGCGTGAAGCCTTCGAAGTTGCGCCCGCGCCGCACGATGACGGTGCCGAATTCCCGCTCCAGCGCGCGCAACGCGTTGGACAGCGCTGGCTGCGTGATGTGGCAGGCCTGGGCCGCGCGGCCGAAATGTTTGTGCTCGTCGAGCGCGGCCAGGTAACGCAGGGATGCCAGCAGGTTCATGGGGCGCCGCGCTCGGGCTTTTTCAGGTGTTCTTGCTGATCGTGATGGTCGGGAATTTGGCGGAAAAGTCCTTGGACTTGGCCGCCACGGTGACGGCCATCTTGCGCGCCACGGCCTTGTAGATGCCGGCGACCTCGCCGTCCGGGTCGGCCACCACGGTGGGCCGGCCGTTGTCGGCCTGCAGACGGATCTGCATGTCCAGCGGCAGCGCGCCCAGGTAGTCCATCTTGTAGTCGGCCGCCATTTTTTTGCCGCCGCCCTCGCCGAAAATATGCTCGGCATGGCCGCAGTTGCTGCAAATGTGCACCGCCATGTTTTCGACGATGCCCAGGATGGGCACACCGACTTTTTCGAACATCTTGATGCCCTTCTTGGCATCCAGCAGCGCGATGTCCTGCGGCGTGGTGACGATGACGGCACCCGTCATGGGCACGCGCTGCGACAGCGTGAGCTGGATGTCGCCGGTGCCGGGCGGCATGTCGACGATCAGGTAGTCCAGGTCTTTCCAGTTGGTCTGGCGCAGCAGCTGCTCCAGCGCCTGGGTGGCCATGGGGCCGCGCCAGATCATGGCCTCGTCCTGGGCCACCAGGAAGCCTATGGACATCACCTGGATGCCGTAGTTCTCCAGGGGCTCCATGTTCTTGCCGTCCACGCTCTCGGGCCGGCCCTCTATGCCCATCATCATGGGCTGGCTGGGGCCATAGATGTCGGCGTCGAGCAGGCCCACGCTGGCGCCCTCGGCCGCCAGGGCCAGGGCCAGGTTGACGGCCGTGGTGCTCTTGCCGACGCCGCCCTTGCCGGAGGCGACGGCGATGATGTTCTTGACGTTGGGCAGCAGCTGCACGCCGCGCTGCACGCTGTGGCTGGCGATCTTGACCGCGACGTTGACCGAGACGTTGCCGGCGCCGGGCACGGCCTTGACGGCGGCAATCAGGCTTTTGCGCAGGCCGGCGACCTGGCTTTTGGCCGGGTAGCCGAGCTCGATGTCAAAGGACACGTCGCTGCCGCTGATCTGCAGGTTTTTCAAGGCCTTGGTGCTGACAAAGTCTTTGCCGGTGTTGGGATCCAGCACGGCTTGCACGGCGTTCAGGACGGCCTGTTGGTCCAGGGACATGGGGAAATACTCCGGTGAATCTGTCAAGTGGGGGCGGCGCTCTGGCGGCGCGGGGGTTGGGCTGAAGTCTAACGCCGTGGCGGCGCCCACTGGGGTCTTGGGGGCTTGGCGGAGCGGCCCGGGCTCACTGAGACTTAAAATCGCGGGTTAGCCCTCACCCAGCCCATAAAAGATCCCTATGTCCCAGCGCCGCCTGTTTGTCACCACCGCCCTGCCCTATGCCAACGGCAATTTCCATATCGGCCACATCATGGAATACATCCAGGCCGACATCTGGGTGCGTTTCCAGCGCATGCAGGGCCATGCGGTGAACTTCGTGGGCGCCGACGACGCCCACGGCGCGCCCATCATGATCGCCGCCGAAAAAGCCGGCAAGACACCGCAGCAGTTCGTGGCCGACATCGCCGCGGGCCGCAAGCCCTACCTGGATGGTTTTCACATCAGCTTCGACAACTGGCATTCCACCGACGGACCGGAAAACCACGAACTCGCGCGGCAAATTTACCTGGATCTCAAAAAGGCCGGCCTGATCGCGACCAAGACCATTGAACAGTTCTTCGACGCCGAGAAGAGCATGTTCCTGCCCGACCGCTTCATCAAGGGCGAATGCCCGAATTGCCACTCGAAAGACCAGTACGGCGACAACTGCGAGGTCTGCGGCGCGGTCTATGCGCCCACCGACCTGATCAACCCCTACTCGGCCCTGTCGGGCGCCAAGCCGGTGCTCAAGAGCTCGGAGCACTTTTTCTTCACGCTATCCGACCCGCGCTGCGTGGAATTCCTCGAAAAATGGACGCAGGACGGCAAGCTGCAGCCCGAGGTGGCCAACAAGGTCAAGGAATGGTTCTCGGTGCGCGAGAACGCCGACGGCACGAAGAGCGAGGGCCTGGGCGACTGGGACATCAGCCGGGACGCGCCCTACTTCGGCATTGAAATCCCCGATGCGCCAGGCAAATATTTCTACGTCTGGCTGGACGCGCCGGTCGGCTACCTGGCTTCGCTGAAAAACCTGCTTGAAAAGCGCGGCGAGAACTACGACGCCTACATGGCCACGCCCGGCCTGGAGCAGTACCACTTCATCGGCAAGGACATCGTCACCTTCCACACCCTGTTCTGGCCGGCCATGCTGCACTTCAGCGGACGCAAGACGCCCGACAACGTGTTTGTGCACGGCTTCCTCACGGTGAACAATGGCGAGAAGATGAGCAAGAGCCGCGGCACCGGCCTGGACCCGCTCAAGTACCTGAGCCTGGGCATGAACCCCGAATGGCTGCGCTACTACCTGGCCGCCAAGCTCAATGCGCGCAACGAGGACATCGACTTCAACGCCGACGACTTCATGGCGCGCGTCAACAGCGACCTGGTGGGCAAGTACATCAACATCGCCAGCCGCGCCGCGGGCTTTATCAGCAAGCGTTTTGCCGGCCAGCTCGGCGAAGTCTCGGCCGACGGCGCTGCGCTGCTGGATACCCTGCGCGCGGCGAAAGACGCCATCGCACCGCTCTATGAAAGCCGCGAATTCGCCAAGGCCCTGCGCGAAACCATGCTGCTGACGGACCGCGTCAACGCCTATGTTGACCAGAACAAGCCCTGGGAACTGGCCAAGCAGGCCGGCATGGACGCGCGCCTGCAGGACGTCTGCACGGTGTGCATTGAAGCCTTCCGCCTGCTGACGATTTACCTCAAGCCCGTGCTGCCCGCGCTGGCCACACAGGTCGAAGCCTTCCTGAAGGTCGGCCCGCTGGGTTTTGCCGACGCCGGCGCCATGCTGGGCAAGGGCCACGTGATTGGCGACTACAAACACCTGATGCAGCGCGTCGACCCCAAGCAGCTCGAAGCGCTGTTCGAACCCCCGGCCCAAGCCGAACCCGTACCCGCCACGCCCGCGGATTTGCCCGGCGGCGAAGCGCTGGCACCCGTCATCACCATTGATGACTTCGCCAAGGTCGACCTGCGCATTGCAAAAATCGTGAATTGCGAGGCGGTGGAAGGCTCAACCAAGCTGCTGCGCCTGACTTTGGATGCCGGCGAAGGCCGCATGCGCAATGTGTTCAGCGGTATTGCCTCGGCCTACAAACCCGAGGACCTGGTCGGCAAGCTGACGGTGCTGGTGGCCAACCTGGCCCCGCGAAAAATGAAGTTCGGCATCAGTGAAGGCATGGTGCTGGCCGCCAGCCATGCCGATGAAAAGACCCATCCCGGCATCTACGTGCTGGAACCCCTGCCGGGCGCCACGCCGGGCATGCGCATCCACTGAGCCACGCCCGGCATCGGGCCTCTGACCTCAGCCGGCTGCCGCGTTGATAAAACGCAAGCCGGTGCCGGAGCGGCCCGACAGCTCCCTGAGCACATTGCCCATGGCGTGCAGCAGCTGCTCGGCATCGGGCGCATTGAAAGGCGCCTCGGCCACGGCAATCCTGAACTGCATCATGGTGCCGGGCGGCAGGCTGGGGCTGTCCGCCAGGCCTCGGGCGATCAGGCGCTGCGCGATCTGCGTGAGCTCGTCGCGCGTGAGGTGGCCCTGCAGGATCAGCAAAAAATCGCCGTCGCGGTGGCGCGCCACGGTGTCGCCGTCACTCGCCACGCCGGCCACGCAGGCCCCGGCCTGCACCACCGCGCTTTGCGCCGCTTCCATGCCGTAGTTCTGGCGGATGTCGATGGCGTTGCCCAGCCGCACGCGCATCACCGCGCCCGCGCCGGGGTCGCGCCGCTGGCGCACCAGCAGGGCGTCCAGCCGCTGCAGCAGCACACGGTGATTGCCCAGCCCGGTCAAGGGGTCCACACGCGTGAGGGCACCGACACGGGCCTGGTTGTCGCGCTTTTCGCGGCTGCGCAGGTACAGGGCCACCACCAGCAGCAGGATCTCGAATGCCGCGCCTATCTGCGCGCCGTACTGCGTGGCGGTGCCCAGCGGCAGCATGCCCTGCGTGCGCAGGATGGGGAACACCGACCCCACCGTCAGGCAGACCATGGCGGCCAGCACCCACAGGCCGACCATGGGCCGGCGCCAGACATACCAGCCGGCCACGCTGAGGTAGACGGCCATGCTGCCCAGGTAATAAGGGGTGGCCAGGTTGAAGGAGGACTTGTTGCCCATCACCAGGAAAGCCGTCAGGATGCCCGCGCCGAGCACAGTCATCAGCAGCAGGCCGCGCGACAGCCAGGGCGCGTCACGGTCGACCACCATCTGGCGCAAAAAGAGGTGCAGCAGCGCGGCGGTGGCCAGCGTCATGGCGACCGGCGCGCAGTCATTCCACCAGGCGTTGCCCGGCCAGAGAAACTCCCCGGCCAGCCCGGTCAGCGCCAGCTGGCCCGTGGCCACCACCAGCACATAGCCGGCGAAAAAAAGATGAATGCTGTCGCGCCAGGACGCCGCGTGCAGCGTGCTCATCATCGCGATCAGCAGGACCAGCCCGATGTACACCCCCAGCAGCAGGTGCGACTCCTTGGACTGTTCATGGAAGCTGTCCGGGTCGGACAGCTCCCAGGGCACGCTGAGGGGGTAGTTGTGCGCCACCCGCAGGTAGCTGGGCCGGGTTTCGCCCGGCTGCAGCAGGAGCTCGAAGGCCGGGGTCAGGTGGCGCACCGGCCACCGCGCGACAGGCACCGCGTCACCGGACCGCTCCAGTTGCCACAAGCCGCCGGATGCCGGACGGTACAGGTCCACGCTGTCCATGTTGGGGTGGGGAACGGTGAGCATCAGCGGCGTGGGCACAGCGACCGCCGGCAAGGCCAGGCGGTACCACAGCGCCGCCCCGCCCCCGGTGGGCATGATGTCGCTGGGCTGGACGGCACGCCCTTCGCCGGCATCAAACTTGCTGCGTACCTGCTCGAAAGTGAGGGTACCCGCGCTGTCGACCAGCACCTGGCCCTCGCCCAGGACGCCGCGCCCGGCCTTGAAAGGGCCCGGCACCACGGCCGCAGGGCTTGCGGCGGGATGCTCGACGGGGGAAGGTTCCCCCGCCGGGGAAGCAGGGGATTCTTGCGCCATAGCCATGGCCTGCGCCAGCAACAGCGCCGCCAAAGCGGCCACCCGCCGCGGCAGGCGCCATCCGGGCATCCACGAAAAACCGAAAAAACCGGGCAATCACTTCTCCAGGAAAAGCACGCTGGGACAGTCCGGAACCAGGCGCCGTGAAGCCCCAAAGCTTATCCAGTCCGCGAAAGGCTGTAAAAGTAAGTATTTTGACCTAATGACCCATTCACTGTAACCAAGCTCTTCATTGCCGGCAATGGAAAAATGTCACGTCCAGGACTTCTCGCCGGCACATGCCTGGCACCACAATCAAAGCCCATGCACCTGCCCGCTTACCTTGCGCCGTTTCGCCCTCGCCTGTTTTCAGCACTCGCCGGCTACACGCGGGAACGGTTTTTGAAAGATGCCGGAGCAGGCGTCACCGTCGGTATCGTGGCCTTGCCGCTGGCCATGGCTTTTGCCATCGCCTCCGGCCTCAAGCCCGAGGCCGGCATCTGGACCGCCATCATCGCCGGCGCGCTGATCTCGGCGCTGGGCGGCTCGGCGGTGCAGATCGGCGGCCCCGCCGGCGCCTTCATCGTGATTGTCTACGGCATCCTGGAGCGCTACGGCCTGGCCAACCTGCTGATCGCCACCGCCTGCGCCGGCGTGCTGCTGTTCCTGTTGGGCCTGCTCAAGCTGGGCACGCTGGTGCGCTATGTGCCGGTCAGCATCGTGGTGGGCTTTACCAACGGCATCGCGGTGCTGATCGCGCTGTCGCAGGCCAGGGATTTGCTGGGCCTGGTCGTGCCCAAGATGCCGGCCGATTTTTTCTCGCAGATCAAGGTCCTGGGCAACCACCTGGACAGCTTCAACCCCTATGCGCTGGGCCTGGGCCTCATCTGTCTGCTGGGCCTGTTCATCTGGCCCCGGCTGTTCGACACACAGGCGCGCGCCGCGGGCGGTTTTTTCACCATGCGCCTGATCCGGCTGATGCAGGCGGTCGAGGGCGTGCAGCTCAAGCGCGCAACGCGCATGGCCTCGCGCATGCCCGGCCCCATCGTGGCGCTGGTCACGCTGACGGCTTTTGCCTATTTCCTGGCCCTGCCGGTGGAAACCATAGGCACGCGCTTCAACGGCATACCGCGCGCCCTGCCCTCGTTCGCTCTGCCTGATTTTTCCTGGGAGACGGTGCGCCTGCTGGTGGCGCCCACCATCACCATCGCGATGCTGGGCGCGGTGGAGTCGCTGCTGTGCGCGCGCGTGGCCGACCAGGTCTCGGGCCTGCCGCGCCACGACCCCAACCAGGAACTGATGGCCCAGGGCGTGGCCAACTTCGTCGTGCCCTTTTTCGGCGGCATGCCGGCCACCGGCACCATCGCCCGCACCGTGACCAATGTGCGGTCCGGCGCCAGCTCGCCGGTCTCCGGCCTGGTGCATGCGCTCACGCTGGCCCTCATCGTGCTGGCGGCCGCGCCGCTGGCGGTGCACGTGCCGCTGGCCGTGCTCTCGGGCATATTGCTCTACGTGGCCTGGAACATGGGCGAATGGCGCGAGTTCGCCCGCCTGCCCCAGGCCAGCAGCCACTACCGCCTCATCATGCTGGGCACGTTTTTCCTGACGGTGGTGTTCGACCTCACGGTGGCGCTGCAGGTCGGACTGATCCTGGCCTGTGTGCTCTTCGTACGGCGCATGAGCAGCCTGTTCCAGGTGGTCGAGGTCTCGCGCGACGCGGACTCGGCAAGCTTTCAGCTTTACGGTTCGCTGTTCTTCGGCGCGGTGGCCAAGCTGGACCCCATCCTCACCGTGGTGGAGAGCGCACCCAAGGGCCTGGTGGTGCGGCTGGACGTCCAGTCGCTGCAATCGCTGGACACCTCCGGGCTGGACGTGCTGGAGCAACTGCACAAGGCCATCGTCCTGCGCGGCGGCCGGCTGGTCATCGCAGGGCTCAATGCGCAGCCGCTGGCCGTGATGGAGCGCTCGGGCTTTCTGGCAAAGATCGAGATGGTCTAGCGCCTGTTAACGCGTGCCACCGCTGGGGCTGATACTTTCCTCATCGACGGATGCCGTGCCCTTGACCTTGAGGTCGGCATCAAACACCACCGTGAAAATGCGCGCGGTACTGGGCGGGTTCAGGTAGCGCCAGTCGTAGTGGGTTTCCTGCTTGAGCGCATAAGGCGTGACCTTCATGGGCTTGCCGAGCATTTTTCGCACCTGCTCCATGCGCATGCCGGGCAGCACTTTTTCGAAGTTCTGTGGCGTCAGCACCTGCCTGAGGGCGCTCATCTTGCCGTCCGCGCCTATGGTGATCATGTAGTTGGCCTGGCCCTGCGGCTGGCGGTTGTATTCAAAGGTGCGGGCACCCGGCGCCGCGGCCGCGCCGGGCAGGGGCGTGTCGGCCATGTCGGCGGCATCCCAGATTTTTTCGGGCTCGCCGAAGCGGGCGCGCACATCGGCTTCGGTGGCCACGCCTTCTTCCAGCTCGGCGATGCGCTGCGGGTCGCAACCCGCCAGGCCCAGGACAAATGAGAGCAGACCCATACAGGCAAACATCCTTCTTGATGAAAAAGCGGGCGACAACCCCTTTTGGGCCGGCAAAGAGGGCGAAAAAGGTGAAAACAAGGAAGGCATGGCAGACCCCGGTAAAATCAGCCCACTATACGTTTCAGGCAGTTTAGACCCCATGGCCCTCCTCAACATCTTCCGCCGCTCCGACTACACCTCCGACACGACGCAGTTCATAGACCAGCTCAAGGCCAAAAAGCCCACGCTGGAAGCGGAGCAGCGCGCCGGACGCGCCCTGTTGTGGGACAAAAACCTGAACCGCAGCGAGCAGGCCGAGTACAGCGAAGCCCGCGTGCCGCAGCAGCCCTACGTCTACGGCACCAGCAGCCACCCCAACGGCAAATAAAAGGGCCACGGCCCTTTACGCTCGCATCCGCTGTTTTCATGTCCCAGCCCCATTTCCCGCCTGAACCCCAGGAACTGCCGCCGGCCGCCGGCCAGGCGCAGCCCGTGGTGGGCACGGACATGCCCGAAGTGATAGACCAGGTCGCGCTGGCTCGCCTTTACGGCGAGCCGCTGTTCGCGATGCCGCACGACCTGTACATCCCGCCCGATGCGCTGCAGGTCTTCCTCGAGGCCTTTGAAGGCCCGCTGGACTTGCTGCTCTACCTGATCCGCAAGCAGAACTTCAACATCCTCGACATCCCGATGGCGGCGGTCACGCGCCAGTACCTGACCTATGTCGACGAGATTCGCGCCACCAACCTGGAACTGGCGGCCGAATACCTGCTGATGGCGGCCATGCTGATCGAGATCAAGTCGCGCATGCTGCTGCCGCCCAAGAAGGTGGCCGAGGGCCAGGAGCCCGAAGACCCGCGCGCCGAACTGGTTCGCCGCCTGCTCGAGTACGAGCAGATCAAGCTCGCCGCCCACAAGCTCAACGAAGTGCCGCAGTTCGGCCGCGATTTCCTGCGCGCCCAGGTCTATGTCGAGCAGTCGCTGCAGCCGAGATTTCCCGACGTCAATGTGGTCGACCTGCAGGAAGCCTGGCGCGACATCGTCAAGCGTGCCCGCCTGGTGCAGCACCACGTCATCAGCCGCGAAGAACTCTCGGTGCGCGAGCACATGAGCATCGTGCTGCGCAAGCTGCAGGGCCGCAAGTTCCTGGAGTTCGAGGAGCTGTTCGACGCCGCGCGCGGCATGCCGGTGCTGGTCGTGACCTTTATCGCGCTGCTGGAGCTCTCCAAGGAAGGCCTGCTGGAAGTCACGCAGGCCGAGGCCTTCGCGCCCATCTACGTGCGCCTGGCGTACACCCCAGCCTAGACCTTCCCCCTTCATGACACGCTTGCCGGCCCCGCCGCTGCACGCCTTTGACGTCCTCATCATCGGCAGCGGCCTGGCGGGCCTGGCCTGCGCGCTGCTGCTCGCCCCGGGCCGGCGCGTGGCGGTGGTCACCAAGCGCGAACTCAACGACGGCTCCAGCGCCTGGGCCCAGGGCGGCATGGCCGCGGTGCTGGCCGAGGGTGACACGCTGGCGCAGCACGTGGCGGACACCCTGGTCGCGGGCGCGGGCCTGTGCGACCTGCCGGCCACGCAGGCCGTGGTGCAGGGCGCGCCCGAGGCCATCGCCTGGCTGCGCCAATTGGGCGTGGCGTTTTCGGAGGACGGCGAACACCCCGGCGAGCTGCACCTGACCCGCGAAGGCGGCCACAGCCAGCGCCGCATCGTGCACGCGGCCGACGCCACCGGCGCGGCCGTGCAGCGCACGCTGATCGAAAAGGTGCGCGCCACGCCGGGCATCACACTGTTCGAGCACCACATGCTGGTCGACCTCATCACCGACCGGCAACTCAAACGGCCCGGCAAGCGCTGCCACGGCGCCTATGTGCTGGACACCCTGAGCGGCCAGGTGCTGACCTTCGGCGCCGGCCAGACCATCCTGGCGACCGGCGGTGCCGGCAAGGTCTACCTCTACTCCACCAACCCCGACACCGCCACCGGCGACGGCATTGCCGCCGCCTGGCGCGCGGGCTGCCGCGTCGGCAACATGGAATTCATCCAGTTCCACCCGACCTGCCTCTACCACCCCGACGCCAAATCATTTTTGATCACCGAGGCCGTGCGCGGCGAAGGCGGCAAGCTGCTGCTGCCGCCCTCGGCCGGCGGCGGGCGCTTCATGCCGGCGCACGACGAACGCGCCGAGCTGGCGCCGCGCGACGTGGTGGCGCGCGCCATCGACTTTGAAATGAAAAAGCATGGCCTGGACTGTGTCTACCTGGACATCTCGCACCAGAGCCCGGCGTTTTTGCAGGAACACTTCCCCAACATCCTCAAGCGCTGCCTCGAGCTCGGCATCGACATCACGCGCCAGCCGATTCCGGTGGTGCCGGCCGCGCATTACACCTGCGGCGGCGTCATGACCGACCAGCAGGGCCGCAGCGACGTCGCCGGCCTGTATGCGATCGGCGAGACCGCCTGCACCGGCCTGCACGGCGCCAACCGCCTGGCCAGCAACTCGCTGGTCGAATGTGTGGTGCTGGCGCGCGCCGCCGCGAACGCCATAGCGGCCGAAGCCGCCGCCGAAACACCGGCACTGCCGGCCTGGGATGAAAGCCAGGTCACCGATGCCGACGAGACCGTGGTGATCTCACACAACTGGGACGAACTGCGCCGCTTTATGTGGAACTACGTGGGCATTGTGCGCACCACCAAGCGGCTGGAGCGCGCGGCGCACCGCATTGCCCTGCTCGATGCCGAGATCCAGGAGTTTTATGCCAACTTCCGCGTCACGCGCGACCTGCTGGAGCTGCGCAACCTGGTGCAGGTGGCCGACCTGATCGTGCGCTCGGCCCACGGCCGGCATGAAAGCCGCGGCCTGCACTTCAGCCGCGACTACCCCGGCATCGCTGAACAGGCCGTCCCCACCGTGTTGGTGCCGCCTGGCAGCTGAGCCTTTTCGAACCCTTTTCCTGCCACTCTTACCCGGAGCCCGTATGCCTCACTTAACCGTTGAATATTCCAGCAACCTCGCCGGCTTTCCCAAGGCCGAAGTGCTCCAGGCGCTGAACCAGGCCCTTACCGCCAGCCCTGAAATACAGAATGAATCCGACCTGAAAACCCGGCTGGTCGCGCTGGATAATTTTGAAATCGGCACCGCGCCGGCCTCGCGCGCTTTTGTGCATGCCCAGCTGCGCCTGCTGTCGGGCCGCACGCCTGACGCCAAAAAGGACTTGGGCGAGCGCATCGCCGGCGTGCTGCGACGCCTGACGCCGCGGCCGGCGGGCTTGATGGTGCAACTGAGCGTGGAGATGGTGGACATGGACCGCGCGTCCTATGTCAAAGAAAAGCTTTAAGGCATTTCAGGCGAGGGTGGCGTCTATCCAGCCCCTGAGGCTGTTCACAAAGGCCCAGGCCTCTACCCTTGCCAATTCATCCACCCGCACGACGGCTTCGCTGAGCCGGCCTTCCCGCAAGGCCAGCGCGCGGCCCACGCCAGGCAGCAGCCCGCAGGCCAGCGGCGGCGTGACCCAGCGGCCGTCCATCCGCATCGCGATATTGCCGCGTGTGCATTCGGTGATCTCACCCAGCTCGTTCCACAGCACGCAGTCAAACACCTCCGGCGAGGCCGGCGTAAAGGCGTCGTAGTGGGCGCGGCGTGTCGTCTTGAAGCGCACAAATTCGCTGTACGCCGCGTCCAGCGGCCGCTCGGCCAGCTGCAGGCGCACCCGGGGTGGTGAGGGCTCCATGCCGTAAGCCTGGGCGCTGAATGTCCCGCCGGCGGCCAGCAGCAGGCGCACGCGCCAAAGGCCTTGCGGGTGCGCCTGCACCAGATCCCGCAGGCAGGCATCGACCTGCGCCGCATCCCATGGATGGCCGAAGTGGGCGGCGCTCGCCGCCATGCGCGCCAGGTGCGCATCGAGGTGGCGCAGTTGGCCCGCGTCCAATGCCAGGGTTTCAAGGATGTCAAAAGGCATGCTGGCACGCTCCAGAAAAGCCCGTTTGTGGCGCCACTCCTGCCACTCGGCTTGGGCCACGGAACCCGAGGTGATGCCGCTGCCTATACCGCAACGGGCCTCTTGGCCACGCAGGCTCACAGTGCGTATGGGCACATTAAAAGTCGCCGCGCCGCCGGGCCGCAGCACACCCATGGCCCCGCAATACACACCGCGTGGCCCGGCTTCCAGTGCATGAATCGCCCGCATGGCCCGCACCTTGGGCGCACCGGTGATGGAGCCGCAGGGAAACAGCGCGGCAAACACGTCGGCCAGGCTGCAGTCGGGCCGGGTGCGCGCCTCGACGTCCGAGGTCATCTGCCAGACCGCGGGCAGGGCCTCGGTGTGGAACAGGCGCGGCACGCGCACGCTGAAAGGTTCGGCGATGCGCGACAGGTCGTTGCGCAGCAGGTCCACGATCATCACGTTTTCGGCGCGCTCCTTGGCCGAACTGCGCAGCGCCTCGGCTTGCGCGGCATCGTCCTTGGGATTGACACCGCGAGGCGCCGTGCCTTTCATGGGCCGCGTGAGCAGCCGTCCCTCGCGCCAGTCGAAAAACAGCTCGGGAGATACCGACAGCAGTTGCTCATCGCCCGTGTCCATCAAGGCCGCGTAGCCGCCCGGCTGGGCGCGTTGCAGGGCCTGGAACAGCGCCAGGGCGCTGCCCGCGTCGCCATCCAGCGCAGCCCGCATCTGCGCCGTGAAATTGACCTGGTAATACTCACCATCGGCAATCGCGCGCTGCAGCTGGGCCAGGGCGGCCTCAAACGCGGGACGCGTCATCGCCTCCTGCCATTGAAGCAGTGGTGAGGCCTCTTGTACGGGATCAGGCCAGGCCAGCGCGGTGTCGTGCACGGCAAACCAGGCCAAGGGCCCGTCAGCCGAGTGCACCGGCAGCGCGGCATCAAAAGCGGGGGCGGCTTCATAGCGCAAATAGCCCACGCACCAGGCGCCTTGCCGTGCCGCGGCCTGCGCGGCATCCAGCACTGCGCGCAGTTCTTCGGGCCGCCGCGCCACCAGCACTTCGCGGGGTGCGCCAAAGGCCTGGCGCAGGCGCGGCCCCGCTGGCTGTTGGGGGTCGGCGAAATCGATGAGGGCGGAGAGCTTGCCCGTCACGTCAGGCCAACACCATCAGGCAGCGCCTATGTTCGGCACCAGCCCCGCGACCGGCCGCCCTGCCTTCAAGGCCTCGGTGAAGGCCAGCATGCGGTCTATGGGCAAACGGGCGCGTTGGCCCAGTGCCGCATCGACCGAAATTTCATTGGCGCCGGTCTCCAGCACCTGTGCCAGCCCGGCCAGGCCGTTCATGGCCATCCAGGGGCAGTGCGCGCAGCTCTTGCAGGTGGCGCTGTTGCCGGCGGTAGGCGCTTCGATAAACACCTTGCCCGGGTTCAGCGTGCGCAGCTTGTGCATCATGCCGTTGTCGGTGGCAACGATAAATTTTTTGGCATCCATCTCGCGCGCCGCTTTCAGGATGCCGGAGGTGGAGCCCACGGCATCGGCCAGGGCGACCACGTCGGCGGGCGACTCGGGGTGCACCAGCACGCGCGCGCCGGGGTGTTCGGCCTTCAGGGCCTGCAGCTCAAAGGCCTTGAACTCGTCGTGCACGATGCAGGCGCCGTTCCAGAAGACCATGTCGGCGCCGGTCTCGCGCTGGATGTAGCCGCCCAGGTGGCGGTCGGGCGCCCAGAGGATTTTCTGGCCGCGCTCCTTGAGCGCACGCACGATGTCGAGCGCGCAGCTCGAGGTCACCAGCCAGTCGGCGCGCGCCTTCACGGCCGCGCTGGTGTTGGCGTAGACCACGACCGTGCGGTCCGGGTGGGCATCACAGAAGGCGCTGAATTCAGCGGCCGGGCAGCCCAGGTCCAGCGAGCAGGTCGCATCCAGGTCGGGCATGAGCACGCGCTTTTCGGGCGACAGGATTTTTGCCGTCTCGCCCATGAAGCGCACACCGGACACCACCAGGGTCTGCGCCGCATGGTCGCGGCCGAAGCGCGCCATCTCCAGCGAGTCCGACACCAGGCCCCCGGTTTCTTCGGCCAGGTCCTGCAGGTCGGGATGCACGTAATAGTGCGACACCATGACGGCGTTGCGCGCCTTGAGCAGTTCGCGGATGCGGGTTTTGAGCGCCGCGCGCTCGGCCTGCGTGGGTTCGGCCGGCACCCGGGCCCAGGCCTGGTGCGTGCTGCAGGCGCCGGCCGCCCCGGGCTGCTCGTAATCGACGCGAATCGGCACGGCTGTTTGCATGTTCACACCGCCTGCGCGTCAAAGCGCATGGAAAAATCAATCGCCCGCACGTCCTTGGTGAGCGTTCCTATGGAGATGCGGTCCACGCCGGTTTCGGCCAGGGTGCGCAGGCCGTCCAGGGTCACGCCGCCGGAAATCTCCAGCACGGCGCGCCCGGCGTTGATGCGAACGGCCTCTTTCAGCTCGGGCAGGCTCATGTTGTCCAGCAGGATCATGCGCGCGCCGGCATCCAGGGCCTGGGCCAGCTCGCCCAGGTTCTCGACTTCAATCTGCACAAAATCGGCCTGCGCGGCGACCTCGGCCGCGCGCGCCAGCACCTGCGCGATGCCGCCGGCCGCCGCGATGTGGTTTTCCTTGATCAGCACCGCGTCGTACAAACCGACCCGGTGGTTGGTGCCGCCGCCCGTCACCACGGCGTATTTCTGCGCGAGCCGCAGGCCGGGCAGGGTCTTGCGCGTGTCCACGATGCGTGCGGGCGTGCCCTTCACGATGTCGACGTAGACCGCCGTCTTGGTCGCCACGGCGCTGAGCAGCTGCAGAAAATTGAGCGCCGTGCGTTCGGCCGACAGCAGGGCCCGGGCCAGTCCGCGCACCTCGAACACCACCTGGCCGGCTTCGCAGCGCTCGCCGTCCTTCACATGCCAGAGCAGCTGGGCCTGCGGGTCGAGCTGCCGCACCGTGGCCTCCACCCAGGCGCTGCCGCAGACGATGGCGCTTTCGCGTGCCAGCACCTGCGCCCGCGCCCGGCGGGCCGCATCGATCAGGCCGGCCGTCAGGTCGCCGGCGCCAATGTCTTCGGCAAGCGCGCGCGCCGCGTCGGCCTGGGCCAGGGCGGCCAGGGCCTCAGCGGAGAAATCAAATGACTTTTTCATGAGCAATCTAAGAAAGGATGGGCACCATACCGTGCACTAAACTATTAAATAGAGCGTAAAACTGTCGCGAATGTTACAGCGACCGGCCAGATGCCTGAACGCCGCGAAGCGCCCACTCACAATGGCGCTCCCCTTGCCCCTATTTTCATCCACGCCCACCACCATGTTCAGAACACTGCTCAAATCGAAAATCCACCGCGCGGCGGTGACGCATTGCGAACTCAACTACGAGGGCTCCTGCGCCATCGACGAAGACCTGCTGGACGCCGCCAACCTGGCCGAGAACGAGCAGGTGCACATCTGGAACATCAACAACGGCGAGCGCTTCATCACCTATGCGATACGCGCCGAACGCGGCAGCCGCATCATCTCGGTCAACGGCTCGGCCGCGCGGCGCGCCGCCGTGGGCGACCTGGTCATCATCGCCGCCTTCGCGCAGGTGCATGAAGAGCACGTCGCGGGCTTCAGCCCCAAGCTGGTGTTTGTGAACCCCGACAACCGCATCAAGGAAGAGCGCTCCACCATCCCGGTGCAGCAGCCCTGAGCCCTCCGGCCCCGCGCAGCGCGGGGCCCGGTCTTTTCTCCTTTTCCTTCACACAAGGCCCCATGGACAACGCAGCGATGATCCGGCGCAGCCTGCGCCATGTGTGGCACCCCTGCACGCAGATGAAGCTGCACGAAGCCCAGCCGCCCGTGCCCATCGCGCGCGCCGAAGGCGTGTGGCTTTACGACTTTGAAGGCAAGCGCTACCTGGACGGCGTCAGCTCCTGGTGGGTCAACCTCTTCGGCCACGGCCATCCCCACATCAAGGCGGCGCTACGGGACCAGCTCGATACGCTGGACCACGTCATGCTGGCCGGCTTCACGCACCAGCCCGTCGTGGAACTCTCCGAGCGCCTGGGCGCGCTGACCGGCCTGGGCCATGCCTTTTACGGCAGCGACGGCGCCAGCGCCACCGAGATCGCGCTCAAGATGAGCGCGCATTACTGGCGCAACAGCGGCCGGCCTGAAAAAAGCCGCTTCATAGGCCTGGCCGGCGGCTACCACGGCGAAACCGTTGGCGCACTGGCGGTGACCGACATCGCACTCTTTCGTGAAGCCTATGCGCCGCTGGTGCGGCTGGCTGCCACGGTGCCCAGCCCCGACGCGCGCGGCGCCCTGGCCGGTGAAAGCCCGGCGGACACGGCACGCCGCGCCGCCGGGGGCCTGCAGGCCTGGCTGGAACAGCACCATGCGCAGACCGCCGCGCTCATCGTCGAGCCCCTGGTGCAGTGCGCCGCCGGCATGGCCATGCACGACGCGGCCTACCTGCAGGAAGCCCGCGCGCTGTGCGACCGCTACGAAGTGCATTTGATCGCCGACGAAATCGCCACCGGCTTCGGCCGCGCCGGCACGATGTTCGCCCACCAGCAGGCCGGCATACGGCCGGACTTCATCTGCCTGTCCAAAGGGCTGACCGGCGGCACGCTGCCGCTGTCGGCCGTGCTGACCACCGACGCGGTCTATGAAGCCTTCTATGACGACGAGGTGGCGCGCGGATTTTTGCATTCGCATTCCTACACCGGCAACCCGCTGGCCTGCCGCGCGGCGCTGGCCACGCTGGAGCTGTTTGAGCAAACCGATGCCCTTGCGCGCAATGCCGAAACAGCCCGGGTGCTGGATGCGGCCTTCGCGCCGCTCACGCAGCACCGCGCCGTGCGGCACGCGCGCCGTCTGGGCATGATCTGGGCCTGGGACGTGGTGCCCGGCAGCCTTCCCCATTTCGCGCGCCGCTACACGCAGCACGCCATGGCCAACGGCGTGCTGCTGCGCCCCATAGGCCAGACGATTTACGCCATGCCGCCTTATGTGATGGATGCACAGGCCGCCCAGCACCTGGCGCGCGGCGCGCTGGCGGCGCTGGAGGCCACGCTGGCCGAGGAAGGCGGCGCCCATGGCTGAGGCCACACGCAAGCTCTCACTGTTTGTGACCGGCACCGACACCGGCGTGGGCAAGACCCTGGCCAGCGCCGGACTGCTGCACGCGCTGGCCCGCCACCATGTGCGCGTCGTCGGCATGAAGCCGGTGGCGGCGGGCACGGTCCAGGTCAATGGCGAAGAGGTCAATGAAGACGTACTCGCGCTGCGCGCCGCCTCCAATTACCGCGTGCCGCCCGAACTCGACAACCCGGTGCTGCTGCCCGACCCGGTGTCGCCACACATCGCCGCAGCCCGCGCCGGCACACAGATTGACATCGCCCATTTAGTGGCCTGCCAGCGCCAACTCGCCCAATTGGCCGACGCCGTGGTGGTGGAAGGCGCGGGCGGCTTCCTGGTGCCGCTGTCAAACAGCGAAACCGGCGCCGACCTGGCCCAGGCCCTGGGCCTGCCGGTGCTGCTGGTGGTAGGCCTGCGCCTGGGTTGCCTCAACCATGCGCTGCTCAGCGCCGAGGCGATACGCGCGCGCGGCCTCACACTGGTGGGCTGGGTGGCCAACCACGTCGATGCCGCCATGCTGGCGCAAGAGGACAACATCGCCTTCCTACGGAAAAAACTGCAGGCGCCGCTGCTGGCCACCCTCCAACACCAGGCCGCGCCCGACCCGCGCGCCATCCACTTTGAGCTCCCCCCCGCATGGCAATGACAATGACCGCTTCCTGGCTCGACGAATTTCCGGCCCGCCTGGCCGAACTGGACGGCGCGCACCTGCGCCGCCAGCGCCGCGCGGTGCGGCCCGAAAGCGGCGCGCGCCTGACGGTGGACGGCCGCAGCATGCTGGCCTTTTGCAGCAACGACTACCTGGGCCTGGCCACGCACCCGGCCCTGGTGCAGGCCGCCTGCGAAGGCGCCGAAGCCTACGGCGTGGGAGCAGGCGCCTCGCCGCTGGTCAGCGGCCACAGCGAGGCCAACGCGGCGCTGGAGCGTGAGCTCGCGGCCTTTGTGGGCCTGCCGCGCGCGCTGTATTTTTATGCGGGTTATGCCACCAACATCGGCATCGTGCCGGCGCTGGTGGGCGCCGGCGACGCGATTTTTTCGGATGCGCTCAACCACGCCTGCCTGATCGACGGCGCGAGGCTGTCACGCGCGCAGATACACCGCTACGCCCATGCCGACCTGGGCGCGCTGGAAAACGAACTCGCGCGCAGCGAGGCGCCGCGCAAGCTGGTGATCAGCGACGCCGTCTTCAGCATGGACGGCGACAGCGCCGACATCCCCGCGCTGCTGGCGCTGTGCGAGCGCCACGACGCCCTGCTGCTGCTGGACGACGCCCACGGCTTTGGCGTGCTGGGCCCGCAGGGCCGCGGCAGCCTGGCCGCGGCCGGCCTGCACGGCGCGCAAGCCTCGCGCCGCGTCCTCTACATGGCCACGCTGGGCAAGGCCGCCGGCGTCGCCGGCGCCTTTGTGGCGGGCGACGAGGCGCTGGTCGAATGGCTGCTGCAAAAAACCCGCAGCTATATTTTTGCCACCGCCGCGCCTGCGCTGCTGGCCGGTGCGCTGCGCGCCAGCCTGATGGTCATTGAGCAGGACGAGTGGCGGCGTGCGCACCTGCAGCGCCTTATCTCGCGCCTGCGCGGCGGCCTTGCAGCAGGTCTTGAAGGCAGCGGCTGGCAGTTGTCGGACTCGCAGACCGCCATCCAGCCGCTTTTGATAGGCGCCAACGACCAGGCGCTGGCCGTCATGGAAGGCCTGCGCGCGCGCGGCATCTGGGTGCCGGCAATACGCCCGCCCACCGTGCCCGAAGGCACGGCGAGACTGCGCATCGCGCTGTCGGCCGCGCACAGCGAAGCCGACGTCGACCAGCTGGTTGAGGCCCTGGGCGCGCTGGCAAGGCAGGCCGTTTAATCATCAAGAAATCTCTTCAGCTAGACTCCAAAACCCATCCCCTGGAAGGAAGAACCATGTCCCACGTTGCAGAACAAACCGTTACCTTGCACCGCCCCCGGCCCAAGGCTGAGCCGGCCCCCGCCGGCGACCAGCGCTGGAGCGTGGACGCCATCGAGGCGCTGTTCAACCTGCCCTTCCCCGAGTTGATGCACCGCGCGCAAACCGTGCACCGCGAAAACTTCGATCCCACGCGTGTCGAGTTCGCCACCCTGCTATCGGTCAAGACCGGCGGCTGCGCCGAAGACTGCGGCTACTGCCCGCAAGCCGCGCGCTACGACACCGGCGTGGAAGCCAGCAAGCTGATGGAGCCAGCCGAAGTTCTGGCCGCAGCCCAGCGTGCCAAGGCCGCGGGCGCCACGCGTTTTTGCATGGGCGCAGCCTGGCGCGCGCCCAAGGACCGCGACATTGAAAAAGTGGCCGAACTGATCCGCACCGTCAAGGGCCTGGGCCTCGAAGCCTGCGCCACCCTGGGCATGCTGGAAGACGGCCATGCGCAGACCCTGCAAAGCGCAGGCCTGGACTACTACAACCACAACCTCGACAGCGCCCCCGATTTTTACGGCGACATCATCACCACGCGCGACTACCAGGACCGCCTGGACACGCTGGCGCGCGTGCGCAGCGCAGGCGTCAAGGTCTGCTGCGGCGGCATCGTCGGCATGGGCGAGACGCGCCGCCAGCGCGCCGGCCTGGTGGCCGAGCTCGCCAACCTCACGCCCTATCCCGAATCGGTGCCCATCAACAACCTGGTGAAGGTCGAGGGCACGCCGCTGGCGAACCAGGCCGACCTGGACCCGTTTGAGTTCGTGCGCACGATTGCCGTGGCGCGCATCACCATGCCGACCGCGCGCGTGCGCCTGTCGGCCGGTCGCCAGCAGATGGGCGACGGCGTGCAGGCCCTGTGCTTCCTGGCAGGCGCCAATTCGATTTTTTACGGCGACAAGCTGCTGACCACCGGCAACCCTGACACCGAGGCCGACGTCAAGCTGCTCGAACGCCTGGGCATGAGCCGCTCGGCGCCTGAAACGCGCTAACACGCACAGCTTGTCTGGGCTCTCTAAACCGCGGCTAAAAAAGCACGGTGAAGCTGGTTAGACTCTCGCTAAATTCCGGATGCGCCCATGACATCTCCTGCCAATACCTCCGCCACGCCTTACGGCACGCTGCCGCCCTCGTCCACGCCGTCGGCGCGCAAGCCGCTGAGCTTGCCGCGCCTGCGCGAAATGCAGGCGCACGGCGAAAAAATCACCATGCTGACCGCCTACGACGCTACCTTCGCGGCCGTGGCCGATGCGGCGGGCGTGGAATGCATCCTGGTGGGCGACTCGCTGGGCATGGTCTGCCAGGGCCTGACCAGCACCGTCGGCGTGACGCTGGAAACCATGCGCCACCACACCGAGTGCGTGGCCAACGGCCTGCGCCGTTCGCAGGCCACGGCCTGGCTGATAGGCGACCTGCCCTTCGGCAGCTACCACGAATCGAAAGAGCAGGCACTGCGCAGCGCCGTGGTGCTGATGCAGGCCGGCGCCCATATGGTCAAGCTTGAAGGCGGTGGCTGGACGGCCGAGACCGTGCGCTTCCTGGTCGAGCGCGGCATTCCCGTCTGCGCCCACCTGGGCCTGACGCCGCAGACCGTGCATGCGCTGGGCGGCTACCGCGTGCAGGGCAAAGGCGAGGAAGCCGCCGCCACGCTCAAGCAACAGGCCCACGAGCTGCAGGACGCCGGCGCCGCCATGATGGTGCTGGAGATGGTGCCCGCGGCCCTGTCGGCCGAACTGACGAAAGAACTGACCCACTGCGCCACCATAGGCATAGGCGCGGGCAGCGGCACGGCCGGCCAGGTGCTGGTGCTGCACGACATGCTGGGCATGAACCTGGGCAAGATGCCGAAGTTCGTGCGCAACTTCATGGAAGGCCCGGACAACAAGACCGCCAGTGTGCGAGGCGCCATGGAAGCCTATGTGCGCGCCGTCAAGGACGGCAGCTTTCCGGTCAACGCCACCCACGCGTGGTGAGCCGCGCTCCCTTGCGCCACCCCTTTCTGGAGACATGATGCAGATCGTCCACACCATCCCCGAACTGCGCGAGGCGCTGAGCCCCTACAAGCGCCCGGCCTTTGTGCCCACCATGGGCAACCTGCACGACGGCCACATCGCGCTCGTCAAGCAGGCCAAGCCATTGGGCGACGTGAGCGTCTCCAGCATCTTCGTGAACCGCCTGCAGTTCGCCCCGCATGAGGATTTCGACAGCTACCCGCGCACCCTGGACGCCGATGCCGAACGCCTGAAGGCCGCCGGCTGCAACGTGCTGTTCGCCCCGCTCGAAAAGCACCTGTATCCCGAGCCGCAGACCTACAAGGTGCACCCGGCCACGGACTTGAGCGACATCCTCGAAGGCCACTTCCGGCCCGGTTTTTTCATCGGCGTGAGCACCGTGGTGCTCAAGCTGTTTTCCTGCGTGTTCGCCGGCATGCCCACGGGCGTGGCAGCTTTCGGCAAGAAGGACTACCAGCAGGTCATGGTGGTGCGCCGCATGGTGCAGCAGTTCGCGCTGCCCATCGAGATCCTGGCCGGCGAGACCCAGCGCGCCGAAGACGGCCTGGCGCTGTCCTCGCGCAACGGCTACCTGAGCGCCGCCGAACGCGCCGAGGCCGTGGAGCTTTCCAAAGCCATACGCGCGCTGGGCGAAGCTGCCCGCGCCGGCGACACGCCCGACCTGCCCACGCTGGAAGCCCAGGCCATGCAGGCGCTGGCGCGCCGCGGCTGGAAACCCGACTACCTCACCGTGCGCCGCCGCGCCGACCTGCTGGCGCCGCAGGGCCCGCTGGCCGGCGAGCCGCTGGTGGTGCTGGGTGCGGCCAAGCTGGGCAGCACGCGGCTGATCGACAACCTGGAAATCTAGGCTGCAACGCTACATGCACATCGTCCCCATCGACCCGCTGTCCCCCGAAGCGCAATCGCTGCTCGCGCAGTCCGACGCCTATATGGCGGCGCTCTACCCGGCTGAAAGCAACCACCTGGAAAGCGCAGAGGCGCTGCGCCAGCCCCACGTGCTGTTTGTGGGCGCCCACGTCGACGGCGCGCTGGTGGGCTGCGGCGCGGTCAAGACGCTGGACGACGACGGGATCTACGGTGAAATCAAGCGCGTCTTTGTGCTGGATGCGCACCGCGGCAAGGGGCTGTCCAAGGCCATCATGCAAACGCTGGAGGCGCACCTCACGGCTGGCGGCGTGAGCCTGGCCCGGCTGGAGACCGGCATTCACCAGCCCGAGGCGTTGGGCCTCTATGAGAAGCTCGGTTATGTCGCGCGGGAACCGTTTGGCGGGTATGCGCCCGACCCCTTGAGCGTCTTCATGGAAAAGCAGCTCGCATGAGCGCGGTGTCCATACGCCTCGCCGCCGAGCCCGACCTGGCGGCGGTGGCCGCACTGTTCGACGCTTACCGGCAGTTTTACGAACAACCCGCCGATGCCACGCTGGCGCTGCAGTTCATCGGCGAGCGCATGCGCAGGCAGGAATCGGTCATCCTGGTCGCGCAGGTTGAAAAATCCATTGTGGGTTTCTGCCAGCTCTACCCCAGCTTCTGCTCGGTGATCGCCCAGCCGATCTACACGCTGTACGACCTCTTTGTGGCGCCCGATGCCCGCAAGACCGGCGCCGGCCGCGCGTTGATGCAGGCGGCCCACGCGCACGCGCAGCAAAACGGCTTCGCGCGGCTGGACCTCAGCACCGCCAGGAGCAACCACAAGGCGCAGGCCTTGTATGAATCCTTGGGTTGGGTGCGCGACGAGGTCTTCCTGTACTACAACAAGGCGGTTCCCGGGACGATTTTGCCGGCCTGATCAGGTCAAACGCGCTGACGGGCAACACCCGCCTTGGGGTATAAAGTTCCATAGCCCCCACGTTCCCAGGAGTTCCGCCATGGCCATTCCCCACGCCGCATCCGGGCAGCTCGTTGACGTCCAGCCGCTGGCGGGCAAGCTCTCCGAGGGTCGCACCGTCGCACTGTTCAAAAGCGAGGAGCTGGAGGTCATGCGCCTGATCGTGCCGGCCGGCAAGACCGTGCCCTCGCACCAGGTCAAGGGAGAGATCACCGTGCAATGCCTCGAAGGCGAAGTGGCGTTCACCGCGAACGGCCTGACCCAGCCCATGAAAGCCGGCCAGTTGCTCTGGCTGGCCGGCGGCGTGCCGCACGGCCTGACGGCGGTGCGGGATGCATCGCTGCTGGTGACGCTGCACCTGCGCAAGTAGCCACGCCTTGGCGTGAAGGGGAGATTCAGGCCAGCTCGGCCGTAGGCCCGCGGCCCATCAGCATCGCCACCGCCTCGGCGGGCTGGAGCTTGCCGTCCAGCAAGGCGACAACGCTTTGGGCAATCGGCATCTCCACGCCCAGGCCGGCGGCGCGCTGCACCACGGTGCGGGCGCAGTACACGCCTTCGGCGACATGGCCCAGCGAAGCCACCGCCTGCGCAAGCGTTTTGCCCTCGGCCAGCAGCAGGCCGACCTTGCGGTTGCGGCTCAGGTCGCCGGTGGCCGTGAGCACCAGGTCGCCCAGGCCCGACAGGCCGGTGAAGGTTTCGGCGCGGGCGCCCAGGGCCACGCCCAGGCGCGTCATCTCGGCCAGGCCGCGCGTGATCAGCGCGGCGCGGGCATTGAGGCCCAGTTGCAGGCCGTCGCACAGGCCCGTGGCGATGGCCAGCACGTTCTTGACGGCGCCGCCCACCTCCACGCCCACGACGTCGTCATTGGCGTACACGCGCAGTGTGGCGCCGTGGAAAGCGGCGACCAGCGCGTCTCGCACCTCGGCATGTTCGCTGGCCGCGACCAGTGCCGTCGGCTGGCCGCGCGCGACTTCGAGCGCAAAGCTGGGGCCGCTGAGCACGCCGGCCCTCAAGCCGGGAGCGGCCTGCGCGCGAATTTCGTGGACCATCAAGCCGAAAGGCGATGCAGCGGCGTCCACCGGGGCCTCAAAGCCCTTGCTGAGCCAGGCCACGGGCGCACCGGCATCCCGCAGGCTGTGCAGCATGCCGCGGGCCGCCGACACCGGCGTCGCGAGGATGATGAGGTCTTGCCCGGCCAGGGCCTGGGCCAGCGGCGCGTCGCCACCTTGCAGCGCCAGGGCGGCGGGCAGGGTGATGCCGGGCAGGTAGCGGGCATTGACGCGCTCGGACCGCAGGCCGGCCAGCTGGGCGGCATCGCGCGCCCACAGGGTGACCTGGTGGCGCGAGGCGCTGCTGACGGCCAGCGCCGTACCCCAGGCACCCGCGCCTATGACCAGTATTTTCATGAGGGTGTCACGCGGACATCATGAGGCGGCCGGGAGCATCCCGGCGGGCCCTCAGACGATGATCTGGGACGGAGCCGGAGCAGCCGCCGCGGCTTCGGCCTGCTGCTGCTCGTACATGGCCTGGAAGTTGATTTCGGCCATGTGCACGGGCGGGAAACCGCCGCGCTGGATCACGTCGGCCACGTTGCCGCGCAGGTAGGGGTAGACGATTTGCGGGCAGGCGATGCCCAGGATGGCGCCCAGTTGCTCGGGCGGCACGTTGCGGATTTCAAAGATGCCGGCCTGTTTGGCCTCCACCAGGAACACCGTCTTGTCGGCAATCTTGGTCTGCACGGTGGCCGTGACGGCGACTTCGAACAGGCCTTCGGCGATGGGCGTGGCGCCCACGCCCAGCTGGATGTCCACGCTGGGCTGCTCCTGGTTCAGCAGGATTTCGGGCGAATTGGGCTGCTCCAGCGACACGTCCTTGAGGTAAACGCGCTGGATCTGGAATACGGGGTCAAGATTGGCTTCAGCCATGGTGTTCTTTCGGGTGCTGGGAGGGAATCGATGCGCCGGCAGGCCGGCGGCCAGCGCGCATTATCTCAGGCATTCCTGCCTCAAAAATTCAGGCTGGATTATTCAGGAGAGGCATCAGGCCGCCGCGGCCATCGAGCGCCATCAGGTCGTCACAGCCGCCCACATGGGTCTCGCCGATGAAGATCTGCGGCACCGTGCGCCGGCCGGTGATGTCCATCATCTTCTGGCGTTCGCCGGGCACCATGTCGACGCGGATTTCATCGAGTTCGGTGACGCCGCGCTGTTTGAGCAGCTGTTTGGCCTGGATGCAGTAAGGGCAGGTGCCGGTGGTGTAGATCTTGACGGTTTGCATGGTGTCTCCGGATCGCGCCGGCATGGGCGCGGCGCGGGAAAAGTGGATGAATCAGGACTTGCCGGGTGAGGCAGGTTTCATGCCTGCTTTGCCCGGCCCAGCCTTGTTCAGGCCTTTTCCAGAGGAAGGTTAGCCTCTTTCCAGGCTTTAAGCCCGCCGCCCAGCGATTGGGCTTGCTCGTAACCGAGCTTTTTGGCCACGGCGACGGCACGGCCGGCGCGCGCACCGGTGGCGCACACCAGGATCAGGGGCAGGCCCTTGTTCTTGACCGTCAGGGGCAATTTCTCTTCCAGTTCGCTGAAAGGCACGTTTTTGGCGCCCGTGACGTGGCCGGCGGCGAATTCATCGGCTTCGCTGACATCCACGACCACCGCCTTTTCGCGGTTGATCAGCTGCACCGCGCCGCTGGCGGTCAGTGCGCCGGCATTCAGGCCGCTGGAAATCATGGGCCAAACCAGCATGCCGCCCGAGGCGAGTGCTATCGAAATCAGCATCCAGTTATCGATCAGAAATTTCACGGTAAACCCTTTGTGTATTTTTCAGCTAACCCGTGATTTTAGAATGGAGGGAGAAACCGCCCCGCCGGGCAGCCTCCGAATTCCCTTTATTTCCCCCTTTTTTCCACTCTCCACCCTTCCGACCATGTACAAACTCGTGCTCATACGCCACGGCGAATCGACCTGGAACCTTGAAAACCGCTTCACCGGCTGGACCGACGTGGACCTCACGGAAACCGGCATTGAACAGGCCAAAAACGCCGGCAGGCTGCTCAAAAGCGAGGGCTACGAATTCGACCTGGCCTACACCAGCGTGCTCAAGCGGGCGACCCGCACGCTGTGGCACACGCTGGACGAGATGGACCGCACCTGGCTGCCCGTGGTGCACAGCTGGCGCCTCAACGAGCGGCACTATGGCGCCCTGCAGGGGCTGAACAAGGCCGAAACCGCGAAAAAATTCGGCGACGAGCAGGTGCTGGTCTGGCGCCGCAGCTACGACACCCCACCGCCACCGTTGGAGGCGAACGACCCGCGCAGCGAACGCGATGACCCGCGCTACGCCAAACTGCAGCCCGGCCAGGTGCCGCTGACCGAGTGCCTCAAGGACACCGTGGAGCGCGTGCTGCCCTTCTGGAACGAATCCATGGCGCCCGCCATCAAGGCCGGCAAGCGCATCGTGGTCGCGGCGCACGGCAATTCCATACGCGCGCTGGTGAAATACCTGGACAACATCTCCGACAGCGACATCGTGGGGCTCAACATTCCCAACGGCATTCCGCTGGTTTATGAGCTGGACGCCAACCTCAAACCCCTGCGCCACTACTACCTGGGCGACAGCGAGGCCGCGGCCAAAGCCGCCGCCGCAGTGGGCGCCCAGGGAAAAGCCTGACTCTCCCACAAGGGCTTAGCCGTCCGGATTTTGTAAAAGTCCTGTAAATAGCCGCCTGTTTCGCTTCTTTTTTCGCCCCGCGCCTTGGCTAGGGTGGAACTGGAGGCCCCGGCCTTTCTCCAAGGTGTATATTGCTTCCCACGGGGGGAACAAGGGTTTCCCAACGGCTTACGAAGGTATTTTTTATGGGTCAAAAGCTCAAGATAGCAGGCTGGATTTCAATCGGCGCCGTGGCGGGGGCTCTCACCACGGTACAGCTGCAGGCGGTGGCCCGCGCGGGCATCGCCCCCCTGCCACTCGAGGAGCTGCAGCAGCTGGCCGCGGTTTTCGGCATGGTCAAGACCGATTACGTCGAGCCGGTGGACGAGAAAAAGCTCATCACCGACGCCATCTCCGGCATGGTGGCCAGCCTGGACCCGCACTCGGTCTATTTCGACAAGAAGTCCTACAAGGAATTCCGCGAAGGCACGACGGGCCGCTTTGTCGGCGTCGGCATCGAAATCAGCCAGGAAGACGGCCTGGTCAAGGTGGTTTCGCCCATCGAAGGCTCGCCCGCCGACCGCGCCGGCCTCAAGCCCAACGACCTGATCACCCGCATCGACGACACCGCCGTCAAGGGCCTGACACTCAATGAGGCCGTCAAGAAGATGCGCGGCGAGCCCAAGACCAAAGTGCTGCTGACGATCTTCCGCAAGGACGAAAACCGCACCTTCCCGGTCACCATCACGCGCGAGGAAATCCGCACCCAGTCGGTTCGCAGCAAGGTGGTGGAACCCGGTTACGCCTGGGTACGCCTGAGCCAGTTCCAGGAGCGCACGGTCGAGGACTTCGTGACCAAGCTCGAGCAGATCTACAAGCAGGAACCCAACCTCAAGGGTCTGGTGCTCGATTTGCGCAACGACCCGGGCGGCCTGCTGGACGCCGCCGTCGCCGTGTCGGCCGTTTTCCTGCCTGACAACGTCACCGTGGTGTCGACCAATGGCCAGCTCGCCGAAAGCAAGTTCACCTACAAGGCCTCGCCCGAGTTCTACCAGCGCCGCAACGGTGCCGACCCGCTCAAGCGCCTGCCCGCGGCCCTCAAGAACGTGCCGCTGGTGGTGCTGGTCAATGAAGGCTCGGCCTCGGCCAGCGAAATCGTCGCCGGCGCGCTGCAAGACTACAAGCGTGCCACCATCATGGGCACGCAGACCTTCGGCAAGGGCTCGGTGCAAACCGTGCGACCGCTGGGCCCCGACACGGGCCTGAAGCTCACCACGGCGCGCTACTACACCCCCAGCGGGAAATCCATCCAGGCGCGCGGCATCGTGCCCGACGTGATGGTGGACGAAACCGCGGAAGGCAGCCCGTTTGCCGCCCTGCGCACCCGCGAAGCCGACCTGGAAAAACACCTCAACAGCGGCCAGGGCGCCGAGGTCAAGGACGCCAACCGCGAAAAAGCCCGCGAGATAGCGCTCAAACGCCTCGAGGAAGAAGCCAAGAAGACACCTGAGCAGCGCCGCCCGCCCGAACTGGGCAGCGACAAGGACTTCCAGCTGGCGCAGGCGATCAACCAGCTCAAGGGCCGTCCCGTGCTGGTCAGCAAGACCGCCGTGGTGGAACCCAAGAACGAGAAAAAAGAAAACTGAGGCCGTGACGGGATAGCGCCGGGATAACCGGCCTTTCCCGGCTTTCCCGGTTTTCCCAGGCCGGTTTTTCGCACTCCTGTTCCCTCGAGGCCGCCCTTTCCCTTCGGCGGACTCCTTTCCTTCCATGAACGACGACCAGCTGCTTCGCTATTCCCGGCACATCCTGCTCGACGATATCGGCATCGAAGGCCAGGACAAGCTCCTGAAGGCGCATGTGCTGATCGTCGGGGCCGGCGGCCTGGGCTCACCGGTCGCGCTTTACCTGGGCAGCGCCGGCGTCGGCCACATCACCATCGCCGACCACGACCGCGTCGAGGCCACCAACCTGCAGCGGCAGGTCGCCCACACCCTGGGCCGTATCGGCGAATTCAAGGCCGAATCCGCACGGCAGGCCATCGCGGCGATCAACCCCGACGTCACGGTCACGCCCGTCACGCAGCGGGCCGAGGGCGCGCTGCTGGACGAGTTGGTGGCCAAAGCCGACCTGGTGCTCGACTGCACCGACAACTTCGCGACCCGCCACGCGATCAACCGCGCCTGCGTGAAGCATCGCAAGCCGCTGGTCTCGGGCGCGGCCATCCGCTTCGACGGCCAGGTCGCGGTGTTCGACGCGGGCGATGCGCAGTCGCCCTGCTATGCCTGCGTGTTCCCCGAATCGGAGCTGATGGAAGAAGCCCTGTGCGCCACCATGGGTGTGTTCGCACCACTGGTCGGCATCATCGGCAGCACACAGGCGGCCGAAGCCCTGAAGCTGATTTGCGGCGTGGGCGAGGCGCTCACCGGGCGCCTGTTGATGCTGGAAGGCAGGCGCATGGAGTGGAGCGAGATGAAACTGGCGCGCAACACCACTTGCGCGGTCTGCGGCGGCATTCATCGCTGATCTTTTATTTGACGGCGGCCGCCGGAATACGCGACCCGGCGCTGGAGGCGGCGGCCTGTTTCAGGATCGCCGCGCAGTTTTCGTCCTGGCCCGGCCCGGTTTCTATGGTGGCGGCCAGTGCCAGCAAGGGATTGACCACACCCAGCGCGAGCGCGATGCCGGCGCGACCGGCCAGCGCGCCCTTGTCGGGACCTGCCGACGGGGCCGCGAAAGTGCCGCCGATTTTTAGGGGCGAGCGCAAGCTCAGGATGCTGCGGTCCTTGGGTGCCGGCTCCAGGACCAGGTCCAGGGTTTCATCGGCCAGGCTGATGTTGCCACGTCCGTTGATCACCGTGTCCGAGGTGTCGAGCACGATGGTCTTGCTGCTCATCAGTCCCTGCTTGACCTCAAAGGCGGCAGCCGCGCAGCGCAGCTGCACATTGCGGTCGCCGCGCACCAGGAACTTGATGATCTCGCCGCCGTCCAGGCCCATGAACTCGAGCAGGATGTTGCTGATCTGGCCCTTGCCCATCAGGACGGCCACATCGCCCGAAGACGTGCCCAGCATTTGCGCCAGCGAATTGCCGCGTCCCTTGAGGTCGAGCTGGCCGCTCATTTTTCCCAGGCTGCTTTTGGTGGTTTCCACCGCGGGGAAGAGCTGGTTGAGCTGCACGCCGCGCAGGTCCAGCCGGGCCGCAAAAATCGCCGGCACCACATTGGAATCTATGCGTATGGCGCCGGCCACCGTGCCCCCCGCGATGCCCATCGATATCGGCTCGAGTTGCAGGGCGCCGCCTGTCAGCTTGACGTGGACGCTGCCCTTGTCCAGCGGCAACACCTGCACATGCCGGATGTCGGCCGCCGAATACACCACGTCGGCGTTCATGGCCTTGAGCCGGGTGACATCCAGTGTTGCCACGGGCAAGACCTTTCGCGATGCGCGATCCGGTTTGCTGCTTTTCGCCGGCGCGGGTTCATCCCCGGCTTGGGTAGTCGCCGCCTTCACGGGGGTGGGCCCCGCCGGCGCAGGCAATCCGATCACCGGCGCCAGGTCGGCGAAGTCCAGCAGTTTGGACTGCACCTTGCCGGTCAGCAAGGGCACCGGCGCGGACTGGTCGAAATTCAGCGCACCGCTGAGGTCCGAGCTGCCCAGGCGGCCCTGGATCTGGCTAGCGGCCCAGACCTTGCCGTGCCTGGCGAGTTTGCCGCGCAGTTTGTAAGGCGGCGTGGACGGCAGCACCACGCCCAGCAGCTTGTAGAGTTCCTCGAGGTTGCGGCCCTGCAGGTCAAAGCTGGCATCCACCCCCGCAAGGTCCGCCAGGTTGGCGATGCTGCCCTTGGCCTTCAGGCTGGTCCTGCCGGCCACCGCATTCACCTCGATGGGAAAAGGCGCTTCAAGGTCCTTGCTCAGCTGCAGCACGCCGCCGGTGCGCCCATGGGCGCTGAAGGCTTCGTTTTGCCATTTGCCCGTCGCCTTGTAGGTGAGGGGCAACTGACCCGTAGCTTCCTGTGCAAGCGAAAAATCCACATGGATGTTGGCGCCCTGCGCCGCCGCCTGGTAGTCCACGCTACCGCCGTCGATCAGCAAGGCATCGATGCGCGGAATGGCGCCCTCATCGGAGGTGTCGCGCGCCAGCGCCCAGGTCCGGCGCCCATCGGGCTCCATCTGCAGCCCTATTTCCGGCGCCGTCAGCGCGATGCGCGGCAACACGACCTTGCCCACCAACAGCGGCAGCAACCTGATGTCGAATTCGGCCGCCTCCGCCTTGACCAGGTAAGGCTTGCTGGCCCACTCGGGATTGGCAAACTCGACACCGTCGGCCCTGACCGTGACGGTGCGCCCCAGGTGCACCGACAGATGCCGGGTGATTTCAAAGCGCCGGCCCAGCTGGTCGGAGACATGGCGGTTGATGGGGCCGCGCAGCATATCCCAGGGGAAAAACACCAGTACCAGCACCAGGGCAAGCAGCACGGCGCCTATAGCGGCAAGCCACCTTCGCCAGAGGACCGGCGCGGACTGTGGGGTATTCATGGGTGGCATGGAGGATCAGGCCTGCATCAGGAAAGCGCAAGGCACCAGGTTCGCCGCACAGTGGCCGGGAAGGCGCTGGAAGCACTGGCTAGCATGCGTTTGTCTCCCTGCGTTGTGGTGCCATGCCTGCGCCTGCAAGGGCGCGGGGCTCCGTTTAGCCCTGCATTCCACTATCGGCCGGATCGCCGCATGGGGCAGTCGGCAGGCACCATGACACACTGTGAGCATGTGCCTACAGCCCGCGTAGTGTGGCTGAGATGCACACGCAACGCAGCCGTAGGTGGCCTCCTACAAGTGCTGGCCTTGGCCGCTGGCAGAATGGGCCCAGGTTAAAGATACATTAGGAAACAAGAGACATTCGCATTTTTGGGACTTTCGTAATACTTCGAAAGCCACGCGGCCTCCTACCTGGACCTGAGCAGTGAGACTGAAAACGTACATCGTAGAAGACAATCCGACCATTCGCGAAAATCTGATTGGGACGCTGGAGGAGTTGGCACGCATTGATGCCGTGGGAACCGCAGACACCGAAAACGAAGGCAAGGCCTGGCTGGCGGAGAACAGCGAGGACTGGGACCTGGCGATTGTTGACCTGTTTCTCAAACAGGGAAGCGGCCTGGGGGTGCTGGCCGCCTGCAGGGACCGCCCTTCGCGGCAGAAAGTCGTGGTCTTGAGCAACTATGCCACCGCCGACATTCGCCAGCGCTGCACGCAACTCGGCGTCGACGCAGTCTTCGACAAATCCAACGAGATCGACGCCCTGGTGGACTATTGCATCCAGCAGAGCGCCGCCGCCGATTGAACTCAATCAATCAGCTTGTTCTTGAGCGCGTAGTAAGTCAGGTCGCTGTTCGAGGAAAGGCTCATCTTCTCCATCACACGGGTACGGTAGGTGCTCACCGTTTTCACGCTCAGCGACAACGCCTTGGCGATGTCGCCCGCCGTCTCGCCTTTTGCCAGTTTGAGGAACACCTGGAACTCCCGCTCGGACAGCTGCTCGTGGGAGGCAACGTCATTGGGCCGGTTCAGCTGCTGAGCCAGCAACTCCGCCACCGCCGGGGTGATGTAGCGCTTGCCCAGCGAGATCACGCGGATCGCGTCGACAATTTCGGAAGGGTCGCACTCCTTGTTGAGGTAGCCGCTGGCGCCCTGGCGGATCAGGTTGACCGCATAGTGCTCCTCGGGATAGCCGCTGAGAATGAGAATGCCGACATCGGGCGCCTTCGCGCGGATCATGGCCAGCGCGTCAATGCCGCTTTGGCCCGGCATGGACAAATCCATGACGAGGATGTCGAGTTCGACATTGCGAACCAGGTCAATGGCCTCGCGGCCGCTGCCGGCCTCGCCGACAACGCGCAAGTCGACCTGGTCCGAGAAAAACTGCTTGAGCCCCGAACGCACAATGGCGTGGTCGTCCACAATTCCGATTTTGATCATGTCGCTGTCTTCCTATAAAGCTGCAAGCCGGCAACGCCGTGAAAAGAGCCTTGAACTGGCGCCTGCTTTAATTTTCAGCACCCATTATTGACGAATTCTTCACCGAAGTACCAAACGGAGTTTGCCGTGAAAGCATTTGCGATACCCAGAATGGCCATCAGCCTGCCTTTGGCGGTGCTGGCCGCCGCCTTCCTCATCTTCATCAATGAGGCGAGTTTCCGCAAGTCTACCGAAGCGGCGGCCAGCATTGAAGAGGCGCAGCAGACCCGCGGCGCCATCAACAAGCTTCTGCAGCATATGCTGGACGCGGAAACCGGCCAGCGGGGCTACCTGCTGACGGGGGACGCGCGCTACCTGGAGCCCTACAACGCCGCGCTGGCCGACATCGACCACAACCTGGACACGCTGCGCCAGCTGTTCACGCCCTACCGGGAACAGCTCGCGGAGTTCGGCCAGATGTCGCGGCACGTTTCCCGCAAGCTGGCCGAAATGGACCTGAGCGTTCGCATGCGCAAGGAGGGCAATGAGGACGCCTGGAAGTTCGTGCTGACCACGGACGTCGGCAAGGAACACATGGAGGCCATCCGCGAGCAGTCCGCTAGGCTGGCCGCCGGCAGCGTCAGCAAAATGGAGCAGGGGCAGGACCAGATCCGGCGCTCGCTGCAGCTGTCGCGCATCGGGGTAGCCACCGTGGCGCTGGCGGGCTTGCTGGCCTTCTACATGTACCTGCTGCAGACCAAGGCCTTGCTGGCCTCCGGCCGGCGCGAGCAGGAATCCCTGCAGCGCGAACGCGACTTCCTCGAGGTGCAGGTGCGTGAACGCACCGCCAACCTGGCCGAGCTGGCCACCCACCTGCAGAATGTGCGCGAGGACGAACGCGGCCACCTGGCTCGCGAACTGCACGACGAGCTGGGCGCGCTGCTGACCGCGGCCAAGCTCGACGTGGCGCGTTTGAAGTCGCGCCTGGCGGGCAGCATGCCGGAAGCGGTGGAGAGGCTCACGCACCTGACCAACACGCTCAACAGCGGCATCGCACTCAAGCGGCGCATCGTGGAAGATTTGCGCCCGTCCTCGCTGTCACACCTGGGCCTGGTGGCCTCGCTGGAAATCCTGGGGCGGGAGTTCGAGGAACGCTCGGGCCTGACCATCACCACCGACCTGGAGCCCGTCGAGCTCGGCGGTTCCGCGCAGCTGACCGTCTACCGCCTGGTGCAGGAGTCGCTGACCAACATCGGCAAATACGCGGAAGCCAAGCAGGCCGAGATCAGCCTGCATAACTTCGACAGCTACATCACCGTCGAGGTCAAGGACAACGGCAAGGGTTTCAAGGTCGGCAGCGTGGGCGCGGGAAGCCATGGGCTGGCCGGCATGCGGCATCGCGTGGAAGCGGCGGGCGGCCGCCTCACCGTCACCAGCGCCGAAGGTGAGGGTACGCGCATTTCCGCGGTGCTGCCGAAGACGCGTTGACATGCGCGCGCGCCTCGCGAACGGCGTAACAAAATGTCGGCCCCCTCCTACAGGGCGTGGCCATTCGAACTGACACAGGCACACGTCCGCAGCCGATGAGACCATCCCGGGACGTTCTCTAAGCTTGGCTCAAGGCCGCTTCAATCGAAGCATGGGCCATCCACCCGGAGCAAGGAGCCTCAGATGTTGCACTATTCCGTCGTTTTTCTCGTGATCGCGCTGATCGCCGCCGTGTTCGGTTTCGGCGGCATCGCGGCCGGCGCCGTCGAGATCGCCAAGATCCTGTTTTTCATTTTTGCCGTGATGGCCGTCGTCAGTTTTGTCATCAGCCTGCTGCGCAAGAACTGACAGCCCCGCCTTTCGCCGAAGGCCTCCCGCATGAGCCGCGTCACCCGGTGACCCGGCTTTTATTTTCCCTTCTTCTTTTCAATGCTCCCTCAACCCACCAAGGACCGCCATGACCCCCCAGACCGCCACCAACACCGCACGCCAAGCCTCCGATGAGCTGCTGCAGACCGCCGAGAAAACCGTGGCCAGCACCCGCAGCTATGCCAACGAGGCCCTCGACAAGGCCGAAAGCAAGGTACGCGACCTGCGAGGCAGCGTCGACCCCGTGGTCGACATGCTGGCCTCCAAGGCCCAGCACCTGGCGCGCCAGAGCCTGGACATCGCCGCCGAAGCCAAGGACCGCGCGCAGCGCTCGCTGTCCAACGCGACGGCCGCCACCTCGCGCTATGTCGCCGACCAGCCCCTGCGCTCCGTGCTGATCGCCGCGGCCGTGGGCGCGGGCGTCGCGCTGCTGATTTCCTCGGCACGCCACCACCGCCAGCAGAACCGCTACTGAGCCACCGCGACAGAGACCACCAAGACCACTCCGCCATGCTCCATCCCCTTTTTTCCACCATCGTGCAGCGGCCCGACCTGGTCGTGGATCACCTGTCGGCCTATGCGGCGCTGTTCCAGGAAGAAGCTTCCGAGGCCAGCGCCGAATTGCTGGCGCGCGTGGTGGCCTGGGCCGCGGCGATTGTGGCGGCCGCGGTCTTCCTGGGCCTGGCCGGTACCGCCGTGATGCTGGGAATGCTGCACAACCAGTTCCATTGGGCGCTGGTGGTGGTGCCGGGCATCGCGCTGGCCATCCTGGTGCTGGCCATGCTGCGGGCGCGCAAGCCTTTCGCCGCGGAACGCTTTCCCGAACTGAAGGCGCAGATCGACAGTGACGCCCGTGCCTTGCGCATGGCCGCCTGAACAGCGTCACCCATACCGCGCCATGACATCCCTCGCTCAACTCACCCAGCCCACGCCGCAGGAAAGGCTGGCCAGCAGCCGCAAGGCCATCGTCAGGCACATGAGCCGCGACAAGCTGTCCCATGACGAGCCGGAACAGTCCGCGCGGCACGGTGATGAAGGCCCGTCGCATGCCGAAGGCGGCAGTTGGGGCTTCATCAAACACGCACTGGGCGCCTGGTGGCAGCACCACCCCGTGAGCGCCGCACTCAACCTGGTACGGCCCGTGCTCGGGGAGTACGCCAGGGAAAAACCGCTGCAGTTGCTGGGCATCGCCGCCTTGGCGGGCGCCGCGGCCGTGGCTTTCAAGCCCTGGCGGCTGGTATCCCTGGGCAGCGTGCTGCTGGCCACGCTCAAGTCGTCGGAGATCTCCGGTGCCCTGCTGTCCATGCTTTCCCGTCCGGCGCAGGACAACGAGCAGACGCAAAGGACACCATGAACACGCCCGTCATTTCCAAACGCCCTACCGCAACTTCCGGCGAACTGGTGCTTGACGAAACCGGCCTGGATGCGGCCCGCAAGAGCCTGGCCGACGGCGCCATCACACCGGCCTACGGTCCGCACCGCGACGCCATCGTGAAGCTGCTCAACGACGCCCTCGCGACGGAACTGGTCTGTGTGCTGCGCTACAAGCGCCACTATTTCATGGCCGGCGGCCTGTCCTCACCCGCCATCGCGGATGAATTCCTGGTGCACGCGAATGAGGAATCCGGGCACGCGGACCGCATCGCCCGGCGCATCGTGCAACTGGGCGGCGAGCCCGATTTTTCACCCGGCACGCTGCAGCAGCGCAGCCATGCCGACTACGACGAATCCAACGACCTCAAGACCATGGTGCGCGTCAACCTGGTCGCCGAGCGCATCGCGGTGGAGATCTACCGCCAGATGATCGCGCTGATCGGCGACAAGGACCCGACGACGCGGCGCATGCTCGAGGACGTTCTTGCCGACGAGGAAGAACATGCCGACGAACTCAAGGACTGGCTCGAAAAATAAACCATGACCGCAGGCCTGTGGGCGTGGTGCCGTTCACAGGCAGGCTTTTTCAACCCTGCACCAAAACCATGAAATCAACACAAGAGGAAACAATATGAAATACGCTCGCGCAATTGCATTCGCCGCCCTGGCAGGCATCACCATCATTGGCAGCGGCTGCGCTGTCGGGCGTGGCCAGGAAACTGCCGGCGCCTATGTCGACGACGCCGCCATCACAACGTCCGTGAAGGCGAAATTCGTCGAGGACAAAACCGTGGCGGCCACCTCCATCAAGGTGGAAACGCTCAACGGCACCGTCCAGCTGTCCGGCTTCGCCAAATCCGCCGCGGAAAAGGCCCAGGCTGAAAACATCGCCCGCAACGTGAAGAACGTCAAGGCTGTTCGCAACGACATCGTCGTTCGCCCGTAAACGGTCAGGCCCTATGCCACCGCAAGGTGGCTGGAAAAGGCAGGCATGGGATTCCCGTGGCCTGCCTTTTGCACGTCCGGGCTCGCGGCCTCTAGCCGGCAGCCTTGACTTCAAGTTTGTTGTCCACCGATTTGACGCCTTTGACCGCCTTGGCCAGCTCGGCGGCCTTGTCGCGGGCGGCCGTCGTGGGCGCGGAGCCCTTGAGGATCACTGCGCCGTCACGGGTGTCCACATTGATCTTGAGCACGCTCAGGTCGGGGTCCTTCGCGAAGCCCGCGGTGACGGTGGTGGTGATGGTGAGGTCGTCGATTTTTTCACCGGCCTTGGCGGCCATGTCCTTGCCGGAAGACTCGGCGCTCTGGGTCGCGTTTTTCACTGCGGCGCCGGCACTGGCCATCTCGCTCTCGGCCTTGGCTTTGGCCCTGGCCGCGGCGTCTTCGGTTTTCGCAATGGCCGAGTCGAGTTGCTGGCCGGCTGTTTTGCCCTCGTCCTGCTTGTTGCAGGCCGACAGGGCCAGCGCCAGGGATGCCGCGACCAGGACGGCCAGCGGACGCAGGGCATGGCTCGCATGCGAGGGATTCAAGAGGGTGGGAATCATGGTGGCTCCTTATCGGGATGTGAGGGGCCCGGCCTGAACGGCCGGGCGCAAGAAAATGGCGAAGCGGCGTTCGCGCACATTCACTCTAGCCAGATGGCCCGTTGCCGCACATCGGCCCAGGCTGAAACAGCCGTAGGACAAGGGGCAGCGCCCGTATTAGCGGCAGCTGCCGTGCCGCTTGCGGAATTGCGCGGGATACACCGGCGGCGCGGCGTGCGACGGCGAGAAGATTCCCAGTCCCGCGGCCCTGGCGTGGCGCTGCTGCGCAGCATAGGGGCCGGCGTTGCCCCGGTTGCGGTAAGACCAGGCCAGGCCCTGCGCCACCATCCAGCGGCCTGTGTCATCGCCTTTGAAGCTGATCTTCGCCAGCAGGCGGCCGTAGTCATCATACTGCCGCCCGTGCACCGCCACGCGCTGGCCCAGCAGCATGCGCATCAGCGCGTCGCGGGAGGCGGTGCCGCCGGCCTGGCAGATTTCCGGCGCATCTATGCCGCTGATGCGAATGCTGACCGGCTTGCCGCCGCCGGGCGGCCGCACCCTCAGCGTGTCGCCGTCGACCACATAGGTCACCACGCCGGACCAGGCGCTTGGTGTGGACTTCGCTTGGGAAGATGCCTGGACGGGAAGCCACGAGCCCAGCAGCGCGGCCATCACGAGAGCTCTGGAAAAGAACACCATCGCGTAAAGAGGGCGGTCAGGCTGTGACAATCCAGCCTTCCAGTGGGTCCATCTCCAGCGGCAAACCGTAGCGCGGCGCGCCCTGCCGCTGCGCCCAGGCCGCCTGCATCAGGCACAGCACGGCATCCAGGCTGTCGCCGCTGGCGTCGTCAGCCAGCGCGTCGCGCTGGGCATGGCTGACTTTCAGGCGCAGCCCCAGCCGGGTTTGCCCGTTTTCCAGCGCGGTGATCAGGTCCTTGCGCGCGATCAGCCGCTCCGGCGTCTGTTTGGCCTTGTCGTCGTTCTTGTAGCTGCGCTTTCCGATCAGCTCTCGCGCCAGCAGCCCGGGATAGGCTTCCAGCGCGACACGGCCGGGGTCGCCCGCGTGCAGGCCCGGGATGTGCACACCGGCCGCCAGCAGCAGCGGCAGCGCGGCGTGCAGCATGTAGGCCACAGGCGGGTTGACCCACTTCATCGACGGGCTGGAGCCTGCCAGCTTGTCGAAGGCGCGGTGCGCAAATTTTCCGCCCACCGGACGCGCGTCGCAGAACGCGGCGAAGGTTGTGCGAATTTCCGCGCGCGACAGGCCGGCGTAGTGCTCCACGCACTCGCGCCATTGCAACGGCCAGCCCAGGTGTTCCACCAATTCGCGCGGCAACCCGAACGGAAAATCGAAGCCGCCCACCCACTCGCTCGGCTGCGACAGCCAGGCCGCGAACGCATCCAGGGTTTCGAGCCTTTCCAGCCGCTCGAGCATCACCCGGCCGCCGGCTTCGTGGCCCAGTGCCATGACGATCGGCTTGCGGCGCGTCGGTGTGCTGGAAAAGTCGCAGCCGAGCAAGGGCGTGTTGGCCATGGTCAGCCCACCGCCAACGCCATCACGCCGGCCGCGATGAAGCCGGCTCCGAGCAATCGCAGCAGGCGGTCGCCCTCACCCAGCAACTGGCCACCGATCAGCGCGGCGAACAGCATGGAAATTTCCCGCGCGGGCGCGACGTGCGAGAGCGGGGCCGTCTGCATGGCGTAGAGCACCAGCACATAGGACACGGGACTGATGATGCCGACAAAGACCGCGTATTTCCACTGCCGCCGCCACAGCAGGGCCGCGGCCGGCACGTCACGCAGCACCTGCGGAGCGACCACGACCAGCCGCAGCAGGTTACCCATGTAGTCCAGCAGGATCGGCGACATGAGCAAGACCTTGACCGTGTAGCCGTCCACCACCGTGTAGCTCGCAATGAAGACGCCGGTGATCAGCCCATAGATCATGCCCTTGTGGATACGCTTGCGTTGCGCCGGATCGTGCGTGGCCCGCCACAGGCCCGGCCCGCCGGCGATAAGAAACACGCCCACGACCACACCGGCAATGCCCGCGGCGCCGAGGGTGGAGATCTGCTCCCCCAGCACGAAGATCGCGGCCAGCGACGACAGCAAGGGGCCCGAGCCACGCGCCAGCGGATAGACCACGGTGAGGTCGGCCTTGCGGTAGCCGCGCAGCAGCACGACGTAGTACAGCGTGTGGAGGACGGCGCTGGCGGCCAGCAGCAGCCACTCCGCGCTGCCCCAGCCCGGCACCTGGTCCTTGCCCAGCCAGATGCCCAGCGGCGCCCAGAACAGCATCATCACGATGCTGGTGAAAGCGGCGAAGCGAACATCGCCGCCGGCCTTTTTGGCGGCGATGTTCCAGCTGGCGTGAATCAGGCCGGCAAGAACAATCAGGGCAAGGGCGGAAAGGGGCACCGGTCAAGCCAACACAACAAGGCTGCGGTGCAGCATGAAGCGCCTTCTTGCCAGCCAGGGCCGCGGAACCGGCTTTGCCGGGCCGCAGGCGCAACGCCCCCTCGGGAGGTAGCTACCCGCGCAACGGCGGAGCGTGGGGGTCATCTACTCAAACGCGCCCGCAGATGGAGGCGGTGGCCATCAGGTCTTCGAGCAGCGCGTACGACACCTTGCCGGAGACGGAATAGGGGTCGAGCTCGGCCTTCTCGGAATACTTCAGCAGGATGGAATGGTTGAGCTTGGAGAGGTTGACCTGCCCCATGGTCCAGCCGCCGAAGCGCCGCTCGGAGATTTCCTCGAAGTGCAGCAGCACCACGTCCTTGTGGCGGGCGTCCTGCTGGATGTGGCCGAACAGGTCGCTGACCGCCATGCGCCCGCCTTCGATGGCCTGCAGGAAGATGCCGCCGCCGTAGCAGAGGATGCCGGTGATGCCGGTGGCCGGGTTGTGCTGGCGCGACTGCGACAGGATGCCCTCGATGGCTTCGGGGCTGGTGTCGACCGCGCGGCTTGCGTAAAGTAAACGTACGAGCATGCTTAGCCTTTTTGCGGAATCAGTGCGAGAAATTCGCGGCGCAGGGTCGAATCTTTCAGGAACACGCCGCGCATCACCGAGTTGATCATCTTGCTGTCCATGTCTTTCACGCCGCGCCAGGCCATGCAGTAGTGGCTGGCCTCCATCACGATGGCCAGGCCGTCGGGCTGGGTTTTTTCCATGATGAGGTCGGCCAGTTGCACCACGGCCTCTTCCTGGATCTGCGGGCGGCCCATGACCCATTCAGCCAGGCGCGCGTATTTGGACAGGCCGATCACATTGGTGTGCTCATTGGGCAGTACGCCTATCCAGATCTTGCCGATGACCGGGCAGAAGTGATGGGAGCAGGCGCTGCGCACCGTGATAGGCCCGACGATCATGAGCTCGTTGAGGTGCTCGGCGTTGGGGAACTCGGTGATGGTGGGCGAGGCCACGTAGCGGCCCTTGAACACCTCGTTGAGGTACATCTTGGCCACGCGGCGCGCGGTGTTGTTGGTGTTGTGGTCGCCGGCGGTGTCTATCACCAGGCTGTCGAGCACGCCCTGCATCTTGCCTTCGACTTCGTCCAGCAGTTTTTCGAGTTCGCCGGGCTGGATGAACTGGGCGATGTTGTCATTGGCGTGAAAGCGCTTGCGCGCCAGCGCCAGCCGTTCGCGGATCTTGACGGAAACGGGCGTACCCTCGCCGGTCGCGTCCTGGGGGGGCGTGTCGGATTTCATAAGCATGCCAGATATTACCAGCCCGTCCCCCTGCCGTCTTGTCCGGAATTTGGCGGGGTCTTTGGCCTTCTGACCCATCCGCATGGGCGCATGCAGCTATCAATTTAGGAGCTGATTACCGGAAACGGCGGTTTCGGGAAGTCAATAGCGCTGGCCCGCCACCAGCAACGCCAGCCGCACCAGGGCATAAGCCCCCCAGCCCCGCAGGCGCTGGCCCAGGGGGCGGTGGCTGTGGGCGGCCGGATCCATGCGCCGCCCCTGCTTGACCATGGCATCGCGCAAAATGCCCGCCAAGCCTTCGGCAAAGGCCTTGTCCTCGACCACCACGTTGGCTTCACGGGCCAGCAGCAGGCTCAAGGGGTCCAGGTTGGACGAACCCACGGTGGCCCAGTGCCCGTCCACCACGGCCACCTTGGCGTGCAGAAAGCCGGCCTCGTATTCATGGATCTCCACGCCCGCCGCCAGCAGGACGCCGTAGACGGGCCGGGCCGCGTGGTATTGCATGAAGTACTCATAGCGGCCCTGCAGCAACAAGGTGACGCGCACGCCGCGCCGCGCCGCGCCTATCAGGGCGCGCCGCAGCTTGCGCCCCGGCAGGAAGTAGGCGTTGGCGATGATGATCTCGTGGTGAGCTTTGCCTATAGCCTTGCGGTAGGCGCGCTCTATGCTGCTGCGGTTGCGCAGGTTGTCGCGCAATACCATCGCCGCCCTGGGGCCGGCACCGTGGCCTGCGGCGGGCGGCGTAGCGCCCGTGCGCCCGCCGTAACCCGCCGCCTTGAACTTCTCCCACGCGGCGTTCATGTGCCGCTGCCGCGCGCTGTAACCCGCCTGCACGCGCCACCACAGCAGCGCCATGGCATCGGCGGCCTCCAGCGCCAGCGGCCCGGTGGCGGCCACGGCAAAATCGACGCGCGGCGCCTGGAGCTCCCCGTGATTCGGGTCGTAGAAATCGTCGAGCACATTGATGCCGCCGCAAAACACCGTGTGCTGGTCAACGACGCACAGCTTGCGGTGCAGGCGGCGCCAGCGCTCCGGCACCAGCAGGCCCAGGCCGCTCAAGCCCGTGCCCAAGGGAGAGTACACGCACCAGTCGACCTTGGCCTGCGCGAATTTTTCGCGCCATTCGGCCGGCAGCGGGCTGGTGCCTATGCCGTCCACCAGCACCTGCACCGTCACGCCGCGGCTGGCGGCGCGCACCAGCGCCTCAGCCACCTGCGCCCCGGCGCCGTGAAAATCGAAAATATAGGTTTCCAGCTGGACCCAGCTATGCGCCGCATCCAGCGCCTGGACCAAAGCGGGGAAAAAATCCCGCCCGCCCTGGAGCAGTTGCAGCGCGCCGGTCTTGTGGAGGGGATACAGCATGGGCGGTGGCGTTCGTCCCTGTGCGAATGGAGAGATGGGCGTGGGGTCCGTCCCATTTAAACCGAGCAGCCGGTGTTTGCCAATCCCGTGAAACGCCAACTCACAAAGTGTTGCGCCTGCGCGCGGCCCCTGTGGCCTTTGCGGCTCAGGCCATGAATTGCGGCAGCAGCAGCACCGCCTCGGCATTCGAGGGCGAGAAGCACAGGTCGGCCGCCGCGTGGTGCGGCAGCCATTGCCAGGCGGTGTGCTCCCGGGGGTTGAGCTTCACCTCGCGGGCCTCGGGCAGGCACAGGCTGAAGACGTGCTCGGTGTTGCGGGTCACGCCAGGTGCATAACGATGGCGCCAGACCGGGTAGATCTCGTAGACGTTGGCAAGGCCCCAGTCGCGGAACTGCGCCGGCGGAGCCGCGATGCCCGTCTCCTCAAGCACCTCGCGCATGGCGGTCTCCAGCAAGGGCTCGTCCACCCCGTCTTTGGACCCCGTCACGCTTTGCCAGAAGCCGGGATTATCGGCGCGCTCTATCAGCAGCACCTCGCGCTGCGGCGTGTGGATGACCACCAGCACGGATTCGGGGATCTTGAAGGCTTTCAAGGCATCCCCGCTCCGGGCCGGCAGTTGGCGCGCCGTTTAGACGGGTTGGGGGTTGCGCAGGCGGATGTGCAGCTCGCGCAACTGTTTTTCGTCCACCGGGCTGGGCGCATGCGTGAGCAAGTCCTGCGCGCGCTGGGTTTTCGGGAAGGCGATCACGTCGCGGATCGACTCGGCGCCCGTCATCATGGTGACGATGCGGTCCAGGCCGAAGGCCAGGCCGCCGTGCGGCGGCGCGCCGTACTGCAGCGCGTCCAGCAGGAAGCCGAACTTCTGCTGGGCTTCTTCAGGGCCGATTTTCAGCGCGCTGAAAACCTTGCTCTGCACTTCGGCGCGGTGGATACGGACCGAGCCGCCGCCCAATTCCCAGCCGTTGAGCACCATGTCGTAGGCCTTGGCGATGCAGCGGCCCGGGTCGGTGTCCATCCAGTCTTCGTGGCCGTCCTTGGGCGCGGTGAAGGGGTGGTGCACGGCGCTCCAGCGCTGGCCATCCTCGTCGAACTCGAACATCGGGAAGTCCACCACCCACAGCGGCTTCCAGCCCTTGGTGAACAGGCCGGTCTTTTTGCCGAAGTCGCTATGGCCGACCTTCAGGCGCAGCGCGCCAATGCTGTCGTTGACGATCTTGGCCTTGTCGGCGCCGAAGAAAATGATGTCGCCGTTCTGCGCGCCCGTGCGCTTGAGGATCTCGGCAATGGCGGCATCGTGGATGTTCTTGACGATGGGGCTTTGCAGGCCCTCGCGGCCTTTGCCGGCGTCGTTGACCTTGATCCAGGCCAGGCCCTTGGCACCGTAGATCTTCACGAACTCGGTGTAGCCGTCGATCTCGCCGCGGCTCATCTCGGAGCCGCCGGGCACGCGCAGGGCCACCACGCGTCCGCCCGCCGTCGTGGCCGGCGCGCTGAAGACCTTGAAGTCCACGTCGGCCATGACGTCGGTCAGTTCGGTGAATTCGAGGTTCACGCGCAGGTCGGGCTTGTCGGAGCCGAAGCGGTGCATGGCGTCGGCATAGGCCATGACGGGGAACTCGCCCAGGTCGGTGTTCAGCACGGTCTTGAAGATGCTGCTGATCATGCCCTGGAACAGGTCGCGGATGTCCTGCTCGCCCATGAAGGAGGTTTCAATATCGATCTGCGTGAATTCGGGCTGGCGGTCCGCGCGCAGGTCTTCGTCGCGGAAGCACTTGGTGATCTGGTAGTAGCGGTCGAAGCCGGACACCATGAGCAGCTGCTTGAACAGCTGCGGGCTTTGCGGCAGCGCGAAGAACATGCCCTCGTTGACGCGGCTGGGCACCAGGTAGTCGCGCGCGCCTTCGGGCGTGCTCTTGGTCAGCATCGGCGTTTCAATGTCGATGAAACCGTTGGCGTCGAGGAACTTGCGCGTTTCCATGGCCACGCGGTAGCGCAGCATCAGGTTGTTCTGCATGTAGGGGCGGCGCAGGTCCAGCACACGGTGCGTGAGGCGCGTCGTCTCCGACAGGTTGTCGTCGTCGAGCTGGAAGGGCGGCGTCACGCTGGGGTTCAGCACGATCAGTTCGTGGCACAGGACCTCGATCTTGCCGCTCTTGAGGTTCTCGTTGGTCGTGCCCTCGGGGCGAGCCCGCACCACGCCTTTGACCTGAACGCAGAATTCGTTGCGCACGCCTTCGGCGGTCTTGAACATGTCGGCACGGTCCGGGTCGCAAACCACCTGCACATAGCCTTCGCGGTCGCGCAGGTCGATGAAGATGACGCCGCCGTGGTCGCGCCGGCGGTTGACCCAGCCGCACAGGCTCACGGTCTGGCCCATGAGGCTCTCGGTCACCAGACCGCAATAGTTGGAACGCATTTGGGAAACGATGGCCATAAAAATACTCGAACTTTCAGCGCTTTTGGGGCGGTTGTCGCCGTTTAAAGGGGAGGGGTCAGGGGCAGGGTCGCGGGCAGCGGCGCGGGCTTTGCGGGCACCACGACACCCATGGAAATCACGTAGGTCAGGGCTTCATCGACGCTCATCTTGAGTTCGATGCAGTCGCTTTTTTTCAGCATCACGAAATAGCCGCCGGTGGGGTTGGGCGTGGTCGGGACGTAAACGCTCAGGTAGTCGCCCTGCAGGTGGTTGACCACGTCGCCGCCGGGCGTGCCGGTGAGAAAACCTATGGTCCAGACGCCTTCACGCGGCCACTGCACCAGCAGGGCCTTGCGAAAGGCGTTGCCGTTTTCTGAAAACACCGTGTCGGAGACCTGCTTCACACTCGAATAGATGGAGCGGACGATGGGGATGCGGCTCAGGAAGGAATTGCCCCAGCGCACCAGCTTCTTGCCGAAAAAATTGCTGGCGAAGGCGCCCATCAGCAGCACGATCAGCAGCATGAGCAGCACGCCGAAGCCGGGGATGTGAAAACCCAGCAGCTTGTCGGGATGCCAGGCGCCCGGCAGGATCAGCAGCGTCTGGTCCAGCGTGCCGACGATCCAGTCGAGCACCCACAGCGTGATCGCCAGGGGCACCAGCACCAGGAGTCCGGCCAGAAGCCAGCGGCGAATGGATGCCATCACGAAGAAGACTTGGAAGAAGAATCGCCGGCCGAAGCCTTGGCGGGTGCGGCCGGTGCGGGAGCCGGAGCCGCCGCGGTGCTTGCCGGCGCGGGGGCGGTAGAGTCGGCCGGTTTACTGTCCGTTCCCTTGCCGTTGGCCGTGCCTGCTTCGCCGCCCTCAGTCTTGGGCGCGGCCACGCCCGTGCTGTTGCCGCCCCGAAAATCCGTCACATACCAGCCCGAGCCCTTGAGCTGGAAACCCGCAGCCGTGACCTGCTTTTTGAACGCGGGCGCGCCGCACTGCGGGCACACGGTGAGTGGCGCATCGGAGATTTTTTGCAGAACGTCCTTGGCATGCCCGCAGGACTCGCATTTGTAGGCGTAGATTGGCATAGTGCTTAAGGCTTTGAGGGGATATTCCCAGGAATACCCGGGGAATTTGCCCGGGAAAGGTAGCCCGGGTGCAAAGCCCTCAATTATAGGCCGTTGAGGCCCTTCCCGGCGGCTTTAGAAGAGCCGCACGCGCAGGATGAACTGCATGGCGATCAGCCCCAAAACAAAGCCCAGCCCGCCGTAAATCACGCTTTGCAACAGCTTGTTGGTGCGTTTTTGTTCGAGCAGCAGTTCCTCGATCTCCCGGCGATGCAGGCCCGGCGGTGATTTGAGGTACTGCGACAGCAGGCGCGGCAGGCCCGGCAGCAGCTTGGCATAGGCCGGTGCCTCGGCCTTGAGCTGCGCCAGCAGTTTTTCGGGGCCCACCTGTTCCAGCATCCATTTTTCGAGAAAGGGCTTGGCGGTGCTCCAGAGGTCCAGGTCGGGATCCAGTTCCCGCCCCAGGCCCTCGATGTTGAGCAGGGTTTTTTGCAGCAGCACCAGCTGGGGCTGGATTTCGACGTGAAAGCGCCGCGATGTCTGGAACAGCCGCATCAGCACCAGCCCCAGCGAGATTTCCCGCAGCGGCCGGTCGAAATAGGGCTCGCAACAGGCGCGTATGGCGGCTTCCAGCTCGTCGACCCGGGTTTCGGGGGGGACCCAGCCGGATTCGAGGTGCAGCTCGGCCACCCGCTTGTAGTCGCGCTGGAAAAAGGCGCTGAAGTTCTGCGCCAGGTATTCCTTGTCGACCTCGGTCAGCGTGCCCACGATGCCGAAGTCCAGCGAGATGTAACGGCCGAAAGTTTCCGGCGCCAAGCTCACCTGGATGTTGCCCGGGTGCATGTCGGCATGGAAAAAACCGTCGCGAAAGACCTGGGTGAAGAAAATGGTGACGCCGTCGCGCGCCAGCTTTTTCATGTCCACGCCGGCTTCCAGCAGGCGCTGCACCTGGCTGATGGGGACGCCCTTCATGCGCTCCATCACCATCACGTCGGGCATGCAGAAGTCCCAGACCATCTCGGGAATCATGACCAGGTCGAGGTCCTGCATGTTGCGGCGCAGCTGGGCCGCATTGGCCGCCTCGCGCAGCAGGTCCAGTTCGTCGTGCAGGTATTTGTCGAACTCGGCGACCACCTCGCGGGGTTTGAGGCGCTTGCCGTCGGCCGAGGCGCCCTCCACCCAGCCGGCCATCATGTGCATCAGCGCCAGGTCTTTTTCGATGGCGGGCAGCATATTGGGCCTGAGCACCTTGACGGCCACCTCGCGCCCGTTCGGCAGGGTGGCGAAGTGCACCTGAGCGATGGAGGCGCTGGCGACCGGCGTTTGCTCGAAGCTCGCAAAAATACGGTCCAGCGGCCGGCCGAAGGCTTTTTCGATGATGGCCACGGCCACGGCGGACTCAAACGGCGGCACCCTGTCCTGCAGGCGGGCCAGCTCGTCGGCAATGTCGGGCGGCAGCAGGTCGCGGCGGGTGGACATCACCTGGCCGAACTTGACGAAGATGGGACCCAGGCTTTCGAGGGCTTCGCGCAGGCGCTCGCCGCGCGGCGCCTTCAGGTTGCGCCCGATGGAAACGATGCGCGTCAGCAGGCGCACCCCCGGGCGCTGGAAACTGGAGAGCACCAGCTCGTCCAGCCCGAACCGCAGCACGGTCCAGACGATGAAGATGCCCCGGAAAAGCCGGGTCATGCAGAGGCCTTCGCGGTCGGGGCGCCCTCACCCGCCGCGGGGCTTGCGGGCGCCGCCTGCGTGGCGACCCCGGATGAAGCGGGAGCCGGAGCCAGCGGCGTCCTGGCGAGGAACTGCTTGAGCCCTTCAAACAGCCGGCGCCCGGCGTCGGCCACCGCGTGGGCGGGTGCATCGCCGATCAGGCGCGACAGGTCTTCCTCGGCATCCCAGCGCAGGTTTTCGGCCAGCCAGCCCAGTTCGGCGGCCAGTTGCACGTCGCCTTCGATCTTGACCGGCGGCGGCTTGCCGGCCAGGACGGACTGCACGACGGTGAGGGGCGACTCGGTGGCGACGGCCAGCGTGAGGTCAGGTTTGGCGCCGGGCACCGCCCGGTCCACCAGGCCCGCGGGCGTGACCACCAGGTCGATCGAAAAATGACCCCAGCGCAGGTGCACCACGCGCCCCTTTTGCCGGAGCAGCCGGTCCTGGGCCTGCTTTTCCTGCATCAGGACATGGTTCAGGAACAGCACCAGTCGCTGCTGCCCCTCGTCGACCACCCAGGCGGGAGGCTGAAAGCGGGTGGCGATGGATTCCAGAAACGAAAAAGGGGACGTGGTGGTATTCATACGTCCCCGATTTTGCAGGATAAAACACCCGACAAGGTAAGCAACCTACTTATCTACCGGCAGGCGCAGCCCCCTGAGGGGGAACGGGCTACACGAAGTGAGCCCGGACGGGGGTAGTTTATTGAAGTGCCTGTACGCCGGCCACCAACCAGCCGCTGCCGCCATTGCGGGGTTTGGTCATGTTCCAGACCTCGCGGAAGGGGCTGGCACCGGCGGAGGCGTCTTCGCGGATCATGCCGGAGAACTCCACGCTGGCCATGTAGACGTCGCTCAGTTCCTCGATGCCGAGCAATTGGGCGTCCAGCATCACGACCTCGGTCTTGTTGACCTGGCCGCCGGTGTGCGATTCGCGGTCGGCGAGCTGGGTCTTGATCTGCTCGAGCATGTCGTCCGTCATCATGGCGCGCAGGCTCTGGATGTCGGAGCGGTCCCAGGCATCCTGCAGCGTCACGAAATTGGCCTTGCTGGCCTTGAGGAAGCCTTCGGCGTCAAAGCCGGCCGGGACACCCCAGGACTGCGAGCCCAGCAGGGCCGAGCCGATCATGGAGCCGCCCGCAGCGGGTGCGGCCGCGTCGTATTTGTTGGCGTCGAATGCCATGCTGCTGCGCTCCCAGGGGCGCGCGGAGGCATCGTTGCCGACATTTTCGGGGCTGTAGTTTTTGGGAGTGGTGGCATTGCCTGCGCCCTGGAAGGCGAAGGGCGCCTGCCCGGAGGCCGCGCCGGGCGCACTGGCCGCTCCGCCCTTGAGCCTGCGCATGACAAAACCGATCACCAGCATGACCACCAGCGCCAGCAGGGCGAACAGCATGATCTGGCCGAAGGCGCCGCCCAGGCCCAGCGACGAAGCCAGCCAGGCCAGGCCCAGGCCGGCGGCCAGGCCGCCCAACATCGCACCCCAGGGGCGCTTGGGCGCCTGCGCGGGCGCCGCGGCGGGGGTTGCCGGCTTGGCGGCGGAATTCGTGGCGGAGCCGGCGCCGCCGGGCGCCGCCTCGCGTTGCGTGACGTTGGACGACTGTTTGCCGATCGACTTGCCGCCAGCCAGGCGCTTGGCCTCGGCCGACGTGCCTGCCAGGGCCATGGCCGTGACCAGCACGGTGGAAAGAATTGCGGACCAGATCTTCATATCGTCTCCTTAATCACACTTCAACAACTTCAGCACTTGATTCCAACATGCAATGCCACTACGCCGCCCGTCATGTTGTGATAGTCCACATGGCCGAAACCACCTTTACGCATCAGGGCTTTAAGTTCTTCCTGGCCCGGGTGCATGCGGATGGACTCGGCGAGGTACTGGTAGCTTGAGTCATCGTTGGCCACCAGCTTGCCCAGCCGGGGCAGGACCTTGAAGGAATACCAGTCGTAGATTTTTTCCAGCGGCCTGGCCACCTTGGAGAATTCGAGCACCAGCAGCTTGCCGCCGGGCTTGAGCACGCGGTTCATCTCGCGCAGCGCGTCCTCCTTGTGCGTCATGTTGCGCAGGCCGAAGGCCACGGTCACCACGTCGAAACTCGCATCGGGGAAAGGCAGGTGCTCGGCGTCGCAGACCAGCGTCGGCAGGTTCACGCCGGCGTCCAGCAACCGGTTGCGGCCTTCGCGCAGCATGGCCTCGTTGATGTCGGTGTGCACCACCCGCCCGGTGCTGCCCACCTTGGGGGCAAAGGCCAGCGCCAGGTCGCCCGTGCCGCCGGCGATGTCCAGCACCTGGTAGCCCTCCTTGACGTTGGCCACCAGCACGGTGTAGGCCTTCCAGGCGCGATGCAGGCCCATGGACATCAAGTCGTTCATCACGTCGTATTTGGGCGCCACGGAATCGAAGACGCCGCGCACGCGGCGCGCCTTGTCCTGCTCGTCGACGGATTCAAAACCGAAATGGGTACTGCTCATAGGTCAATGCTAGAGGGCAAAGCCAGGAATGGCCGCGACAACCCTGGGCTGACGCGGGACATTGCGGGCTTATTGCTGGCTTTTATGCTGGAAAAACAACAGTGCCGCGGCGGGCCTTGACCGCCCGGCGCGGCGCGTTGAAGGGCTTCGCGCGGCTCGCACCATCAGTGGCTGGCGCAGCCGTGCCCGCCGGCCTGGGGCATGGGCGCATCGCGGTCCACACCGGCGGCCTGCAGGCGACGCTGGTAGTCGTCCCAGAGGCGGTTTTGCTCGGCCCCCAGGTGGTAGAGGTAGTCCCAGGAAAAAATCCCGCTCTCGTGGCCGTCCGAAAACACCGGCTTGACCGCGTAGTTGCCTATGGGCTCGAGCTCGACCACCATCACCTCGCGCTTGCCGGTCTGCAGGATTTCCTGGCCCGGGCCGTGGCCCTGCACCTCGGCGGACGGGGAGTAAATGCGCATGAGTTCGAAGGGAATCCGAAACTCGGCGCCGTCGGAAAAAGCGATCTCAAGAACGCGCGACTGGCTGTGAACCGTCAGCGCCGTGGGCGTCGGGGAGCCGGGTTGAAGGCCTGCCATGGGGAATTGCTTTCTGAAAGGGAAAGGCCGGACAGACCGGCCGTCATGGTTTTGGCAATATCTCTGTTGACACCCGGGCCCTAAACCAGCACGCGCTCGATGCCGCCGTGGTTGGCCGCCTCCACATAGGCCGGCAGCCATTCCTTGCCCAGGATCTGGTTGGCCATTTCGACGACGATGTAGTCCGCCTCGAGCAGGCCGTTCTGCAGGTCGCTGCCGTAGCGCGAGAGCCCTTGCAGGCAGCTCGGGCAGCTGGTGAGTATCTTCACATTGCCGGTGTCGGCGACCGCGCCGGACGCCCGCAGCGTGGCTTCGCCCTTGCGCAGCTCCTCTTCCTTGCGAAAGCGGATCTGCGTCGAGATGTCGGGACGGGTGACGCCAAGCGTGCCCGATTCGCCGCAGCAGCGGTCGTTCTTGAGCACGTTGTCGCCCATCAGGGCTTTGACGGTCTTCATCGGCTCCTGCAGCTTCATGGGGCTGTGGCAGGGGTCGTGGTAAAGGTAACCCGCACCGGGTTGGTCGGTGCGCAGGGTGATGCCTTTTTCGAGCAGGTACTCATGGATGTCGATGATGCGGCAGCCCGGGAAGATTTTCTCAAACTCATAGCCCTGCAGCTGGTCGTAGCAGGTGCCGCAGCTGACCACCACGGTCTTGATGTCCAGGTAGTTCAGCGTGTTGGCCACGCGGTGGAACAGCACCCGGTTGTCGGTGATGATTTTTTCGGCCTTGTCGAACTGGCCGCTGCCGCGCTGCGGGTAGCCGCAGCACAGGTAACCCGGCGGCAGCACGGTCTGCACGCCCGCGTGCCAGAGCATGGCCTGCGTCGCCAGGCCCACCTGGCTGAACAGCCTTTCGGAGCCGCAACCGGGGAAATAGAACACAGCCTCGGTCTCGGAGGTGGTACTTTTCGGGTTGCGGATGATGGGGACGTAGTCCTTGTCCTCGATGTCCAGCAGCGCGCGCGCGGTCTTCTTGGGCAGGCCGCCCGGCATCTTCTTGTTGATGAAGTGGATCACCTGCTCTTTCACGGGCGCCTTGCCGACCGTGGCCGGCGGCAGCGCCGTCTGCTTGCGCGCCAGCCGGCGCAGCAGGTCGTTGGCCAGGCGCTGGGCCTTGAAGCCCACGTCCACCATGGCACCGCGCATGAACTTGATGGTCTGCGGGTTGGTCGCGTTCAGGAAGAACATGGCGGCGGCGTTGCCGGGCCGGAAGGACTTCTGCCCCATCTTGCGCAGCAGGTTGCGCATGTTCATCGACACTTCGCCGAAGTCGATGTCCACCGGGCAGGGGGTCAGGCATTTGTGGCAGACCGTGCAGTGGTCGGCCACGTCCTCGAACTCCTCCCAGTGCTTGATGCTCACGCCGCGCCGGGTCTGCTCTTCATACAGGAAGGCCTCCACCAGCAGCGAGGTCGCCAAAATCTTGTTGCGCGGGCTGTAGAGCAGGTTGGCGCGCGGCACGTGGGTGGCGCACACGGGCTTGCATTTGCCGCAGCGCAGGCAGTCCTTCACGCTGTCGGCGATGGCACCTATGTCGGACTGCTGCATGATCAGCGATTCGTGCCCCATCAAGCCGAAGCTGGGTGTGTAGGCATTGGTCAGGTCGGCCTGGAGCCCCTGCCCTTCCCTGCCAAGGTGCCCCTGGTTGCGCAACAGCTTGCCCTTGTTGAAGCGCCCTTGCGGGTCGACCTTCTGCTTGTATTCGGTGAAGGGCCGCAGCTCCTCGTCGGTCAGGAACTCCAGCTTGGTGATGCCTATGCCGTGTTCGCCGGAAATCACGCCGTCCAGCGAGCGGGCCAGCACCATGATGCGCGCCACGGCTTCGTGCGCGGTCTGCAGCATCTCGTAGTCGTCGCTGTTGACCGGCAGGTTGGTGTGCACATTGCCGTCGCCGGCGTGCATGTGCAGCGCCGCCCAGACGCGGCCCTTGAGCACGCGCTTGTGAATGGCCGTGCATTCCTCGAGGATGGGCAGGAACGCGCCACCCGAAAAAATCGCCTGCAGCGGAGCGCGGATCTGGGTTTTCCAGCTGGCGCGCAGCGAATGGTCCTGCAGCTGCGGGAACAAGGTGGCCACGCCCTCCAGCCAGCCGGACCAGAGCGCGCGCACCTCGGCCAGCAGCGCCAACGCCTGGGCGACGCGGTCTTCGAGCAGCTCGGCCGACGGAATGTCGTTGGCGTCGTCCGATTTGCCCAGGGGCAGGCTGCCCTGGAGGAAAAAGGCCTCGAGCTCGTCGCACAGCTTGATCTTGTTGCGCAGGCTCAGCTCGATGTTGATCTGCTCGATGCCGTCGGTGTACTCAGCCATGCGCGGCAGCGGAATCACGACGTCCTCATTGATCTTGAAGGCGTTGGTGTGTTTGGAAATGGCGGCCGTGCGCTTGCGGTCCAGCCAGAATTTCTTGCGCGCTTCGGCGCTGATGGCGATAAAACCTTCGCCGCTGCGCGAGTTGGCGATGCGCACGATCTCGCTGGTGGCGCGGGCCACCACGTCGGCGTCGTCGCCGGCGATGTCGCCGATCAGCACCATCTTGGGCAGGCCGCCGCGCTTGGACTTGGTGGCATAGCCGACGGCGCGCAGGTAGCGGTCGTCCAGGTGCTCCAGCCCGGCCAGGATGGCTCCGCCGCGCTTTTGCTCGGCGAACATGAAGTCCTTGATCTCCACGATGCTGGGCACCGCGTCCTTGGCATTGCCGAAGAACTCCATGCAGACGGTGCGCGTGTGCGCCGGCATGCGGTGCACGATCCAGCGCGCGCTGGTAATCAGGCCATCACAGCCTTCCTTCTGGATGCCCGGCAGGCCGCTGAGAAACTTGTCGGTGACGTCCTTGCCCAGGCCTTCCTTGCGGAATGACTTGCCGGGAATGTCCAGCCGCTCGCGGCGCAGAGGCGTCTTGCCGTCGGCCTCGAAATACTGCAGCTCGAAGCTGGCCATGTCGGCGTCGTGGATCTTGCCCAGGTTGTGGCCCACGCGCGTGACCTCCAGCCAGGTCGCTTCGGGCGTGACCATGCGCCAGGAGGCCAGATTGTCCAGGGCGGTGCCCCAGAGCACGGCCTTTTTGCCGCCCGCATTCATCGCAATGTTGCCGCCTATGCAGGAGGCTTCGGCCGAGGTCGGGTCGACCGCGAACACAAAGCCGCCGCGCTCGGCCGCATCGGCCACGCGCTGGGTGACGACGCCGGCTTCCGTCCAGATGGTCGCAACCGGTTTGTCGACACCGGGCAGCGAGACCATTTCGACCTCGGTCATGGCTTCGAGTTTTTCGGTGTTGATGACGGCCGACTTCCAGGTCAGCGGGATCGCCCCGCCCGTATAGCCGGTGCCGCCGCCGCGCGGGACGATGGTCAGGCCCAGTTCGATACAGGCCTTGACCAGGCCGGCCATTTCCACTTCGGTGTCGGGGGTGAGGACCACAAAGGGGTATTCGACGCGCCAGTCGGTCGCGTCGGTGACATGCGAGACCCGCGAGAGGCCGTCGAACTTGATGTTGTCGTTGCGGGTCAGCTTGCGCAGCTTGCGTTCAGCCAGCCGGCGCAGGTCGTAGATCTCGCTGAACGAGGTGTAAAAGCGGGTGACCGCCGCGCGGGCGGCGTCCAGCAGCTCGCCCACGATGGCGTCGCGCTGCGGGTCGGCCTCAGGCGTGCGGCGCTTTTCCACCTCGGTCAGCCGGTGCTGCAGGGCGTCGACCAGCAGCTTGCGCCGCTTGGGGTTGTCCAGCAGGTCGTCCTGCAAATAGGGGTTGCGCTCCACCACCCAGATATCGCCCAGCACTTCATACAGCATGCGCGCGGAACGGCCGGTGCGGCGCTCGTCGCGCAACCGGTTCAGCAGGTTCCAGGCGCGTTCGCCAAGCAGGCGTATCACCACCTCGCGGTCGGAAAACGAGGTGTAGTTATAGGGAATTTCGCGGATGCGGGCTTCGCCGGCCTTTGCGTCATCGGCAAAGACATGGAGTTCTTGGAGTGTGGTAGGGGCGTTCATCGTGAAAAGCCAGCGGCTTCAGACCCGTGTCCAGCGCTGTTGCCCTATATTACCGCAGCGCACCATTTGGGGCCGTGTCCGCACCGCTTCGGGCCGGTCCTAAGTCATCTTATGGAAATCCCGCTTGTCGGACGTCTGCCAAATCGCTTAAATCCGTGTGTCATAAACAGTTCCTAGACTGTCCCGTTTAACTTGGCGCGCCTGTTCGCGCCCAAATCCCAGGAGTTTTAATGAAAAACCGTCTTTCCGCCTTTGCTTTTGCGGCCCTAGGCCTTTGCGTGCCTTTGGCCGGCCAGGCGCAGACCGAGATCCAGTGGTGGCACTCCATGACGGCCGTCAACGGCGAATGGGTCAACGACCTGGCCAAACAATTCAATGAAAGCCAGAAGGAATACAAGGTAGTCCCCACCTTCAAGGGCACCTACGACGAATCCATGACCGCCTCCATCGCGGCCTTCCGCGCCGGCAACGCGCCCCACATCCTGCAGGTGTTCGAAGTCGGCACCGCCACCATGATGGCCAGCAAGGGCGCGGCCATTCCCGTCGGCCAGGTCATGAAGGACGCCGGCGAGAAATTCGACCCCAGCGCCTACATCTCGGCCGTGGCCGGTTACTACACGGCGCCCAACGGCCAGATGCTGAGCTTCCCCTTCAACAGCTCGACCACCATCTTCTACTTCAACAAGGACGCCTTCAAGGCCGCCGGCCTGCCCACCGACAAAGCCCCGGTGACCTGGCCCGAAGTGGTGAATGCCGCCGCCAAACTCAAGGCCGCGGGCCACAAATGCCCCTTCACCACGGCTTGGCAGGGCTGGACCCAGCTGGAAAGCTTCTCGGCCTGGCACAACGTCGAGTACGCGACCAAAAGTAACGGCCTGGCCGGGCTTGATGCGCGCATGAAGATCAACTCGCCGCTGCACCAGCGCCACATCGAGAACCTGGCCAACATGGCCAAGCAGGGCCTCTTCGTCTACAAGGGCCGCGGCAATGTGCCGGAAGCCAGCTTTGTGTCGGGCGAGTGCGCCATGATCAACACCTCCTCGGGCTTTTACGGCAACGTGGCCAAGAACGCCAAGTTCGCCTACGGCCTGGCCCCTCTGCCTTACTACCAGGATGTTCCCGGCGCGCCGCAGAACACCGTGATCGGCGGTGCCAGCCTCTGGGTCATGTCGGGCAAGAAGCCCGCCGAATACAAGGGCGTGGCCAAGTTCTTCAGCTTCATCTCCACGCCTGAAGTGCAATCGGCCAGCCACAAGCGCACGGGCTACCTGCCGGTGACCACCGCGGCTTACCAGTTGACCGAAAAATCGGGCTTCTACACGCAGAACCCGGGTACCGACGTCGCCGTGACGCAGATGATCCGCAAGGTGACCGACAAGAGTCGTGGCATCCGCCTGGGCAACTATGTGCAGATACGCGCGATCGAGGACGAGGAACTCGAAAGTGTCTGGAACGGCAAAAAGACGGCCAAAGAAGCGCTGGACTCCATCGTCAAGCGCGGTAATGAACAGCTCGAACGCTTCCAGAAGGCCAACAAAGGCTGATCACGCAAGCGACAGTGCAAGCCCGCCCGCCGGGCTACACTCGGCCCGCCTAACGCCCTTCCCCTTCACCGGGGAAGATCAGGCGGGTTTTATGTTTAAGCGCCCCCAAGTTTCTGCCCATTGAAGGCCCTATGGAAAAACGCGTTGTCTTTCGATCCAGCTGGCTGCCCTGGCTGCTGCTGTTGCCGCAAATGGCGGTCATCCTGGTGTTCTTCTTCTGGCCCGCGGCGCAGGCCCTGCTGCAGTCGCTGCAGCAGCAGGATGCTTTCGGCACCTCCATCGAATTTGTCGGCCTGGCCAATTTCCGGCAGTTGCTGGACGATCCGAGTTATGTGGAGTCCTTCAAGACGACCGCGTTTTTCTCGGTGATGGTGGCGGGCATAGGCATCAGCCTGTCGCTGGTGCTGGCGGTTTTCGCCGACCGCATCACGCGCGGGGCCATGTTCTACAAAACCATGCTGGTGCTGCCCTATGCGGTGGCGCCCGCCGTGGCGGCTGTTTTGTGGGTCTTCATGTTCTCGCCCTCGCTGGGCGTGGTGGCCTACGCATTGGGCAAGATGGGCATCAACTGGAACCACCTGCTCGATTCCGGCCACGCCATGACGCTGATTGTGATGGCTTCGGTCTGGAAGCAGATTTCCTATAACTTCCTGTTCTTCCTGGCGGGCCTGCAGTCGATCCCCAAATCGCTGATCGAGGCCGCCGCGATCGACGGCGCCCGGCCCTGGCGCCGTTTCTGGACCATCCAGTTCCCGCTGCTGTCGCCCACCACCTTCTTCCTGCTGGTCATCAACGTGGTCTATGCCTTCTTCGACACCTTCGCCATCGTCGACGCCGCCACCCAGGGCGGCCCCGGCAAGGACACGGCCATCCTGGTCTACAAGGTGTATTACGACGGCTTCAAGGCCATGGACCTGGGCGGCTCGGCCGCGCAGTCGGTGGTGCTGATGGTGATCGTGGTGGCCCTGACGGTCATCCAGTTCCGCTATGTCGAGAAGAAAGTGCAGTACTAAATGCTCTCCAAAAAGCACATGAATTCCTGTTCAGCAGGGGCCGCGGAACTGGCTTTGCCAGGCCGCAGGCGCAGCGGCCCCCTCGGGGGGCAGGGCGCTACACGCAGTGAGCAACCGTGGGGGTCATATCATGGTTGAAAAACGCGGTACGCACGGCATCCTCGCCCATGTGGTGGTGATGCTGGGCGTCTTTATCGTCGCCTTTCCCCTCTACCTGGCCTTTGTGGCTTCCACCCACACGGCGCAGGAAATCGTGCAGGCGCCCATGCCGCTGCTGCCGGGCACCAACATGCTCGACAGCTACAAGGCGGCGCTGTTCGGGCGCGAGTCCGCGGCCGGCTCCAACGCGCCGGTGGCGCACATGATGTGGGTCAGCCTGGTCACGGCGCTGGTGATCGCCATCGGCAAGATCGCCATCTCGTTGCTATCGGCCTTTGCCATCGTGTACTTCCGCTTCCCCTTCAAGAAGACCTGCTTCTGGGCCATCTTCATCACCCTGATGCTGCCGGTGGAGGTGCGCATCCTGCCTACCTACAAGGTGCTGTCGGACCTGAACATGCTCAACACCTACGCGGGCCTCACCGTGCCGCTGATCGCCTCGGCGACGGCAACTTTCCTGTTCCGCCAGTTCTTCCTGACGGTGCCAGAAGAGCTGACCGAGGCCTCGCGCATGGACGGCGCCAGCCCCATGCGCTTTTTCTTTGACGTGCTGCTGCCGCTGTCCAAGACCTCGATCGCCGCGCTTTTTGTCATCCAGTTCATTTACGGCTGGAACCAGTACCTCTGGCCGCTGCTGGCCACGACCAGTGAAGACATGTACCCGGTGGTCGTGGGCATCAAACGCATGATCGCCGGCGGCGATGGCCAGAACGAATGGAATGTTGTCATGGCGACCGCCATCCTGGCCATGCTGCCGCCCGCCCTGGTGGTGGTGTTGATGCAGAAATGGTTCGTCAAGGGCCTGGTCGACACCGAGAAATAAAAGAAACCAACAAGACAAGACGGAACATCACTATGGCATCTCTCTCATTCAACAACGTCATCAAGCGCTATGGCTCCGGCAAGGACGCGCTGCAGGTGCTGCACGGCGTGAACGCCGACATCGCCGACCATGAGTTCATCGTTATCGTCGGGCCCTCGGGCTGCGGAAAATCCACCCTGCTGCGCATGGTGGCCGGCCTGGAGGAAGTCAGCGACGGGCAGATCTCCATAGGTGGCAAGGTCGTCAACCAGCTGGAGCCTTCCGAGCGGGACATCGCCATGGTGTTCCAGAATTACGCGCTTTACCCGCACATGAGCGTCTTCGACAACATGGCCTACGGCCTGAAGATCGCCAAGGTGCCCAAGGACGAGATCAAGACGCGCGTCGACAAGGCCGCCAAGATCCTGGAACTGGGCCACCTGCTGGACCGCAAGCCCCGCGCGCTTTCGGGCGGGCAGCGCCAGCGCGTGGCCATGGGCCGCGCCATCGTGCGCCAGCCGCAGGTGTTCCTGTTCGACGAGCCGCTGTCCAACCTGGACGCCAAGCTGCGCGTGCAGACACGCCTGGAGATCCAGAAGCTGCACCGCGAGCTCGGCATCACCTCGCTCTTCGTCACCCACGACCAGGTCGAGGCGATGACGCTGGCGCAGCGCATGATGGTGATGAACGCGGGCCGCATGGAGCAGTTCGGAACGCCCGAAGAGGTCTACAACCGCCCCGCCACCACCTTTGTGGCGAGTTTCATGGGCTCGCCACCCATGAACCTGCTCAAGCAAGCGCCGAACGCCGACTTCGGCGGCAAGCCGGGCGCCATCCTGGGCATACGTCCCGAGCACCTGACGGTAGGCGCCACCGGCTGGGCCGTGCAGGTCGACACGATTGAAATGCTGGGCGCCGAACGGCTGGTGTATTGCCGCATGGGCAGCGAGGCCATCATCGTGCGCACCGATGAAAGCCTGTCGACGGCACCCGAAATCGGCGCGACCATCCACGTCACGCCGCGCGCGGACCGCCTGCACTGGTTTGACGCGGACACCGGAAAACGCCTGTAATCTTTCAATTTCCGCAGTTTTAGCAGTTCCCGAGAAGACCATGACGAATCCCGTGACCGCCGCCAATTGGCCTTATCCCCGATGGGTGGCGCACCGCGGTGCCGGCAAGCTGGCGCCTGAAAACACCCTGGCCTCCTTCATGCTCGGCGCCAGGCATGGCTACCGCATGTTCGAGTGCGACGTAAAGCTCAGTGCCGACGGCATCCCGTTTTTGCTGCACGACGCCACACTGGAGCGCACCAGCAACGGCAAGGGCGTGGCCGGCGAGTTGAACTGGGAAACGCTGGCAAAACTGGACGCGGGCAGCTGGCATTCGCCGGCCTTTGCCGCCGAAGGCCTGGCCAGCTTTGAGCGCATCGCCCGCTATTGCCTGGACAACGCCTATTTCCTGAATATCGAGATCAAGCCCACGCCGGGCGCGGAGTCCCGTACCGGCACCGTGGTGGCCGACGAAGCGGCCCGGCTGTGGCAGGGAACGGCCGTTCCGCCGTTGCTGACGTCTTTCCAGCCGCTGTCACTGGAAGCGGCCCGCGCCGCCCAGCCGCAGTTGCCGCGCGGCCTGCTGCTCGACGAACTGCCGGCCCACTGGCTGGAAACAGCGACCCGGCTGGACTGCGTAGCCATCGTCTGCAACCACAAGCTGTGGAACGCCGACACCGTGGCGCAGGCCAAAAAAGCCGGCTTCAAGCTGCTGAGCTACACCGTCAACGACGAGACCAATGTAAAAAGGCTGCTGGCGCTGGGCACCGACGGCATCATCACAGACGCGGTGAACGTCTTCAAGCCTGACTAGGCTTTCAGGCCCGCCAGGCGCCCAGCAATATCCACTGGCAGACGGCAGCGCCGGCGACCATCGCGGCGTAAGTCATCATCTTCCCGTCCCGGCCAAAAAACACCAGGCCGGCGACCAGCACCGCCACATTCGCGGCAAAAACAATCGCCGTCTGCGCCCACCAGGTGACGGCAACGGGCCGGCTTGACCTGAATACGCCACCAAAGACACGGCTGGACAAGACCAGCAGCAGCGCGACGGCGGCGGCCGGCAGGACAAAATTGAGCAGGTGATTGGCCAGCAGGTAAAAGGTCATGCGCTTGCGACGATGGTTGGAAATGCCGGGAAGGCGCCAAAACAGGCCCCCAAAAGGGCTATCAGGGCGATTGTCAGGGCTCCCCGCCGGCCCGGCCGCTTCAATTTTATAATCCGGGAATGTCAGTCTGGGCCCTTGGGCTAAACCATAACACCGCACCGCTCGATTTGCGCGGGCGATTCGCCTACGCCCTGGACCAGATCGAGCCCACTTTGCGCGGCCTGCGCGCCTCGCTGGCGCGCCAGCCCGAAGCGACGCTGCTCTCGACCTGCAACCGCACCGAAATCTACTGCGCCGGCGACAAGACCGACCTGGAGCACACACTGGAGTGGCTGGCGCACAACGGCGGCGTCTCGCCCGCCCTGCTGCGCTCCCACGCCTACACCTTGCAAGGCGACCAGGTTGCCCGCCACGCCTTTCGCGTGGCCAGCGGCCTGGACTCCATGGTGCTGGGCGAGCCGCAAATCCTGGGCCAGATGAAGGACGCGGTGCGCGCCGCCGAAGACGCCGGCGCCATGGGCACCACGCTGCACCAGCTGTTCCAGCGTTCTTTCGCCGTAGCCAAGGAAGTGCGCAGCAGCACCGAAATCGGCGCGCACAGCATCAGCATGGCGGCGGCCAGCGTCCGGCTGGCCGGCCAGTTGTTTGAGAACCTGAGCGACATCAAGGTGCTGTTTGTCGGCGCCGGCGAAATGATCGATCTGGCGGCCACCCACTTCGCCGCCAAAAACCCCAAGGCCATGGCGATTGCCAATCGCACGCTGGAGCGCGGCGAAAAGCTGGCCGGCCGCTTTGGGGCCGAAGTGATGCGCCTGGCCGATTTACCCAGCCGCCTGCACGAATTCGACGCGGTGATCAGCTGTACCGCCAGTACGCTGCCCATCATCGGCCTGGGCGCGGTCGAGCGCGCCGTCAAGCTGCGCAAGCACCGCCCCATGTTCATGGTCGACCTGGCCGTGCCGCGCGACATCGAACCCGAAGTCAAGGCCCTGCCCGACATCTACCTCTACACAGTGGACGACCTGGCGCACGTGGTGCAGACCGGCAAGGACAACCGCAAGGCCGCCGTGGCGCAGGCCGAGGTCATCATCGACGCCGGCGTGCAGAACTTCATGCACTGGCTGGGCCAGCGCCGCAGCGTGCCGCTGATCCAGCAGCTCAATGCGCAGACCGACGAATGGCGCGCCGCCGAGATCGTGCGCGCCAAAAAGCTGTTGGCCAAAGGCGAGCCCATTGATACGGTGCTGGAAGCCTTGACCCGCGGTCTGACCCAGAAAATGCTGCACGGCACGCTGGCCGAGCTGCATGCGGGCGATGCCAGCAGCCGTGAAGCCACGGCGCAGGCCGTCTCCAGGCTGTTTTTGCGCGGTCAACTGCCCAAAATCCAGTCCGACGACAAAGAGCGTTAGCGCACGCCCCTGCGCTGATGTCTCGCGCCGGCGCCAGCCGGCAGCTTTATTGACGGCCTTGCGGCCTCCTCTTTCGGCTTTTCCGCCCCCACATTCATGAAACCCTTTCTTCGCCAAACCCTGGACCGCCAGCTTTTACGGCTTCACGAGCTGGACGCGCTGCTGTCGGCCAGCGACGTGGTCAGCGACCTGGACCGATTTCGCGCCCTGACCCGCGAACATGCCGAAGCCAGCGTGGTGGCCGAGCAGTACATGCGGCTGACCAGCCGCGAGGCCGACCTGCACAGCGCCGAAAGCATGCTGGCCGAAGCCAGGGACGATCCCGAGATGGCCGCCATGGCCGAAGAAGAGATCGCCGCGGCCAAGGCCGATATCGCGCAGATCGACGAAGCCCTGCAACTGATGCTGATTCCCAAAGACCCGGACGACGTGCGGCCGGCCTTTGTCGAAATCCGCGCGGGCACTGGCGGAGACGAGTCGGCGCTGTTTGCGGGCGACCTGTTCCGCATGTACACCCGCTTTGCCGAGCGCAACCGCTGGCAGGTAGAGATCATCAGCGAGTCGCCGAGCGAGCTGGGCGGCTACAAGGAGGTGGTGCTGCGCATCGAGGGCGCCGCCGACGCCATGGGCGTGGGCGTCTACGGCAAGCTGCGCTTTGAATCGGGCGGCCACCGCGTGCAACGCGTGCCCGCCACCGAAACCCAGGGCCGCATCCACACCAGCGCCTGCACCGTGGCCGTGATGCCCGAACCCGACGAGGCCGTGGCCATACAGATCAACCCGGCCGACCTGCGCATAGACACTTACCGCGCCAGTGGTGCCGGCGGCCAGCACATCAACAAGACCGACTCGGCGGTGCGCATCACGCACATCCCGACCGGCATCGTCGCCGAATGCCAGGAAGGCCGCAGCCAGCACAGCAACAAGGCCCAGGCGCTCAAGGTGCTGACCGCCCGCATCCATGAAAAAGACCGCGCCGAGCGCGCCGCCAAGGACGCGGCCCTGCGCAAGGGCCTGGTCGGCACGGGCGACCGCAGCGACCGCATACGCACCTACAACTTCCCGCAGGGGCGGCTGACCGACCACCGCATCAACCTGACGCTGTACAAGCTGCTGGCCATCATGGAGGGCGACCTGGGCGACGTGATCACCGCGCTGCAGGTGGCGCGCGGCGCCGAGCAGCTCGCCGAACTCGAAACCGCCAACAGCGGGCTCTGAGACATCCCCGCCATGAACGCGCCCAACTGCGCCCAGGCCCTGGCCGCCGCCCAGACCCTGGGGCTGGATCGGCTGGACGCCCAGTTGCTGCTGCTGCACGCCCTGGGCAAGCCCGGCGACGCGCGGGCCTGGCTGCTGGCGCACGACACCGATCTGCTGCCGGAGCAGGCGGCGCAAGATTTCCGCGCCATGTGCCTGCGACGGGTCGCCGGAGAGCCTCTGGCCTACATCGTCGGCGAAAAGGAGTTTTTCGGCCTGGCATTGCGGGTGGATGCCCGCGTGCTGGTGCCGCGGCCCGATACCGAAACCCTGGTCGAATGGGCGCTCGAGTCCCTGCGAGCACCCGGCGTGCCGGCGGCACCCTCTGTGCTGGACCTGGGTACGGGCAGCGGCGCGATCGCGCTGGCCATCGCGCACAGCCTGCAAGCCGACGGCCGCCAGGGCAAGGTCGTGGCCGTGGACGCGAGTGCCGATGCGCTGGCGGTGGCCCGTGGCAACGCCGCGCGCCTGAAACTGAAGCTGGATTTCATCGAAAGCCATTGGATGGAGAAAGTTGGCGGACACTTTCATGTGATCGCCAGCAATCCGCCCTATATCGCCAGCACAGACCATCACCTGGAAGCCCTGGCCTACGAACCCCTGGCTGCGCTGGCCGCCGGCGCGGATGGGCTGGACGATATCCGCGAGATCGTCCAGCAGGCGCCCGGCCACCTGCTGCCAGGCGGCTGGCTGCTGCTGGAGCATGGTTACGACCAGGCCGAAGCGGTGCGCGCCCTGCTGACCCAGGCCGGTTTTGAGCAAGTCCAAAGTCGGCTGGACCTGGCCGGCATCGCGCGCTGCTCGGGCGGATTGTGGCCTGGCGGGTGAGCCGGCCACGCGGGATGCCAAACGGCGGGATAATCGGGCTGTTGAATTCTGCTTGCCAGATTCCATCTAATTGACATTACCTGTCCCCAATTCGGGGCCGGGCACGGGCTCCAGGCCCTCCCAAGGATTCCCAAAGGATTTTCACCATGAGCAGCACAGACCCCACCCAGCAACGCATCGCCGAAATCGTCAAATCCAGCGATGTGGTCCTCTTCATGAAGGGCACGGCCCAGTTCCCCATGTGCGGTTTCTCCGGCCGCGCCATCCAGGTCCTCAAGGCCTGCGGCGTGAACAAGCCCGCCACGGTGAACGTGCTGGAGGACGAAGAAATTCGCCAGGGCATCAAGGAATTCAGCAACTGGCCCACCATCCCCCAGCTGTATGTGAAGGGCGAATTCATCGGCGGCTCGGACATCATGATGGAGATGTACCAGAGCGGCGAACTCCAACAGGTGCTGGGCACGCCAGCAGCCTGAGGCATAGGCGGCCCCTGCGGGCCGCCCCCACTCCACTACCGGGTCAAATACCGGTCAGCGCGTATAGCCCGAGCAGGCGCCCGCGTCCACGCCACCCTTGCATTCGCGCTTGAGGCGCGCGGTGCGCTGGGCGGGCGTTTCGCCGGACCCATTGATGAATTTGACCTTGCCGCCCGCAGCGGATTTGGCAGCGGTCTTTTTGGATTTGGACTTGGCGGGCTTGTCGCCCTCCTGCGCCGGCTGGGTCTGCGCCTGGGCATGGCTTGCCGCCAGGGCGGCCACCATGATCGCGGCCAGGAACGGCGCCATCAAAGACTTCTTGCTCATTTTTCGCTCCCTCTCTTTTTTTGCTTTTTGCTCTCTCACGAAACGCGGGTGACACCGCGTGCCTCGGCAAATTTTATTGCAGCTTGGGATCGCCGAAAACTTCGTCGTCGGGCGGCGTATCCGCGGGCAGGCGAAAGCCTTCGCTGGCCCAGGCGCCCAGGTCTATGTTTTTGCAGCGCTCGCTGCAAAACGGGCGAAATGGGTTGCTGGGCGCATAAACGCTTTCACCGCCACAGCCCGGGCACACGACCAGTTTGACGGGTGGGGATTCTTTTTTCATCGCAGGCATGTTTCAAAACAAGTCTGGGGAGCCATCGGAGGAGTGGCCTATGGTTGGCAAGGCCTGGCGTCAGGAGCAGAGCGTCAGTTCAAACGCCGAATCTTCGGTGCTGGCATGCAACCGGTCGTCGTCGCCGTGGCGCATGAGGCGCACGGACACAATCAAGCGGTTGCCGCTGATTTCGGGGATCAGCCCCAGGGCGGGGTCTATCCGCAGGCGCAGCAGCTGGAAAGTGCGCCCTTGCGGCAGCGTCTGCTGGTATTGGCCACCCGGCGCCACCACTTTTTGCGGCGCCCCGGAGTCGCGCAGCAGCGTCAGTAGCACGCGTATGGACTCGGCCAGGGGCACCAGCGGGGTGATCCAGCGCTGCAGGTCCTGCTTGCGCACCTCGGTCTGCAGGTGCTGCCAGGCGTAGTAGGCCGGCAGGTCAAATTCGCAGGTGCCGCCCGGAATGCCGACGCGGCTGCGGATGCTCATGAGCCAGTCGTTTTCGGTCAGGGATTGGCCGGCCTTGCCGGGCAGGCTGTTCAGGGCGGAAAAGCAGCTTTCGAGCTGCCCGGTCACCTCGTCGAGAACGGCCTCTGAAATGGCCGGGTTGCCGCGATAGCCGTTGAGCACGTGTTTCTGTTTCTCAAGATCCTTGAGCACATCGGTCTTGAGGTCGGCCCGGGCGCCCACGTCCATGATTTCGAAAATGGTCGTGATCGCGTAGTGGTGGTCCGTCGGGCTGTCCCGTTCCACCAGTTCGCCAAGGCGGCGGAACAGGTGTTCAAGTCGCAAATACGTGCGTATGCGTTCGTGAAAAGGGTACTCGTAAAGGATCACAGCGCTAGGTTTTCGTCGGCATCAATGAGGAGGTTTGTTTGCGCATCATAGCCCGAAGCGCGTGGCAAGCCGCCGCACCTCGGCGTCCAGGGCCTCCAGCGGCAAATCATCATTGTGCAGGCATATGTCGGCGGCCGACAGGCGCTGCGCGCGGCTGGCCTGGCCGGCAATGACTTTTTCCACCGCCTCCCGGGGCCAGCCGTTGCGGGCCATCACCCGGCTGACCTGGGTGGCTTCCCCGCAGTCCACCACCAGCACCCGGTCCAATTGCTGCCGCCAGCGGCCGGATTCCACCAGCAAAGGGACGTCGAACACCACGCAGGCGCGGCCGGCAGCGGCGGCCTGCTCGTATTGCCGCAAGGTCTCCCGGCTGACCAGGGGGTGAACAATGGACTCCAGCCGCCGCCTGGCGGTCGGGTCGTCAAAGGCCAGCTGGCGCATCCGGTCCCGGTCCATGGCGCCTTCGGCCGTGATCATCCCGGCGCCGAACTGCGCGGCAATCTCCTTGACTGCGGTACCACCGACCGCCGTAACCGCGCGGGAGATTGCATCGGCATCCACCAGCGCCGCGCCGCAGGCCACCAGGGTGCGGGCAACCGTGCTTTTTCCGCTGCCTATGCCGCCGGTCAGTCCGATGCGCAAAGCTGCACGGCGCATGGCATCACAGGCCGATAAACCGCAGGATGGATTGAGGCCCGAAGACCATGGCCGTGAAGCCCGCCCCGGCCAGGAAGGGGCCGAAGGGCACATAACCACCCTCGCGCAATCCGCTGGAAAACTTCATCACGATGCCGACGATAGCGCCAATCACGGAGGCCATCAGGATCATGGGCACCAGCGCGGGCCAGCCGAACCAGGCGCCGAGCGCTGCGAAAAGCTTGAAGTCGCCATAGCCCATACCCTCCTTGCCGGTCGCCAGCTTGAAGGCCCAGTACACCAGCCACAGGCTGAGATACCCGGCCACGGCGCCCCACAAGGCCGTCGGCAAACTGACCGCGGGGTTCCACTGCAGGGCGGCGACGATCAGGCCGGCCCATAGCAAGGGCAAGGTGATGTCGTCCGGCAGCAGTGTGGTGTCCCAGTCAATGACGGCCAGGGCCAGCAGCGCGGCGGAAAACCCGCACCAGGCCAGGGCGGTCAGCGACCAGCCCCAGCGCGACACGCAAAAGAAGAAGAGCGCGCCCGTCACCGCTTCCACGATGGGATAGCGAGCGCCGTAGGGTGTGCCGCACACCGAGCACTTGCCCCGGAGGAAGAGGTAGCTGGCGACCGGAATGTTTTCATACCAGCGTATGACATGGCCGCAGCTGGAGCAGCGCGAACGCGGCACCAGCAAATTGAATTTTTCGGCGGGCTCCTGGGGCGTTTCGCTCAGTTCGGCGCATTCCCGCGCCCACTGCCGCTCCATGATTTTGGGCAGGCGGTATATGACGACGTTGAGAAAACTGCCGATCAGAAGACCCAGGAAACCGGCCAGCAAAGCGTCGAACGCCGGCCCGAGACCGATCCCCATCAGACGACTTGACCCAGCTTGAAAATAGGCAGGTACATGGAAACCACGATGCCGCCGATCAGGGTCCCCAGGAACACGATGATGATGGGCTCCATCAGGCTGGAAAGGCCCGCCACCATTTCATCGACTTCAGCCTCATAAAAGTCGGCGGCCTTGCCCAACATGTGGTCGATGGAGCCGGATTCCTCGCCGATCGAGCACATCTGCAGCACCATGGACGGAAATAGATTGGCATTCGTCATGGCCGCCGTCAGGCTGGTACCTGTGGAGACTTCCTGCTGGATTTTCTCGGTGGCATCGGCAAACAGCGAATTACCGGAAGCGCCACCGACGGAATCCAGCGCTTCCACCAGCGGCACGCCCGCGGCGAACATGGTCGAAAGCGTGCGAGTCCAGCGGGCGATACAGGATTTTTCGATCAGGGCACCGAACACGGGAATCTTGAGCAAAACCCTGTCCATGAACTTCTGCATTTTCTCGTTGCGCTTCCAGGCCTGGAAGAAGAAGTAAAGCCCACCGCCTATGCCGCCGAAAATCAGCCACCAATAAGCCACAAAAAACTCACTGATCGCAATGACGATCAGCGTAGGCGCCGGCAAATCCGCGCCGAATGAGGAAAACACGGTTTTGAACGCCGGGATCACAAAAATCATGATGACGGCCACCACCACAAAGGCCACCACCACCACGGAGATGGGGTACATCAGGGCCGATTTGATCTTGGATTTGATGGCCTCGGTCTTTTCCATGTAGGTCGCAAGGCGGTCCAGCAGGGATTCCAGGATACCGGCGGCCTCGCCGGCCTCGACCAGGTTGCAATAGAGCGCATTGAAATACAGCGGGTATTTGCGAAACGCGGCGCTCAGGGAGGTGCCGGTTTCCACGTCGGTGCGCACATCATTGAGCAGCTTGGTGACGCTGGCGTTGGGATTGCCGCGGCCCACAATGTCAAACGACTGCAGCAGCGGTACACCGGCTTTCATCATGGTGGCCAGCTGGCGGGTAAAAATGGCAATGTCCTTGGGGGCGATGGCCTTGCCTGAGCGCATCTTGCGCTTCTTGATTTTGGTGGGCAAGACGCCCTGGCGGCGCAGCGAGGACTTGACCTGGTTTTCGCCGGCGGCCCGGATTTCTCCGCGGACCTGCTTGCCGCCACGGTCCTTGCCTTCCCACTCGAAAACAAATTCCTTGATGCCCTTGGATACTGCAGTTGCCATGATGCTTTCTCGTTGTATCGACAGTCTCAGACCGCCCTGTCGCCACGGTCACACCGCCGGATGGCGGCCCTTGAACGCAGCTGCTTAAACATTGGTACAGCCCAGAATTTCTTCCAGCGAAGTCATGCCGAGCTTGACTTTGGACAACCCCGACTGGCGCAAGCTTTTGACTCCCTCCGCCTCCGCCTGGGCCGCGATTTCCAGGGCGCTGCCGTCGCGAAGGACGATACGCTGAATCTCTTCGGAAATGGGCATAACCTGATAAACACCGACGCGGCCTTTGTAACCATTCGTACACATGGAACAACCCACCGGCCGGTAAGGCGTCCAGGAACCGTCCACATCGTCCTCGGTGAAACCCGCGTCCAGCAGGGTCTCGCGCGGGATATCCGCAGGGGCTTTGCAGTTGGGGCACAGGCGCCGCGCCAGCCGCTGGGCGGTGATCAGGATCACGCTGGAAGCGATGTTGAAGGGTGCGATGCCCATGTTGCGCATACGCGTCAGTGTGGTCGGCGCATCGTTGGTGTGCAGCGTCGACATGACCATGTGACCGGTCTGCGCGGCCTTGATCGCGATATCGGCGGTTTCGAGGTCCCGGATCTCACCGACCATGATGATGTCGGGATCCTGCCGCAAGAAGGCCTTGAGGGCGACCGAAAAGGTCATGCCCGCCTTGTCGTTCATGCTGACCTGGTTGACGCCCGGCAAGGTGATTTCGGCGGGGTCTTCGGCCGTCGCGATGTTGACGCCAGGCTTATTGAGAATGTTCAGGCAGGTGTAGAGCGAAACGGTCTTGCCCGAACCCGTAGGGCCGGTCACGAGAACCATGCCGTACGGCCTCTGGATGGCGTGGAGCAGGCGCTCTTTTTCAGCCGGTTCGTAGCCCAGGGCGTCAATGCCCAGCTTGGCGCTGCTCGGGTCAAGAATACGGATGACGATTTTTTCGCCATACATGGTGGGCAGAGTGCTGACCCGGAAATCGATCACCCGGTCCGGACCTATCTTGAGCTTCATCTTGCCGTCTTGCGGGACGCGTTTTTCGGAGATGTCGAGCTTGGAAATGACCTTGATGCGCGCAGCCAGCTTTTCCTTGATGGCCACGGGCGGCGAGGCGATTTCGCGCAATTCCCCGTCAACACGAAAACGCACGCGGTAGGTGTGCTCGAACGGCTCGAAGTGCAGGTCGGAAGCCCGCATGCTGAAGGCATCGAGCAGCATTTTCTGCAGGAATTTGACAACCGGGGCATCTTCGACCTCGGAGACGCTGGCCTCGCTGTCCTCGGCCGTTGCGTCGGTGGTGGATTCGTCAAACTCGAAATCGTCGCCGATGATGCTTTCCATCGCCTCGGCCGCGGAAGTATTGGAAACCTCCACCAGCTTGGAAAGCTTGTCGTATTCGGCGATCACCCAGTCCACCCCCATCTGGGTGGAGAACTTGATCTTTTCCGCCGCCTCCTGGTCGGAAGGGTCGGCCGTTGCGACGATCAAGCGGTTGTTGCGCTTGCTCAGGACAACAATGCGATAGGTTGTGCAGATCTTGGGGTCGAGCAGGCCCTTGGGCAGACGCTGGGCGTCAATGGCTTCCAGGTCCAGCAGAGGCGCGGCAAACGCCGTGGACATGGTATGGGCCAAGTCGAACGCGGAAACCGCGCCGGACCCCGTCAACTCGGCGATAAAGCTGGTGCGCCCGCTTTGCGCCTTGCGAAAAATGTCTTCGGCGGCCTTTTGACCCAGCTTTCCCGCCACCACCAAGGCCCGTCCCAGGCCGGGCAAGGCCATGGAAGGCGATTGGTTGATTGCGGTGTCGACAGCGGCCATGGTTCTCGGGTTTAGCTCAAATATGTATCATCGCTTATAGATTCCCGGGTGTAAATCGAAAACACCCCGACCGCCCCGGGCGGCGTTGGAACTGTGCGAAGAAATGCACACTTAAGAAGAAAGAACACAGGGCTGGTCGGGGTGAGAGGATTCGAACCTCCGGCCTCTACGTCCCGAACGTAGCGCTCTACCAGGCTAAGCTACACCCCGCCGTCACACAAGCATCAGGAACGCCTCTCCAGCAATTGGGAGGCCAGCTGCGTCAAGGCAATACTGTAAATGTTTTGAGGCAACATCTGCAAGGCATTCAGCGCACGCTGGGCCTCCAGGGCCGCGGCATCCCGGGTCGCTCGCAGCGCGCCGGTCTGCTGCACAATCGCAATGATCTGTGCCATCTGGTCGGTCCCGCCGGTTTCAATGGCCTGCCGGATAGTGGCTCGCTCCGCCTCGCTGCCGCGCTGCATCGCGATGATCAAGGGAAGGGTTGCCTTGCCTTCCCGCAGGTCATCTCCCAGATTCTTTCCCATTTCCGACACGTCGCCGTCGTAATCAAGCACGTCGTCGATTACCTGGAATGCCGTGCCGAGCGCCTGTCCATAGTCGGCGCAGCTCTGCTCGATAGTGGGCGATGACTGCGCCAGCAGCGCTGCCAGGCGGGCGCTTGCCTCGAACAGCTTGGCCGTTTTGGAGCGGATCACCCTGAGGTAACCCTCCTCGGACAGCGCCGCGTCATGCATATTCATGAGCTGCAGCACCTCCCCTTCCGCAATCACATTGGTGGCTTCGGCCAGGGTTTGCATGACGCGCATGTCCCCGGCCTCCACCATCATCTGGAACGCCCGGGAGTAGAGAAAATCGCCGACCAGCACGCTCGCCGGGTTGCCAAAGGCCTCGTTAGCGGTCGCGCGGCCGCGGCGCAAAGTGGATTCGTCCACAACATCGTCATGCAGCAGGGTCGCCGTGTGGATGAACTCCACGACAGCCGCAAGGTTGTAACGCTGGTCCCCCTGGTAGCCTAGCGCGCCGCACATCAGCAGCAAAAGCGCGGGACGCAGCCGTTTTCCGCCGGCCGCCACGATATAGCTGGAAACCTGGCTGACCAGCGGCACCTCGGACTTCAGGCGGCGCTCGATCACCATGTCCATTCCGCGCATGTCGTCGGCAATCAGGGCGAGGGCGGCGGCGGTGCTTGAAGAATTGGCAGACAAAAGGCGATCCAGACGTTAAGTTTGGGCCGATTATAGGAAGCCGCCCTGCCCGTCCCGGCTCGGCTGGCCCGGCAAACCACCCCAAAAACCCGCAAAACCGCCCCGCTGGCCAATTCCCACCCGCCATGCTAGAATAGTCGGCTCTGCGGAAATCCGTCTGCAGAACTCAATTTACGAGGTCTTACATGTACGCGGTCATAAAAACCGGTGGCAAACAATACAAGGTTGCTACCGGAGAAAAAATTAAAGTAGAACAGATTGCTGCGGACGTAGGCCAAGAGATCGTTATTGACCAGGTATTGGCTGTCGGCACCGGCAGCTCGATCACGGTTGGTACGCCCTTGGTGTCCGGCGCCACTGTTACAGTCACAGTCCTTTCGCAAGGTAGGCACGACAAGGTTCGCATTTTCAAAATGCGCCGTCGCAAGCATTACCAAAAGCGCCAGGGCCACCGGCAAAACTACACGGAACTGCAAATCGGCGCCATCGCCGGCTGAGCAGGGACGTACCAGGAGTAACGAAAAATGGCACAGAAAAAAGGCGGCGGCTCTACGCGAAACGGGCGTGATTCACAGCCCAAAATGCTGGGCGTCAAGAAATTTGGCGGCGAAGTCATCAATGCAGGCAGCATCATCGTGCGCCAGCGCGGCACCAAGTTCCATCCAGGCGTCAATGTCGGCATCGGCAAGGACCACACCCTGTTTGCACTGGTTGACGGTTCGGTCTCGTTTTCCGTCAAAGGCGCGCTGAACAAGCACACCGTGGATGTGACACCGGCGTAAGCTGATCACTTCGATAAGTCACTTCGACTGAAACGAAGCCCCGACCTGTCGGGGCTTTTTTGTTTGTAAACTTGATCCGGCTCTCACCGTCCCTGTTTTAACCGCGGCACTCCCATCATGAAATTTGTTGACGAAGCCTTTATTGACATTGCCGCAGGTGATGGCGGGAGTGGCTGCGTCTCGTTCAGCCACGAAAAGTACAAAGAATTCGGCGGCCCCAACGGCGGCGACGGCGGGCGCGGCGGCCACGTGTATGCGGTGGCCGACATCAACCTGAACACCCTGGTGGACTTCCGGTTTTCGCGCCGCCACGAGGCCCGCAACGGCCAGCACGGCATGGGCTCGGACATGTTCGGCGCCAAGGGCGACGACATCATCCTCAAGATGCCGGTGGGCACCATCCTGACGGACGCCGAAACCGGCGAGGTTCTTTTTGAGCTGCTGGTTCCCGGCGAGCAGGTCCTGATCGCCAAAGGCGGCGACGGTGGTTTCGGCAACTTGCGTTTCAAGAGTTCGACCAACCGCGCGCCGCGCAGCAAGACCCCCGGCTGGCCCGGCGAGCGCAAAAGCCTCAAGCTGGAACTCAAGGTCCTGGCCGACGTCGGCCTGCTCGGCATGCCCAACGCCGGCAAGTCCACCTTCATCTCGGCGGTCTCCAATGCCCGCCCCCGCATCGCCGACTACCCCTTCACCACACTGCACCCCAATCTGGGCGTGGTGCGGGTGGGTCCCGAGCAAAGTTTTGTGGTGGCCGACCTGCCCGGCCTGATCGAGGGAGCCTCCGAAGGCGCGGGCCTCGGACATCTCTTCCTGCGGCACCTGCAGCGCACCCGTCTGCTGCTGCACATCGTGGACCTGGCGCCCTTCGACGAGGGCGTGGACCCGGTGGCGCAAGCCAAGGCCATCGTGGGCGAGCTCAAAAAATACGACGAAGCGCTGTATGAAAAGCCGCGCTGGCTGGTTCTCAACAAACTGGACATGGTGGACAGCGACAAGCGCGCGGCCATCGTCAAGGATTTCGTCAAGCGCTTCAAATTCAAGGGCCCGGTGTTCGAGATTTCTGCGCTGACGCGCGAGGGCTGCGAGCACCTGATCAAGACGATCTACCAGCACGTCAAGCAGGTTCAGAAAAGCGAACAACCCGTGGAGGAAGTCGACCCGCGCTTTGCCCCGCTACCTCCTGAACCGCCGGAATCGTCCTGACCCCTTGTTTCCGGCTCTCCAGCTCCAGGCAGGTGCAGGGCTGCACTTGCCACCCAACAACAATCGCTGCCCACGCCCGCGTTGACGGGACCGCAGCCTGAGAAGTACCGAACATGCAAGACAAACCCGGCTCCACCGTCCTGCGCAACGCCAGACGCATTGTGGTCAAGGTGGGTTCCAGCCTGGTCACCAATGAGGGCCGCGGGCTGGATGCGACCGCCATCGGCCAGTGGTGCGAACAGCTGGCAGCCCTCGTCAAGGACGGGCGCGAGGTGATCATGGTGAGCAGCGGCGCCATCGCCGAGGGCATGAAACGCCTGAACTGGGGCACCCGCCCCAAAGCCATCCATGAACTGCAAGCGGCCGCCGCAGTGGGCCAGATGGGCCTGGTTCAGGTCTATGAGACCAAACTGCGCGAAAACGGCATAGGTAGCGCACAGGTCCTGCTCACGCACGCAGACCTGGCCGACCGCGAACGCTACATCAACGCCCGCTCCACCCTGCTGGCCCTGCTGCAGCTGGGCGTCGTACCCGTCATCAATGAAAACGACACGGTGGTCAACGACGAAATCAAGTTCGGCGACAACGACACGCTGGGCGCGCTGGTGGCCAACCTGGTGGAAGCCGACGCGCTGGTCATCCTCACGGACCAGAAGGGCCTGTACACCGCCGATCCGCGCAAGGACCCGGCAGCACAGTTTGTGCACGAAGCCAAAGCCGGCGACCCGGCGCTGGAAACCATGGCGGGGGGCGCGGGCTCCAGCATTGGCAAGGGCGGCATGATCACCAAGATACTGGCCGCCAAGCGCGCAGCGGGATCGGGCGCGTCCACCGTGATTGCCTGGGGCCGCGAACCGCAGGCGCTGATCCGGCTGGTACAGGGCGAGCCCATCGGCACCTTGCTGGTGGCGCAGACCCAGAAGCTGCAGGCGCGCAAGCAATGGATGGCCGATCACCTCCAGATGCGCGGCTCGGTCACCGTGGACGCGGGCGCGGTGGTCAAGGTGCAAGGCGAGGGAAAAAGCCTCTTGCCCATCGGCATGACGGCGGTCCAGGGCGAGTTTTCGCGCGGCGACGTCATCGCCATACGCAGCCCGGAAGGCACGGAGATCGCGCGCGGACTGGCCAACTACTCCAGTGCCGAAGCCCGGCTGATCTGCCGCAAAGCCTCTACGGAATTCGAGCGGCTACTGGGGTATACGGGCGAACCCGAAATGGTCCACCGCACCAACCTCGTATTGACCCGCTAAGCCCTCTCGGGTGCCCGGCGGGCCGGCCGGCCTTATTCGACCATCCTGAAGTTCTGGTTCTTCAAGCGCCTGACCAGCGTATCGACTGAAGTCGCGGGCGCCGCGCTGTCGCAGGCCCCGGCCCGGGCGAAGCGCAAAGCATGTTTGGACGGCATGTTTTCAAACAGCGAGCGCCATTCCGGCTTGCTCACATGGGTCCACTTTCCGTCCGGGGAATAGCGGGCATAGGTCTTGAATTCCCCAGTCGTGCAACGTATGCCTTCGTACATCACATTGCTGGCACCGCTGGCATTCGACGCCACCATGACGTAGCGCACGATCCCGTCTTTCTGGGAGATGCTGATGGTCGCCGGGTCCACGCCATAGACCAGTTGGGAATTGGGCGAGACCTCAAAGGTGATCAGTTTCTTGACGTCAAACGCCGGCGGCGGCGGTGTCTCGATTTCCTTCCAGTCGGCGGGGTCCTCGAGCACGTATACCTGGGCTTGTGCCGGACCCGAGGCGTTAAGCGCCATCAGGAAGAAGGTGGCCAAAAAGGCCCATTTGAATTTCATGGTTTTGTGTTGGTGGGATCCGCGCCCAGACTGGTTTGCGGATCGGGTTCAAAGGTGGCGCCTGGCGGCAATTCAAAAGAGGCGCCCGGCCGGATCTGGGCGTGAAAAGACTCGCCCGCGGCATGGAATCCGGCTTCGCCCGGCGGGTTCGAATGGTCGCGCTGGTGCAAGCCGCCGCGCAGATAGCGGTTGCGATGATCGGGGCGCGGCTCGGCCCGGTTGTCCACGCGCGGAACAAACCTTGCGAGCTCGGTCAGCGCCATTTCGTAGACACCGCGCTTGAATTCGACCACCACGTCCAGCGGCACCCAGTAGTCATTCCAGCGCCAGGCATCGAATTCGGGATGGTCGGTGGCGCGCAGGTTCAAATCCCAGTCGTGCCCGACCAGCTGAAGGAGAAACCAGATTTGTTTCTGGCCTTTGTAATGTCCGCGCGCATCGCGGCGGATGAACCGGTCAGGCACCTCATAGCGCAACCAGTCTCGGGTTCGGGCCAGCACATTCACATGCTGCGGCAACAGCCCCACTTCTTCATGCAACTCGCGGTACATGGCCTGCTCGGGATTTTCGCCCCGATCAATGCCACCCTGCGGAAACTGCCACGAGTGGGTACGGATACGTTTGCCCCAAAATACCTGACTTCTCTGGTTGAGCAAGATGATGCCGACGTTGGGCCTAAAGCCGTCCCGGTCAAGCATAATCAAACCTCAAATTTTTTAAACTGAGTCCATTATGCACAGCGAAGGCCCCAGCGCCAAGCGCACGGCGGGCTGCAGCACCTTTTCCCCCATTTCCAACCCCGGAATCCCCGAAAACCGCCCATGAAAGCCTCCCAGTTCTTCATTTCCACCCTCAAGGAAGCCCCTGCCGACGCGGAGGTCGTCAGCCACCAGCTCATGATGCGGGCCGGCATGATCAAGAAACTGGGCGCCGGCGTTTACAACTACATGCCCATGGGCCTGCGCGTGATCCGCAAGGTCGAAGCCATCGTGCGCGAGGAAATGAACCGCGCCGGAGCCGTGGAAATGACCATGCCGGTGATCCAGCCGGCCGAACTCTGGCAGGAAACCGGCCGTTTTGAAAAAATGGGTCCCGAACTGCTGCGCATCAAGGATCGCCACGGCCGCGACTTCGTGGTTCAGCCGACCAGCGAAGAAGTCGTCACCGACGTGATGCGCCAGGACATCAAGAGCTACAAGCAACTGCCGAAGAACCTGTACCAGATCCAAACTAAATTCCGCGACGAACGCCGGCCACGCTTTGGTCTGATGCGCGGGCGCGAGTTCATCATGAAGGACGCCTACAGCTTCGACCGCGACCAGGCCGGCGCCAAGGCCAGCTACCAGGCCATGGCGGCCGCCTACCGCAGGATTTTTGACCGCTTCGGCCTGAGCTACCGCGCGGTGGCCGCCGACAGCGGCGCCATAGGCGGCGACCTCAGCGAGGAGTTCCAGGTGATCGCCGCGACCGGCGAGGACGCCATCGTCTACTGCCCCGGCAGCGACTACGCCGCCAACATGGAAAAAGCCGAGGCACTGCCGCCACAGGGTGCGCGCAAGCCGGCGTCGCAAGCCATGGCCAAGACGCCGACGCCCGGCAAGGCCACCTGCGCCGACGTGGCCGAATTGCTGGGCATCCCGCTGGACACCACCGTCAAGTCGCTGGTGCTGGCCACCGACGAGCTCGACGAGGCGGGCAAGCCCGTCAAATCGCAGGTCTGGCTGCTGCTGCTGCGCGGCGACCACGACATGAACGAAGTCAAGGTCGGCAAGGTACCGGGCCTGGCGGATTTCCGCTTCGCGACCCTGCCCGAGATCGAAGACCATTTCGGCTGCAAGCCGGGTTACCTCGGCCCGCTGAACCTGAAAAAGCCCGTCAAGCTGGTGGTGGACCGCGAAGCCGCCGCGCTGACCGACTGGGTGTGCGGCGCCAATGAAGTGGATTTCCACATGACCGGCGTCAACTGGGGCCGCGACCTGCCCGAACCTGAGCTGGTGGTGGACCTGCGAAACGTGGTGGCCGGCGACCCGTCGCCGGACGGCAAAGGCGCGCTGGCGATAGAGCGCGGCATCGAGATCGGCCACGTGTTCTACCTCGGCACCAAATACAGCCAGGCCATGAACGCCACCTTCCTGGGCGAGAACGGCAAGCCGCAATTCATGGAGATGGGCTGCTACGGCATAGGCATTACGCGCCTGCCCGCCGCGGCCATCGAGCAGAACCACGACGAGCGCGGCATCATCTGGCCCGACGCCATCGCGCCCTTCACCGTGGTGCTGTGCCCCATCAGTCCCGACCGCTTTCCCGAAGTCGAAGCCGCCGCGAACAAGCTTTATGGCGAGTTGCTCGCGGCCGGTGTGGACGTGATCCTGGACGACCGGGGCGAGCGGCCCGGTGCCATGTTCGCCGACTGGGAATTGATAGGCGTGCCGCATCGCGTCACCATAGGCGATCGCGGTCTCAAGGACGGCCAGCTCGAGTACCAGCACCGCCGCGACGCGGCTTCCAGCAAGATCGACGTGGCAACCGCCTTTGACTTCCTCAAGGGAAAGCTGGCGCTTTGAGTTTTTCATGGTTTCCGTGCGCTCATTGACCATGTCCGCATCCGGTGCCGCCCCGACAAAGGCGCAAGGGCTCTCCAGGCGAAGCTGCCTGGCTTTGCCCCTGGCCTGCAGCCCCCTGCTGCTGGCCGGGCGGGCTCACGCCGGCGCGCAAATTGAGGAGCCGCTGGTCGACTCGGTGCGCACCGCGCTGAGCTCTGCCATCGCCAACCAGGCGCCTCCCGTGCCCGAGTTCAAGGACACGGAAAGCCGCCTGGTCTACCTGCGCTGGCTGGGCGCCATGAGCGACCGGCTCAAGAAGAAAAAACCCGAATTCCAGGTCCGCAAGGAGTTTTTGCAAACCGTCTGGTACGAAAGCAAACGCGCCGGGCTGGACACCACGCTGGTGTTGGGCCTGATCCAGGTCGAGAGCAACTTCCGCAAATTCGCGGTCAGCAACGTGGGCGCGCGCGGCTATATGCAGGTCATGCCCTTCTGGACACGCGTGATCGGGGACGGTGACCCGGGCAAGCTCTTTCACATGCAAACCAACCTGCGCTTTGGCTGCGTGATCCTGCGCCACTACCTGGACAGAGAGCGCGGCGACCTCTTCATGGGCTTGGGACGCTACAACGGTTCACGCGGCAAATCGCCCTACCCGGACGCTGTGCTGGGGGCGAGTAAAAACTGGGTATTTGCCGGCTGAGGCGTTCCGGCGAAGCAGCGAAAAATCAGCAGGTCGCGCCGGCAAAACCCCGTTCCTGGGCAAACCACGCCAGCACCGGCACCGTGCCCGGCAAGACAGGCTGCACGCTGACCGGCAGCGACTGCCAGGCGAAAGATTGGCCCTCATGCATCTGCAGCTCACCGGTCCACTCGAACACCTTGCAGAAATTCAGGCGCACCAGCGCGTGTGGGTAGTCGACCATCTCGACCTTCCAGGGATGGACCGCGCCTATGGTCACGCCGATTTCTTCCTGCAGTTCGCGGCGCAGCGCGGCCTCGACGCTTTCGCCCTGCTCCAGCTTGCCGCCTGGGAACTCCCAGTAGCCTTCGTAGACCTTGCCGGGCGGGCGAGATGTCAGCAGGAAGTCGCCATCGGGGCGGATCAAAACGCCCACCGCGACATCGACCACCTTGCGGTCCGCGCCACCCTCACGCGGCCGTTCACCGTCGGCGACCAGCACGCTCATGTCGAGTGGTCTGGGGCCTGGTCGGCCGGCTCAGGCGATGCAGTGGCGGACGCGCCCGGCCGCTCGTAGGCCGCAATGGGCGCCGCCGCCACGGGCCGGCTGGCCGTGTCGCGGCCGGCGTAGTCGCGGGCAAACTGGTAGGCCACGCGGCCGCTGCGCGAGCCCCGTTCCAGCGCCCAGACCAGGGACGCCGGCTTTGCCGCGGCAATCGCATCCTGGCCCACGCCAAAAGACGACAGCCACTGCGCGACGATGGTCAGGTATTCGTCCTGGCTGAAGGGATAAAAGCTGACCCAGAGGCCGAAACGTTCGGACAGCGAAATCTTCTCTTCGACCACCTCTCCGGGATGCACCTCACCATCGTCCCCATGGGTATAGGTGAGGTTCTCCGTCATGTACTCGGGCAGCAGGTGTCGCCGGTTGCTGGTGGCGTAGATCAGCACATTGGGCGTGGCCGCCGCGACCGAACCATCCAGGATGGACTTGAGCGCCTTGTAGCCCGGCTCACCCTCCTCAAAACTCAGGTCGTCGCAAAAGACGATGAATTTTTCAGGCAGGCCGGACACCACGTCGACGATGTCCGGCAGGTCGGTCAGGTCGGCTTTGTCGACTTCAATCAGGCGCAGGCCGCGCGAGGAATATTCATTGAGGCAGGCCTTGATCAACGAGGACTTGCCGGTGCCGCGCGCGCCCGTCAGCAACACGTTGTTGGCGGGCTTGCCCAGCACAAACTGCTCGGTGTTGCGCTTGATCTTTTCCTTCTGGTCTTCGATTTCCTTGAGGTCACCCAGGCGCATGTTGCCGATGTGTCGCACCGGCTCCAGCGAGCCGTGGCCGGAACTGCGCTTGCGGTAGCGGTAAGCGATCGAGGCGCTCCAGTCCGGCGCGGCCAGCGGCTGCGGCAGCACGGATTCGATCCGCGCCATCAGGGATTCGACGCGGGCGATCAGGCGCTCAAACTGCTCGTTCATGCGGGCTCAGCTTCTGTAGTCGGCGTTGATCTTGACGTAATCATAGGAAAAATCGCAGGTCCAGACGGTGTCGGCCGCCGTGCCACGGCCCAGCACCACACGCACCGTGATCTCGCTTTGTTTCATCACGCGCTGGCCGTCGGCCTCGACGTAGCCGGGATGGCGGCCGCCGTTCTTGGCCACCAGCACCTCATCGAGGTACAGGTCGATTTTGGTCTGGTCCAGGTCCTCGATGCCGGCGTAACCGACGGCTGCCAGGATGCGGCCGAGGTTGGGGTCGCTGGCGAAGAAAGCAGTTTTCACCAGGGGCGAATGGGCAATCGCGTAAGCCACCTTGCGGCACTCCTCGCCGGTCTTGCCGCCTTCGACCTGGATGGTCATGAACTTGGTGGCGCCTTCGCCGTCGCGCACGATGGCCTGCGCCAGCTGCCTGGCGATGTCCAGCATGGCGGCGCGCAAGGCCTGGCCCTCGGTGCTGTCCAGCGAAGTCACGGGCGCGTGGGCGGCCTTGTTGGTAGCGACCACCACAAAGGAGTCGTTGGTCGAGGTGTCGCCGTCCACCGTCACGCGGTTGAACGATCCCTCGGCCAGTTCCCGGGCCAGCTGGGCCATGAGCGGCTGCGCCACGCAGGCATCCGTCGCCAGGAAACCCAGCATGGTGGCCATATTCGGCCGTATCATGCCGGCGCCCTTGCTGATGCCGGTGATGGTGACTTCGGCGCCCGCGATCTTGATGCGTTTGGAAAACGCTTTGGCCACGGTGTCGGTGGTCATGATGGCTTCGGCCGCGTTGCCCCAGTTGTTTTCCTTCGCGTCGGCCAGCGCGGCCGGCAGGCCGGCCGCGATGCGGTCGTTGGGCAGGGGCTCCATGATGACCCCGGTGGAAAACGGCAGCACCTGTTCGGGGGCGATATCCAGCAGCCGCGCCAGCGCGATGCAGCTGGCGTGCGCGCGGCTCAGGCCGTCATCGCCGGTGCCGGCATTGGCGTTGCCGGTGTTGATGACCATTGCGCGTATGCCTGCCGTCCGGCCCCCGTTTTTTGCGAGGTGCTCGCGGCAGATTTGCACAGGCGCCGCGCAAAAGCGGTTCTGCGTGAAGACCGCCCCTACCGACGCGCCCTCGTCGAGCAGCAGCACGGAAAGGTCCTTGCGGTTGGCTTTGCGTATGCCTGCCTCGGTAATGCCCCAGCGTACGCCGGGCACGGGGTAAAGATCCGCAGCGGGTGTGGCGACCAGATTGACGGGCATGGTTGACTCCGGAAAACCAGTGGGGTTGGAGGAAAACGTTCAGCCGGCGCCGGCGCTCAGTTCAGCTGGCCGTGGCAGTTCTTGTATTTTTTGCCCGAGCCGCAAGGGCAAGGGTCGTTGCGACCCACGCGGGGCACATCGCCGGCCGGCACGGACGGCGCGCGGCGCTGCGATTCTTCGTCCACCGTGGTTTCCACCCCGCCGGTTTCGGTGGGCGCGGTGTAGGTGACGTTGGCGATGTTTTCAGCGCGGCTCTCCATTTCCTCGGCCGCCTGTTCAAGCTGCTCGCCCGACTGAATCTTGACCGTCATCAGGACTTTGGTGACCTCGTTCTTCACGCTGTCGAGCAGCTGGCCGAACAGTTCAAAGGCTTCGCGCTTGTATTCCTGCTTGGGCTGCTTTTGCGCATAGCCGCGCAGGTGTATGCCCTGGCGCAGGTAGTCCAGCGCGCTCAGGTGTTCGCGCCAGTGGCTGTCTATGCTTTGCAGCAGAACCACGCGCTCGAACTGCGTGAAGTTTTCTTCGCCGATTTTCTCGACCTTGTCGGCAAAGGCGGCATTGGCGGCCGCTATGACTTTTTCGACCACTTCTTCATCGGTGATGGCGGTGGCGGCTTCCAGTTCCTGGCGCAGCGGCAGCTCGATCTGCCACTCCTCGCGCAGCACGCTCTCAAGGCCGGCCACGTCCCATTGCTCCTCGACGCTTTCAGCCGGCACATACTGCCGCGCCAGATCGGTGAAGCAACCTTCGCGCAGCGAGGCGATCTGCGCCTGCAGGCTGGCGGCGTCCATGATGTCGTTACGCTGCTGGTAGATCACCTTGCGCTGGTCGTTGGCGACGTCGTCGTATTCGAGCAGCTGTTTGCGGATGTCGAAGTTACGCGCCTCGACCTTGCGCTGGGCCGACTCAATGCTACGGGTGACGATGCCTGCCTCGATAGCCTCGCCGTCGGGCATCTTCAGGCGTTCCATGATGGCCTTGACGCGGTCGCCCGCGAAGATGCGCATCAGCGGGTCGTCCAGGCTCAGGTAGAAGCGCGACGAACCGGGGTCGCCCTGGCGGCCGGAACGGCCACGCAACTGGTTGTCGATACGGCGCGATTCGTGGCGTTCGGTCGCGATGATGCGCAGGCCGCCGAGCGCGGTGACCTGTTCGTGCTCTTGCTTCCAGACCTCGCGCAAGCGGGTGATTTCCGCCTCTTTGGCGGCGGCATCCATTGTTTCGTCCGCTTCAACCGCCTCAATGAGTTTTTCAACGTTGCCGCCCAGCACGATGTCGGTGCCGCGACCGGCCATGTTGGTGGCGATGGTGATCATTTTCGGTCGGCCCGCCTGCGCGATGATGTCCGCCTCGCGGGCATGCTGCTTGGCATTGAGCACCTGGTGCGGCAGGTCTTCCTTGACCAGCAACTGATCGATGACCTCGGAGTTTTCGATCGAAGTCGTGCCGACCAGCACGGGCTGGCCGCGCTCGTAGCACTCGCGGATATCCTTGATGGCGGCTTCGTATTTTTCGCGCGTCGTTTTGTAGACGCGGTCCAGCTGGTCGTCGCGGCGGCTCACGCGGTTGGGCGGGATCACCGTGGTTTCGAGGCCGTAAATCTCCTGGAACTCGTAAGCCTCGGTGTCGGCGGTTCCGGTCATGCCGGCCAGCTTGGTGTAGAGGCGGAAATAGTTCTGGAAGGTGATGGATGCCAGGGTCTGGTTCTCGGCCTGGATCTGCACGCCTTCCTTGGCTTCGACGGCTTGGTGCAGCCCGTCGCTCCAGCGGCGGCCCGACATCAGGCGGCCGGTGAACTCGTCAACGATCACGACTTCGCCATCCTGCACCACGTAATGCTGGTCGCGGTGGTACAGCAGGTTGGCGCGCAGGGCCGCATACAGGTGGTGCATCAGCGAGATATTGGCCGGGTCGTACAGCGTGGCGCCCTCGGGGATCAGGCCCAGGTTGAACAGCAGGCGCTCGGCGTTCTCATGGCCTTGCTCGGTCAGGAACACCTGATGACTTTTCTCGTCGATGGTGAAGTCACCGGGCTTGGTCACGCCCTCGCCCGTGCGCGGGTCGGCTTCGCCCTCCTGGCGCGTCAGCATCGGGACGACCTTGTTCATCGCCAGGTACATCTCGGTGTGATCTTCGGCCTGGCCACTGATGATGAGCGGCGTGCGCGCCTCGTCGATCAGGATGGAGTCCACCTCGTCGACGATGGCGTAGTTCAGGCCGCGCTGCACGCGGTCCGCCACTTCGTAGACCATGTTGTCGCGCAGGTAGTCGAAACCGTATTCGTTGTTGGTGCCGTAGGTGATGTCGGAGCCGTAGGCAGCCTGCTTTTCCTCACGCGACATATTCGGCAGGTTGATGCCCACCGTCAGACCCAGGAAGTTGTAGAGCTTGCCCATCCAGCGTGCGTCGCGGCTGGCCAGGTAGTCATTAACCGTCACCACGTGCACGCCCTTGCCGGTCAGGGCGTTGAGGTAGACCGGCAGCGTGGCGGTCAGGGTCTTGCCCTCACCGGTACGCATTTCGGAAATCTTGCCGTTGTGCAGCGACATGCCGCCCAGCATCTGTACATCGAAGTGGCGCATCTTCATGACACGCTTGCTGCCCTCCCGCACCACCGCGAAAGCTTCGGGAAGAATCGCATCGAGCTCTTCGCCGGCAGCTACCCGGTCCTTGAACTCCTGGGTTTTTGCGCGAAGCTGGTCGTCGTCAAGCTTTTCGTACTGGGTCTCCAGCGCATTGATGCGTTCTACGGTTTTGCGGTAAGTTTTGAGCAGCCTGTCGTTGCGGCTGCCGAAAATTTTGGTCAGGATGTTGGAAGCCATAAATGCGAGGCCGCCTTGACCGCTCCCCATGAGCTGGCAATGCGGCCGAAATCCCTTATTGAGTACGGAACCTAGGTGTGGGCGCCATCAGTGAGTTCAACTGGGCCCAAACCTCTGATTTTAGCGCCGCCAAGGGAGCCGCACGGCTGTGCGAGATAAAACCGTCATCAGGAATGAAAAGCCATGCCCACACGCATGGCAGGCGCGCACCGCCTAGTGAGGGCGTGGCAGCTGTGCAGGCGCCGGGACTGGAGGCCGCGCGCCGGCCGACGCCACCATGGGCCCGGGTAGTTTTTGCCCCGCGGTCAGGAATTTCTGAGGATCCTGGAAAACGCCCTGCACCAGCACCTCGAAATGCAGGTGCGGACCTGTTGACCGGCCAGTGGTGCCGACTTCGGCAATCTTCTGGCCGCGTTTGACCAAATCGCCCTTTTTGACCAGCACGCGCGAGGCGTGGGCATAACGTGTGACGAGTTCATTGCCGTGGTCGACTTCCACCATATTGCCGTAGGCCGGGTGGTACTCCTGCGTGACGACAACGCCGCCCGCGGCGGCCAGGATGGCCGTGCCCGGTTCCGACGGGAAATCGAGCCCGGTGTGCAGCGCGGAGCGGCCGTTCATCGGGTCTATGCGCCAGCCGAAAGGCGAACCGAGGTTGCCTCCGGCCACCGGCTCCTGGGTGGGAACCATCATTTTTTTGATCTTCTGGTCGAACAGGCGCGACTCCATCACGGTCATGAGGTCGACCCGCTGGTCGGTGAGTTTGTCCAGGTCCGCCAGTGTGGCCTGCAGCTCTTCCATGGTGAGCGACGGGCCGGCCACCAGCGCACCGCCGCGACCGGGCGTGACCTTGATGTCGTTGGGATTGACGCCGGCCAGACCCGACACCCGCTCGCCGAGCGCCTCGAGCTGCATCATCTTGGCCTGCATTTCGCCGACCCGCCTGGCCATCACGTCAAGGTTTTCGCGCATGAAACGGTCGCGCTGGTCGAATTCATCCTTGACCATGAGCTTGACCAGCGAGCCTACGACCGGCCAGCCTTCGCGGGCGCCCTTGAGAAACACCCAGTGGTAGAGGCCCGCGGCCACAAGCATGAGCGCCAGCGCGGCGACAAAACCCGCAAGAACCAGTTTTGTCCCGCTTAAGTAAATGGCCCGGCTTTTCGCCAGCCACGCATCCGTGATAATCAAATGCACTTGTCTACCTCTTTAAAAGCTTGCGCTCATCAGGCCGCGCACCGTTCATCATGACTTCCGACCGGCGCCTTCCCCAGGCGCTCTCCGCTTACCAGGCCGCCGGGAATTCACCCTCCCTGGCGCGGCTGACTGAACTCGTCCGGGAATCCAGCGACAGGCTCAAGGCCATTGAGTCGCTGCTGCCCGAAGCCCTGCGCCCCGCGGTTCAGGCCGGGCCCATAGACGGCGAAACCTGGTGCCTGCTGGTCAGCGGCAACGCCGCCGCCGCCAAGATCCGCCAATTACTCCCCTTGATCCAAGCCCGCCTTATAGGCAAAGGTTGGAAGGTTACCTCAATCCGACTCAAGATCCTAATAAGCAAAAAGTAATAACCCGGCTCTTCAAATAACGGCAAGAAGGCATGAAGATACAGCCTTGCCTGGTGGCTCGCTACAAAATTGGTAGCGTATGGTACCCATGTTGCATGGGGAAGGCAAGAATGCAGGAAAAATGGTGCCGCTTGTCGGAATCGAACTGACGACCTACCGCTTACAAGGCGGTTGCTCTACCAACTGAGCTAAAGCGGCACAGGGGGATTTTACTTGACCCGTTTCAGCGAAGGCCGCGCACGCGGCGGCTTAGGGGGTTCAGGACTGTCGGGGCCGCCGTCTTCCGCATCGGGCGCGCTATCCGGCACCAGTTGCATGATCTTGCTTTCAGGCCCGTCCGCCGGGCTGTGCTGCACCGGAGTGGGGGCCGGCGACGCGGCGGGAGCCGTCAGGCCGGCATCACTACCCCCTTCGGCACCGGAAACCGGGGCCGCGGCGGGCGCGGCCATGGGAAACGCCATGCCCTGCCCGTTTTCACGGGCATAGATGGCGATCACATGGCTGATAGGCACCATGATTTCCCGGGCACTGCCGGCAAAACGGGCCTTGAACTCGATGAAATCATTGCCCAGCTTGAGCGACGAGGTCGCGTCAAAGCTGATGTTGAGCACGATTTCATTGTTTTTCACGTACTCGCGCGGCACCTGCACGGTGTCATCCACCGACACGGCCACATAGGGCGTGAAACCGTTGTCGGTGCACCATTCATAGAGCGCCCTTATCAGGTAGGGTCGCGTCGACGTGGCGTCCAGAGCGTTCATGAATTCAGCCAAACTGCTTGTCCGGGAATCGAATCCGTAGCTTATTTCCGCATCACTTTTTCGGACGGCGTCAGCGCTTCAATGTAGGCCGGGCGCGAGAAAATGCGTTCCGCGTACTTGAGCAGCGGCGCGGCATTCTTCGATAAATCGATGTCGTAGTAATCCAGGCGCCACAGCAAAGGGGCGATCGCCACGTCCAGCATGGAGAAATTGTCGCCCAGCATGAACTTGTTCTTCAGGAAGATGGGTGCGAGCTGCGTCAGGCGGTCGCGGATGTGCGAGCGGGCCTTTTCCAGCGCCTTTTCATTGCCCTTGGACGCGCGCGATTCCAGCGTGCTGACATGGACGAACAGCTCTTTTTCGAAATTCAGCAAAAACAGGCGCACGCGCGCGCGGTCGACCGGGTCGCCGGGCATCAGTTGCGGGTGCGGGAAGCGCTCGTCGATGTATTCGTTGATGATGTTCGACTCATACAGGATCAGGTCGCGCTCGACCAGGATGGGCACCTGGCCGTAGGGATTCATCACATTGATGTCTTCGGGCTTGTTGTACAGGTCGACGTCGCGGATTTCGAAGTCCATACCTTTTTCAAACAGCACAAAGCGGCAGCGGTGCGAGAAGGGGCAGGTTGTGCCTGAATAAAGGACCATCATGGTGCGGAACTCCTAAATGCAAAGGAGTGGATACATATAAAAAGCATCCACTCCAGAAGGTGCCGGGAACAAGGCCCCGGCGAAAAAATTACTTGACGTCTTTCCAGAACGCCGCATTCAGGCGCCAGGCGACAAAGGTCAAGCAGAGAAGGAAAATCAGCACCCAGACGCCGACGCGAATGCGGGTGTTCTGGGCCGGCTCGCCCATCCACTGCAGGTAACCCACGAGGTCACCCACGGCCTGGTCATACTGCAACGGCGTCATGGTGCCGGGGGTGAGCTGCTGCCAACCCTTGAAGACCGCGACCTTGTGGCCGTGCTCTTCCTTTTCTTCGTACACCGGCGCGCGCGTGCCTTGCAGTTCCCAGAGCACATGCGGCATGGCAACGCTGGGGAAAACCAGGTTGTTCCAGCCCGTGGCCTTGGTTTCGTCGCGGTAGTAGGTGCGCAGGTAGGTGTAAAGGTAGTCGGCGCCGGTGCCGCCGTGGCCGGAGCGCGAACGCGCGATCACGGTGAGATCGGGGGGATTGCCGCCGAACCATTCCTTGGCCTGTTTGGGATCGATCGCGGCTTTCATGGTGTCGCCCACTTTTTCGGTGGTGAACAGCAGGTTGTCCTTGATTTCCTTTTCGGTCAGGCCGATGTCTTTCAGGCGGTTGAAACGCATGAAGGAAGCGGAATGGCAGTTCAGGCAATAGTTGACGAACAGCTTGGCGCCGTTTTGCAGGGAGCCCAGGTCGTTGGTCCGGTCGGGAGCCTTGTCCCAGGCAAGACCGCCTTCAGAGGCCTGTGCGCCCGCCACGAGGCCAAAGGCGGTAATCAGCGCAAAAATAACTTTTTTCATCGTTTTTATCTCCAACTCTCAGTGACCGTGGAAAACAGGACGGTCCGGCGGTGTTTTGGGAGTGCCCACACGGCTCCACCACGGCATCAGGATGAAGAAGCCAAAGTAAAACAGCGTGCCGACCTGGGAGACGCGCTCACCGATGGGCGACGGCGGCTGCACGCCAAGGTAGCCCAGCACCAGGAAGTTGATGACAAAAATGCCGTAGAGGTACTTGTGCCAGTCAGGGCGATAGCGGATCGACTTGACGGGGCTGAGGTCGAGCCAGGGCAGGAAGAACAGGATCACCACGGCGCCGCCCATCACGACCACACCCCAGAATTTCGCGTCAATAGACAGCAGCAGAGCCGAGCCCACGACGGCGGCGCCGACGATGGCGGCCTTGAACAGTACCGGCATGCGGAACTTCCAGACGCTGAAGCCCGCAGCACCCACCACGCAGACGATCAGCGCGTAGATCATCTCGCTGGTGATGGCGCGCAGCATCGAATAGTAAGGCGTGAAGTACCAGACCGGGGCGATGTGCGCCGGCGTCTTCAGCGGGTCGGCCGGGATGAAGTTGTTGTATTCGAGGAAGTAGCCGCCGAACTCGGGAGCGAAGAAGATGATCGCCGAGAAGATCATCAGGAAAACGCTCACGCCGAAAATGTCGTGCACCGTGTAGTAGGGATGGAAGGGGATGCCGTCCAGCGGGTGGCCTTGCGCATCCTTGGGCGCGTTCGGGCCTTTGATCTCGACGCCGTCGGGGTTGTTGGAGCCGACTTCATGCAGCGCGATGATGTGTGCGGCCACCAGGCCCAGCAGCACCAGCGGCACGGCGATCACGTGGAAAGCGAAGAAGCGGTTCAGTGTGGCGTCGCCCACCACGTAGTCGCCGCGGATCAGCAGCGCCAGGTCGGGGCCGATGAAAGGAATCGCGGCGAACAGGTTGACGATCACCTGGGCGCCCCAGTAGCTCATCTGGCCCCATGGCAGCAGGTAGCCCATGAAGGCTTCGGCCATCAGGCACAGGAAAATCGCGCAACCGAAAATCCAGACCAGTTCGCGCGGCTTGCGGTAGCTGCCGTAGAGCAGGCCGCGGAACATGTGCAGGTAGACCACCACGAAGAAGGCCGAAGCGCCGGTGGAGTGCATGTAGCGGATCAACCAGCCCCAGGGCACGTCGCGCATGATGTACTCGACCGAGCCGAAAGCCAGGGCGGCATCGGGCTTGTAGTTCATCGTCAGGAAAATGCCGGTCACGATCTGGATGACCAGCACCAGCATGGCCAGCGAGCCGAAGATGTACCAGAAGTTGAAGTTCTTCGGTGCGTAGTACTCGCTCATGTGCTCTTTGTAGAGCTTGCTGGCGGGAAACCGGTTGTCGACCCAGTTCATCGCCTTGGCGGCGAGCGGGGCATCGGGGGAAATTTCTTTGAATTCAGCCATAACTGATCCTGGTTCGGTGGGGTTCTTTGGCAAGCGCCGGATACGTGCGTCGGGGTGGCGGCGGGTATCTGGCGCTGGCTGCAGGGTCTTGTGAAGGAGCTCGGGGGTCGAAGCGCCTTCAGGCCTTCTTGTCTTCACCAATCAGCAACCGGGTGTCTGACAGGTACATGTGCGGGGGAACTTCGAGGTTGTCGGGCGCGGGCTTGTTCTTGTAGACGCGGCCGGCCATGTCGAAGGTCGAGCCATGGCAGGGGCACAGGAAACCGCCGGCCCAGTCGTCGGGCAGCGAAGGCTGCGCGCCGGGCTGGAATTTATCGGAAGGCGAGCAGCCCAGGTGCGAGCAGATACCAACCACCACCAGCGTCTCGGGCTTGATGGAGCGGTTTTCGTTGCGGGCGTAAACAGGGGTCAGTTCGTCGGGCTTGCGCTCGGACTTGGGGTCGGCCAGCAGGGCATCGACCTTGGGGAGCTCGGCGAGCTGCGCGGGCGTGCGCTTGATGATCCAGACCGGCTTGCCGCGCCATTCCACCGTGATTTTCTCACCGGGCTTGACGTCGGAAATATCGACTTCGACGGCGGCGCCGGCGGCTTTGGCTTTTTCGGAGGGCTGGAAGGTGCTGACAAAGGGAACAGCGGTGGCGATGGCGCCTGCGCCGCCCACCGCGCAGGTGGTCACCAGCCAGTTTCTTTTATCTTTATCTACAGGAGCGCCGTGGGGCGCGCCATTCACGCTTGCTTCGCTTGCTTGGGTCATGAGAGTCCTTCAAGAACTGGCTTGAAATAGGCATAGTGGGGTCAACCCGCGATTGTAGCGGAGCGCAACGTCGTTTTTCAAGGCGAGGGGCTGCATCCCGGTGGCCCGGGCCATCCTTAAGGCCGGGGGCGTGCCTGTTTTTTAAGCATGGACCGGATTGCACATACTTTGTTTCAAGCCATGCCCGCGCGCAGGCCGCTTCGGCAGACCCAGCCTTGATAATGTTTTGTCCAAAACAAGAGGAGAAACTTCATGGGAATGATGCAGGAATTCAAGGAATTCGCGGTCAAGGGCAATGTGATTGACCTGGCGGTCGGCGTGATCATTGGCGCGGCTTTCGGCAAGATCGTGGACTCGGTCGTCAGCGACCTGATCCTTCCCCTGGTCGGCGCCCTCTTCGGCAAGCTGGATTTTTCCAACCTCTTTGTGGTGCTGGGGACAGTGCCGCCGGGCACGGCCACCACGCTGGACGCCCTGAAAAAGGCGGGCGTGCCGGTCTTCGCCTACGGCAACTTCATCACCGTCGCGGTCAATTTCATCATCCTGGCCTTCATCATTTTCCTGATGGTCAAGCAGATCAACCGGCTCAAGCGCGACCAGCCGGCGCCCGCCCCTGCCGCGCCGCCTGAAGACATCGCGCTGCTGCGCGAGATCCGCGACAGCCTCAAGAAATAAGCCCCCCCCCTGTTGCCCGCTCACTTCGTGTAGCGGGCCTCTCCCCTGCAGGGGACGGCGCCTGGCGGCTGGCAAAGCCAGACCGCGGTCCCCGCTTGCAAACGCATGGCCGATTGCTATTTAATTAATAGCAGCCAGGGCCGATTTCGCTTAAATTCTCGCGCCCTTCACCGCGCCGCAAGCCGGCGCGCCATGCGCACGGCCGCCAGCAGGCTGGAAGCGTCGGCGCGCGCGCTGCCCGCGATGTCGAAGGCCGTCCCGTGGTCGGGGCTGGTACGCACCAGCGGCAGTCCTAGCGTGACGTTGACGCCCTGCTCCACCCCCAGGTATTTGACCGGGATCAGCCCCTGGTCGTGGTACATCGCGACGACCACGTCGAATTCGCCGGGCTTGCCGGCGGCCTGGCGTGCCCGCATGAACACCGTGTCGGGCGCGAAGGGGCCGCTCACATCCAGGCCCTGCGCGCGTGCCGCGGCGATGGCCGGGGCGATGATGGCCTGCTCTTCGCTGCCGAACAGCCCGCCTTCCCCGGCATGCGGATTGAGCCCCGCTACCGCGATGCGCGGCGCGCGTCCCAGGCCGGCGCCAACGGCCGCATGCGTGATGCGCAGGGTTTGCAACACGTTGTCGAAAGTCACGGCCTCGATGGCCTGCCTGAGCGACATGTGAATGCTCACCAGCACGGTGCGCAGTTCTTCATTGGCCAGCATCATGCGCACCGGCACTTCGCCCACGGGTTTGCCCAAAAAAGCGGCAGCTTCGGCCTGCAGCATTTCCGTGTGGCCCGGAAATTGGGCCGCCCAGCCGCCGGCGGCTGCCAGGGCCGCCTTGTGGATGGGGGCAGTCACCAACGCGGCGGCCTCGCCGGCCAGCACGCGGCGGGCCGCCCAGACGATGCAGTCGGCCGCTGCCTGGCCGGCCACGCCGCTAACCTCTCCATAAGGCACCAGGCCCGACAGCGCGCATTGCTGCAGCACCGGAATGCACTGCGGCGGCACGCCGGACAGCCCAGCCAGGCTCCCCAGTTGCGCCACCGGCAGTGCCAGCGGTGAGGCCACCAGTGCGGCGGCGCGGCGCAGCGTGGCCACATCCCCCACCACGGCACAGCCGGCCAGCTCGGCGGGCGCTTCGCGAAAAGCCTTGGCGATAATTTCCGGGCCTATGCCAGCCGCATCGCCCATGGTGATGAGCAGCGGCTTAGCCACAACGCAGCCTTCGCCGCGACAGGGCAAATTCAAGCGGCAAAGTGCATTTCATGGACGGTGGGACCATAATCGCGAAAAAATGGGTAGGCCCGCGCTCGGCATGAGACCGCGACAGGCCAAAAAATACGAGGGGTTCGGGCAGATGCATTCTTGGGGTATTTTGGCGCAAACCACAGCGTGGCGGCCGGCAGGCCCTTGCGCAGCACTGAGCCGGCCATGAATACCCTCCATCCCCTGATGCCCGACGCGGACATGATGCTGTGGAGCGCGGCCGCCGGCGCACTGGGCCTGGTAGTCTTGCTGGCCCTGGCCGACGCCTTTTACAGTCGCACACGCGCCGCCTCCCAAACGCTGGCCTACCTGGCCCTGTGCTGGGCGGTGGTGCTGCTGTTGAGCGGGCTGCCCGCCGCCATCTGGCCGGGCGCGTATGACGAACTGGCCACGGCGCAATTCCTGGCCGGGCCGCTTTGCGCGGCCGTGGGCAGCTACGGCGCCAGCAAATGGCTGTCGGCCCACCAGCGCGACCACTTGATGCAAGTCAGCCTGCTGGCGATCACCCTGGTATGCCTGGCGGGCGTGCCGCTGTGCCTGTTGCTCGCCCCTGAATGGCGCCTGCCGGTTTCCGGGGCGCTGGCGATCGCCAACCTGTCGGTGGTGCTGTGGCTTTCGGTGCGCGCCACACAGCTGGGCGACAGGATGGCATGGGGTCTGGCCCTGGGCTGCCTGCTGACCCTGCCCGCGCAGATCGGCCTCTACGGGCTGGCGCTGAACACCAGCCGGCCGCCGCTGCTGCTGCAGGCCGGCGTGGCGCTGGCAGCGCTGCTCAGCGTGGTCATCACCGCCGCGATGCTGTGGCTGCGCAACCACCATATCCGGCAGATGCGGCAGGGCGAGGTCTCGCGCCGCGACCCCATCACCCAGCTCTACGACGGCGTGGCCATGGTGCGGAAAATCATAGGGGCGCAGCAGCGCCGCCAGCGCACCCGGCGCGACGGCGCGCTGATGGCCGTGCTGCTCTTCGAACCCGAACGCCTGTTGCCGCTGATCGGCCAGGCCGGCCTCAACGACCTCTACATCCAACTGGCACGCCGCATGCAGCGCCATACCGGCGCCGTCAACCCGGCCGGCCGCTATTACGACCGCTGTTTTATGGTGCTGCTGGAAACCATGCATTCGCCGCGCTGGATACGCACATTGGGCCTGCGCGTGGCCTCCAGCCTGCGCCGGCCCCTGGATCTGCGTTCGCTGGACGGGCGGCGCATACGGGTCACGCCCGACATCGCCGTCGGCATTGTCCACCTGTCGGCAGCCGGCAAGGACGTGGACCAGCTGCTGCATGAGGCCCAGTCGGTGGCGCAAGCCGCGCGCGCGATGCGCTCCCGCGCGGCGATGCTGGACCCGGAGAGCCACACCGCCGTGCCGGTCGAGCATGCGGACCTGGGCTCCAGTTGGCGCGCGCTGCGCGACGCCGTGCCGGCGGTACCCCCGCGGCCCAAAAATCCGAAAACCCCGAAAAGCGCCGGCAAAACGCCCCGGTCGGGCCGGCCTCGCCACAAGCCGGCCTGAACCGGTGCGCCCCACCAGGCCCGACTCGCCTCAGGCCGGGTTGTCGATGTCGATGAATTCGTGGGCCAGGCCCAGCTGGGCCGCGACCTGCCCCGCCACCGCCGGCGCACCGTAGCGCTCGGAGGCGTGATGGCCGCAGGCGATAAAGGCCACGCCCATCTCTCGCGCGTAATGGGCTTGCGGCTCGGAAATCTCACCCGTGATGAAGGCATCGGCACCCGCGGCAATCGCCGACTCGAAGTAGCCTTGCGCACCGCCCGTGCACCAGGCAATGCTCCGGATTGTTTTTTGCGACGGCCCTGCCTGGACTACGGGCCGCTTCAGCACCTGCTGCACATGGGCCGCCAGCGCGGCGCTGTCGGCAAAGTGGCTACCATCGCCGCGCCCGCCGATAAAGCCCAGATCCTGCTCGCCGAAGCGCGCGCCGGCAGCCAGGCCCAGTTGCAGGCCCAGTTGCGCGTTGTTGCCCAGCTCGGGATGCGCGTCCAGCGGCAGGTGGTAGGCAAAGAGGTTGATGTCGTGCGCCAGCAGCAGCGCCAGGCGCTGCTTCATCCAGCCCGTGACGCGGCCGTCCTGGCCGCGCCAGAACAGGCCGTGGTGCACAAAAATGGCGTCGGCCCGCGCGGCAACCGCCGCCTCTATCAAGGCCAGGCTGGCGGTAACGCCGGAAACGATTTTGCGAACCTCGGGCCGGCCTTCGACCTGCAGGCCGTTGGGGCCGTAGTCCTTGAAGCGCGCGGGCTGCAAAAGCGCGTCAAAGGCCTGCAGCAAGTCCTGTCGTGTGGTGCTCATGAGGGGATTGTCTCAGGCGGGCGCCCCATGTAAAAGCCCTTGCCTTGGGCACCCGCAGGAGCTGAGGGACAATAGGGGCTTGCGGCGCAAGCTCCCTAGCGGTTTTTGATTTTTTTGCTGACACCCCCTCATTCATGAAGCGTACCTGGCTCCTGTTCTCCCAAGCCGTCACCGTCCTGCTGGCGGCCTATTTTGTGGTGGCCACGCTCAAGCCACAGTGGCTGGACCGCGGCAACACGCCGGGCGTCTCCGTGATCGAAGCGCCGGCCGGCAGCGCGCCGCGCAGCCCAGGCGCCGCCGGCGGTTTTGCCTCGGCCGCCAAGCTGGCTTCCGCGGCCGTTGTCAGCATCAACACCAGCAAGGCGGCCGCGAGGAACCCGCACGCCGAAGATCCGTGGTTCAAGTTTTTCTTCGGCGACCAGAGCCCCAACGAGCCGCAGGGCGGACTGGGCAGCGGCGTCATCATCAGCGCCAGCGGCTACATCCTGACCAACAACCATGTGGTCGAGGGCGCCGATGACATCGAGGTCATCCTCAACGACACGCGCAAGGCCAAGGCCCAGGTCATAGGCACGGACCCCGACACCGACCTGGCCATCCTCAAGATCGACCTGGACAAGCTGCCCGTCATCGTGCTGGGCAATTCCGACGCGCTGCAGGTGGGTGATCCGGTGATGGCCATCGGCAACCCCTTCGGCGTGGGCCAGACCGTCACCGGCGGCATCGTGAGCGCGCTGGGGCGCAACCAGCTGGGCATCAACACTTTTGAAAACTTCATCCAGACCGACGCGGCCATCAACCCCGGCAACTCGGGCGGCGCCCTGGTCGACGTGAACGGCCACCTGATGGGCATCAACACCGCGATCTACTCGCGCTCGGGCGGCTCCATGGGCATAGGCTTCGCGATTCCGGTATCCACGGCCAAGCAGGTGCTTGAAGGCATCGTGAAGGACGGCCAGGTCACGCGCGGCTGGATAGGCGTGGAGCCGCAAGACTTGAACCCCGAGCTGGCCGAAACCTTCGGCCTCAAGCCCGCTGCGGCCAGGGACGGGGGCGTCATCATCACCGGCGTGCTGCAAAACGGCCCGGCAGCGCAGGCCGGCATACAGCCCGGCGACGTGATCACCGCGGTGGACGGCAAAAGCGTGCGCAATGTGAGCCAGTTGCTGACCGCCGTGGCGGCCCTCAAGCCCGGCACTCCCGCACCGCTGACGGTGCTGCGCAAGGACAAGCAGACCGAGATCGCCGTCACGCCCGGCAAGCGCCAGCGGCCCAAGACGCAACAGCGCTAGGCAGCCGGGGCTCAGGGCTTGGCGGCTTCGGCCTCGCTGTCGTCTTCGGGCTTTTTGGTGTGCTTGACGAACAGCTGCGCGGCGACGATGCCCACCTCATAGAGGCCGCCGACAACGCCCAGCAGCATGATCATGGAGCCCGCATCAGGCGGCGTCACCAATGCGGTGCCGACGGCCGCGGCCACCCAGAAGTAGCCGCGGTATTCACGCAGCTGGGCCACGCTGAGCACGCCCATGCGCACCAGCAGGATCACCGCGATCGGCACCTCAAAGGCCAGCCCGAAGGCCAGGAACATGCCGAGCACGAAATTCAGGTATTCCTCGATATCAGGCGCGGCGGTGATCGATTTGGGCGCAAAGCTCTGGATGAAGTGAAAGACCTGGCCGAACACCACGAAATAGCAGAAAGCCACGCCGACAAAAAACAGCAAGGTGCTGGAAATCACCAGCGGCATGACGAGTTTTTTCTCGTGCGAATACAGGCCCGGCGCCACAAAAGCCCAGACCTGGTAAAGCACCACCGGCAGCGCGATCATGAAAGCCGCCATGAACAAAATCTTGATCGGCACCACGAAGGGTGAAATCACATTGGTGGCGATCAGCGTGGCGCCCTTGGGCAGCGAGGCGACCAGCGGCGCGGCCAGGATGTCGTAGAGCGCGCCCGGGCCGGGGAAGAATGCCAGCACGACCGCGGCGATGCCGACGGCGATCACCGCCTTGATCATCCGGTCGCGCAACTCCATGAGGTGCTGCACAAAAGGCTGCTCAGTGCCCGCGAGTTCGTCGGGCTTGTCGGTGTTGGGATCGCTCATGAAGGAACTTTGCGCTGGATGGATGGCGCCGGAAGATGCGCAAGGAACAGGAGATCGGCGGGAAGGCTCAAGACAGGCGGCCCGGCTGCGGACGGAACCGTGCCACACGCGCCGCCCCCGACTGCGCACGGGTGCGCACGCCGGTACGCGCCTTGTACCACTGGGGCGTCGCGCCCTGCTTGAGGCGCCACTTCTTTTTCGGGTGCTTGTATTCGGGGAAGACTTCCATGCCCGGCAAGGCGCCAGAGGACGATTCGCCGGTGGCCTCGGCCCAGGACTTCTCGAAGTCGCTGGCGCTGGTCTGGATGGAATTCTCGACGTCGCGGGCCGCGCCCTCGACGGTTTCCTTCATCTTCTTGAGTTCGTCCAGCTCCATGGAGCGGTTGACCTCATTTTTGACGTCGGCCACATAGCGCTGCGCCTTGCCCAGCAGCGTGCCCACGGTACGCGCCACGCGCGGCAGCTTTTCCGGGCCGATGACGATCAGCGCCACGGCGCCTATCAGCGCCATCTTGGAAATGCCGAGGTCAATCACTGAGTCAGGCCTGAATTACGACTTTTGGCGGGCTTCGACGTCGATGGTGGTCTTGTCGGAGGCTTGCGCATTCGTGACGCTGGCTGGCGGCACGGGCACATCAGCGGGAGGCTGTCCGCCGTCCTTCATGCCGTCCTTGAAGCCTTTGACCGCGCTGCCGAGGTCGCTGCCCATGTTTTTGAGCTTTTTGGTGCCGAACACCATCACCACGATCAACAGCACGATCAACCAGTGCCAAATGGAAAATGAACCCATGATTTGCTCCTAATCTGTAAATACAGGTGTAAATGCAATATTGCCGGTATTGGGGCGGCTTGCACGCAATTGCCTTGATTCTAAAGGCCAGTACCCGCCGGGACGCCGATTACACACATTGGCCTACCGGGTTAGTGTGCCAGCCCGGCCCGGGGTTCCCGGCGCCCTGCTAGCCCTTCAGCCACGGCCGCGGCCCGCCGATCACGTGAAAGTGCAGGTGGTGCACTTCCTGCCCGCCTTCCGCGCCGGTGTTGGTCACGATACGGTAACCGCCCGCCGGGTAGGGGTTGCAGCCCTGTTCCATCGCCAGCTTGGGCGCCAGCACCATCATGCGGCCCATCAGCGCGGCGTGTTCAGGGCCCACCTGCGCCATGGACGGGATGTGCTCCTTGGGAATGATCAAAAAATGCACCGGCGCCCAGGGATTGATGTCATGAAAGGCGAACAATTCGTCGTCCTCATACACCTTGCGGCTCGGAATGGCGCCTGCGGCGATCTTGCAGAAAATGCAGTTGTCGGAATGGCTCATGGCTTGGTCGGTTTGAGTGGGTCTAGGTCGGGCGGTGGCTGTTAAAACGCATCCAGCCCCGCACGCAGCGGTACAAATACCAGAGCCACACGATGCCGTAGGCGGCAAGCCCCGGCAGGAACAACAGCAGCCACAGCGGCGACAGCAGCACCAGCCAGCCCAGCGTCCACCAGAAGGTGCGGATCATGTAATTGTGGTGGTCGATGTAAAGCGCGTCGGATTCGTCGGCACGGCGTATGTAGTTGACGATCACGGCGATCACCGCGAACACGCCGCCGCTGAACCAGGCCAGCGTGTGCAGGCCGTACAGCACGTGCATCACAAGACGGTCGTTGGGGTTTTTGCCCTCGAATTCGGCCAGATCGGTTTCCATGGGGGATCAGGTTCCTGTCACGGTGAAGTCAAAAATGAAATCCACGGCTGGCGCGTTCACGGTTTTTCGGCCGCGTCGCGGTGCTGGGCCTTGCGCAGCGCTTTTTCCTCGATGCCACTGGTGCCTTCGCGGCGCTCCAGCTCGGCAATCACGTCGGCCGGGCTCAGGCCGTAATGCGCCAGTGCGATCAGGCTGTGGAACCACAGGTCGGCGACCTCGCCGACCAGCTTGCCCTTGAGCCCGGCCGTCGCGCCGCCCTGGGCCAGCGCGCAGTCGATGTCCTTGGCGGCCATCACGGTTTCGGTGGCTTCCTCGCCGATTTTTTTCAGGAAGGCGTCCGGGCCCTTGTGCAGCAGGCGCGCCACATAACTTTTATCGGGGTCGCCGCCGTTGGCCGCCTTGCGGCTTTCGATGATCTGCGCCAGGCGCTGGAGGGAATCATTCGTGGTCATGTTTGCCGGGAGTCTGTTTGTACATGCTTGTCGGGTCTTTCAGGACCGGCTCGGTCACCACCCACTGGCCGTCTTTATACACACTGAAAAAGCAGCTGTGACGCCCCGTGTGGCAGGCGATGCCGGGCGTGTGGCCCAGTTGCGTCACCTTGAGCAGGATCACGTCGTTGTCGCAGTCCAGGCGAATTTCGTGCACCGCTTGCTGATTTCCGGATTCCTCGCCCTTGTGCCAGAGTCGGCCGCGCGAGCGGCTGTAGTAGACCGCCTGGCCCAGCTCGGCGGTTTTTTGCAGCGCCTCACGGTTCATCCAGGCGAACATGAGCACATCGCCGCTGGAGGCTTCCTGCGCAATGACAGGGATCAGGCCCTTGTCGTCCCAGCGAATCTCGTCTAACCAGTTCATGGGGCTATTGTCAGGGATTTGGGTACGGTTACAGAGCTCTTAAAACCAAGGGTATCGCGAACCGGCCTTGCCGGGCCGCAGATGCCGCCCCAACAGGGGAACGGCGTATCAACGGGGCTTACAACCTTACCGGGATGCCCCGTTCGGCCATGTGCTGCTTGGCCTGCTGCACCGTGTACTCGCCGTAATGGAAGATGCTGGCGGCCAGCACCGCATCGGCGCCGCCAGTCTGGATGCCGTCGGCAAGGTGCTCAAGATTGCCTACGCCGCCCGAGGCGATCACCGGCACGCTGACGGCATCGCTCACCGCGCGGGTCAGGGCCAGGTCAAAGCCCGACTTGGTGCCGTCGCGGTCCATGCTGGTCAGCAAAATCTCGCCGGCGCCGCGCCGCGCCATCTCGGCGGCCCAGGCCACGGCGTCCATGCCGGTGTTTTTGCGCCCGCCGTGGCTGTACACGTCCCAACCCGGGCCGCGGGTTTTGGCGTCTTCTTCGCCGCGGCGCTTGGCGTCTATCGCCACCACGATGCACTGCGCGCCGTACTTGGCCGAAGCGTCGTCAATCACCTGCGGATTGGCGATGGCGGCCGAGTTGAAGCTCGTCTTGTCGGCCCCGGCATTGAGCAGCCGGCGCACATCCTCGACGGTGCGCACGCCGCCGCCCACGGTCAGTGGAATAAAGACCTGCGAGGCCACCGCCTCGATGATGGGCAGGATCAGGTCGCGCCCGTCGCTGGTGGCGGTGATGTCGAGGAAAGTGAGTTCGTCAGCGCCCTGCTCGTTGTAGCGCGCCGCGATTTCCACCGGGTCGCCCGCGTCACGCAGCTGGGTGAAGTTGACGCCCTTGACCACGCGGCCGCCGGTGACGTCGAGACAGGGAATGATTCTTTTAGCGAGCATTGGGGCTTCAGTGGACCTGGCGATGGTTGGAAATGCCTCTGGGCATTCCTAGCCGTTCAGCTCATCGGCTCTCGCCTGGGCTTTCTCGAAATCCAGGTCGCCGCTGTAAATGGAACGCCCGCAGATCACGCCTTCGACGCCCTCTTCCTCGACTTCGCAGAGCTTTTCGATGTCGGCCATGTTGGAGAGGCCGCCGGAAGCGATCACGGGAATGGTCAGCGCCTGGGCCAGTTTGACGGTGGCGTCGATGTTGATGCCGGTCAGCATGCCGTCGCGGCCTATGTCGGTGTAGATGATGGATTCGACGCCGTAGTCCTGGAATTTCTTGCCCAGGTCTATGACCTCGTGCCCCGTCATCTTGCTCCAGCCGTCAGTGGCGACCTTGCCGTCCTTGGCGTCCAGGCCGACGATGATGTGGCCGCCGAAGGCCGTGCAGGCGTCCTGCAGGAAACCGGGGTTCTTCACCGCGGCCGTGCCGATGATGACATAGCGCAGGCCGGCGTCCAGGTAGCGTTCAATCGTGTCCAGGTCGCGGATGCCGCCGCCCAGTTGCACGTCGATTTCACTGCCGACTTCGGCCAGGATCTGCTTGATGGCCTGCTCGTTGCGGGGCTTGCCCGCGAAGGCGCCGTTCAAGTCCACCAGGTGCAGGCGGCGCGCGCCCTTGTCGACCCAGTTGCGCGCCATGGCGGCAGGGTCTTCGCTGAAGATGGTGGATTGATCCATGTCGCCCTGTTTGAGGCGAACGCAGTGACCGTCTTTCAGGTCAATCGCGGGGATAAGTAGCATGTGGCGGTAAAAAAGACGGTAAAAAAAGAAAACGGGTGCTCAGGGTAACAAAAAGTCCGGCGTCCCGGTACCGGGTCTGACCCAAGGCGCTGCCGGCGGCTAGGGATTCCAGTGCAGGAAGTTGCGGTACAGGGCCAGTCCGTGGTCTGCGCTTTTTTCGGGATGGAACTGGGTGGCAAAAATATTATCGCGTGCAATCGCCGCCGCAAAGCGCGCGCCGTAGTCGGCTTCGCCGGCGATGTGGCGCGCGTCCGACGGACGGGCATAAAAGCTGTGCACAAAATAAAAGTACGCGCCATCGGGCACGCCGGCCCAGACCGGATGGGCGTTCGCCGTGCCCGCACCATTTTGGTAAACCTGGTTCCAGCCCATCTGCGGCACCTTGTAGCGGCTGCCGTCGGGCTGCGTCCTGCCCGCCAGTTCGAACCGGACGACCTCGCCGGGAATCAGCCCCAGGCCGTCGGTGCCGGCGCCGCCGTCGCCGGGCTGGCCTTCGTCGCTGTGACTCAGCAGCATCTGCATGCCCACGCAGACGCCGAACAGCGGCTTGTGGGCCGCCGCGTGCAGCACCGATTCCAGCATGCCGGAATCAGCCAGCTCGCGCATGCAGTCCGCAATCGCGCCCTGGCCGGGCAACACGATGCGCTCGGCCTGCATGACGTCTTCGGCCTTCGAGGTCACGAGGACTTCAAAGCCGCTGCCCGCCGCCACATGGCGCACGGCCTGCGACACGGAATGCAGGTTGCCCATGCCGTAGTCGACCACGGCCACTGTTTTGGGTTTTGCCATCAGGGGTTCAAGAAGGGTTGGCTTTGAATTTAGGGGCTGCCGGCGCCCATTTGTAGGGGGCTACGCCAAAAAGAGGCATGGAATGCTGCGCGGCGGCTTTTTGGAGGGTGGCTTAGAGCGAGCCCTTGGTCGAGGGGATCACACCGGCGGCGCGCGGGTCTATCTCCAGCGCCATGCGCAGCGCGCGGGCAAAGGCCTTGAACACGGTCTCGGCCTGGTGGTGAGCGTTTTCACCCTTGAGGTTGTCGATGTGCAGGGTCACAAAAGCGTGGTTCACAAAGCCCTGAAAGAATTCGTAGGCCAGCTGGCTGTCGAAAGTGCCAATCATGCCGCTCTTGAAGGGCACATGCATTTCCAGTCCCGGGCGGCCCGAAAAATCGACCACCACGCGCGACAGCGCCTCGTCCAGCGGCACATAGGCATGGCCGTAACGGCGCAGGCCTTTTTTGTCGCCCACGGCCTTGGCCACGGCCTGGCCCAGCGTGATGCCCACGTCTTCCACCGTGTGATGGCCGTCGATGTGCAGGTCGCCCTTGGCCTGGATGTCCAGGTCTATCAGCCCGTGGCGAGCGATCTGGTCCAGCATGTGGTCGAAAAAGCCTATGCCCGTCGACAGGCTGGCCTTGCCGGTGCCGTCGAGGTTGAGCTTAACGGTGATCTGGGTTTCTGCGGTGTTGCGCGAAACCTCGGCAATGCGGGGAGCGAGGGTTGGGGTAGTCATAGGGATTTTTCAAGCGCCGCCAGCATTTGCGCGTTCTCGTCCGCGGTGCCGACCGTCAGGCGCAAACAATTGGCCAGCAATGGATGCATTTTAGAAACGTTTTTGACCAGCACTTTGTGGGATTTCATGCCGTCGAAGGTTTTGGCCGCATCGGGCACGCGCACCAGGATCATGTTGGCATCGCTTTTCCAGGCTTTGACGCCCTTGGCCGCCATGCCGGCCAGCGCGTCCATCAGCACGGCGCGCTGGGCCACCAGCTCGCCGGCCTGGGCGGCGAATTCAGCCTGGTGCTCCAGCGCGAACAGCGCGCACTCGTAGTTGAGCACGCTGATGTTGTAGGGCGGGCGCACCTTGTCGACCTCGGCAATCAAGGCCTTGGGGCCCATCATGTAGCCGATCCGCACACCGGCCAGGCCGAACTTGCTCATGGTGCGCATCAGCAGCACGTGGCCGTGCCTGGCGATGCGGTCTATATAGCTTTTGCTTGAAAACGGCTGGTAAGCCTCGTCCATCACCACCAGCCCGGGCGCCGCCTCGATGATTTTTTCGATCACCGCGTCGTCCCACAGGTTGGCCGTGGGGTTGTTGGGGTAGGCCAGGTAGATGATGGAGGGCTGGTGCGCCTTGATCGCGGCCAGCATGGCGGCTTCGTCGAGTTCAAAGTCGGCCGTCAGCGGCACGCCGATGAATTTGAGGCCCTGCAGCTGGGCGCTCATGGCGTACATCACAAAACCCGGCAGCGGCGCCAGGATGGAGCCGCCCCCCACGTCGCAGGCCATGGCCAGCAGCGAGATCAGCTCGTCCGAGCCGTTGCCCAGCATGATGTCGAAACCTTCGGGCATCTGCGCATAGTCGGCCAACGCCTTGCGAAGGTCGTTGACCCGGCCGTCGGGGTAGCGGTTCAGCGCCAGCGCGCCCAGGCGCTGGCCCAGCTTGGCCTGCAGCGCTGCGGGCAGGCGGTGCGGATTCTCCATGGCGTCGAGCTTGACCATGCCGGCCGAGTCCTGGATGGCATAGGCGTGCATGGACTGCACGTCCTGGCGTATCAGTTTTTTAAGCTTGTTATCCAGTGAAAGGGTAGTAAGAGTCATTGGAGGTTCTCCAGCAGTTCAATGCCGGTTTTAAAAGGGTTGATCACCTGGACACCGCCGTAGTGCTGCTCATGCGCCAGGCCTTCGCTGAGCAGATAGCGGCAGCCGAGGTGCTGGGCCGCCGCGACGACCAGGCTGTCGCGGTAGTGCAGGCCGTAGCGGCTTTCCACCGCCCAGGCGGATTCGACGGTGGCGTGGTCGGTTTGCCAGGGCTGCCAGAGTTCATAGCGACGTACTTCGGCGCGCGCATCGCCGGCCGGCATCGGCGGCTGGATCTTGCGCGTGGCCAGCAGGTAAAACTCATTGAGCACCTGGGTACTGGTGCGACCCAGGCCGCGCCGCCACAGCACGGTCAGCCAGGCCAGGGCGGCCTGCTGTTTGGCCCGGTCAGCGCCGTCTTCGCTGTGCAGCAGGATGCTGGCGTCCACAAAAACGCCGGTAGATGCCTCACTCATGCGCCGCGCTCGTCCAGCTCAAGGCGCGTGGGATAGGGCTGCCCATTGGACACCCAGAGCCTGTCCTTGTTTTGCCAGTCGTGCAGGGCGCGCTGGTAGGCGTCGGTGCGCTGCATCTTCTCGGCCAGCATCTCGCCCACCAGGCGCGAGACGCTGGTATTGCGCCGCGCCGCCTCGATGCGCACCCATTCCAGGGCGGCATCGTCCACGGTGATGGTCACGTTTTTCATGGCCTCAAGTTTACACGAATTTCGTGCTGCACGAAATTCGTGTAATCTGAGACCTTATTTCAGCCGCATCTCCGCCGCCCGCGCATGCGCCTGCAAACCTTCGCCATAAGCCAGTTCCGCGGCGATCTTGCCCAGCACCTGGGCGCCGGCTTCGCTGACTTCGATCAGGCTGGAGCGTTTCTGGAAGTCGTAGACGCCCAGCGGGCTCGAAAAGCGCGCCGTGCCGCTGGTGGGCAGCACGTGATTCGGGCCGGCGCAGTAGTCCCCCAGGGACTCGCTGGTGTACGCACCCAGAAAGATGGCGCCGGCGTGCTTGAGCAAGGGCTCCCACTTGTGCGGCTCGCGGCTGGAGACTTCCAGGTGTTCGGGTGCGATGCGGTTGCTGATGGCACAGGCTTCTTCCATGCTGCGCGTGTGGATCAGGGCGCCGCGCCCGCTCAGGGACTTGGCAATGATCTCGGCGCGCGGCATCTCGGGCAGCAGGCGGTCAATCGCGGCCTGCACCTGGTCGAGGTAGGCGGCGTCGGGGCACAGCAGGATGCTTTGGGCGAGTTCGTCGTGCTCGGCCTGGCTGAACAAGTCCATGGCGACCCAGTCCGCCGGCGTGCTGCCGTCGGCCAGTACCAGGATTTCCGAGGGGCCGGCGATCATGTCGATGCCCACCGTGCCGAAAACGCGCTTTTTGGCGCTGGCCACATAGGCATTGCCGGGACCGGTGATCTTGTCGACCTTGGGCACGGTCTGCGTGCCGTAGGCCAGTGCGGCCACGGCCTGCGCGCCCCCGATGGTGAACGCGCGGGTGACGCCGGCCACATAGGCGGCGGCCAGCACAAGTTCATTGCGCTCACCCTTGTTGGATGCAGCTTGGCCGCCTGAGCCGCCCGTAGCCACGCTGCCCCGCACGGGAGTAGGCACCACCATGATGATCTCTTGCACGCCAGCCACATGGGCGGGGATGGCGTTCATCAGCAGGCTGGAGGGATAGGCCGCCTTGCCGCCGGGCACATAAATGCCAACGCGGTCCAGCGGCGTGACCTTCTGGCCCAGCAAGGTGCCGTCTCCATCGCGATAGCTCCAGCTCTCGCCGGACGCTTTTTTCTGTGCCTCGTGGTATTTGCGCACCCGGACAGCGGCGGCTTGCAGGGCCTCGCGCTGGGCAGCAGGAATGGCATCAAACGCGGCTTTGAAATCTGCCTGCGTCAGCTCCAGCCCTGCCATCGAGCCGGCTGCGAGGCCGTCGAAGCGCGCGGTGTATTCGAGCACCGCCGCGTCGCCGCGCAGCTGCACGTCGGCCAGGATGTCGGCCACGCGCTGCTCTATGGCCGCGTCGGTGTCGGCGGACCAATGCAGGCGCGCCTTGAATTCGGCCTCAAAGGTGGCGGAAACCGTGGATAGGCGGGCGGGCGCGGCGGTCAGTTTCATGGCTCAGGATTTTCGCGAAGAGGCCGTGGCGGCCGAAAGGGCATCGATGAGCTGGCGTATCGGTGCCTGCTTGAGTTTGAGCGCGGTCTGGTTCACCACCAGGTGCGAGCTGATGTCCATGATGCGCTCGACCTCGACCAGGTGGTTGGCCCTGAGCGTGCTGCCGGTGGACACCAGGTCGACGATGGCGTCAGCCAGGCCCGTGAGCGGGGCCAGTTCCATGCTGCCGTAGAGCTTGATCAGGTCAACGTGCACGCCCTTGGTGGCGAAGAAGTCGCGCGCGATCGCCACGTATTTGGTGGCGACTGTGAGGCGTGAGCCCTGGCGCACGGCCGCGGCGTAGTCGAAGCCTTCGCGCACGGCCACGCTGATGCGGCATTTGGCGATCTGCAGGTCCAGCGGCTGATACAGGCCCTGGCTACCGGATTCCAGCAGGGTGTCCTTGCCGACCACGCCGAGATCGGCGCCGCCGTACTGCACATAGGTGGGCACATCGGTGGCGCGCACCAGCACCACGCGCACACCGGGCTGGTTGGTGTCCAGGATCAGCTTGCGGGATTTTTCGGGATCGTCCAGCACCTCGATGCCGGCGCTCTTGAGCAGCGGCAGGATGTCGTCGAAGATGCGGCCTTTGGAGAGTGCGAGCGTGATCATGCTTTGATCCGTTCGATGTCGGCGCCTATGCCGCGCAGCTTGGCTTCCATCTGGTCGTAGCCGCGGTCCAGGTGGTAGATGCGGTCCACCAGGGTTTCGCCTTCGGCCACCAGGCCGGCGATCACCAGACTGGCGGAGGCGCGCAAATCGGTGGCCATGACGGTAGCGCCGGACAGCTTTTCGACACCCTCCATAACGGCGATCTTGCCGTCGATCTGAATCTTGGCGCCCAGGCGCACCATCTCGTTGACGTGCATGAAGCGGTTCTCAAAAATCGTCTCGGTCACGGTGCTGCTGCCCAGCGCGACGGCATTGAGCGCCATGAACTGGGCTTGCATGTCGGTCGGGAAACCGGGGTATTCGGTGGTGCGGAAGGATTGCGCCTTCATGCGGCCGCTGGCCTGGATGCGGATAAAGTCCTCGCCCGCCGTCACCACCGCGCCGGCTTCGCGCAGCTTGTCGATCACGGCATCGAGGTGGTCGGCGCGGCCGTGCTTGAGCACCACGTCGCCGCCGGCGGCAGCGACCGCGCACAAAAAGGTGCCGGTCTCGATGCGGTCGGCCACCACCTGGTGGGTGCAGCCGTGCAGGCGCTCCACGCCCTGGATGCGGATGCGGCGCGTGCCGTGGCCTTCAATCTTCGCGCCCATCTTGATGAGCATTTCGGCCAGGTCGCCGATCTCGGGCTCCTGCGCTGCGTTTTCCAGGATGGTCTCGCCTTCGGCCAGGCTGGCGGCCATCAGGAAGTTTTCGGTGCCGGTGACGGTCACCATGTCGGTGGTGATGCTGGCGCCCTTGAGCCGCTTCTGACCGGCCGGCAGTTTGGCGATCATGTAGCCGTGCTCAACCACGATCTCGGCGCCCATGGCCTGCAGTCCCTTGATGTGCTGGTCCACCGGACGCGAACCGATGGCGCAGCCGCCCGGCAGCGACACCGTGGCTTCGCCGAAGCGCGCCAGCAGCGGGCCCAGCGCCAGCACGGAAGCACGCATGGTCTTGACCAGCTCGTAGGGCGCCTCGGGCGAGCTGAGCTTGCCGGCGTTGATGCGCACCGTGCCGTCGTCGCCGCGCTCAGCCTCCACGCCCATGTTGCGGATCAGCTTGAGCATGGTGGCCACGTCCTGCAGGCGCGGCACGTTGCGCAGCGTCACCTCGTCGGCCGTCAACAGCGCGGCGCAAAGCTCGGGCAGCGCGGCGTTCTTGGCGCCGGAAATTTCAACCGTTCCGGCCAGCGGCTTGCCGCCCTTGATGAGTAATTTGTCCATGTTCTTTTCAGTTCGCGTTGCCGTTGTTGGTATTGGCCCATTCGGTGGGCGTGTAGGTTTTCATGGACAGCGCATGCACCTCGTCGGTCTGCATGCGGCCGCCCAGCGTGGCGTAAACCTTCTGGTGGCGCTGTATCAGGCGCTGGCCTTCAAAGGCGCTGGACACCACGGTGGCGTACCAGTGGCGGCCGTCGCCCGACAGCTCGATGTGCTCGCAGGGCAGGCCCGCGGCGATGATGGATTGCAGTTCTTCGCTGGTCATGTCTAGTGTCTTATTTTGTAGCCGGTGCGCAGCAGGTTGACGGCCACGGCGCTGACGGCCAGCAAGGCTGTCGCGACAATGCCCAGGCTCAGCCATGGCGAGACGTCGCTGACGCCGAAGAAGCCATAGCGGAAACCGTCGATCATGTAGAAAAAGGGGTTCAGGTGGCTAACCTTCTGCCAGAAAGGCGGCAGGGAGTGGATGGAATAAAACACGCCGCTCAGGAAAGTCATGGGCATGATGACGAAGTTCTGAAAGGCCGCCATCTGGTCGAACTTCTCGGACCACAGCCCGGCGATCACCCCCAGGGCGCCCAGCATGGCGGCGCCCAGCACCGCGAACAGCACGATCCACAGCGGCGCCACAAAAGCCGGCTGGCCGAAAAACACGGTGACGGCGAACACGCCCACACCGACCAGCAGGCCGCGCGCGACCGAGGAGCCCACATAGGCGAAAAACCAGTGCCAGTGCGACAGCGGCGTGAGCAGCACAAACACCAGGCTGCCCATGATCTTGCTCTGGATCAGCGAGGAAGAGCTGTTGGCGAAGGCGTTCTGCAGCACGCTCATCATCACCAGGCCGGGCACCAGGAAGGCGGTGTAGCTGACCTGGTTGTAGACCTTGACCTGGTCCTGCAGCACGTGGCCGAAGATCAGCATGTAGAGCACGGCGGTCAGCACCGGCGCGCCCACGGTCTGGAAACCCACCTTCCAGAATCTCAGGGTTTCCTTGTAGAGCAGGGTTTGCCAGCCGGTCATGTTGCCACTTTCGCGAGATCTACCGCCACGGTTTCCGCAGCCGGCTTTTTGTTCATGACGTCCAGGAAGACGTCTTCGAGGTCGGCCTTGCGGATTTCAACGTCCTCGGCCACCAGGCCCGCCTCTCGGATCGCGGCGAGGTATTGTTCGATCTCATGGGCGTTGTGCGCCGGGAACTGCACGATGCGGCCGGTGATACGGGCCTGCACCGCCAGGTGCGTGGGCAGCTCGCTGTCGATCTTGAAACGCAGCACGTTGGATGACGCCGCCTTGAGCAGCTCGGAGGTCTGCGCCAGCGCCACCACCCGCCCCTGTTTGAGCATGGCGATGCGGCTGCACAGGGCTTCGGCTTCTTCGAGGTAGTGCGTGGTCAGCAGCACGGTGCTGCCCTGCTTGTTGAGCTTGGCGATGAACTGCCACAGGGTCTGGCGCAATTCCACGTCGACGCCGGCGGTGGGCTCGTCCAGCACGATGACCTGCGGCTTGTGCACCAGGGCCTGCGCCACCAGCACGCGGCGCTTCATGCCCCCGGAGAGCTGGCGCATGTTGGCGTTGGCCTTGTCGGCCAGGCCCAGGCTGACAAGCAGTTCGTCGATCCAGTCGTCGTTGCGCTTGATGCCGAAATAGCCGGACTGTATGCGCAGCGCCTCGCGTACCGAGAAAAAGGGGTCGAACACCAGTTCCTGCGGCACCACGCCGAGCTTGCGCCGGGCGCTGGCATAGTCGGCCAGCACGTCGCTGCCGTGGACCTTGACGGTGCCGCTGCTGGCGCGCGAAAGGCCGGCCAGTATGCTGATGAGAGAGGTTTTTCCAGCGCCGTTGGGCCCCAGCAGGCCAAAAAATTCGCCCTGCCGGATATCGAAACTGACGTCGTCAAGCGCCTTGACGACCGGACCCGTTTGATTTCGCGCGGAGGAGTAGGTTTTGGAGACGGACTGGAATGAGATCGCTGGCATGAGCCCGCCATTTTAAGGGCGGATGCCGTTTTGGAGCCGGGCGGGCCGTGGAATGCCCCGCAGCGGCGCCTTAAGCTGCGGCGGCCGGAATCAAATCCGCCACGCCGTACAGGCCCGCCAGCTGGCGCAGGCGGGGCGGCAAGCCCGCCACGGCAAACTCCTTGCCGGCGGCCAGCGCTTCGCGCCGGCACTCCAGCAGCACCGCCAGGGCGGAGGAGTCAAACTCCTTGAGCGCGCCGGCGTCCGCCACTACCCCGGCGGGCTGGGACAGTACGGCCTGCTTCAGGCCGAGCGCAAAACCTGCGGCCTCGGCGTGCGTGAGGACGGGGGGAAGCGTGAGCACCGAGGGGTCCGCTCAGGAGGACTTCTTGGCAACCGCGCCGTTGTTGGACTGGTTGCGCTGCACCAGCGAGGCGATCAGGCCGTCCACACCCTTGGTACTGATTTCCTGGGCGAACTGGGTGCGGTAGGTTTCCACCAGCCACACGCCCAGCACGTTGAGGTCATAGATCTTCCAGCCTGTGGCAGTTTTTTCCATGCGGTAGTCGAGCTGGACGGGATCGCCCTTGCCCAGGACTTCGGTGCGCACCACCACCTCGGTGTCGCCGGGCGACGCGCGCAGGGGTTTGACGTTGACCGTCTGGTCGCTGACCTGCGCAAGGGCGCCGGAATAGGTGCGGATCAACAGGATCTTGAATTCATCCTGCAGCTTCTTTTGCTGCTCGGGCGTGGCCTGGCGCCAGTTGCGGCCCACGGCGGCGGCCGTCATGCGCGTGAAGTTCACGTTGGGCATGATCTTGCTGTCGACCAGGGACAGCACTTTGGTCAGGTCGCCGGCTTTCACGGCCTTGTCGGTCTTGATGTTGTCCAGCACTTCGGCCGACACGCGTTTGATCAGGGCATCGGGAGCCTCGTCGGCGGCGCGAACGAAAGGCGCGGCGCCCAGCAGGGCCAGGCTGAGGGTGGCGGTCAACAAATGGCCAAGAGTTCTGCGTTTCATGATGTTCCTTCGGTGGCGAGACACGCGGTTGCCAGTTTGCGGCATCACTGTTGATGCATTACGTGCTGGAAACCCATGGCTCGATAGGGATTCTGCGGGATTGCTTCCGGACTGGGGATGAAGTTATTCGGCAGTCTTGTAAATATTGTCTGCATACCGCTTAAACAAGGCCTTGCCTGGCCCTGTTCAAGCCTGTTTCACCTTCTTACTTGGCCGCAGGGGCGGGCGTGGCCGGCGCGCCTTCGGGCAAATCGAAGCGTTCTTCCTTTTCCGCGGGCACGTTGCCGATCAGGCTGTTGCGGCGCTGCTGGTAGATATCGCGGGTAAAGCTGTATTTGTCCAGGGCCGCCTGGTCGAGCACGTCGCCGGCGCCCAGCAGGTTGGCGCGCACATTGACCGCGCGCAGCGTCGTCAGGGTATTGCGGACGCGGACGTTGCTGGCCTGGCTGACGGCGTCCAGCTGGTAATCCACCACCAGGCCGGCGGTGTCGCGCACCGAAGAAGGGCCCAGCACAGGCAGCACCAGGTAAGGCCCCGAACCCACGCCCCAGACACCCAGGGTCTGGCCGAAGTCTTCCGAGTGTTTCGGGATTTTCATTTCACTGGCCACGTCAAAAATGCCGCCCAGGCCCCAGAGGGTGTTGGTGGTGACGCGGAACAGGCTGTCGGCGGCGGCTTCGCCCTTGCCCTGCAGCAGGTTGTTGACCATGGACCAGACGTCGGAAATGTTGCCGAAGAAGCTGGTGACGCCGGTGCGCACGGGCTGGGGCGTGACGTCGCGGTAGGCGGTGGCCACGGGCTTGAGGACGGTGCGGTCCAGGCCCTCGTTGAAGCCGAACATGGCCCGATTAAACGGTTCCAGCGGATCGGACGGATTGGCGCCCGGGCCGGTTGCGCATCCCTGAAGCAGCGCCACTGCGAGAACGGCGCCGGCCCACCCTGTTGATTTTTTCATCGTCATGTTGCTTGTCATTTTTTTTCTGTCGTCGCTGGTGGTGGCGCAGTTCCTGATCCGGAACTGCTGTCCGCCGCTTTACTGTACAAAAACTGGCTGATCAGATTCTCAAGTACCACGGCGGACTGCGTGTTTTTGGTCACGTCCCCCGCGGCGAAATTTTTCTCGTCCCCGCCGGCTTCCACGCCGATGTACTGCTCGCCGAGCAGGCCGCTGGTCAAAATCTTCAGCGAGCTGTCCTTGGGAAACACATAGCGGCTCTCCATGGCCAGGCTCACGCTGGCCTGGTAGGACTTGTCGTCGAAAGTAATATTTTCAACCCGCCCGACCACCACACCTGCGCTTTTGACCGCGGCGCGCGGCTTCAGACCACCAATATTGTCGAATTTCGCCGTGATCTTGTAAGAAGTGTCGAAATTCAGTGAGAGAAGGTTGGCGGACTTCAGTGCCAGGAACAGGATGGCCAGGCCCCCGATCAGGACAAACAGGCCAACCCAGAGATCATTTTTGGAGCGTTGCATCGTTTTCTTTCAGTGGCCCGGCAAGGCGGCCACGGCTTGGGCCTTGCGCCATCCCTTCAAGGCAGACACTGGAATGGCGGATTTTCTCATGGACAAATTAAAAATGTTTGAAGGCGGTTATACGACTACAGGCTGAACATGGACGCGGTCAGCAGGAAGTCCAGCCCCAGCACGGCCAGCGAGGCCACCACCACGGTGCGCGTGGTGGCTCGCGAGACGCCCTCGGGCGTGGGCTGGGCTTCAAATCCCTGGTGCAGGGCAACAAAGGTGACGGTCACCCCGAACACAAAACTCTTGATGATGCCGTTGCCCACGTCGCGCCAGACATCCACGCCGGACTGCATCTGGCTCCAGAAGGAACCGGCGTCTATGCCTATCATGACCACGCCGACCAGCCAGCCGCCCAGGATGCCCACGGCGCTGAACACCGCGGCCAGCAGCGGCATGGCGATGATGCCGCCCCAGAAACGCGGTGCCAGGATGCGGCGTATCGGGTCCACCGCCATCATTTCCATGGCCGAGAGTTGCTCGCCGGCTTTCATCAGGCCGATTTCGGCGGTCAGGGCCGTGCCGGCGCGGCCGGCGAACAGCAGCGCCGTGACCACCGGTCCGAGCTCGCGCACCAGGCTGAGCGCCACCAGCAGGCCCAGCGCCTCGGCCGAACCGTAGCGCTGCAGCGTGTAGTAACCCTGCAGGCCCAGCACAAAGCCCACAAAGAGGCCGGACACCGCGATGATAGCCAGCGAATAGTTGCCCAAAAAGAAGATCTGGTCGCGCACCAGGCCGAAACGGGCCAGGGCCGGCCCACTCAGGGCGACCAGGCGCGACATCAGCCGCGCGGCATAACCCAGGTCGGCCAGCTGCCTGCGCACCGCAAAACCAAGGTCGGACACCAGGGCGACGGGACTGTAGCGGCTCATGCGCGCTCCTTTTTGGCGGCGTCGGCGTTGCCGAAGTCGGCCTCCACGCCCGGCCCGGGGTAATGGAATTTCACCGGACCCTCGCTCTCGGCATTGACGAACTGGTGCACCAGCGGGTCGGTGGAGCGCCGCACTTCATCGGGCGTGCCCTGGGCGGCGATGCTGCCGTTGGCCAGGATGATGACCTTGTCGGCGATGCGGAAGGTTTCCTCGAGGTCGTGCGAGACCACGATGCTGGTGATGCCCAGGGTGTCGTTGAGCTGGCGTATGAGCTGCGCGGCGGTGCCCAGCGAGATAGGGTCCAGCCCGGAGAAGGGCTCGTCGTACATGATGAGTTCGGGATCCAGCACGATGGCGCGCGCCAGCGCCACGCGCCTGGCCATGCCGCCGGAGATTTCGCTGGGCATCAGGTCGCGCGCGCCGCGCAGGCCCACGGCGTTGAGCTTCATCAGCACGATGTCGCGGATCAGGCGCTCATTGAGCGCCGTGTGCTCGCGCAGCGGAAAGGCCACGTTGTCGAACACGCTCAAATCGGTGAACAGCGCGCCGAACTGGAACAGCATGCCCATGCGCCGGCGTGCGGTGTACAGCTCTTGCTGCACCAATTTGCCGACGTCCTTACCGTCAAACAGGACGGCGCCGCCGGTGGCCTTCTGCTGGCCGCCGATCAGGCGCAGCACGGTGGTCTTGCCGCCGCCCGAGGCACCCATCAGCGCGGTGACCTTGCCCCTGGGTACGGACAGGGTAACCCTGTCCAGAATGACGCGGTCGCCCGCGGAACCCGGGTAGGAGAAGGTCACATCCTTGAATTCAACCAGTGATGAAGCGAGGGTGTCGGCCATGGAGAAAAAGAGGGGCCGACGAGCGCGCCGGCGAACTAGGGGAATGCCCTAATGATACGGGGTTTGGCCGCCCCTATCCCGGGAAGTAATACCAGGCAGTAATACCGTGGGGTTTCCGTCACGCCACTTACGGCGCAGGCCGTCGCCCCCAGGCACAAGCCTGGGGTCTCCTGAATCGCTTCTTGGATAGAGGACGCGGCGTTTAGCGAGGCAGATCGCTCTAACCCATCAAAAATTCGTCAACGGCGCGCGCGGCCTGGCGGCCTTCGCGCACCCCAAGCGTCAGCTTGGGGTTTGTTAAACCGCCCCTTGGGGCGATTTGCGAAGGCCGGGCGCGGCGTTTAGCGAGGCAGGTCGCTGTAACCCATCAAAAACTCGTCAACGGCGCGCGCGGCCTGGCGGCCTTCGCGAATCGCCCAGACGACCAGGCTTTGCCCGCGGCGGATATCGCCGGCGGCAAACACCTTGGGCACGTTGGTGGCATAGCCACCGGTGAAATCCGTGCTGGCCTTGGCATTGCCGCGGTTGTCTTTTTCAACGCCGAAAGCTTCCAGCACGGAAGCCACCGGCGAGACAAAGCCCATGGCCAGCAGCACCAGGTCGGCCTTGAGGGTCTGCTCGGAGCCGGGCACCTCGGCCATCTTGCCGTCTTTCCACTCGACGCGCACGGTCTTCAGGCCCGTGACCTTGCCTTTTTCGCCTATCAATTCCTTGGTGGAGATGGCGAACTCGCGCTCGCAGCCTTCCTCGTGCGAGGAAGAGGTGCGCAGCTTGATGGGCCAGTAAGGCCAGGTCAGGGGGCGGTTTTCCTCTTCGGGCGGCTGGGGCATCAGCTCGAACTGCGTGACGCTGGCAGCGCCGTGCCGGTTGCTGGTGCCCACGCAGTCGGAGCCGGTGTCGCCGCCGCCGATCACGATGACGTGTTTGCCGTCGGCGCGCAACTGGCCCTTGACCTTGTCACCGGCGTTGACCTTGTTCTGCTGGGGCAAAAATTCCATGGCGAAATGCACGCCGTCCAGGTCGCGGCCGGGCACGGGCAGGTCGCGCGACTGCTCGGCGCCGCCGGTCAGCATCACGGCGTCAAAGTCCTTTTGCAATTGCTCGGGGCTGATGCTTTCCTTGGCCCAGTTGGTGACCTTGGAGTCCTTGGGCAGGCTGCCCACCATCACGCCGGTACGGAAAATCACGCCTTCGGCCTTCATCTGCTCGACGCGGCGGTCGATATGGACTTTTTCCATCTTGAAGTCGGGGATGCCGTAGCGCAGCAGGCCGCCGATGCGGTCGTTCTTTTCAAACAGCGTCACCTCGTGGCCGGCGCGCGCCAGCTGTTGGGCCGCGGCCATGCCGGCAGGGCCGGAGCCGACGACGGCGACCTTCTTGCCGGTCTTGTGCTTGGGCATCACGGGCTTGACCCAGCCTTCGGACCAGGCGCGGTCGATGATGGCGTGCTCGATGGACTTGATGCCGACGGCGTCGTCGTTCACGTTCAGCGTGCAGGCGGCCTCACAGGGCGCCGGGCAGATGCGGCCGGTGAACTCGGGGAAGTTGTTGGTGCTGTGCAGCGTGTCGATCGCGTTTTTCCAGTCGGCGCGAAACACCATGTCGTTGAAGTCGGGAATGATGTTGTTGACCGGGCAGCCATTGTTGCAAAACGGCGTGCCGCAGTCCATGCAACGGGCCGCCTGCTTGTTGGCCTGCGCGTCGTCCAGCCCGACGACGAATTCGCGGTAGTTCTTCAGGCGCTCCGGCACGGGCTTGTAGCCCTCCTCGATGCGCTCGTATTCCATGAAGCCGGTGATTTTTCCCATGATGAGGTCCTGTGCGATTCTTTTTAAGCTTTTCCGGCTGCCGGCCCGTCATCACGGGCGCGGGCAGTTCCGGTTCAATGCAAGCGTGGGTGCGGCGGCCTACTTGGCGGCCACCGCTTCCTGGTTGGTGGCGACCTGGGCCCGGGTGGTCTCCGTCGCCGCTTCCAGCCGGCGCTCCTTGCGCTCGATCAGGGCCCGCTTGTATTCGTTCGGGAAGACCTTGACGAACTTCAGGCGCGACTCGCTCCAGTTGTCCAGCAGTTCGCGCGCGCGCTTGCTGCCGGTCCAGCGGTTGTGGTCCTGCAGCAGGCGCTTGAGCAGTTCCTCATCGCTTTCGCCGGCATGCCAGTCGGCCTTGTCGTGGGTGTGCTGTTCGGTCGTGGTGACGATGCGGTCCATGGAGACCATGGAGGTGTTGCAGCGCGTGGCGAACAAGCCGTCTTCGTCGTACACATAGGCCACGCCGCCGCTCATGCCGGCGGCGAAGTTGCGGCCGGTCTTGCCCAGCACCGCGACGGTGCCGCCCGTCATGTATTCGCAGCCATGGTCGCCCGTGCCTTCAACGACCGCCGTGGCGCCCGACAGGCGCACGGCAAAACGTTCGCCGGCCACGCCGCTAAAGAAGGCCTCGCCGGTGGTCGCGCCGTAGAGCACGGTGTTGCCGACGATGGTGTTCTTCACCGCGTCGCCGCGGAAGTCTATGCTGGGGCGCACCACGATGCGCCCGCCCGACAGGCCCTTGCCGGTGTAGTCGTTGGCGTCGCCTATCAGGTACATGGTGATGCCCTTGGCCAGGAAGGCGCCGAAGGACTGGCCGCCCGTGCCTTCAAGCTGGATGCGCAGGGTGTCGTCGGGCAGGCCCTGCGGATGGTGGCGCGTCAGCTCGCCCGAGAGCATGGCGCCCACGGTGCGGTTGACGTTGCGCGCCACTTCGATGAACTGGACTTTTTCGCCCTTTTCGATCGCAGCCTTGGATTTTTCGATCAGGCGCACGTCCAGCGCTTTTTCGAGCGCGTGGTCCTGCTCCATCACATGCAGGCGCGGCACGTCGGCCGGCACATTGGGCTGGTAGAACAGGCGGCTGAAGTCCAGGCCGCGGGCCTTCCAGTGTTCAATGCCTTTTTGCGTGTCGAGCAGGTCGGCGCGGCCGATGAGGTCGTCGAACTTGCGCACGCCGAGCTGCGCCATGAGCTGGCGCGCCTCTTCGGCAACGAAGAAGAAGTAGTTGACGACGTGCTCGGGCTTGCCGCTGAACTTCTGGCGCAGCACCGGGTCCTGCGTGGCCACCCCGACGGGGCAGGTGTTGAGGTGGCACTTGCGCATCATGATGCAGCCTTCGACCACCAGCGGCGCGGTGGCGAAGCCGAACTCGTCGGCGCCCAGCAGCGCGCCGATGATGACGTCGCGGCCGGTTTTCATCTGGCCGTCGGCCTGCACGCGGATGCGGCCGCGCAGGCGGTTGAGCACCAGGGTCTGCTGGGTTTCGGCCAGGCCGATTTCCCAGGGCGAGCCGGCATGCTTGATGGACGACCAGGGCGAGGCGCCCGTGCCGCCGTCATGGCCGGCGATCACCACGTGGTCGGACTTGGCCTTGGCCACGCCCGCTGCAATGGTGCCGACGCCGACTTCGCTGACCAGCTTGACGCTGATGCTGGCGCGCGGGTTGACGTTCTTCAGGTCGTGGATCAGCTGGGCTAGGTCCTCGATCGAATAGATGTCGTGGTGCGGCGGCGGCGAGATCAAGCCGACACCGGGCACCGAGTAGCGCAGCTGGCCGATGTATTCGCTGACCTTGCCGCCGGGCAGCTGCCCGCCCTCGCCGGGCTTGGCGCCCTGCGCCATCTTGATCTGGATCTGGTCGGCCGACACCAGGTATTCGGCCGTGACGCCGAAACGGCCCGACGCGACCTGCTTGATGCGCGAGCGCAGCGAGTCGCCGTCCTGCAGCGGCAGGTCGACCTCGACCTGTTTCGGGCCGATCACGCTCTTGAGCGTCTCACCCTTCTTGATCGGGATGCCCTTGAGCTCCTGGCGGTAGCGGTTCGGGTCTTCACCACCCTCGCCCGTGTTGCTCTTGCCGCCAATGCGGTTCATGGCCACGGCCAAGGTGGCGTGGGCCTCGGTGCTGATGGAGCCCAGCGACATGGCGCCCGTGGCAAAACGCTTGACGATTTCCTTGGCCGGCTCGACCTCGTCGATCGGAATGGCTTTGGAGGGGTCGATCTTGAACTCGAACAGGCCGCGCAGCGTCATGTGGCGACGGTTCTGGTCGTTGATCAGCTGGGCGTATTCCTTGTAGGTGTTCCAGTTGTTGGAGCGCGTGGAATGCTGCAGCTTGGCGATTGCGTCGGGGGTCCACATATGGTCTTCGCCGCGCACGCGCCAGGCGTATTCGCCGCCGGCGTCCAGCATGTTGGCCAGCACCGGGTCGTTGCCGAAGGCGGCGCGGTGCATGCGCAGCGCTTCCTCGGCGATCTCGAACACGCCCATGCCTTCGACCTGGCTGGCCGTGCCGGTGAAGAACTTGGCCACGGTGTCGCGATTCAGGCCTATGGCCTCGAACAGCTGGGCGCCGCAGTAGCTCATATAGGTGGACACGCCCATCTTGGACATGATCTTGGACAGGCCCTTGCCGATGGCCTTGGTGTAGTTGTAGACGGCTTTCTCGGTGCTGAGCTCGCCCGGCAAACCCTTGGACAGCTCGGCCAGGGTTTCCATGGCGAGGTAGGGATGGACGGCTTCGGCGCCGTAGCCGGCGAGCACGGCGAAGTGGTGCACTTCGCGCGCGGAACCGGTTTCCACCACCAGGCCGGCCGTGGTGCGCAGGCCTTCCTTGACCAGGTGCTGGTGGATGGCCGACAGGGCCAGCAAGGCCGGGATGGCGACCTGCGTAGCGTTGATGCCGCGGTCGCTGACGATCAGGATGTTCTTGCCGTCCTTGATCGCGTCCACCGCCTCGGCGCACAGCGAGGCCAGCTTGGCCTCCACGCCTTCATGGCCCCAGGCCAGCGGGTAGGTGATGTCCAGGGTGTAGCTCTTGAACTTGCCCTGAGTGTGCGCCTCGATGTCGCGCAGCTTGCGCATGTCGGCCACGTTGAGCACCGGCTGGCTGACCTCCAGCCGCATGGGCGGGTTGACCTGGTTGATGTCCAGCAGGTTGGGCTTGGGGCCGATGAAGGACACCAGCGACATCACGATAGCCTCGCGGATCGGGTCGATGGGCGGGTTGGTCACCTGAGCGAACAGCTGCTTGAAGTAGTTGTAGAGCGGCTTGTCCTTGTTGGACAGCACGGCCAGCGGGCTGTCGTTGCCCATGGAGCCGGTGGCCTCCTCGCCGTTGGCGGCCATGGGTGACATCAGGAACTTGATGTCTTCCTGGGTGTAGCCGAAGGCTTGCTGGCGATCCAGCAGGGGAATGTCGGAGACGGGCGCGGCGGCCGCGGCGGGCTTGGCCGCCTTGCCGGCCACGTCGTCGAGCTTGATGCGCAGGTTTTCGATCCACTGCTTGTAAGGCTTGCTGTGAGCCAGCGTCGCCTTGATTTCCTCGTCATCGACCATGCGGCCTTGTTCAAGATCGATCAGGAACATCTTGCCGGGCTGCAAACGCCATTTGCGCACGATTTTGTGCTCGGGAATCGGCAGCACGCCCGATTCGGAGGCCATGATGACCAGGTCGTCGTCGGTCACGCAGTAGCGCGAGGGGCGCAGGCCGTTGCGGTCCAGCGTGGCGCCTATCTGGCGGCCGTCGGTGAAGACGATGGAGGCCGGGCCGTCCCAGGGCTCCAGCATGGCGGCATGGTATTCGTAAAAGGCCTTGCGGCGCTCATCCATCGTCGTGTGCTGCTCCCACGGCTCAGGGATCATCATCATCACGGCCTGGCTGATGGGGTAGCCGGCCATGGTCAGCAGTTCCAGGCAGTTGTCGAAGGTGGCGGTGTCGGACTGGCTGGCAAAGCTGATCGGGTAGAGCTTTTGCAGGTCGGCGCCCAGCACCGGCGAGGACATCACGCCTTCGCGCGCCTTCATCCAGTTGTAGTTGCCCTTGACGGTGTTGATCTCGCCGTTGTGCGCGACATAACGGTAGGGGTGGGCCAACGGCCACTCGGGGAAGGTGTTGGTGGAAAAGCGCTGGTGCACCAGGCCCAGCGCCGAGACGCAGCGCGTATCGGTCAGGTCGCGGTAGTAAGTGCCCACCTGATCGGCCAGCAGCAGGCCTTTGTAGACCACCGTGCGGCTGGACATGCTGGGCACGTAATATTCTTTGCTGTGCGTCAGGCGCAGGTTCTGGATGGCGGCGCTGGCGGTCTTGCGGATCACGTAGAGCTTGCGCTCCAGCGCGTCCTGCACGATCACGTCGTTGCCGCGGCCGATAAAAATCTGCCGCAGGATGGGTTCTTTTTTGCGTACGGTGGGCGACATGGGCATGTCGCGGTTGACCGGCACATCGCGCCAGCCCAGCAGCACCTGGCCCTCGGCCTTGACGGCGCGTTCCAGCGCCTGCTCGCAGGCCAGGCGGGAGGCGTGCTCCTTGGGCAGAAACACCATGCCCACGCCGTATTCGCCGGGCGGCGGCAGCTGCACGCCCTGCCCTGCCATTTCTTCACGGTACAGCGCGTCGGGCAGCTGGATCAGGATGCCGGCGCCGTCGCCCATGAGCTTGTCAGCGCCCACTGCGCCCCGGTGGTCGAGATTTTCGAGAATCTTGAGACCTTGCTGGACGATGGCGTGGCTTTTGTGCCCCTTGATATGCGCCACGAAACCGACGCCGCAGGCATCGTGTTCGTTGGCTCCGGCGTACAAACCGTTTTCTTCAAAATGCTTGATTTCAGCAGCCGTAGTCATGGCAATTCCTCGTCGGGGTGGGATGGGAGCGCTGAATGCGTCCTGTGAGAAAGACCGCAACGCACCCATCCGCAGTTTCATAATTTTTCGCAGGGAATGGGGAGCATAGTGCAGTGCAACAACAATGCCAAGAAGTTTAAATGGGGTCAGATTCCAATTAAAAATCGATAAATTTAATCAACATTTAATTAGGGACATATTTGATTCAAGCGCAAAAAACCATGAAACGGCGTTATTTAAGCCGCTGGGAAGTCCTCTTTGGGTGTCGTGGTCGGCCGCCCCGCCTGGTTTTTTGTCACGCGGCGCTCGGTGCGCTTTTGCAGTTCGGCGAGGAAATCGCCCTCGCCCAGCGCCCAGCCGCTGAGGGCCGAGCGGGTCAGCAGCTCCTGCTGCTCCAGCGTGATGCCGGCACGCACCAACGAGGCGTAGGCCGCCTCGCGGGCAAAGGGCGTGTTGCCCAGCGCCCAGACCAGGGGATGCGGTGTCAGCAGGCTGTCGACCCGCAAACCCGCATAGTGACCGTGGCTGGACCATGGATAGTCCCTGGCCTCGGCCACCAGCCCCGCGCGAACCGGGTTCAAGTCGATATAGGCCATGCAGGCCAGCAAATAGCGTTCGGCCTCGATTACCGTAGCGCGGTAACGCCCCTCCCAGAGGGTACCGGAGCGCCCCTGGCTGTCGTTGAAGTAGCGAACATAGCGCCGTCCCGCAGCCTGCATCATCTGCGGCAAGCCGTCCGCCGTGCTGGGCGTGGCCAGCAGGTGGAAGTGGTTGTCCATCAGCACATAGGCATGCAGGGCCACACCGAATTTGCGCGCGCTTTCGTCGAGCAGCCGCAACAACATCTGGTGATCGGCCGCGCAGGAAAAAACGGCTTGCCGGTTATTGCCGCGCTGGATGATGTGATGGGGGAAACCGGGAAGCGTCAGACGGGGAAGGCGGGCCATGGGATGCGATACCTGGAGTTGGCATCATGATATTGGAATCCGACCCCAATTTTCGGCCGCCCACGCTTCGTTTCAGGAGGCGGCTTGCGCGGCCCCTGACACGGCATCTTTATCAGCGGACGACTTTGCCGTCAGGCGTGATGGTGACGAGGTCGATGGCACGCACCGATTCGTATTTTTTGGCGCGCAGGTTGACGCGAAAGCCGCCCACGTCGTAGTCCGTCATGGCTTCAAACGCTTTTTGCAAGCCGGCCCGGTCGGGTTTTCCGCTGCCTGCCGCGCTGCGGCGCACGCCTTCGGCAAAAGTCTTGGCGGCGATGTAGCCCTCCACGCTTTCATAGCTGGGCGTCTGGTCGGTCTGGTTCAGCACATCGAGGTATTCCTTGATGATCGGCATGCCGGTGCTGCGCGGCGAGGGCACGACCTGGGAAATCACAACGCCGCCGATTTCCTTGCCCAGGGCGCTGAAAAGCGGGTCGATGCCGACGACGGAGAAATTCAGGAACTGCCCGCCATAGCCGGCCTGGCGCATCTTGCGGATGAAGGCAGCCGATGAATTGAACAGGCTGACCTGGATGACGGCCTGGGGCTGCGCCTTCATCAGGGAGGCCACGGCCGCGTCAACCTTGTCGCTGTTGACCGGCGACAGGGCGCTGCCGACGATGGCCGGCCGCTTCAGGTCGACCAGCGCCTGGTTGACGGCCGCCAGGCCGCCGCGCCCCATGGCGTCGTCTTCGGCAAACACCGCGATGCGGTCCTGGTTCAGCGTCGCGCAATGGCGCGCGATTTTGTAGGCTTCGTCGGCCAGCGCGGGACGCACATGAAAAACGTTGCTGAGCGAGGGATCATGCAGCGCGTCGGAGGCGGCAAAAGGCGCGAAGAACAGGGTGTTGGAAGCTTTTGCCGCGGCGAAGGCGGCGTCGCAGCTGGCGGTACCGGTGAAGCCGAAGAGCGCATCCACGTCCTCGTCGATCAGCTGCTTGGCGTTGCCGGCGGCTTTGGCCGGGACGTAGCCGTCGTCGAGGGCCTTGACTTCGATCTTGTAGCCGCCCGCGCCGTTTTTCGCGTTGATCGCGTCAAAATAAATCTTGGCGCCATTGAGGTAGGCCAGGCCGATCTGATCGGCGGCGCCGGTCAGCGGAACGGATTGCCCGACGACGATTTTCCGCCCGGCCCTGCCCTGCGCCCACAGCGCGGGGCTTGCCACCACGGCGCCTGCGGATACACCACCGAGAATTAACTGACGCCGATTGAAACCCATGACAACACCTTTTGAGATACGAATAGCCAAAGCAGGTTTGATGCCTGCAACTGCAGCATGCGCTTACTGTTCCAAAAAAATGTCACAAATTGTGCGCAAGCCCTAAGCGTAATCCGTGCGGGACCGAAAAAACAGCAGGAAAAATGCCGACACGTCATAAGCCTATGCGCCGTCTTTGCGGCTGCCTGATGACGGTTTTGCCTGTTTTTGCGCCTCGGGCTAAGGCCGGGGTGCGCGCAAAACCAGCAAACGGTGCAGCCGTAGCGCCAGAACCAGGCCCAGGGCGGAACTGGCCGCCGTGACCCAGCCCGTCCATTGCCAGCCCCCTGCCTCGGCGGCTACCCAGGCCACCAGTGGGGGACCCGCGAACTGACCCAGCGCCGACCACTGCTGCATCCAGCCCACCGTGGTGGACACCGTATCGGCGCTGGGCGCCAGCCGGATGGCCAGGCTGAAAAGAGTGGCCGGAACCAGGCCGCCCAGCATGGAAAAACCCAGGATCGCCGCGTACCGCAGCGCGGGCGGCGCGCCCGAAAACGCCAGCAAGGCGCCGCCCGCCATCGCCAGAAAACCCGCAGCCAGCAAGGCCAGCGGCGGCAGGCCACGGCCCAGCAGCCGCCCGGCAGCGACGTTGCCGATGATGTTGACGGCCGCGGCCAGCGCCGTCAGCGGCCCGCCCCAGCCGCCGGCCACGCCGGCCTGCGCATAGATGGACGGAAGAAAACCCACCACGGCGAGCCATTGCCCGGAATAGGTCGCAAAGGCCAGGGCCATGAGCCAGGCGGCGCGCGAACGCAAGGTCGTCGCGATGAGCTGGCGGTTGCGGGGCCGGCCTGTGGGGGCAAGCGCCTCGGGCGGCTCCGCCGGCACGCGCCACGCGAGCAGCAGGGCCAGCGCCGCGGCCAGCGCGGCCAGCAGCCACCACAGGATGCGCCAGCCCCACTGCGGGCCGGCCCCGGCGATGACGAGAGGCCCGGCCAGCAGGGCCAGCGACGCCCCCAGAGGCATGTAGGCGCCCCACATGCCGAGCATACCGCTCAATTTTTCCGGCGGCACCAGTCGGCGCACCAGGGCCGGTGCCGGCAGCACCACCCACAAAAACCCCAGGCCTTCGAGGACGCGTGTCGCCAGCAAGCCATGAACGCCGGAAGCCATGGCGCCCAGGGCGCTGGCCGATGCCAGCACCCACAGGCCCGCCAGCATGCTGCGCTTGAGCCCCACGCGCTGCACCGCCAGCCCGGTCACCAGGCCCAGGGTCATGCCGGCCAGTTGGACGAGCGAGAGCAGGAAACCGGCCTGCAGCAGGGAAACGCCCAGCACCTGGCCCAGCACGGGCAAGGCAGGCGGCAGCTTGCCCACATGCAGGGCGGCCACCACGCCGGCCGCGATCACGCACCAGGCGGCACGCGCGCTGGCGGCGGTATCCGGCTTGGCTTCAGTCACACGCAACGAGGAGAGGGGCAGGTTCAGGCCGCGAAGGCGGCCCGGCCCTTCAGACGCTCATGCTCTTTGGCGGCAAAGCGGTCAGTCATGCCGGCGATGTAGTCGGCCACGACCCGCTCGGGCTTGGCGCCCGCGGCATGCGGCGCGTCGACGCCGTCAAAGCGCTCGCTGTGGGCCTGCGGCATCTGCGCCGGGTCGGCCATATAGGCCTCGAACAGTTCGCCGACCACCTGCTTGGCCGCCTGCGTAGTCTCCACCACCTTCGGATGGCGGTAGAGGTTTTTCAGCAGGAAGCGCTTGAGCGACGCGGACTGCCGCGCCATCTCCGGTGTGAAGCAGACCAGCGCCGCTTGCTGGCGCACCTCGTCGGCACTCGCGGGCGCCGCCTTGTGGATGGCCGCCCATGTCGCGTCCATCACGTTGTAGACCTGGGCGCTGAGCATGCGGCGTATGGTTTCAAACAGCAGCCGGCGGCCCTGCAAGCCGGGATGGGCCAGCCGCGTCTCACGGCAGTACTGGCTGAAGAGCTCCACGTCCTCGAGCTGCTCCAGCGTCAGCAGGCCCGAGCGCACACCGTCGTCGATGTCGTGCGCGTTGTAGGCGATCTCGTCGGCCAGGTTGGCGAGCTGCGCTTCCAGGCTAGGCTGCTGCCAGCGCGGGCCTTCGGCGGGCTGGTCCACAAAACGGCGCGCCACCCCGCCCGGCTCGCGCGACTCGATGCGCTGCGCATTGCGCTTTGAGCAATGCTTGAGGATGCCCTCGCGCGTCTCGAAACTGAGGTTCAGGCCGTTGTAGGCCGGGTAGCGCTCTTCCAGCGCATCCACGACGCGCAGGCTTTGCAGGTTGTGCTCGAAGCCCGCGCTCTCGGGGTGGCCGGCCTTGAGGCAAGCGTTCAGGGCATCCTGGCCGGCGTGGCCGAAAGGCGTGTGGCCCAGGTCGTGCGCCAGCGCGATGGCCTCCACAAGGTCCTCGTTGAGCCGCAGCGTGCGGGCGATGGAGCGCCCCAGCTGGGCGACTTCCAGCGAATGGGTCAGGCGGGTGCGGAACAGGTCGCCCTCGTGGTTGAGGAAAACCTGGGTCTTGTAGACCAGGCGGCGAAAGGCTGTTGAATGCACGATGCGATCGCGGTCGCGCTGGAAGTCGGAACGCGTGGGCGCCACCGGCTCGGTATAGCGGCGGCCGCGCGACAGCGCGGGATCACAGGCATAGGGCGCCAGGGTCATGGTTCACGCTCTCCAGGCTTCAGGCACAGCACAGGTCTATCACTTCGCGCACCAGCGCGTCGGGCGCGCTGCGAAGCGCCGCTTTGCCCGGGCCGTCGATCACGATAAAACGGATCTCGCCGGCCTCGGATTTTTTGTCGATACGCATCAGCTCCAGGTAGCGCCCGGCATTGTCACCTGCGGACAGCACCGGCGCCTTGACCGGCAAACCGGCACGCTTGATGAGCCGCGTCAGCCTTTCGACAAAAGGCCTGTCGACCAGACCCAGGCGCTCTGACAGGTGCGCGGCCATCACCATGCCGCAACCCACGCCTTCGCCGTGCAGCCATTCGCCGTAACCGAGGCCGGATTCAATCGCGTGGCCGAAGGTATGGCCGAAATTCAGGATGGCCCGCAAGCCGGCTTCACGCTCGTCCTGCCCCACCACCCAGGCCTTGATCTCACAGCTGCGCTTGATCGCGTGGGCCATGGCTGCGGGCTCCCTGGCCAGCAGGCCTTCAAGGTTGGCCTCTATCCATTCCAGGAAGGCCATGTCGGCAATCGGGCCGTATTTGATGATTTCGGCCAGGCCCGCGCTCAGCTCGCGCGCGGGCAAGGTCTGCAACGCATCGAGGTCGCAGACCACCAGCAGGGGCTGGTAGAAGGCGCCTATCATGTTCTTGCCCAGCGGGTGGTTGATCGCCGTCTTGCCGCCCACCGAGGAGTCCACCTGCGCCAGCAGGGTCGTGGGCACCTGCACAAAGGGCACGCCGCGCATATAGCTGGCGGCGGCAAAGCCGGTCATATCACCCACCACCCCGCCGCCCAGCGCAAACATCACCGTCTTGCGGTCGCAGCCGTTCTCGAGCAAGGCGTCAAAGATCAGCTGCAGCGTCTGCCAGTCCTTATGAGCTTCGCCGTCGGGCAAGGTCACCAGCAGCACCTTGCCATAACGCTGGCGCAGAGCCTGGCTCAGTTGCGCGGCATACAAGGGAGCCACCGTCGTGTTCGACACCACCAGCGCGGTGGCGGCTTTCGGGAGATTCTGGTAAGTCAGCGCATTGCCGAGAAGGCCGGTGCCGATGGCAATCGGGTAGCTGCGTTCGCCCAGCTCGATCTGGACCCGCGCCACCGCGGAAGGGGAATTTGCGTGCATAAGTGGGAGTGTAGAGGCACTCGCCCGCCTTGGGTGCGGCGGCTTGCAAGGCAAGGCGCGAGCGCTCAGGGCACGGGCAGCAACCCCGCCAGCTCCAGCTGCATATGGATCATGTTGACCAGTGTCGACACCGAGGGACGCCCGGTCTCGATGACGAAGTGGGCGGTTTCGCGGTAGAGGGGGTCGCGGGCCGCATAGAGGTCCCTGAGCCTGGCCAGCGGGTCGGCGACCTGGAGCAGGGGCCGGTTCTGGTCGTGCCGCAGGCGGCGAAACACCTCTTCGGGGATGGAATGCAGGTACACCACTTGCGCACGCTCGCGAAGGTGCTGGCGATTGGCAGGGCGCAGCACGGTCCCGCCGCCGCTGGACAGCACGCAGGATTGGCCCTGGGTCAGCTCATCGATGACCTGCTGCTCGATATCTCGGAAGGCGTTCTCGCCCTCGCGTTCGAAAAACTCGCGGATGGAGCAGCCGATGCGCTGCTCGATCACCTGGTCCGAATCAATAAAGCGCAGCCCCATCTTGCGGGCCAGATGCCGGCCGACAGTGGATTTCCCCGAACCCGGCAGGCCCACGCAGGCGATTCTCAACGGGTTTGCATTCAATGGAGTCTGGAGGCGCTCGCCCCGGGATGCGTGAATAGAGTCAGGGTGGAAAATGGGCCGGTTTCACAAACGCGACAGGCCCCAAAGGGCCCGCCGTTACCTGCATTTTCCCACCAAACCGGCCCCGCCTCGCGGCGGCCGGCTCCGCGGGGCTCAGCGCAGCGCCGAGCCGTTGGTCAGCATCTTGGGGGTGATGAACACCAGCAGTTCGGATTTCGTGGCCGACCGGGTCCTCTGCTTGAACAGATTGCCGACGCCTGGCAAGTCGCCCAGGAACGGAACCTTGGTTTCGTTGTCGCGGTCGTTCTGCTCAAAAATGCCGCCGATCACCACAGTCCCGCCGTTTTCCACCAGCACCTGCGTCTGGATGTGCTTGGTGTCGATCGCAAAGCCGTTGGCCGTTTCGCGACCCACGCTGTCCTTGTTGACGTCGACGTTCAGGATGATGTTGCCCTCAGGGGTGATCTGCGGCGTGACCTCAAGCTTCAGGTTGGCTTTGCGGAAGCTGATGGCAGTGGCACCGCTGGAAGTCGCCTGCTGATACGGGAGTTCCGTACCCTGTTCAATCAGCGCCTTGACCTGATCGGCCGTGACAACCCGCGGGCTGGAGACGATCTTGGTCTTGCCGTCCGCCTCGGAAGCGGAAATCTCGAGGTTGAGGAATCGCGTTTTCGCGGCATTGAACAGGGAGACGGCAAAGGTCGCTGCCGAGAAACCGTTCTGGCCTACGGCCGGCAGGCTCAGGAACTCACCGGCATTGGTGCCGGCCGTCGTCGCGCTGTAGGTACCGCCGAACGCCGTGTTGGTGTTCTGGTTGAAGGGCTGGCCGCCCAGCCGCACGCCCAGCGATTTCCCGAAGGTATCCGAGGCCTCGACGATGCGCGCCTCGATCAGCACCTGGCGAACCGCCACGTCCAGCTTGGTGATCAGGTTCTGGACCGCCTCCAGCCTGGAGGGAATGTCGGTCACGAACAGCAGGTTGGTCCGGGGTTCGGCAATGACACTGCCGCGCTGGGACAGGATACGGGCGCTGGCAGGACCGCTGCCGCCGGCGGTAATCTGTGTCGCGAGATCCGCGGCCTTGGCGTAATTGATCTGGAAGGACTGGGTGCGGACAGGCTCCAGGCTCTGGATGGCGTTACGCGATTCCAGGTCGAGTTTGTCCTTGGCCGCCAGCTCGTCCTTGGGCGCTATCACCAGCACGTTGCCGTTTTTGCGCATGCCCAGGCCCTTGGACTGGAGAATGATGTCCAGCGCCTGGTCCCAGGGCACGTCCTTCAACCTCAGCGTGACGCTGCCCGTCACGGAATCGGAGGTAACGATATTGAAGTTCGTGAAGTCGGCAATCACCTGCAGCAGGGAGCGGATTTCAATGTTCTGGAAGTTCAGGGAAAGCTTCTCGCCGGTGTAGCCTGGGCCCTGCGTCAATTTGGTCGGGTCGACCTTCTGGGGACGGACTTCCAGCACAAACTGGTTGTCGCTCTGGTAAGCGCTGTGCTCCCAGGCGCCTTTGGGCTCCACCACCATGCGGACCTTGTCGCCGGTCTGGAAGGTCGTGACGGTTTGCACCGGCGTGCCGAAATCGCCTACGTCCAGCCGGCGGCGCAAACCTTCAGGCAAGGTTGTTTTCAGGAACTCAACCACCAGGGTCTGGCCCTGCTGGCGTATGTCAACACCCACCTCGTTGTTGGAAAGGCCCACGACGATGCGCCCGGCGCTGTCGGTTCCACGGCGGAAGTCCACATCCTTGAGTGGCAGGATGTCACGGTTGCGGCTTTCCGCAAATACCTGTGCCGGCGCCGCGGCCGCCGCCGAGCCAGCGGCGGAGTCCAGCGTGATCACCAGCGATTTGCCCTGGATATCAGCCTTGTAGGTCGACGGTGCTTTGAGGTTGAGCACCACGCGGGTCCGCTCGCCGGCCTGTACCACGTTCGCCGAACGCAGGTTTCCCAGGTTCATGTCCACCGCGGACCGCCCCATGCCGTTGCTGACACCGGGGAAGTCCAGGGCGATGCGTGCGGGCGACTGGATAGTGAAGCCGGTGGGAATGGCGGTCAGGGGCTCGGCCAGGTCGATGCGGATGATCTCTGAACTGCCCTGCACCGAGCCGGTCACCGATTGAATCGAGTTTTGGGCCTGCGCCGCCTGCGGCAGCGTTGCCACCATCAGCGACAAGGCAATGCCGAACGAAGCGCCGCGCAACACACGTTCAAGCAAACGCTTCAGGCCGCCTCCCGTACCTTCTGCTTCCAATGCCCATGTTTGCTTGTTCATTTTGATCCCTCTAATAGCTGTAAAGTCGCCGTCCGCTCAATCCATTCGCCCGCAGCGTCCTGCACGATCTCACGCAGGGAAAGGCTTGTCTCACCCACCTGCGTGATACGGCCGTAATTCTGCCCAAGGTAGTTGCCGACCCGGACCTGGTAAATCAGGTTGTCGACCTTGACCAGCGCCACCGGCTGGCCTACCTTGATCAGGCTTCCGACCATGAAGGTCGCGTCCAGGGGGTAGGCCTCCAGGGGCTCCTTGCGCCGGCTCAACTCCGGTGCGATCAGGCCCGCGTTGGCCGTCGCCTGGTTGGAATCGCGCTTGAGCGCCTGTGTCAATTTCTGGTTGCTGAAAGGTTCGGTGGAGCCTTCCTGGTTATAGGCCTGCGGTGAGAACTTGGTGGGCTCCGGCAGCGGATCGACCTTGGGCCGGGTGGCGTTGCGCTGCTCCGTCATCCATTGCTGCAACTCTTCCTGTTCGGACGAACCGCAACCGGCCAGAGCCAGCAACGTCAACACCAAACTGCCTGTCAGTACATAGCGGTGAAGTCTCATTTTTTGGCTCCCGGGGCGCTCTTGCGCTGCAGGGCCACTTCCTCGGGATCGAGATAGCGGAATGTCTTGGCCGTGGTGTCCATGACGAGGTTGCCGTCCTTGGCCGGCACCAGGGCCAGGTTGTTCAAAGTCACGATACGGGAGAGATTGGCGATGTCCGCGGCAAAAGCACCGATATCGTGGTAACGGCCCGTGACGCGCACCGCGATGGGCAATTCGGCGTAGTACTCCTTGACGCTCACCTGCCCCGGCCGGAACAGCTCGAACTGCAGGCTGCGGCCCAGGCCCGCCTGGTTGATGTCTGACAGCAGGGCATCCATTTCAGCCTTGCTGGGCAGCTGCTTCTCGAGCTGGGTCACATACTGCTGCACCTGTTCGCGCTGCTTTTTCAGTGCGTCAAGATTCACCGCCTGCACCAGCTTCTTCTTGTAGTCTTCCCTGAGCTGGACTTCCTTGGCCTGCTCGGCCGTCAGTTCCTCATCAGAGGAGCTCAGCCAGACAAACCACAGCGCGACCACCACGAGGACCGTGACGCCGACGCAGAGAAGATAGCGCGGCAAAGCCGGCCATGAAGGCGGGTCATTGGGATCAAGCCCGGAGAACTGCGCCTTCAGGCTGTTTTGGATCGCCGATAAATCGACGGAGATTTTTGGAGTTTTTGCCATGATCGTTCAACCTGCTTCAGGCCTTGGCCGGGATCGCCGCGGCCGCCGGCGCGGCACCGGGCGTCGAGCCAGCCGGTGCGGAGCCGGGCGCCTTTGGCGCGTTGGCGCGCTTGAGCCCGACACGCATGGAGAAATTGGACACCCGCCGCTGGTCGCGCGGGGTCAACGATATGACGCTGGCGGTGATTTCAACCAGTTCCGGCCGGGTCAGCCAGGGGCTGTTGTTGGCCAGGTTGCGCAGCAGTTCGGAAACCCGCTCGTTGGACTGGGCCACGCCGGTGATGAACACCGTCTGGTTGTCCTGCTTCATGCTGTTGATGTACACGCCGTCAGGCAGCTGCTTGACCAGTTCGCTGAGCAGGTAGACCGGCATGTTGCGGTTGCCTTGCAGGTCTTCCACCGCGTTCTGGCGCGCCCTCAGGGCAGCGATTTCCGCCTGCAGGGTGGAAATTTCCTTGATCTGGTTTTCCAGGCGGGTGATCTCGGTTTTCAGGAAGTTGTTCTTGCTGCGCTGGCTTTCGATCTGGGCCAGGTACCAGGAGTACACGGCGCCGCAAATCAGGCCGCCGATCAGGGCAGCGACGCCAAGGGTTGCAAAAAATGTTTCGCGCCTGCGCTTGCGCGCAGCTTCGCGGTGCGGGAGCAGATTGACCAGAATCACTGCAGGAACCTCCGCAAAGCCAGACCACAGGAGGTCAGGTAAGACGATGCCTCGCGGCGCATTTTCTTCTCCCGCACGCTGTCGCCGAGTTCCATGCCCTCGAAGGGATTGGCCAGGAGGCAGGCGAACGAGGTCTGCTGCGTGACGGAATCGGTCAACCCGGGCAAGGCGGAAGAGCCGCCGGCCAGCATGACGTAGTCCACCTTGTTGTGCGGGGTGCTGGTAAAGAAGAACTGTAGGGCGCGGCCGATTTCCTGGGCCATGCTTTCCACAAAGGGTTTCAGGACGCCGGAGCCGTAGTCTTCGGGCAAATCGCCGCTGCGCTTCTTGCTTTCGGCCTCTTCAGGTGAAAAACCATACTGGCGCACGATCAGCTGCGTCAGCTGGGCGCCGCCGAAGGCCTGGTCGCGCTCATACAGCACTTCGTCGTTCTTGATGACCTGCATGCTGGTGGTCAGGGCGCCGACCTCAAACAGGGCGACCATGGTGTCCACCCCCTTGTTAGGCAGGTTTTCGATCAGGCGGGCGGTTGCCAGGCGCGAGGCATAGGACTCCACGTCGACCACGATGGGTTTGAGGCCCGCGGCTTCCGCCAGGCCTTCCCGATCCTGGACTTTTTCCTTGCGCGAAGCGGCAATCAGCACCTCGACGTCGCCGGCGGAAGTGGCGCTGGGCCCCACCACGCAGAAGTCCAGGCTGACCTCATCCAGGGAGAAGGGAATATATTGATTGGCTTCGGACTCGACCTGGGTTTCCAGCTCAGCGTCCGTCATGCCCCCGGGGAGGATGATTTTTTTGGTAATGACCGCGGAAGCGGGCAGCGCCATGGCGACGTTTTTGGTGCGGGTTCCGCTCTTTTTGACCAGGCGGCGCACGGCGTCGGCGACTTCGTCGAATTTTTCGACGTTGCCGTCCGTGATCCAGCCGCGCTCCAGGGGCTCGATCGCGCAGCGATCCAGCACCAGGTTACCGGCCTTGTCACGGCTCAACTCCACCAGCTTGACGCTGGATGAACTGATATCCAAACCCAGCAAAGCGGGTTGTTGGCGGTTGAATAACGACCCCAGAGAGATCAAGGCAGTCCCCAAATGACGGCTAATATGTAGCCCTGCATACTTAAGAAATCACTTGAATAGTAGCAGTAAGCTCTTTGTGCAGTAAGGATTTTTCCTGTTCTGCATATCCAGAACGTTGTCAAAAGCCGACGCTTGTAACTGAGTGCAAGCGAGTCAGCGGAGCCAAAACGATGTCTGCAAACGTAAAAGTGTGACGCTTCGCAAGCAGCCCGATATCTCCCGGTTTCCAGGATTTTTATAATAGTGACGCGACTTTACGATTGCCTACATGCCCTCCACGCCCCCCCCTCCTGATTCAAACTCCAGCCCGGCCAAGTCAAGCTCCTCCGGCAAGTCCTGGCTGCCGCGCTGGCTGGTCAAGCTCCTTTTATGGAGCACGGGCCTGTTGCTGGCGGGCGTCGTCAGCATCCTGCTGTTCGTGGCGGTCGCCCTCTCGGTCGCCTACCCCAACCTGCCCGACATTTCGGATCTGGTGGACTACCGGCCCAAGCTGCCGCTGCGCGTTTATTCCGCCGACGGCGTGGTGATCGGCGAGTTCGGCGAAGAGCGGCGCAGCCTGACCCCCATCCAGGACATTCCCCAGGTCATGAAGGACGCCGTGCTGGCTATTGAGGACGCGCGCTTTTTCTCCCACGGCGGTGTCGACTACCTTGGCGTGATCCGCGCCGGCTTCGCCAACGTGGGCCGCGCCAAGAGCCAGGGCGCGTCCACCATCACCATGCAGGTGGCCCGCAACGTCTACCTCTCGGCGGAAAAAAGCTACACCCGCAAGATTTATGAAATCCTGCTGACCTTCAAGCTGGAGCACATGCTGACCAAGGACCAGATCCTTGAGATCTATATGAACCAGATCTTTCTGGGCAACCGGGCTTATGGTTTTGCCGCGGCCTCGGAAGCCTATTTCGGCAAGCCGCTCAAGAACATCTCCATTTCCGAGGCCGCCATGCTGGCCGGCCTGCCCAAGGCGCCGTCGGCCTACAACCCCATCATCAACCCCAAGCGCGCCCGGGCGCGCCAGCTCTACATCATCGAGCGCATGGAGGAAAACGGCTTCATCACGGCCGAGCAGGCCAAAGCCGCCAAGGAAGAGCCCCTGAAGGTCAGGACCGGGCCCGACGCCGGCCGGGTGCATGCCGAGTACGTGGCCGAAACGGTGCGCCAGCTGATCTACAACCAGTACGGCGACGAAACCTACACCCGCGGCCTGAACGTCTACACCACGCTGCGTGCCACCGACCAGACCGTGGCCTACAAGGCGCTGCGCAAGGGCATCATGGATTACGAGCGCCGCCAGATCTACCGCGGCCCCGAGAAATTCATAGACCTGCCCGTCAACCCCCAGGAAACCGAGGATGCCATTGACGATGCGCTGACCGACAACCCCGACAACGGCGACGTGATGTCGGCCGTGGTGCTGGAGGCCAATCCCAAGCGCATCCTGGCCATGCGCCAGAACAGCGAAACCGTCGAAATCACCGGCGACGGGCTCAAACCCGCGCAGTCGGGCCTGGCCGAGAAAGCCGGTCCCAATATCAAGATACGCCGCGGCGCCCTGATCCGCGTGGCGAAAACACCGAAAAACACCTGGGAGATCACCCAGTTGCCCGAAGTCGAAGGCGCATTCGTGGCGCTGGACCCGCGCGACGGCTCCATACGTGCCCTGGTGGGTGGCTTTGACTTCGAGAAAAACAAGTTCAACCACGTCACCCAGGCCTGGCGCCAGCCCGGCTCCAGCTTCAAGCCCTTTATCTACTCGGCCGCGCTGGAAAAAGGCTTCACCCCGGCCACCGTGGTCAACGATGCGCCCCTGTTCTTCGATGCCGGCGTGACCGGCGGCCAGCCCTGGGAGCCGAAAAACTACGACGGCACCTTCGACGGCCCCATGAGCCTGCGGACCGGCTTGAAGAAATCCAAGAACATGATTTCCATCCGCATCCTGCAGGCCATAGGTGCGCCTTACGCCCAGGACTGGATCACCCATTTCGGCTTTGAAGCGGAAAAACACCCGGCCTACCTGACCATGGCGCTGGGCGCCGGCTCGGTCACGCCCATGCAGATGGTGACCGCCTATTCCGTGTTCGCCAACGGCGGCTACCGCGTCAATCCCTACCTGGTCACCAAAATCACCGACCAGCGCGGCAAGGTGCTGCTGGAGACCAAGCCCCTCGCGCTGGACGAGTCGGCCCGGGGCATAGACGCGCGCAATGCCTTCATCATGGACAGCCTGCTGCAGGAAGTCGCGCGCTCGGGCACGGCGGCCAGGGCGCAAGCCACACTCAAGCGGCCCGACCTCTACGGCAAAACCGGCACGACCAACGACTCCATAGACACCTGGTTCGTGGGTTTCCAGCCCACGCTGGCGGCGGCGGTGTGGATGGGCTACGACACGCCCAAAAAGCTGGGCGACCGCGAAACCGGCGGCGGCCTGAGCCTGCCGATCTGGATCAATTACATGGAATACGCCCTCAAGGGGGTCCCGGTCGCCGAATACCCGCCGCCCGAGGGCGTCGTCAATGTGGGCGGCGAGTGGTACTACAGCGAATACGCACGGGGCTCGGGTGTCAGCACCGTCGGCGTCCAGCAGGATCCGGCGGCAGCCAATCCCGGCCAGGCGGCCAGCGCGCCGGGCGGCGCGATCCAGGTCCTCCCGCCTTCGGACGAGAAAAAGCGCATCCTGGATTTGTTCAAGAACTGAGCGCTTGGCGCAGCCCGCACGAAAAACGGCCCTTGAGGGCCGTTTTTTTATTCCGCCGAAATTCCCGGGACCTCAGCCCTGCGCCTTGAACACCAAAGGCTGGCCTGCCTGCTCGCTGGCATAACGCGACAAATTGGCGAAGAACTCGCTGGAATCCTTGGTGTCGGCCCAGCGCCCTTCCCTGTATTTATAGTGAAACCCGCCGGCCTTGGCCGCCATCCAGATTTCCTGCAAGGGCTTTTGCAGGTTGATCACGATCTGGCTGCGGTTGGAAAAAGTCAGCGTGACCATGCCGCCGGTGCGCTGGTTATCGATGTCCGCATTGGTTTCATCGTTGATCCGGTCGCAGCCCGCTTCCACCGCCTGAAGCGCGCGTTCAGCCAGATCCTGGTATTCAAGGTCCGTCATTACAATCCCGTCATGGTTTCTTCAGCTCAAATTTTAGGCCGCCGCCGCAATCCCGCCTTACGGCATGGCCTTGCCGCCATTGTGGCCGGCGCCACCCTGCTGGCCGGTTGCGGCCAAAAAGGCCCGCTGTACCTTCCGGTGCCGCCCAAGGTTCCGGCCGCAGCCCGCCCCGCCCAGCCCGCCACCGCGCTTCCCGAGGCGCCGGCCGCACCGGCCTTGCCGGCTTCCGCCGCCCGATAGGCGCCGGCCTGTATTTGCCCGCTCGCGCCGCCAGGCCTCAGGCAGACACCGGCCTGAACCTTCAAATCCAAGGCAACGGCCGAAATTCACCTTGAATCGGTCATGGCGCACAGGCCGCGCCCTCCTTAAGATACCCCGAACCCCACAGCCCACTCACTTCCATGACCCGTTCATCCCTTCCCGGCCATCCGCATTTCGCCTACCGCGAGGGCGAGCTCTTTGTTGAAAACCTCAGCCTGCGCGAGCTCGCCGCCGCACACGGCACACCGCTATTCGTTTATTCCAAGGCCGCCATGCTGTCGGCACTGGCCGCCTACCAGCGCGGCTTTGCCGGCCGCGATGCGCAGATCTGCTATGCCATGAAAGCCAATTCCTCGCTGGGCGTGCTGCAGGTGTTCGCCCGCGCCGGCTGCGGCTTCGACATCGTCTCGGGCGGCGAGCTGGACCGCGTGCTGGCCGCCGGCGGCGAAGCCGGCAAAATCATTTTCTCGGGCGTGGGCAAAACCCGCGCCGAGATGCGCCAGGCGCTGGCCGCCGGCATAGGCTGCTTCAACGTCGAGAGCGAAGCCGAGCTGGACGTGCTGTCCGAGGTGGCGCTGGCCCAGGGCCTGCGCGCGCCCGTCAGCATACGCGTCAACCCCAATGTGGACCCCAAGACCCACCCCTATATTTCCACCGGCCTGAAGGACAACAAGTTCGGCGTGGCGCACGAAGAGGCGCTGCGCATCTACCGGCATGCGGCTTCGCTCAAGGGCCTGCGCGTCGTCGGCATCGACTGCCATATCGGCTCGCAGATCACCGAGGCCACGCCCTACCTCGACGCCATGGACCGGGTGCTGGACCTGGTGGCCTCCATCGAAGCCGCCGGCATCCCGCTGGAGCACATCGATTTCGGCGGCGGCCTGGGCATCAACTACAACAACGACACCCCGCCCGAGGCCGATGCCTTGTGGCAGCAGTTGCTGGCCCGGCTCGACGCGCGCGGCTACGGCGGCAAGAAGCTCATGATTGAACCCGGCCGTTCGCTGGTCGGCAATGCCGGCGTGTGCCTGACGCAAGTGCTTTACGTCAAACCCGGCGAGCATAAGAATTTCTGCATCATCGACGCGGCCATGAATGACCTGCCGCGCCCCGCCATGTACCAGGCTTTCCACGCCATCGTCCCGCTATCGGCTGCCGCCGCCCAAGGCGCATCCGAAATGACTTATGACGTGGTCGGGCCGGTCTGCGAAAGCGGCGACTGGATAGGCCGGGACCGCACGCTCGCCGTGGCGGCGGGCGACTCGCTGGCCGTGATGTCGGCCGGCGCCTACTGCATGAGCATGGCCAGCAACTACAACACGCGCGGCCGCGCGGCTGAAGTGCTGGTGGATGGCGACAAGGCGCACCTGATACGCCGGCGGGAAAGCGCGCAAGACCAGATGCGGCAGGAACAGCTGGTGGCAGGCTGAAGGACGGCGGTTACGGCGGCTGTCGTCAGGACAGCTTGCCGCGTACGCCGTAGGCCGGCTGCGGCTTCTTTTTCCTGAGGAATTGCTGCACGCGCCAGCCCAGCAGCACGGCAATGATCGCGGCGTACACAAACACCTCGGCGAAATTGTTCTTGCCCGCGCGCATCCAGAAAAAATGCAGCAGTCCCAGGCCGGCGATCAGGTAAACCAGCTTGTGCAGCCACTGCCAGCGCCTGGCGCCCATGGCCTTGATCGCGGCATTAAATGACGTGGCCGCCAACGGGGTCAGCAGCACAAAGGCCGAAAAGCCCACCAGGATGAAAGGCCGCTTGGCGATGTCCTTGGCGATATCGGCAAAGTCAAAGCCCATGTCAAACCAGCTGTAGCTCAGCAGGTGAACGACCACATAGAAGTACGCGAACAGCCCCAGCATGCGCCTGAAACGCGCCAGCGCCGGCGTGCCGCTGATGACCCGAAGCGGCGTGACCGCCAGGACTATGCAGATAAATCGCAGCGTCCAGTCGCCGGTGGCGCGTATCAGCGCTTCGGCCGGGTTGGCACCCAGCTGGTTGCTGAAGGCGCCGTAGAACAGCCAGGCAAAAGGCAACAGGCAGGCGACGAAGAGGATGGGTTTTGCGGCAGGATGCAGCAACCATTTTTGCCGCGCCGCCAGCAGGGTGGCCATCAGAAGTTCTTCTTGAGGTCCATGCCCGCGTAGAGCTGGCCCACCTGGGCTTCATAGCCGTTGAACATGAGTGTTTTGCGCTTCTTGGCGAACAGGCCGTCTTCACCGATGCGGCGTTCGGTGGCCTGGCTCCAGCGCGGGTGGTCGACATCCGGATTCACGTTCGAATAAAAGCCGTACTCCTGCGCCGCGGCCTTGTTCCAGGCCGTGCGCGGCTCCTTGTCGGTGAAGCGGATCTTGACGATGCTTTTGCCGCTCTTGAAGCCGTACTTCCAGGGCAGCACCATGCGCACCGGCGCGCCGTTCTGATTGGGCAGCACTTCGCCGTACATGCCGAAAGCCAGCAAGGCCAGCGGGTGCATGGCCTCGTCCATGCGCAGGGCTTCCACATAAGGCCAGTCCAGCACGCGCGAGCCCACAAAAGGCATGGTCTTGGGATCGGCCAGGGTGATGAACTCGACGTATTTGGCACTGCCGAGCGGCTCCACCTTCTTGATCAGTTCGGACAATGAATAGCCGACCCAGGGAATCACCATGGACCAGCCCTCCACGCAACGCAGGCGGTAAATACGTTCTTCCTGCGGGGCCAGCTTGATGAGGTCTTCCAGCATGAAGGTCTTGGGCTGCTTGACCAGGCCCTCGACGGCCACCGACCAGGGTTTGGTAACCAGCGTATGGGCGTTCCTGGCCGGGTCGGCCTTGTCGGTGCCGAACTCGTAGTAATTGTTGTAGCTGGAGGCGTCTTTGTAATCGGTGATTTTTTCCAGGGTCACAGCGCCGGCCACTGCCGATTTGCCGCCGGGCAGGGCTGCGAGCTTGCCGGGTTTTTGCACCGTCTGCGCCATTGCCTGGCGCCCCGCCCAGCCGGCCATGGCCGCGCCCGCGGCGCCCGTGGCCATGAGCTTGATCAGGTCGCGGCGGCCGTGGTAGATGCCCTGCGGCGTGATCTCGCTGGGAACAGGGTGGTCGAAGCCGCTGGCGTGGGTTTTGATGAGCATGGGGGCGTCCTTGATAAATCCGTTATGGCTTAGTCTGAATACGCGTCAGGTTCTTACACGGATTCAGCCGGGCTTTCAGAAAGACCCCCGGCCGGCTACAAGGTTCCGTAGCTGTGCAGGCCCGAGAGGAACATATTGACACCCAGGAAAGCAAACGAGGTGACGGCCAGCCCCACCAGGGCCCACCAGGCGGCAACTGTGCCGCGCAAGCCCTTCATGAGCCGCATGTGCAGCCAGGCCGCGTAGTTGAGCCAGACGATCAGCGCCCAGGTTTCCTTGGGGTCCCAGCTCCAGTAGCCGCCCCAGGCCTCGGCGGCCCACAGCGCGCCCAGCACCGTGGCAATGGTGAAGAAAGCAAAGCCGACGGCAATCGCTTTGTACATCACGTCGTCCAGCACTTCAAAGCTGGGCAGGCGCGCGGCGATGCGCTTGCGGCCCAGCAGGATGCCGGCGGCAATCAGCCCCGACACCGCCAGGTAACCGACCCAGTAGTAGCTGCCGCCCACTTCGGCCGGCGACTTGCTGCGAAACACAATGGGCACAAAACACAGCACCACGCCCAGCAGCCACAGTGGCGTGAGCCGGTGCCAGCGCGTTTCATCGGCCTGCTGCTTGATCAGGTAGGACAGCGACACCATGGCGGCCAGCGAGAACATGCCGTAGCCGATGAAATTGGCCGGCACGTGCAGCTTCATCCACCAGCTTTTGAGGGCGGGTACCAGCGGCTGGATTTCATGGGCTTCGCGCACCACGGTGTACCAGAGCAGAAAGCCGACCGCGGCGCTGACCACCAGCATCACGAAGGCGCCCAATGCGCGCGTGTTGTACTGCGATTCAAAGTAGAGGTAGAAGGCCGCCGTCATCCAGCAAAACAGCACGAAGACTTCATACAGGTTGCTCACGGGAATGTGGCCGACGTCGGCGCCTATCAGGTAGCTCTCATACCAGCGCACCAGCGTGCCGATCAGCGCCATGCCCACGGCAACCCAGGCGATTTTGGAGCCCAGGGATTCCAGCGTGCTGCTCTGGCCCTTGGCAAACATCCCCAGCCAGTAAAAAATCGTGCTCATGAAAAACAGCACACTCATCCACAGAATGGCCGACTGACTGGAGAGAAAGTACTTGAGCCAGAACACCTGGTCGGCCCGCGCCAGATCACCCTGGTAGGACGCAATGCCCAGCAGGGCGAAGGCGCTCACCACCACCATGAGCACCCGCAGCGGCCGCCAGAACCAGCCCATCGCGATGGCCGCCGGAATGGCCGCCAGCAGGATGCCCTTTTCATAGACGTCCATGAAAGCGCCGTAGCGCGCGAAGGCGTAGAGAAAGCCGCCGGCGACCAGCGCGGCGAACACCCAGTCCAGCACATTGCGCCGGGCGAAGTAGCCTTCGTTGAGGCTTAGCGCGGTGTCGCCGCCGGCCTTCAGCGTGGTGGTGTTCACCGCCGTGGTGTTGATGGTGGAGGTATTCATAGAGGCGCCTGCAACAGTTTCGTTTTCAACATCTCGAACTCCTTGTCGCCATCCAGCGTTTTGCGGTTGGTGGACAAGGCCATGGTGGCCTGGCTGCTTGAAGCCGATTCTGGCATTGAACCCGCGGCATTACCACCCTCACCCCGGCCGCCCGGCGCCAGCCAGACCCAGACGCGGCGTTCACGCACATAGAGCATGGCGAACACGCCGAGGATGAGCAAGGCACAGCCCAGGTACACAATGGTTTTGCCCGGGGCGCGCGCCACCTGGAACACACTGGCCTGGACCTGGGTGAAATCCTTGAGCTCAAACGCCATGGGCGCGGGGTAAAAATGCGCGTCCGACAGGCTCAGCACCATCTGCGACATAAAGCCCAGGGTTTTCTCGTCCTGCGCCATGGGCTTGAGCCCGGCCTGCTCGCGTGTCATCTGCGCCAGCTCGAACAGCGCGCCATTGAGGATGCGCACCAGCACCTCGCCGGCGCGGTTACGCTCGGCCTCGGGCACGTTGGCCTCCATGAAGTCGGAAATCGCCTGCAGGCCCGCCGTGGTCTTTCCATTGCCGTTGACGGCATCGGAGCCGCTGCCGGCAAACAGCGCCAGCGCGCGCGAGGCCGAGGCCGCGAGCTGCTGTGCCAGTTCGGGCCGGTCGCGGCCTATGGCCTGGCTGGCATAACGCCTGACGGCCAGCTCGCGCTGGGCCGGGTTGGCCAGCGCGGCGCGCAGGCGCAAAAAGGTGTCCATGCCGCCTTCGGCATCAACCGGAATGCGCAAGTACTGGAAGGGAGCCGAGGGCGTTTCGCGCACACCCAGCAGGTAAACCGCCGGGCTGTTTTCGCCGGGATCGGTCTTGACAGGCAGCATGTAGTTGTGGAATTCGCGGGCCTGGCCGGCGGAGTCGCGCAGCTTGTAGCTCACGCTGGGCCCGACGTTGCGCAGTTCTTTTTGCGTGACTGTCTTGTTGGCCGCGCCCAGGCGCGAGTCGATGGCCTGGTGCAGGTCGACCTTGCGCACGTCGGCGCCCGAGCCGCCCATGCTGCCGCCCGAGGCGAAGTTTTCCACGTTGATGACACGCAGCGCGGTGTACTCGAGCGTCAGTTTTTCGGCGCCCTCGCCCTGGCCGTTGCTCAGGCTGCTGGTGCCGCCTATCGTGCCCTGGATTTCAAAGGGCTTGGTGGCCGCCGCCATGGGAATGGCCTTGAGCGTGACGCTGGAGCCGCCGTCGTCAAAGCTGGACTGGTAAATCTCGATGCCCCTGTGGCGGGCCGGGTGGTTGACTTCCACGCGCGCCGGAATCTTCTCGCCGGTTTCCTTGTCGTGAATGATGATGTCGCTGGCGAACAGCTTGGGCATGCCGGTCGAGTAGTACTCGACGATGAATTTTTTCAGCTCGATGGAAAACGGCAGCTCCTGCAGCAGCACGCCGCCGGGCTGGTTCAGGATGGCGGTGCCGGACTGGGTGCCCTCGGCCACCAGCAGGTTAGCGCGAAAGGTCGGGTTGCTGTCGCTCAGGCGATACTGCGCCGGCACGTCGGCGATCAGGCCGCCGCCGGTATAGATGGACTTTCCGTTGAGCCACATCTGCGCGCGCACGATCATGTCGCCGTCCAGCAGGCCGCCCACGCACACCAGCACGATGGCGCTGTGCGCCGCGATGTAGCCGAGCTTGTTGGCCGCGCCCTTCTTGGCGGCCACCATCCAGCCGCCACCTTCGGGCGTCTGGCGTTGCTGCAGCTTGACCTTCCAGCCGCTTTGCACCAGCGTCTGGCCGATGCGGCGCGCGGCGGCCTCGGGCGCTTCGGCCAGCGCGGCCTCGGCACGATGGCCGAAGGCCTTGAGGCTTTGCTCGCGGACGTTCTCCTTGAGCTGGCTCAAGTCCGCCAGGATTTTGGGCGTGTTGCGCGCGATGCACAACGAGGTGGAGATCACCAGGAAGGCCAGGATCAGCAAAAACCACCAGGCGCTGTAGACCGTGTTCAGGCTCAGCAGGCTGAAAGCCTGCGCCCAGAACGGGCCGAATTGGTTCACATAATTGCCCAGCGGCTCCGCCTGCTTGAGCACCGTGCCGATGATGGACGCGATGCAGATCACCGTCAGCAGCGAAATGGAAAACCGCATGGACGACAACAGTTCCACCGACGCCCGCAAGCTGCGGGAGCCCCAATTGACCTTCATACCCTGGGTGGAAACTGTCATGCTTTAAGTGGAACCGGATCGGCTGGCGGCAGCCGGCAAGGGAAAAAGAAAAAGGCGGGCCTTCATCAGAAAGACCCGCCTTGGTGTGATTGGTTTTAGCGGCTTGGGTTCAATACTGCAGTCGGCCTGCGTGTATTTTCGGCAAAAAAACCCGCCTCCAGGCGGGCAGCGGCTTAGCGCAAGCCGGCAATGTAGTCAGCCAAAGCACGGATTTCGCGGTCGTTGAGCTTGGCGGCGACCTGGGTCATGGGGATGCTGTTCTTGCGGCTGCCGTCACGGAAAGCCGTCAGTTGCGTCACGGTGTAGTCGGAATGCTGGCCGCTCAGGCGCGGGTACTGGGAAGGAATGCCGGCGCCGGTCGGGCTGTGGCAGCCCGCGCAGGCGGCGATCTGGCGGTCCTGCACGCCGCCGCGGTAGATGCGCTCACCGAGGGCGACCAGCTCCTTGTCCTTGGCAAAGCCGGTTTTGGCTTTTTTCGAGGTGGCCCAGTAGGCAATGTTTTTCATGTCATCGTCGGAGAGCGCCGAGGCGAAGCCCTGCATGATGGGGTTTTTGCGCTTGCCGGATTTGAACTCCTGCAGCTGCTTGACCAGGTATTCGGGGTGCTGCTGCGCCAGCTTGGGGTTGGCCGGCGTGCCGGAATTGCCGTCGGCGCCGTGGCAGCTCGCGCACACGGCGGTGAAGCTGGCCTCGCCCTTGACCAGATCGGGTTTGGCAACCTTGGCCGGAGCCGCTGCGGCGGCCGGGGCGGCATCGTGCGCGGGTGCGGCTGCTTCGCCGGCGGCGAAGGACGATACGGCGGGCACGGCCAGCAAAGCGGCCAGGAGGGAAGTAACGAACAGCTTCATATCGGGGGTTTTAATTGGTTGGCGCACAAAACGTATAACTTTCTGATTTTACAATGGCTTCAGGGCACCCCCGATTATTCGGGGTCTTGCCGCGGCAAGCCGCCAGGAGCTCCCTGCCGGTTGACGGCCTCCCAAGCCCCGCCCACAGGGGCTTTGGCCCCTTTCAACGCATGCCGCCGGCATGCAAACGACCTTCAGGGACCGCCCGACCATGACCTCCGCACCGCCGCCCAAACAAGCTCCCGCCGCACCCGGCGCCCCCGATCCCAAGATCGCCATGGGCTGGCTGCACACGGCCAAGTTCCTCACCACCGCGCCCGAACTCAAGCACCTGCCGCGCGTCGACGTGCCCGAAATCGCTTTCGTGGGCCGCTCCAATGCCGGCAAATCCACCTGCATCAACACGCTGACGCAGCAGCACAGGCTGGCTTTTGCCTCCAAGACGCCCGGGCGCACGCAAAGCATCAACCTGTTCAGCCTGGGCAAACAGGGCGTGATGGACGCGGTGCTGGCCGACCTGCCGGGCTACGGCTATGCGGCAGTGCCCAAGGAGGCCAAATACCGCTGGCAGCAGGTGATGGGCAACTATTTGCAGACACGCGACAACCTGAAAGCCGTGGTGCTGCTGTGCGACCCGCGTCTGGGCCTGACCGAGCTCGACGAAATCCTGCTCGACGTGATCCGTCCGCGCGTCGAAGAAGGCCTGAAATTCCTGGTGCTGCTGACCAAATCGGACAAGCTCAACAAGACCGAGGCGGCCAAGGCGCTGTCCATTGTGCGACTGCAGGCCGGCGGCGGAGACGTCAAACTCTTTTCTTCGCTGAAGCGCCAGGGCGTTGAGGAAGTCGCCCAGCATTTGTGGGACTGGGCGCATCCGGCTGAAAATGAAAAGCCGGGCAAGCCCGCCAAGGGTGCGCCCGACGACTTGCCTGAAATCAACGATTGAGGACGGGCGGCGCTTTCAGTCCTAGCCAGAAAGCGAACGCCATGATTGAAACCCGTTTGCAGGCCCTGCCCCACGGCATCAGCCTGTCCTGCCGCACCAGCGGTGCCAAAGGCCGGCCCGTGCTGATGTTTCTGCACGGTTTTCCCGAAGCGGCTTTTGTCTGGGACGGCCTGCTTGAACACTTTGCCCGGCCTGAAAACGGCGGCTTTCGCTGCATCGCACCCAACCTGCGCGGCTTTGAACAATCCAGCGCACCCGCCGAGGCCGCGGCCTACCGGCCCAAGCATCTGGTGCAGGACATCGCGGCTCTGATCACGCTGGAGGGCGGACGGCTTGAATGTTTGATTGCCCACGACTGGGGCGGCGCCGTGGCCTGGAACCTGGCCGCAGGCCATCCGGCCCTGATGAAAAAACTGGCCATCATCAACTCACCCCACCCCGGCACTTTTTTGCGCGAGCTGCAGCATTCGCCGGCGCAGCAGGCCGCCAGTGCCTATATGAATTTCCTGATCCGCCCCGACGCAGAAGCACTGCTGGCCGAGGACGACTTTCGCCGCCTCTGGGAGTTTTTCACCCACATGGGCGCGGCCGACGGCCCGCACGCCTGGCTCACCGATGCGCTGCGCGAACAATACCGCGATGTCTGGCGCCGGGGACTGACCGGGCCCTGCAACTACTACCGCGCCTCGCCGCTGCGCCCTCCCCGGCCCGGCCCGCCGCACAACGACCCGGCCGCGGCGGCCGTGACGATTCCTCGCGAGATGCTGGAAATCCATCTTCCCACCCTGGTGCTCTGGGCCATGGACGACATCGCCCTGCCGGCGGCCCTGCTGGACGGCTTGCAGGACTATGTGCCGCAGATGGCGTTGCAGCGCATCGCGGGGGCGACCCATTGGATAGTCCATGAGCAGCCGGCCTTGGTGGCGGCATACCTGCGGGATTTTTTACGCTAACGGCCGCAGGCCTGCGCCAGCTCAATACATCGAAGGATCGCCCTCTGGCCGGGTCTTGAAGCGCTTGTGCACCCAGTAGTACTGCGCCGGCATGGCTTCGATGTAGTCGCGCAGCCGCGCGTTCATGAGCGCGGTGTCGGCCACCGGGTCGTCGCTGGGGAAATCGCTCCAGGCCGGCAGCACCTGCACCTCATAGCCGGTGGCGGTGATGCGCGGCAGCAGCGGCAGTACCTTGGCGCGGCCCAGTTTGGCAAAGCGCGAGAGCGATGGCACGGTGGCGGTCGGTACGCCGAAGAAGGGCACGAACACCGAATCGTCGGGGCCGAAATCCATGTCGGGCAGCAAATACAGGGGCTGGCCTTCGCGCAGCGCCGCCACGATGGGCTTGACGCCGGCCGCGCGGCCGAACAGGCGCAGGTTGCCGAAGCGCCGGCGCCCGCGCAGTATCCAGCGGTCCACCAGCTTGTTGGACTGGTCGGTGTAAATGGTTGTGGAGGGCCGGGGCATCTGCAGCGCCACCGCGGTCCAGGCCGCATCCAGGCCCACAAAATGCGGCAGGAAAATCACCGTAGGCGCGTTGCCCGCGAGTTCTTCAACCGCGCCCGTCAGGTGTACGCGGCGCTGCACCCAGGCTTTGGGCGCGTGCCACAGCCAGGCGCGGTCCAGCCAGGCCTGGGCGAAGTACACAAAGGTCTGCACGTTCAGTCGGCGCCGCTCTTCGGCGGAAAGCGCCGGGAAACACAGGGCCAGGTTGGCGTCCACCACGCGCCGGCGCGCGCCGACAACGGCATACAACACCCAGCCGAGCAGCACCCCCAGGCCGCGTGTCCACGACAGCGGCACCAGGGCCAGCAGCTGCATGAAAAGAATGCCGCCGCGGGTTACGAGCCGGCTGGCCATCTGGCGGACAGTCTTCAAAGCGGTGCTTCCTTGCGTGGTGTCTTGTAGCGTGCGTAGCCCCACAGGTACTGGCCGGGCTGGCTCAGCACAATGGCTTCAATCGCGCGGTTGATCTGCGTCACGGCCTGCAGCAGCTCGGCGCGCGGCTTGCCGGCGTCGTCGGGTTGGACTCCTTGGACCGCCGGCCATATCTTGAGGAAGTAGCCGCTGCCGTGCGGCAGGCGTTCGCAGCTCACCGGCAACAGCACCGCCCCGCTTTGCAGCGCCAGTCGCGCCGCCAGGGTCATGGTGTAAGCCGGTTTGCCGAAGAACGGCGCCCAGACGCCCAGCCCCTCGGGCGGTACCTGGTCGGTCAGCAGCGCCACGGCCTGGTTGGCTTTGAGGGTCTTGTGCATCAGGCGGATGCCGCTCAGGGAGGCCGGAACCACCGTGAGGTTGGCGCGGTCGCGCGCCAGGCGCTCCAGCCGCGCCAGCCAGGCCTTGCGCGCGGGCCGGTAGATGGCGGTGATGGGGCCGTAGAGCTCGGCCAGCGCCTGCGGGCCCAGCTCAAAACTGCCGCAATGCGGCCCGAAAAAAATCACGCCGCGGCCTTGCGCGAAAGCGCTTTCGGCATGGGCCTGGCCCTCCACCCGCACATTGCCCAGGCAGGATTCCGTGGCCGGCCGCATCCACAGCTTGGGCAGTTCGGCGATAAAGCGCCCGGCTTCGGCGATCGCCGGGCGGGCCAGCTCAAAGGGCAGGCCGGCCTGCGCCACGTGGGCCCGGAACTGCGCGCGGTAGCGCGGGCTCAGCGCCCAGACCAGCCAGCCCAGCCCCGCGCCCAGCGCATGCAGGGCAGCCAGCGGCCAGAGGGCGAAAAATCGGAACAACCAGGGCATTGATCAGGCAAAAGGGGTATTGATGGGCCAATCCAGCCGAAAAAGGGCTGTCTTATAATGAGGGCTGTCGCCGAGTTATTGAACAACTTGCAGGGCGACATTAAACCAAACTGCTAAAGCGTTCGCCGAAGCACCCCAGCCGGCAACGCGCCGACAAACTTCATGGAGTGTACGCAATGGCGAACGATTTTCTCTTTACTTCCGAATCCGTCTCCGAAGGCCATCCCGACAAGGTAGCTGACCAGATTTCCGACGCGATTCTCGATGCGATCTTCAAACAGGACCCGCGCAGCCGCGTCGCCGCCGAGACCCTGACCAACACCGGCCTGGTCGTGCTGGCCGGCGAGATCACCACCAACGCCCACGTTGACTACATCCAGGTCGCGCGCGACACCATCAAGCGCATCGGCTACGACAACACCGAATACGGCATCGACTACAAGGGTTGCGCCGTCATGGTCTGCTACGACAAGCAGTCCAACGACATCGCCCAGGGCGTGGACCACGCCTCCGACGACCACCTGAACATAGGCGCCGGCGACCAGGGCCTGATGTTCGGTTACGCCTGCGACGAAACGCCCGACCTGATGCCCGCGCCGATTTACTACGCGCACCGCCTGGTCGAGCGCCAGGCCCAGCTGCGCAAGGACGGCCGCCTGCCTTTCCTGCGCCCCGACGCAAAAAGCCAGGTGACCATGCGCTACGTGGACGGCAAGCCGCACAGCATAGACACCGTGGTGCTGTCCACCCAGCACAGCCCCGACCAGAGCGAAACCCCGCACAAGATGAAGGCCTCTTTCAATGAAGCCATCATCGAGGAAATCATCAAGCCGGTGCTGCCCAAGGGCATGCTGACCAAAGACACCCGTTATCTGATCAACCCAACCGGCCGCTTCGTCATCGGCGGCCCGCAAGGCGACTGCGGCCTGACCGGCCGCAAGATCATCGTCGACACCTACGGCGGCGCCTGCCCGCACGGCGGCGGCGCCTTCAGCGGCAAAGACCCCAGCAAGGTGGACCGTTCGGCCGCCTACGCCGCCCGCTACGTTGCCAAGAACATCGTGGCGGCCGGCCTGGCCCGCCAG
>NZ_AKIV01000061.1 GCF_000282655.1 Polaromonas sp. CF318
GGGGGAGCTTGTGGCGGGCCTTGAAAGCCCACTCCAGGGCGGCATAGCCCATCTCAACGGCACTCGGAAAGGGGTGATCCGGCGCCAGTGGATAGTCCAGCGACATCACCACCGCGCCGGCATCGGCCAGCAGCCCGGCCACGCAGGAGCCGCCCTCCAGCGAGCCGCCCACAAAGGCGCCCGCGTGGAAATGCAGCACCAGCGGCGACACGCCCGCGCTGCCGCGGCGGCCATAGAAACGCACGTCCAGCGGCTTTTTCAGCGCAAGCTGGATCTGCTTTTCGACCCACGGGGGGCTGGTTTTGTCGTCGCCTGGCGTGGCGGGCTGCTGGCTTTTCATCGTCGTGAACCGCGTAGGGCTCCGGTTTGTTGCAATGCAGCAGAAGATACGCCCGGGGTGTCACTTAATAAATAGCCGTTCTGTTTATTCTTTATTTCACCAGTGCAACAATCGAGGGTATGCCTGTGCCCCCCACGCTGTCGTACCGGGCAATTTGCCGCGCAAGCCCCTGCCCGCTTCATTGCCGCGACTTGAGGCTTGGGACGCGAAGTGTGGGCCTTGCCCCCATGGCAGGGTCCACAGACCTCGGGAAAACCCGGACACGACCAAGGGCTATTTGGCGGCCGTCACGGGAAGCCGCCATGATGGTCACAATCGCCCCTCGCAGTTCCCCCGCGGATCTCTGTTCACGGACCTCCCCGGCTTTTCCCAGGACCCTCGCGGCCATCCACCGCCGGGGGATGAGGCAGCAGGCCTACCGGCCCGCGGCGCCTCAAATGCATTGACAGACCCTTACCAGGACCACAGGACAGGACTTTTCATGGACAAGTTTTCCGCAATGCAGGCCTTTGTACGGGTCGTGGAAGCCGGCACCTTCACCAAGGCCGCCGATTCCATGGGCATGCCCAAGCCGACCGTGACGCGGCTGATCCAGACGCTGGAGCAGTCGCTGGACACCAAGCTGCTCAACCGCACCACACGCAAGGTCACGGTCACGGCCGACGGCGCGGCCTACTACGAACGCGCCGGCCGCCTGCTCGGCGAGATGGAAGAGCTCGAATCGAGCATGTCGCGCGCCAAGGCCAGCCCGCGCGGCCGGCTCAAGGTGGACATCCCCTCCTCCCTGGGCATGGCAGTGGTGATCCCGGCCCTGCCGGATTTTTATGCGCGCTACCCCGACATCCAGCTGGAGCTGGGTGTGAGCGACCGCCCCATAGACATCCTGGCCGAAAACGTGGACTGCGTGATACGCGGCGGCGAGATCACCGACCAGTCGCTGGTGGCACGCCGCATCGGCGAGTTCTATTTGATGTCCTGCGCCTCGCCGGCTTATCTCAAGCGCCATGGAACACCGCAACATCCGCAGGAACTCGCGCATGGGCACAGGCTGATCCGCTATGTATCGCCGCGCGACGGCAAGCTCTACGGCGTGACGCTGCACAAGGACGGCGAAATGGTGGAGGTCGAGGGCTACCACCAGCTCTCTGTCAACGATTCGAACGCCGGCGTGGCGGCGGCGCTGGCCGGCCTGGGCATCCTGCAGACGGTCACCTTCCTGGTACAGCAGCACATCAGCAGCGGCGCGCTGGAGCCGCTGTTCAACGGCTGGTGCTCCGCGGCCAAGCCGATTCACGTGGTCTACCCGCCGAACCGCCACCTGAGCAACAAGGTGCGCGTCTTTGTCGACTGGATCGCCGACCTGTTCGCCAGGCACGACCTGATCCAGCGCAAGAGCAGCCTGCCGGGGCGCGCCGCGCGCGCACAGCCCGTTGCCGAAGCGCTGGTCGAGTAGCCGCCGCCCCGGCCCGGCATCTCCTACAGACGGCGTCACTGACAGCCTACAGCGCAAGCGGCATTCGCCGATTAAGGTTAAGGCCTGTCCGAACCGTCCTGCACTGCTTGCGAAAGACCTCACATGCCAAGATTAAAAGCCCCAGCGCCCGATGCCGAAAGCCGCAAGGCACTGGAGCAGCGGGCACGGGAAGCCGTGTTGCCCACACCGCCCCGGCAAAAAGGGCGCTGGCCCTTTCCCGTCACCGATGACCAGCCCGCGGGCGAAGCCGGCGACAGCCAGCGCGAATCGCCGGACGGTACACCGGCCCGCAAATCCGACTAGGAGCGCGGCTTCAGGCGTTTGGCCAAGCTGACCAGCAGCAGCACCAGCGCGCCCGCCACCAGGCCGACCAGCGCATCCATCAACAGCGGCGTGAGCGCGGCCAGGAATGCGCCGGCACCGGTTGCCACTTGCTGCGTGAGCGCTTCAATGAAGTGGTGCAAGGGCGCGAAGCCGTGCGTGAGTATGCCGCCGCCCACCAGGAACATCGCGGCCGTGCCGGCCAGCGACAGCCCCTTCATGAGCCAGGGCGCGGCCCACAGGATCGCCCGCCCCCCGCGTCGCTGCAGGCGCGGCCAGGCACCCTCGCCCGTGCGCTGGCTCAGGTAAAGCCCGCCGTCGTCGAGCTTGACGATGCCGGCCACCAGACCGTACACGCCGACCGTCATGGCCACGGCAATCCCGCAGAGCACCGCCACCTGCGTCACAAAGGGGCTGGCCTGCACCGTGCCCAGCGTGATCGCGATGATCTCGGCAGACAGGATGAAGTCGGTGCGCACCGCGCCCTTGATCTTGTCCTTTTCCAGCGCCACCAGGTCCACCGCGGGATTGGACAGCGCGGCAGCCAGCGCCTCGTGTTCGGCGGCCTGCTCGTGCGCGCTGTGCATGAATTTGTGCGCGAGTTTTTCAAAGCCCTCGTAACAAAGAAAAGCGCCGCCCACCATCAACAGCGGCGTCACCGCCCAGGGCGCGAAAGCGCTGATGGCCAGCGCCGTCGGCACCAGGATGGCCTTGTTGATGAAGGAGCCCCTGGCCACGGCCCAGACCACCGGCAGCTCGCGATCGGCCTTGACGCCGGCAACCTGCTGGGCATTGAGCGCCAGGTCATCGCCGAGTACGCCGGCGGTTTTTTTGGCGGCGACTTTGGAAAGCAGCGCCACGTCGTCGAGCACGGTGGCGATGTCGTCAATCAATGCAAGCAGGCTGCTGGCCATGGTGTTCTTTTCGTCAGGGCTGCGGCGTCGGATCGCAGCAATGTGGAAGAGGCATCCGGCGCGTGGTGTCGTATTTATGGCGCCGAGGAAGAGCCGCCACTTTACCCAACTTCCACGACGGCAAAAGAAAAGCCGCCCGCAGGCGGCTTTTCCGGATGATTTCCGTCAGGAGCACTGGCTCAGCGCGCGGTCAATCGTCCCAGGATAAAGCCCAGGGCCAGGGCCGCGCCCACGGCTTCCAGCGGCCTTTCCTGCACCCAGGATTTCGAGACTTCCAGCGCATGCGCAGGCGCCTCGCTGATGCGGCGCGTCTGGTCGGCAAAACGGTCGGCCACGCTGCTGGCGGTGCCCGCGAGCTTGTCGACACCCTGGTGCGCCGCCGAGGAAGCGCGGTCCACCGCGCTGCGTGCCGGATCGGCCACCTTGTCGATGCCGCTGTGAAGCGCCGCGCCGGCGGACTCGACACCGCGCTGGATGGGATTGCCGCCGGCGGGTGATGCTGTGGTTTTGTCCATGGTGCTTCTTTCAAAAATATTCCACAAAATACGGATGTCGCGTTGCCGGTGGCATAGGCCATCAAAAGATCATCCGGCGCGTCCGACCACTGTAGGCACAACCCAGGCAGCGGGCTGTGCGCGGCCGGACAGGCTGCATGTAGGACAAGGGAGTGTTGCAAGGCCCGGCCGGCTGTCGGACCGGGCTGACAGGAGAACGGTCACTTGGCTTGGCGGGCCGCGCCATACAGGCCCGCATCATCAAGGCCTGACCAAACCTCATCCGGACCCAAGGAGAGTTTCATGTCCAGGAATGCAAGACGCACCCCAAAATCCCGCCTGAGCGACAACGGCCAGCCCCGCTACGGCCCACCCGAAGAAGCCGCCGAAGACGACGAAGGCCTGGAGTTGCCGGTGGAACCCGATGAGGGGACGCCGCTCATTCCGGATGATGAGCGGGTCGTCAATGTGCCTTCATAAGGTCGGGATTTTCCGCTCCCTGTCCTCTGCTAGGCTTGCTGGCCACCAGGACCCGGCCAGCAGGACTCAAACTCAATCAACCAGGCGCTTGAGCCGAATCTCCTCAAGCTTGGCGCTGCCAAACGCCACCGTCTTGAGGGAGGGCATCTCCCTCTTGAAGCCGGCGGCGTGTTCATAAAACGCCAAGGCCCGTTCATTGCGCAACAGCACCCACAGCGTGACCTGGGTGCAGCCTTCATCCTTCAGGCCTTCACGCGCACCGTCCCAGAGGGCCAGGCCGGCGCCTTTGCGCCAGTGATCGGGGTGGACGTACAGAGCCCAGATTTCGCCGACGGTGGATTTGGTGCCGGCGTCACGTGAGCGGTCAAAGCCGACAAAACCCACGACCTGTTCGCCTTCGGTGGCCACCAGCAGTTGCGGTTCGCTGAATTCGATGGCTTCGCGCCAGTAGGCCTGGCGTTTTTCGACGGTGATCTTGGCCAGATAGTCCTCGGGCAGGAGGTCCTTGTAGGCGGCTTGCCAGGTGGCGACATGGATTTCGGCGATGGCTTTGGCATCGCGGGACGTGGCAGGACGGATGGAGTAACTGGACATGAAAAATCGGGGGGTTTGTTCTGGGGGTCGAAAAAAAAATCCGGCGGAGCGGAATTGTCGCCCAAATTGCCGCCCAGGCGGCAATACATTGACCCACGCCCGCCGAACGGCGCGCCGATGGCCGGAAGCGGCCGGACCTCGGGTACATTCGGCGCACCATAACCCTTACAAGTGCTCGCACCATGGCCCAACGCCTTCAGTTTCCCCTGCAAATGTCTTTCAAGCTCATGGCGTTTGCGCCGCAGTTCCTGGTCAAGGACGCCCGCGACCAGCCGGTGGCATATGTCAAACAGAAACTCTTCAAGCTCAAGGAAGCCATCTCGGTGTTCACCAACGAGAAGCAGGACCAGTTGCTGCACCAGATCAAGGCCGACCGGGTCATCGATTTTTCGGCGCTGTACCACTTCACCGATCACCAGGGTGCGGCGCTGGGCGGCATCAAGCGGCGCGGCATGCGCTCCATGTGGCGGGCCGGTTTTGAGGTGCTGGACAACGGCATCACGCTTTTCAGCATCAATGAAAAAAGCGTGACGACGCGTTTCCTGGACGGGCTCTTCAGCCAGATTCCCCTGATCGGGATTTTCTCGGGCTATGTGTTCCACCCGGCCTACCAGGTCACCCGGCCCGACGGCACGCTGGTGGCCGAACTCACCAAGCAACCCGCCCTATTTGAGGGCCGGTTCGCCGCTGCGCAGATGGCGCCGTTCAATGAGCGCGAGGAGCAGCAATTGCTGCTAGCCCTGATGACGGTGCTGCTGCTCGAGCGCATGCGCGGCTGAGGCGAACGCCACCGCGAACAGACGGCCATGGACGACGAAACCCAAGCTGGCAAGCCCGCCGCCGCGCCGGTGTTCAGCGCCCGGCTGGACCCGGAGGGAGCGCGCTTCAGCGCCTCGCCGTCCCTGCCCCTTCTTCAGTCGGCGCTCCTGGCCGGCGTGGCCATGGACAGCTCCTGCCGCAACGGCACCTGCCGCACCTGCATCCGCCGGCTGGCCAGCGGGCAGGTCGCCTACCGCATCGAATGGCCGGGCCTGAGCGCCGAGGAAAAAGCCGCAGGCTACATCCTGCCCTGCGTGGCCTACCCGCTGTCGGATGTGGTGATCGCGCCGGCCGACTGAGAGCAGCGCTAAACGGCCTGGGCCACGGGCCGGCCTCCGGGTGATGCCGCGCCCTCGCCGAGCACGCGCTGCATCAGCACCGTGTCCACCCACTCACCGAATTTGTAGCCGACGCAAGCCAGCGTGCCGACGCGCGCAAAGCCCTGCGCCTCGTGCACCCGCAAGGACCCCGTGTTCGCGCTGTTGCCGACCACCGCCACCATCTGCCGGAAGCCGCGCTGTTCGCACTCGCTGATCAGCTCGCGCAGCAAGGCGCTGCCAACGCCGGTCTGGCGCATGCCGGGCGCGACGTAAATCGAATCCTCCACGGTATGCCGGTAGGCCGGCCGCGCACGCCAGGCGCTGCCATAGGCATAACCCACCACCTCGCCGCCCTGCTGCGCCACCAGGTAGGGATAGCCGCCGCGCAGGATGTCGGCGCGGCGCGAGCGCATCTGCTCCACGGTGGGCGGCTCGAGTTCGAAGGTGGCCAGGTTGGTCGCCACGTAGTGGGCGTAGATGGCCTGGATCGCCACGGTGTCGCTCTCGGTGCAGGGGCGGATGGAAAGCGCGCCGGCCATGGGACTGGCGCAGGGCGCGAGGGGAGTCTGTGAAGAAAAATGCTGCATGCCGCCATGGTTGCGCAAGGCTCAGCATAAGTAAATATGTGAAAACTTATGATTTTCATTAGAATTTCTTTGCATGCTCAACCTGGACCACCTGCGCACCTATGCGCTCATCATCGAAACCGGCAGTTTTTCGGGTGCGGCCGAAAGGCTGGGGCTGTCGCAACCGGCCATCAGCCTGCAGGTGCGGCAGCTGGAGCAGCGGCTGGGCGTGCGCCTGGTTGAACGCGTGGCGCGCCGGGCCGCGCCCACGCCGGCGGGGCTGGACCTGCTGGCCGGCATACAGCAGGTCAACACGGCGGTGGACGGCGTGATGGCCGCCATGGCCTCGCATTCGTCCAACGTCGAGGGCCGCGTGACGCTGGGGACCGGCGCCACGGCCTGCCTGTACTTGCTGCCGCAAATCCTGCGCTCGCTGCGCAGGCGCTTTCCCAAGCTCAGCGTGGTGGTCAGCACCGGCAACACGGCAGACTTCGTCAAGGCGGTGGAAGGCAACACCCTGGACCTGGCGCTGGTGACCCTGCCGGTCAAGCGCCGCGCGCTGGTCACCACGCCGCTGCTGAACGATGAGTTCGTGGCCATCGCCTCCAAGCGCGAAGCGCCGCTGCCCACCAGGATCACGCCGGCCTTCCTGGCCAAACGCGAGCTTGTGCTCTTCGAACCGGCGGCCAACACCCGCGTGATCATCGACCAGTGGTTTCGCGATGCCGGCCACGCGCCCCGGCCCGTGATGGAGCTGGGCAGCGTGGAGGCCATCAAGGAGATGGTGGCCGCCGGCCTGGGCTGCAGCATCCTGCCGGCCATGGCCGTGACCGGCCCGGGCCAGCACCCCGAACTCGTGGTGCACCCGCTCTACCCGCGGCTGCAAAGAACGCTGGCGCTGGTGATGCGCGGCGACAAGCCGGTGAACAAGGCCTTGCACCAGGTGATCGCCGCAATCGCCCAGCGAACCGGCAACTGAAGGGGCTGCAGCGGCATTCGATACAAAAAACCCGGCCGGCATGTAGCGCGCTGTCAAACAACTGTGCCAGCATGTCAGGGATGGAAATCCCGCCGTCGACCGCCGCCGTGCAAAGTCCCCGCAGCCTGCACAGCCCCTACAGCCTGACGCCGGCGCGCGACGCGGCCGCGAGTTTTGCGGAGCTGGAGGAACTCAAGGCGATCCTGCTGGCGGGCAGCGCACACTTTGAGGTGGACGTGGTGGCCGAGGCGCACACGGCCGGGCCCTCGTTTCCGCTTTACACGGCCAGCATAGGCTCGGCCGACCCGCAGGCGCCGGCCGTCGGTTTTTTCGGCGGCATCCACGGGCTGGAACGCATAGGCACGCAGTTGATCCTGCATTACCTGCGCGCGCTGCTGTTCCGCCTGGAGTGGGACGAGCTGCTGCACCGCCAGCTCGAAAAAATTCGGCTGGTTTTCATGCCCATCGTCAACCCGGGCGGCATGTGGGCGCACAAGCGCGCCAACCCGCAGGGCGTGGACCTGATGCGCAACGCGCCGCAGCGGGCCGAAAGCCAGGTGCCCTTTCTCGCGGGCGGGCAGACCATCAGCCCCCTGCTGCCCTGGTACTGCGGCCGGCCCGGCGCGCCCATGGAGGCCGAAAGCGCGGCCTTGCTGCGGGTGGTGAGCGAGCAACTCGCCAGCCGCCCCTTCAGCCTGGCGCTGGACTGCCATTCGGGTTACGGCTTTGACGACAGCTTGTGGTTTCCCTATGCCAAGACGCGCCGGCTGATGGCGCACCTGCCCGAGATGTTCGCGCTGCGGACCATGCTGGAGCAGTCGCACCCGCACCACGCCTACAGTTTTGAGCCGCAGAGCAACCAGTACCTGCTGCACGGCGACCTCTGGGACCATGCCTACGACCACGCGCCGCCGCGCCATGTGTTCCTGCCGATGACGCTGGAGCTGGGCTCCTGGCTGTGGATACGCAAGAACCCGCGCCAGCTGTTTTCGCGGCACGGCATCTTCAACCCCATGAAGGCGCACCGCACCAAGCGCGTGTTGCGCCGCCATGCGGACTTGCTGGACTTCCTCACACGCGCCGCCTTTGCCGCGCCGAACTGGCTGCCCTCGGAGGAGCGGCGCGCACAGCTCGCGCGGCTGGCCACGGCGCACTGGCGGCCCAGGCGGGTGCTCGCATGAGCTGGGTGCTGCTCAGGGGCCTGACCCGCGAGGCGCGGCATTGGGGCGATTTCGCGGAGCGGCTGGCGCGCGCCTTGCCGGGCTCGGCCAGCGCCGCCACCCGCGTGCTGGCACTGGACTTGCCGGGCAACGGTGTGTTCCGCCGCGAAACCTCATCGGCCACAGTGGGTGCCATGGCCGACTTCGCGCGCGGACAGCTGCGCGCGCGCGGGCTTGCGCCGCCCTACAGCCTGGTGGCGATGTCGCTGGGCGCGATGGTGGCCGCCGACTGGGCACAGCGTTATCCGCAAGAGATCGAACGGCTGGTGCTGGTGAACACCAGCATGCGACCGCTGGGCCGCACGAGCGAACGCCTGCGCCCCGGCAACTGGCTGCCGCTGGCGCTGGTGGCGGCGCGCTGGAGCAACGCGGAGCATGCCGAGCGCGTGATCCACCGCATCACCTGCAACCGCACTACTTCGCTGGAGCAGGACATTGCAGCGTGGACCCGCATCCGCCAGGACGCGCCCGTGAGCATCGCCAACGCCTGGCGCCAGCTCAAGGCCGCGGCCGCCTTCAGCATGGCCGTGCCGCCGGCCTGCCCGGCCCTGGTGCTGTCGTCGTCGGCCGACCACCTGGTGCACCCGCGCTGCTCGGCCCGGCTGGCCCAGGCCTGGCAGGCCGCCCACCACGAGCACCCCTGGGCCGGCCACGACCTGCCGCATGACGATGCGGACTGGGTCTGCAGGCGCATTGCCGACTGGGTCGATGGCGGCTGAACCGGCGCCCTTTACATTCAGCTGTCAACGCTTTCCTTGGTGCCAGACCGGGTTTTGCCGGCCCGGGCCGGCGCGGCCAGGCGACTCGGGCAGAATATTGCCTTGTCTATACAAGACACGCCCGCCATGAAGAATCCTTCCCCTCCCGAGATCCAGCCCGCCGGGCCGCAGCCAGCTGATGGCGGCCAGGCCGCCGCCGCGCCGACGCGCAACAAGCGCATGTGGGCGCTGGCGCTGGGCACGGCGGCGCTCTGGAACCTGGACCCGGCCTTTGGCGAAATGGCTGAGATGATTGGCATGATCGCCTGCGCCGGCAACAAGACCCTGGCCAAGGACGCCATCGCCCAGATGCGCAGCAAGGCCGACACCCTGCGCGCGCAGATCCCGCCCCTGCCCGCCAGCGCCTTGACCAAGGTGGTGCGGCGCGCCGAAGCCGCCTGCGGCGCGGTGCTCGACAAGGGTGTACGCGTCAAGGAAGTTCAGGCCAGCTGGGACCATTTTGTGGCCTGCGTGCGCGCCTTGCCGGACAAGCACCGCTAGGCAAGCCGCCAACGCTCAGTTTGCGGCCTCTGTGTAGGGGCTCTGCCGCCGCGCCAGCATTCCCAGGCCCTGCATCGCCGCCTCAAAACGCTCGCTCCACGGATGGCCGTAATTGAGCCGCAGGCAGTGCCGGAAGTTGCGCCGCGCTGAAAACACCGGGCCCGGCGCCACGCCTATGCCCAGCTCCAGCGCCGCCTGGTGCAGAGCCAGCGCGTCAAAACCCTCGGCGAATTCCACCCACACAAAATAGCCGCCCGCGGGGCGCGACACACGCACGTCCGGCGGGAAATGGCGGGCGATGGCGGCCAGCAGGCTGGAGAGCTGCGACTCCATCGCATGCCGCAGCTTGCGCAGGTGTTTGTCGTAGCCGCCGTGCTGCAAGTAGTCGGCGATCGCCATCTGCGCGGGCAGGCTGGCCGACAGCGTGGTCATCAGCCTGAGCCGCTCTATCTGCTGGCCGAAGCGCCCGGGCGACACCCAGCCCACGCGGTAGCCGGGCGCCAGCGTCTTGCTAAAAGAGCTGCAGTGCATCACCAGGCCCTTGCGGTCAAAGGCCTTGGCCGGCAGCAAGCCGCGGTGGCCGAAATACAGCTCGGCGTACACGTCGTCCTCAATCAGCGGAATGTCATGGGCCGCCAGCAGTGCGACCAGGGCCTTCTTTTTCTCCAGCGACAGGCTGGCGCCGGTGGGGTTCTGGAAAGAGGTCATGAACCAGCAGGCCTTGACCGGGTGGCGCTGCAGCGCGTCGGCCAGCGCCGCCAGGTCCAGGCCATCCTGCGGGTGCACCGGAATTTCCAGCGCTTTCATCTTGAGCCGCTCCAGCGCCTGCAGGCTGGCGTAAAAGCCGGGCGACTCCACCGCGACCAGGTCGCCGGGCTGGGCCACGGCCGCCAGGCACAGGTTCAGCGCCTCCAGCGCGCCATGCGTGACGATCAGTTCCTCGGCCGGTTGCGCCAGCCCCAGGCCCAGGTAGCGCAGTGCGATCTGCCGGCGCAGGCCCTCGTCGCCGCGCGGCAGGCTGGCCACGGTGTCCGGCCCCTGGATAAAACGCGCGCTGCGGGCCAGCGACTTGCCCAGCCGCTGCAGCGGAAACAGCCCCGGCGCCGGGAAGGCCGAGCCCAGCGGCGTGATGGCCGGGTCCTGCGCCGCGCCCAGCACCGAGAACACCAGCTCGCTGACATCAGGCCGCGGCGCCACCCGGGCCGACTTGCCGGCCCGGCCATCGGCCGCGCCACGCGCCGGCGCCGCCAGCTGCTGCATGGCTGAGGCCGTCACGTAATAACCCGAGCGCGGCTGCGCGCGCACCAGGCCTTTTTCTTCCAGCCGGTAATAGGCCTTGAAGGCGGTGGAGGCGCTCAGGCCGTGCTGCGCCGTGATCGTGCGTATTGACGGCAGGCGCGTGCCGGGGGCCAGGCGCCCGTTGCGGATGTCGGCGGCCAGCAGTTCGACCAGTTGTTCGTAGCGCTTCATGAAATGCGTATGGGGGGCGCCCGGCTTGAGTCCGGCCAGCGCCCAATCTGATATCGCAATTTTCCGCTGTTTTTCATCTGATACGCTTTTTTCATCGGCAACTGATGCTTACGCGGACTGACCATGTGGGGCATGATCCCCTCATGCATGAGACCTGTTCTGGATATTCTTGGCTGCGCGCGTTGGCCCGGCATGCGCTGCCGGCCGCCCTGGCCTGGGTAGCGGCCGGCACCGCCGTGGCCGCGCCGCCTCCCTTTGAAGACAGCATCGCCCAGCGCGCCATGGCCTGCACCGCCTGCCATGGGCCGCAAGGCCGGGCCGCGCCCGACGGCTACTACCCGCGCCTGGCCGGCAAGCCGGCCGGTTACCTCTACAACCAGTTGCTCAACTTCCGCGACGGGCGCCGCCACTACGGCCTCATGACGCAGCTGATTGAGCCGCTGAGCGACGCCTACCTGATGGAGATCGCCACGTATTTTTCGCAGCTCGAAGTGCCCTACCCCGCGCCCCTGCCCGCCGCCGCCGCGCCCGAGGTGCTGCGCCACGGCCGCCAGCTGGTGCTGGAAGGCGATGCCGCGCGCCAGTTGCCGGCCTGTGTGCAATGCCACGGCAAGGCCATGACCGGCGTGGCGCCCGGCATCCCCGGCCTGCTGGGCCTGCCGCGCGACTACCTCAATGCACAGCTGGGCGCCTGGAAGGCCGGCCAGCGCCGCGCGCACGCGCCCGACTGCATGAAGGAGGTGGTGGCGCGCCTGACCCTGGAAGACATCAATGCCGTGGCCAGCTGGGCGGCCGCGCAGCCCCTGCCCGCCAGCACCAAGCCCGCAACCAGCCTGCCGCCACTCCCCCCGGGCGCAAGCGCCATCACCTGCGGCAGCGCGCCCGCGCCCACGAAGGCGCAAAAATGAAAAAAGCCTTGAAATTTGTCCTCATCCTGGCGCTGCTCGCCGCGGGCGCCGGCGCGCTGGTCTGGGCCCTCAATGTGCGCGACGAGGTCGACGTGAAGGCGCCGGTGGCCAACGCCGCGCCCAGCGACGGGCTAATCGCGCGCGGTGCCTACCTGGCGCGGGCCGGCAATTGCCAGGCCTGCCACACCGCGCAGGGCGGTCAGGCCTATGCGGGCGGGCGCGGCATCGCCACACCCTTCGGAACGGTCTTCACCTCCAACCTCACGCCCGACGACAAGACCGGCATAGGCGGCTGGTCGGCCGCCCATTTCTGGCGCGCCATGCACAACGGCCGCTCCAGGGACGGCCGGCTACTCTACCCGGCCTTTCCCTATACCAGCTACACCCAGGTCACGCGCGAGGACTCGGACGCGCTGTACGCCTACCTGCGCAGCCTGCCCCCGGTGGTTGCGCCCAACCTGCCGCATGCACTGCGCTTTCCCTACCAGTCGCAGGCCGCGCTGGCGGTGTGGCGCGCGCTGTTCTTCAGCCCCGGCGTGTATGAGCCCGACGCCGCGCGCGGCGCCGAATGGAACCGCGGCGCCTACCTGGTCAAGGGCCTGGGCCACTGCGCGGCCTGCCACACGGCGCGCAACGCGCTGGGCGGCAGCGACCAGGGCCTGGACCTGGCCGGCGGCCTGATCCCCATGCAGAACTGGTACGCGCCCTCCCTGGCCTCGCCCTATGAGGCGGGCGTGGGCGACTGGGACAAACAGCACATCGTGAGCCTCCTGAAAAACGGCGTGTCACCGCGCGCCTCGGTCACCGGCCCCATGGCCGAAGTCGTGCAGCGCAGCACCCAGTATTTAAGCGACGCCGACCTGGGCGCAATGGCGCAGTTCCTCAAAGAATTGCCCCCTTCGCAGACAGCGCCCCCCGAGCCGGCCGCCATCAAGACACAGGGTGAGTCGGTGCAACGCGCCGCCAAGCTCTACGAGCAGCACTGCGCCCAGTGCCACGGCGCCAAAGGCGAAGGCATCGCCAATGCCTACCCGGCGCTGGCCGGCAACCGCGCCGTCACCATGGGCCAGGCCTCCAACCTCGTGCAGATCGTGCTCAACGGCGGCTACGCACCGGCGACTGAAGGCAACCCGCGGCCCTTCGGCATGCCGCCTTTTGTGCTGGTCCTCAATGACGCCGACATGGGGCTGGTGCTCACGCACATACGCCAGTCCTGGGGCAACCGGGCGAGTGAGATCACGCCGCTGGAGGTGAACCGGATACGGGCGAGTTCCAAGCAGTGAGCGACCGTGGAGGCTATTTAGTCACCATGCGGTCGCGGCGCGACAGCGACGGAAACATCCTGAACCAGGCCGCCGCCACCAGCAGCGTGCCCACGCCGCCGGCCACCACCGAGCCCACCGGCCCCAACAAGGCAGCCGTGGCACCGGATTCAAATTCGCCCAACTGGTTGGAAGCGCCTATGAACACCGAATTCACGGCGCTGACGCGGCCTCGCATCTCGTTGGGGGTTTCGATCTGCACCAGGGTCTGGCGCACCACCACGCTGACCATGTCGGCCCCGCCCGAGATGGCGAGCACGGCCAGCGACAGCGCAAAGCTGGTGGACAGGCCGAACACCACCATGCAGACACCGTAGACCGCCACCGCCGACAGCATGGTCGGCCCGACGCGGCGCTCCAGCGGCCAGCGCGTGAGCAGCGCCGACATCAGCAAGGCGCCCGCGGCGGGCGCACCGCGCAGCAGGCCCAGGCCCCAGGGGCCGACGTGCAGGATGTCCTTGGCAAACATGGGCAGCAGCGCGGTGGCGCCGCCCAGCAGCACGGCAAACAGGTCCAGTGAGACGGCGCCCAGCAGGGCCTTGCGCTGCCAGACGAACTCCACGCCGGCCAGCAGCGTGCGCAGGGTCACCGGCTCGCGCGGCGGCGGCGCGTGATCGTAGCGCAGCGCGGCAATCAGCCCGCAGCCGGTGGCGAACAGAAAGGCGCAGGTGGCATACACCGCCGTGGCACCGGCCACAAAAATCACGCCGCCCAGTGCCGGCCCGCCTATGATCGCCGCCTGCATGCCGGCTGAGCTGAAGGCCATGGCGCGCGGCAGCATGGCCGGCGGCACCAGCACCGGGGTGAGCGCCTGCTGCGCCGGCATCTGAAAGGCGCGGGCCACACCCAGCAGGACCGACACCGCGAGCAGCAATTCGCGTGAAGCCCAGCTGTGGTGGACCTCCCCTATTTGCCAGCCCTGCGTGGCCGCTACCAGGATCACCGCCACCGTGGCCTGCGTGACCAGGCAACCGGCGATGATGCGGCCGCGGTGCACCCTGTCTGCCACATGGCCCGCCACCAGCGTGAGCAGCAGCGCCGGCATGAACTGGTACAGGCCCACCAGGCCCAGGTCCCAGGCGCTGCCGGTCAGCTCGTACATCTGCCAGCCCACGGCCACCATCAGCATCTGGCTGCCCGTAGCGCCGAAAATTCGTGCGAACCACATGCGCATGTAGGCGCGCTGGCGGGTCAGTTCTTTAAAGGTGTGTGTCGGCATGCGGGCGCCAAGCTTAACAGCGGCATGTCAACACGGCGGATCAGGGGATATTGAAGGGTGCCGGCCTGAGCCGCGGGCAGACGCCCTCGCCCGCCAGTTAACATGGAGGCATAAAAAAGAGCAACACCCCAGGAGGTTTTATGCATCGCATCGTCATCGTTGGAGGGGGCGCCGGAGGACTGGCGCTGGCTACGCAGCTGGGCAAGCGCCTGGGCAAAAAAGGCCTGGCCGAAATCACCCTGGTCGACGCCGCCCGCACCCATGTCTGGAAACCCCTGCTGCACCAGCTGGCCGCCGGCAGCTTCGACACCCATGCCGAGGAAATCGAATACCTGGCGCAGGCGCGCTGGAACCACTTCAAGTTCCGCCTGGGCAGCCTCACCGGCGTGGACCGGCAGAACAAGACGGTGCAACTGGCCGCCAGCCATGACGAGGCCGGCCGCGAGATCACGCCGGCCCAGCAGCTGGCCTACGACACCCTGGTGATTGCCGTGGGCAGCCAGACCAATGATTTCGGCACGCCCGGCGCGGCCGAACACACCATCAAGCTGGACAGCCCGCAGGCAGCCAAGCGCTTTAACGACAGGCTGATCAACGCCTGCCTGCGCGCCCAGACCGTGCCGCGCATGGCCGGCAGCGGTCGCCTGACGGTGGCCATCGTGGGCGGCGGCGCGACCGGCGTCGAGCTGGCCGCCGAGCTGCATGCCGCGGCGCGGGTGCTGGCCAACTACGGCTTCGACCACATCCATCCCGAAAAAGACCTGCAGATCGTGCTGGTGGAAGCCGCGCCGCGCCTCTTGGCCCAACTGCCCGAGCGCCTCAGCGAATCGGCCATGCGCGAGCTGCGCAAGCTGGCCATCGAGGTGCACACCAATGAAAAAGTGATCGAGGTCACCGCCGACAGCCTGAAAATGGCCAGCGGCAAGGTGGTGCCCGCCAGCATCACGGTGTGGGCCGCCGGCGTGAAGGCCGCGGACTTTTTGCGCAGCCTGGGCGGCACACCCGAAGGCGGCGAAGCGCTGGAGACCAGCAAGCTCAACCAGTTGATGGTCAACGGCAACCTGCAAACCACGCACGACGCGAACATTTACGCTTTCGGCGACTGCGCCGCCTGCCAGCAGCCCGACGGCACCTGGGTGCCGCCGCGCGCGCAGGCCGCCTACCAGCAGGCCATGTACCTGGCGCGCTCGTTGCAAGACCTGATCGCCGGCAAGCCGGTCGCGCCCTTTGTGTTCAAGGACCAGGGTTCACTGGTGTCGCTGTCCGAGTATTCCTCGGTCGGCAGCCTGATGGGCAGCCTGACCAAAGGCAGCTTTTTCATCGAGGGCCAGCTGGCCAAGTTCATGTACTGGGGCCTGCACAAGCAGCACCAGCTGGCCTTGGGCGGCTTCAAGAAAACGGCCTTGATCACGCTGTCCGAAATGCTGGACCGCACCCACCGCCCGCGCATCAAGTTGCACTGATAATCAGGGTTCGTCACTCATCAACTCATCGGAGCACACCATGGCAAAAGGACAACAAAACAGCAACAAGATGGTCAAAAAGCCCAAGAAGGACAGCTCGCCGCCCAAGCCGGTCTCACCCGACGCGGTGCGCCCGACCATCGTCACGCAGGTGATCCCGCGCGGCAAGATCAAGGACAAATAAGCCATGGCAGCCGGCACCGGCGACCTGCCTGCAAAGGCCCCGGCGGCACCCGTGCAGCCGGGCAATCCCTTGCATGGCGTGACGCTGGAAGCCATGGTCACCGCGCTTTCAGGCCACTACGGCTGGGAAGCGCTGGGGCGGCGCATCAACATACGCTGCTTCACCAGCGATCCCAGCGTGGCCTCCAGCCTCAGGTTCCTGCGCAAGACGCCCTGGGCGCGCGAGAAGGTCGAAAGCCTTTACCTCTTCATGCTGCGGGAAGCCAAACGCAGCGGCCCCACGGTCCATAACTTCCCGCCGCCCAAGCCCAGGGCCTGACCTGGGCCCGTTCTTCGATCGGGTCTATAACGGGTTGGCGAAGAGCAGCATCATGGCGATCCCCACCCCGATCAGGAAGTTGGCATCGATCAGGCCGGCCAGCAGAAACATCTTGACCTGCAGCGGCTCCATCATCTCGGGCTGGCGCACGGCGCCCTCCAGGAAGCGCCCGCCCATCGCGCCTATGCCCAGGCAAGCACCTATGGCGCCCAGGCCTATGATCAATCCACATGCAATGGCAATGGCACCTGCGTCGGTCATGGTTTCTCTCCTTGGTTAAAAACTTTGTTGATGGCTCCATCATGAAGGCCGGCACGCCGCCAAACAATGACCTCGCAGGTAATGGCGCCGCGGCCGCCGGCCTGGTCCTGCTGCATGCCGACGACAGCCTGCTGGTGCTGGACAAGCCCGCGGGCTTGCTCGCCGTGCCGGGGCGCGGCGAAGGCAAGCAGGACTGCCTGAGCGCGCGCGTGCAGGCGGTTTACCCCGATGCGCTGGTCGTGCACAGGCTGGACCAGGCCACCTCGGGCCTGATGCTGATGGCGCGCGGCGCGGCCATGCAGCGCGCGCTGAGCCTGGCCTTTGAAAGCCGCGAGGTCGGCAAGCGTTATGTGGCCGTGGTGGAGGGACGCCTGCCTCCTCCGCCGCCGTCTTCACTGGATAACGACGGCTGGGGCTCGATAGACCTGCCCATCATCGTGGACTGGCCGAACCGCCCTCTGCGCATCATTGACGCCGAACGCGGCAAGCCCAGCCGGACGCGCTGGCGCGTGCTGGCCTTTGACGCGGCGGCGAACACCACGCGCGTGGAACTCGAACCCATCACCGGCCGCTCGCACCAGCTGCGTGTGCACCTGCAGGCCCTGGGCCATCCCATCCTGGGCGATGCGCTGTATGCCCCGGCCGAAGTGCAGGCCAAGGCGCCGCGCCTCCTGTTGCATGCCGCGGCGCTGCGCTTCGCGCACCCGGCCAGCGGCGTGCCGCTGTCGTTTGAAAGCAGCCCCGGCTTTTAGCGGCGCCGGCAGCCCGGGCTCACCGGCGCTAACATGGGGCCATGAAACATCTCACCCTCATCACAGGCGCATCGCGCGGCATGGGCTTGTCCATGGCGCGCCAGCTGCTCAGTGCCGGCCACACGGTGCTTTGCATCTCCCGCACGTCGGTACCCGACCTGGACGCGCATGCCAGGCACGTGGACGCCACAGTGCTGCAATGGGAACATGACCTGGCCGACAGCGGCTCCCTGGCCGGAAAACTGGAAAGCTGGCTCAGGGATTCGCAGGCGCAACAGGCCTGGGCCAGCGCCACGCTGATCAACAACGCGGGCGTGATACCGCAGATCGCCCCGCTGAGCGAAATCGGCGCCGACGACCTGGCGCGTGCGCTGCGTGTCGGGCTGGAAGCGCCCATGCAAATCACCGCCGCTTTCCTGCGCGCCACCGAAGACTGGAAAGCACCGCGCAAGGTCCTCAATATTTCGTCGGGGCTGGGGCGACGGGCCATGGCCTCACAGGCCGCGTATTGCGCCGCCAAGGCCGGCATGGACCACTTCACGCGCAGCCTGGCGCTGGACGAAGCCTTGAAGCCGCAAGGTGCCAAGGTCTGCTCGCTGGCGCCGGGCGTGATCGACACCGGCATGCAGGAACAGCTGCGTGCGGCGCCGGCCGAGGCATTCCCGGACCGGGCCTCGTTTGTGGGCCTGAAGACTGGTGGATCGCTGACTTCGCCGGACGATGCGGCGGCGCGCATCATTGCATTCCTGGCGCGGCCTGACTTTGGCGCCAACCCGGTCGCTGACGTCAGAGATTAAAAGCCATCAGTAGGGGCCGCGGAACCGGCTTTGCCGGGCCGCAGGCGCCGCCCCCTTGAGGGGGGAACGGACTACACGAAGTGAGTCTGGACGGGGGTGTTCAATATATTTCCGGCACCACGATGTCCTGTGGGACAGGATTGCGCACATAGTCCTCATGCCGCACCCGCTCCGGCAGCACGATGGCCGGGTGTTCGGTTTCCTGGTAGGGCATCTGCTGCAGCAGGTGGTGTATGCAGTTCAGGCGCGCCTTTTTCTTGTCGACGGCCTGCACCACCCACCAGGGGGCTTCTGGAATGTGGGTGCGCTCCAGCATGATTTCCTTGGCCTTGGTGTATTCCTCCCAGCGCCGGCGCGATTCGAGGTCCATGGGGCTGAGCTTCCACTGCTTGAGCGGATCGTGGATGCGGCCCAGGAAGCGCAGGTGCTGCTCTTCGTCGGAGATGGAAAACCAGTACTTGATCAGCTGTATGCCGGATCGGCCCAGCATTTTTTCAAACTCGGGCACGGTGCGGAAAAATTCCTCGTACTGCTCGTCGGTGCAAAAGCCCATGACGCGCTCCACGCCGGCGCGGTTGTACCAGCTGCGGTCGAACAGCACGATCTCGCCGGCCGCCGGCAGGTGCGACACATAACGCTGGAAATACCACTGCGTGCGTTCGCGGTCATTGGGGGCCGGCAGCGCCGCCACGCGGCACACACGCGGGTTGAGGCGCTGGGTGATGCGTTTGATGACGCCGCCCTTGCCGGCCGCATCGCGGCCTTCAAACAGGATGACCACCTTGTGGCCGGTGGCGACCACCCAGTCCTGCAGCTTCACCAGTTCGGCCTGCAGGCGGAACAGCTCGCGGAAATACTGGCGGCGGTATTCCTTGTCCCTGGCCGCGTCCCGCGGGCTGCGGCTGTGGTCCTCGCCGATCAGTTCGTCCACGGTGCGGTCTTCGATCTCCATCTCCAGCTCTTCGTCGAGGCTGTCGAGCAGGTCGTTGCGGATACGCCGCATCAAATCTTCGTCGCTTGAATTCAAGGGTTTCTCCCGCAAAAACCGAAAACCGGCAACACGCCAGCGTAGCGGGCTTGCATGGCAGTTTGATGAAAGGCCACCAGGGCTTTGCGCGAAACGGCCCGCGAAGGACCAGTCTCAAGGCTTCTTGAGGATCTGGTAGATCTCGTCCTTCACCTTGAGCCGCCTTTTCTTGAGGTCTTCCAGCGCCTCGTCGGTGATGGCGCCCACGCCCTGCTCATAGCGGGCGATGGCGTGGTTGTCGGTGTCGTACTGGGTGAAGAGGCTGGCAAAGTGCGGGTCGGACACCTTGAGGCTGCGCATTTTCTGCAGGTATTCCGGAAACTCGTGCGCCAGGTCGTGATTCAGCAAGTCCATGGGAAGCTCCTTGTATGGCCGGAATACCAGCTTAGTCCCGAACCACCAGCACCGGCAAGTGGGCATGCGACAGCACCTGGGCCGTGACGCTGCCCAGCACCAGTTTTTCAAGGCCGCGCCGGCCATGTGAGCCCATGACGATAAGGTCGGCGTTGACAGACTCGGCAGTGTCCAGGATGCCGCGGTAGATCGCATGGCCTTCAACGATCGAGCCGGTGGCCGCGATGCCCACGCTCTCGAAAGCCTGCTTGGCGGTCTTGATGGCCTCGTTGGCCTCGGCCGTGGCCGCGCCCAGGTATTCGGCCTGGCCGTAGGCGAAGTCGGTGCCCACCCCGGTGAAGGCATAGGGGTCTATGACGTAGATGATGGTCACCTCGGCCTTGAAGGCCTGCGCGATCGCCAGCGCGTTGCCTATGGCTTTTTGCGAGGTGGCCGAGCCATCCACGGGAACCAGAATGTGTTTGTACATGATGCGCTCCTTGAAAACCCTGGACAGATTCTCAGGCACCAGCCCCTCGCGGGTCAATGCCGGCCCCGGCCGTCCCACCCGCGGAAGGACCGGCCTTGCATCATTTATAGATCAGGGCGCCCGCGGGCGCCGTCAGACAAGGCGCCGAAAACCGGCGGCCCCGGCTTACTCGGCCTTGATGTTGGCCGACTTGGCCAGCTGCGCGTAACGCGCGAGGTCGGCCTTGATGAGCTTGGACAGCGCCGCGCCATTGCCGGACAGCGGCTCGACACCGGCGCCCGAAAGGTTTTCCTTCACGGCGGGTTCGGCCAGCACCTTCTGCACGTCGGCGTAGATCTTGGCAACCACTTCGGGCTTCATTTTGGCGGGGCCCATGAGCGCGTACCAGATGGAAAAATCCAGCGGCTTGAGGCCCTGCTCTTCAAACGTCGGCACCTGCGGCATCAGCGGGTACCGCGCGGCGGTCGACACGCCGATGGCATTGAGTTTGCCGGTCTTCAGATGCGGCGCGGCGAGGTTGGCGCTCAGGATGGCCATCTGCACCTGGCCGCCCACCACGTCGGTCAGGGCCGGGGCGCAGCCCTTGTAGCCCACGTTGGTGGCGGCGACGCCGGACTTCTGCTTGACCAGCTCCATCACAAAATGCTGGGGCGTGCCGACACCGCAGGAGCCGTAGCTCAGCCCCGTCGGGTTGGCCTTGGAATAGGCGACCAGCTCCTTGAGGTTGGTGATATTGGTGCTCTGGTGCGACACCAGCGCGATCGGCGTGAGGCCCAGCAGCATGATGGGCGTCAGGTCTTTTTCGGGGTCGTAGTTGAGCTTGCCGTTGACGGCCGGGTTGACCACCATGGTGCTGTTCTGCAGCAGCAGCGTGTAGCCGTCCGGCGGCGCGTGCACCACGGCCTCGGTACCTATGTTGCCGGAGGCGCCCGCGCGGTTGTCCACCGCGACGCCCTGCCCCCACATGGCCTGCAGGCGCGCGCCTATCTGGCGCGCCAGGATGTCGGAGCCGCCGCCCGTGCCGTAGGGCACGATGACGCGCACGGCGCGCGACGGATAATCCTGCGCCAGGGCCTGGCTGGCGCCCAGGCAGCTCAGGGACATCAAGGCGGCCAGCGCCAGCAGTCGGGGAAATTTCATGGTGTGCCTTTTCGTTGACGGGTGATGTTGCGGTGATGAAAGGATTACTCGACGGTCCCGACGGCCCGGCTCCACAGCTCCCAGGGCCGCATGACCTGGCCTTCATTGGTGTTCATGGCTTTGTCGGCTTCTTCGGGCGTCAGGAATTCAATCGGTCCCAGCGCGCTGGCGCTGAGCTGCAGCTTGGCGTTTTCCTCGGCATAGACAGCGCGGTAGACCGCCCGCTCCAGCGAAGGGGCCACCACGGTGGAGCCGTGGCCGCGCATCAGCACGCAGCTATGCTGGCCCAGCGCCTTGGCCAGGTCCTTGCCCAGGCCCATGTCGCGGATCAGCAGGTCGGTGTTGCCGTTGGACTCGCGGATTTCATACAGCGACGAGCCGCTGCCCAGGAAACCGCTCATGTGGAAAATGGGACGCAGGCGTTGGCCGGTCACACCGAAGGGAATCACGCTGGGCGAATGGCTGTGCACCACCGCCATGACGTCGGGCCGCGCGCGGTAGATCTCGCCGTGGATGAAACGCTCGAGATAGGAACGCAGCGTGGACGGGACCACCAGGTCGCCGTTGAGGTCATACACCAGGATGTCGGCTTTTTTGACCAGGCCGGGCGCGCGGTTGCATGACAGCAGGAAGTGCTCCGGCGACTTGTCGTGGCGCACGCTCACATGGCCGAAGCCATCCACCACACCCTGGTCGTGGAGGATGCGGTTGGCAACCACAAGTTTTTCGACGAGCACGGGATCGGGAGTGGAAAGCGTCATGGAGTCTCCTTATCAACAACGGCCAGGGCGGCTGTTTTTAATAAGTATACATATTACATTCGGATTTTCCGGGCAAATGGAGGAGCACAAAGGGTAAACCCGACCTCCTCTACCAATCGCCAGCAGCCCGGCTGTGGCTGCGCCTCAGAACCTGTTCTCAAGGCTCGATCTTGACGCCCTTCCAGAAGGCGACATGGCCCTTGATGTTCTCGGCCTCGGGCTTGGGATCGGGGTAATACCAGGCGGCGTCGGTGTTCATCTCGCCGTTGACCAGCAGCGAGTAATAGCTGGCCTGCCCTTTCCAGGAGCACATGGTGTGGTGGTTGCTGAAGGTGATGTAGTCGCGGTTGAGCGAGCTCTCGGGGAAGTAGTGGTTGCCTTCCACCACCACGGTGTCGTCGCTTTGCGCAATCACTGCGCCGTTCCAGATGGCTTTCATGGGAATGTCTTTCTGCTGATGCGGGTGCGGATACGGATCAGGGTGAGCAGGGCCCAATGCTACGCCCTGCCAGGAGGGCTTGCGGGCCCGGGGTCTATTCTCGCCGCTCGCGTGTGCTGCGGCTGAGAAGAGTTTTTTCAAGTCAAGCTGCAGAGCTGAAGGGTGAGTAGCTTTCGTCGCCGCGATATCTTCCCGCCAGCAAGCCTGTCGCAAGGGCCGGGTCGATGTCACACATCAAAAAGCCAGCTTGGCCGTAGGGCTGAAAGACGAGCAGTGTTCCGTCCGGCTTTACGACCGCCGAGGTAGTGGGCGACCCGGCACTCGCGCAGTTGACGGCTGCAAAGTAACAACTGTTCTCCGCCGCTCGGCACAGGAATGTCTTTTCATGGAACGAGTTTCGTGGATCCGCGAACTGGCTGGGCTGAAACTCGCCAGCCTCCGCCTCGGCATAGTGCGGATGAAAGACCAGTTGCGCGCCGCGGCGAGCGGCCCAGCGCACGGTCTCCGGATAGCGGAAACCCTCGTGGCAAATCGCGATACCGAAGCGCAGTCCTGCGATCTCGAACACCCTGCGTTCGTTGCCGGGTTCGTATAGCGGGTCCTCATACGGGTCAAGCTGAACCTTGTCTTGGAACCCTGCGACAGCGCCGTCGGGCTGAATGACGAGCACGCACAGGCGTGGCTTCTCAGAGACGTAGCGCTCGGTACCGAGCAACACACCGATGCCGTTCTCAGCGGCTGCCCGGGCGACGCGTTCATGCGCCTGCTGGAGAAAGCTCGCATCAACCGCTTGCCGTTTGCGTGTCGGCCAAGGGTAACCAGGCACGTACGCCTCGGGAAAGCAAACGATATGCGCCCCCGCGCTTGCGGCCTCGCGCACGGCGACCAGCGCGCGCTCCACAGAGTCTTGGGGGTCAGCTGGAATCTCGATGTTGGCGAGGGCAATGCGAATGCTGCTCATCGGTCGACAAGAGGTAACTGGAAGGGGTGGAATCAGGCGATTTATGCAAGTGTAGCCCGCCCGTGGGGCGCCAGCCGGCGTATCAGTTCATCTCGCCCCTCTGGTCCGTCCATGGGGGTCATTCCCATCACCGGGTCGGATTTCAGCAGTTCAAATCCACCTGTCAGTTGCGGCCCCTGCCGTGCTTCTCGCCGCGGCCCTGGTCATCGCCATCACCATGCCCGCCCTTGTGTTTGTGCTTCTTGTGCTTGCCGCGTTCATAGTCCTCATCGCCCCGCACTTTCACAAAATACACAGGCTGGCCGCAGGCGTTGTACTTGGCGCAATGCTTGGACCACTTCTTCGCATGGCCGGGCGGCACATGCAGGTACAGCGGTGGCTGCTGCACCACCACCGCCGGGTGCTGGATGATGACAGGCTGCGCATAAATCACGGGCGGCGGCGCGTTGCCGATTTCAATACGGCCGTAAACGCCGGGCGACAGCGCGCCCTCGACCGTGGCGCTCGCGTAGGGGCCGGTGGCCATGGCCGCGCCGCCGGACAAGGCCGCAGCCAGGGCAAAGCCGGCCATCAGGGGCGGTTTGAGTGTTTTCATGAGGGGGTTCTTGTGATGGACAGGTGTGAACGACGCCACGCTCAGTCCAGCATGAGCCGCGTGACTGGCTTTGCCAGACCGCATGCGGGCGGCCCCGAGGGGCTGGAGCCTGCGGCTCCAAAGCTGATTGAGCAGCTTTGGAGAGGCGACAGAGCCGAAGCGGCTCGCGAGCCGCGGCCTGCAAGGCCTCGGGAGCTACACGCAGTCAGCGAACGTGGGGGCCGTGTTTTAGGCAAGACGAAGGTTCTTGCCCTCAACAATCACCTTGGCGCCCACAGCCACAGCGCTGGACAGTTCCATATTGCGCACAGAGCCGTCATCCATGCGCACGCGCACTTCATACACGGTGACTTTCTTCATGTTCTTTTCGATCTGGTTGCCGGCAAAAGCACCGCCGGCCACACCCAGCACGGTCATGGCCGTCTTGCCGTTGCCACCACCCATCTGGTTGCCCAGCAGGCCGCCGACCACGCCGCCGGCAACGGTGCCCAGGCCTATGGTGGTGTTGCCGACGTCAACGCCGTTGACCTTGCCCTGGCGCTGCACCGGCGTCACGGCTTCCACCGTACCGCAGGCCGCGCAGACATTGGCCCGCGGCGAAGCCTGGGCCACCACGGTCGGGGTGGTGTGCGGTTTGGCGGCTTGTGGTTTGGCGCTGTCAGCCGCGAGCTTGGCGGTCTTGGCGGGTTCATTGGCGGGGGCATAGGCCGATACGCCCGGCTGCGCGTCGGAGCGGTTGACGACCAGCGCGGCGGCCAGCGCCATCACGGTCACACCGAGCACGGCGACGATGGCGACCAGGGCCTTGCTGTGCTGCAGGCGCTGGGCAAAGCCCGGTTGGGAAGCGGGAACAACTTGGTTTTGGGTATCCATGGTGGAACTCCTTTGTAGGGGAGTCCCAGTTGTATCCAAGCTCCTGGATACATCCTGTAGGACGAAGTGACATTCGTAAGGAAAGCTTTCCGCATCCTGCTGAAAGTGTGCGTTTATGCGCACATTGGCCGGCCTTTATTCCTCCCTCACAAAGCCTTGACCGGTGCTTTACACGCCTGTTCAGACGCCTCCGCGGGGGTGGGTCGGGTCCACCCAGAGCACGGTGTCGGGTTTTTCGACCGGCTCGATCTCCAGGTTGACGGCCACCGCCTCGCCGTCGCTGCGGCACAGCACGCACTCCAGCACCTCGGTCGGGCTGGCGTTGATTTCCTGGTGCGGCACATAGGGCGGCACGTAAATAAAGTCGCCCGGGCCCGCCTCGGCGGTGAATTCCAGGCGCTCGCCCCAGCGCATGCGGGCCTTGCCGCGTATCACGTAGATCACGCTTTCAAGGTGGCCGTGATGGTGGGCGCCGGTTTTGGCGTCGGCATGGATGGTGACGGTGCCGGCCCACAGCTTTTGCGCGCCCACGCGGGCGAAGTTGATGGCGGCGCGCCTGTCCATGCCCGGCGTCTGCGCGGTGTTGCCGTCGAGCTGGTTGCCCGCGATCACGCGCACGCCGTCATGTTTCCACGGCGGGTCGGCCTGGCCCTGGGCATGGGGATGCGTGTGCCCGGGACCATGGGAATGGTCATGGTCGTGCGGATGGTGCGGCAGTGTGGGGTCTTGGCTCATGCCGCCAGCGTACACCACCAACGCCTCGCGCGTCCATCACGCTTGCGGCCTGAAGCAGCCGCTTATTTGTAGCGCTCGCGCGCCAATGCCGCGCCCTGAGCCAGGGCCTGCAGTTTCTTCAGTGCCACCTCCCGGTCCATGGGCGCCAGGCCGCAATTGGTGCAGGGCAGCAGGCGGTTCTTGGGCACATACTGCAGCGCCTTGCCTATGGTGTCGGCCACCTGCTCGGGCGTTTCAATCTCGTCGCTGGCCACGTCGATCACGCCGACCATCACGTCCTTGCCTTCGAGCAGGGCCATCAGGTGCGGCGGTACATGCGAGTGGTAGCACTCCAGGCTCACCTGCTGGATGCTGCTTTTGGCCAGCGCCGGGAACACGGTTTCATACTGCCGCCACTCCTCGCCCAGCGAGGCCTTCCAGTCGGTGTTGGCCTTGATGCCGTAGCCGTAGCAAATGTGCACGGCGGTCGTGCAAGTCAGGCCCCGGGCCGCGACTTCCAGCGCCTTCACGCCCCAGTCGGCGGCGTCCTTCATATAGACATTGAAGGCCGGCTCGTCGAACTGGATGATGTCCACGCCGTCGGCCTGCAGGGCCAGCGCTTCCTGGTTCAGCAGTTCGGCAAAAGCCATGGCCATCTTGACCTTGTCGCCGTAAAACCGGTCGGCCACGGTGTCGACAATCGTCATGGACCCGGGCAGGGTGAACTTGATTTTTTTGCCGGTGTGGGCGCGCAGCAGCCGGGCCTCGGCCGCATGCACCCGGCCCTTGAGCCTGAGCGCCGACACCACCTGCGGCACCATGGCGTCGTAACGGTTGTCGCGTATGCCCATCTTGACCTTGTGCTCGAAGTCGATGCCCTCGACCTGCTCCAGAAAGCCGTGCACAAAATGCTGGCGCGACTGCTCGCCGTCGCCGATCACGTCCAGGCCCGCGTCTTCCTGCGCCTTGATCCACAGCAGCGTGGCGTCGGCCTTGGCCTGCTTGAGCTCCTCGCCCTCGGCCTTCCATTGCGGCCAGAGTTTTTTGGTTTCGGAGAGCCAGGCAGGTTTGGGCAGGCTGCCGGCGATGGTGGCGCTGAAAAGCGGGCTTGCGGAGGGTGTCGTCATGGGGGCTTGTTTCCTTGTCTCAATCATTTCTTGTTCACGGCCTGCGTTTTAGAAAAACTCACGGGCCAGCAGTTCGTAGGAGCGGCGGCGGGCGGCCGGGTCATGGGCCCAGGTGATCACCACCAATTCCTCAACCTCCAGTGTATTAGCCAGGGCCCGCAGTTTGGCGGCAACCTGCGGGCCGCTGCCGACAAACGCGTTGGCCCTGAGCTTGTCGGCCTCCATCTGTTCGGCCGGCGTGTAGGGGCGCAGCGCCACCTCTTCGGGTGACGGCAGGGCCGCGAGCGCGCCGCGGTTGCGGTCTATCTTCCAGCGTTCGCGACCCGAAAAATGGTGCCAGGCCTCAGCTTCGGTATCGGCCGCCAGCGCCCAGACGCAGAGCACGGCCTGCGGCGCGGGATGGCGCGGGCTGGGCCGGTAGTTGGCACGGTAGAGATCCAGCGCCTGCCCGGCGCCCTGGCCGTCGGTGATGAAGTAAGCGAACGCATAAGGCAGGCCGTAATGCGCCGCCAGTTGCGCGCCGTAGTCGGAACTGCCCAGCATCCACATCTCGGGTGCGCTCGGGCCCATGGGGTTGGCCGTCACGCCGCGGCCCGGGTGGCCTTCGGGCAGGTCGACGCCGGCCAGCCAGGCCTGCAGCTCGCGCACCTGGATCGGAAAGTTGTCGGCCGACTGGCGCGGGTCGCTGCTGAGCAGCCGCGCCGTGCGCATGTCCGAGCCCGGCGCCCGGCCCACGCCCAGGTCTATGCGGCCCGGCGCAATGGCTTCAAGCACGCGGAACTGCTCGGCCACCTTGAGGGCCGCATAGTGCGGCAGCATGACGCCGGCGCTGCCCACGCGTATGCGGCTGGTGGTCGCGGCGATTGCGGCCATCAGCACCTCGGGCGCGGAGCCGACGATGGTCGGGTGGCTGTGGTGCTCGCTGACCCAGAAGCGGCGGTAGCCCAGCGCCTCGCAATGGCGGGCCAGGGTCAGGGTTTCACGGATGGAGGCGTCTTCCGTGCGGCCGGTGACGGCGACGGACTGGTCGAGGACGGACAATTGCATGGTCGGGCCACTATAGCCAGACCGCTTAAATCCCGCTCGGCCAGGGTTACCGGCCGCCGCTCTGTTCCAATAGAGGGTTAGTTCCCGTCCAGACCCGAGATAAAGAAGCACACCCTTATGGCACTCAAAGCCACCATCTACAAAGCCCAATTGGCCCTGTCCGACATGGACCGCAACATCTACGCCGACCACAGCGTGACGATCGCGCGCCACCCCTCGGAGGCCGACGAGCGCATGATGATCCGCCTGCTGGCCTTCGCACTCAATGTGCCGGCCGACGACAAGAACGGCAACCTCGAATTCGCCAAGGACTTGTGGGACGTGGATGAGGCCGCGCTCTGGCACAAGGACTACACCGAGCAGATCCTGCACTGGATAGACGTGGGCCAGCCCGACGACAAGCGCCTGATGAAAGCCGCGGGCCGGGCCGGGCGCGTCAGCGTCTACAGCTTTGCCAGCAGCACGCCGGTCTGGTGGAAGAACATTGAAACCAAACTCACGCGCGCCGCCAACCTGGTGGTCTGGCAAATCGACGCGGCCGAAAGCCAGGCACTGGCCAAACTCGCCGAACGCAGCATGCAGCTGCAAGTGACGGTGCAGGACGGCACGGTCTGGATGAGCACGGCGCTGGGTTCGGTGGAAATCACGCCGCGGCGGCTGACGGCCGGCGAATAAAAACTAGGCGGTCGGCGAGGCCTCGGCCTTCGCATCCTGGTGCTGGTAAGGCGGCAGCCTGGCGCCGCAGTGAAAGCAGAAATCCGCTTCAGGCAAGTGGCCTTCGGTCAGGCATTCATGGCAGCTGCGTGTGGTCGGCAAGGCCAGGTGCTGCAGGCGCCTCTCGGCCGCCATTTCGGCCGTGACGATGCCGGTGGGCACGGCCAGTATGCCCCAGCCCAGCAGCATCATGAAAGACGAGATCAGCCGGCCCAGGTCGGTCTTGGGTGTGATGTCGCCGAAGCCCACGGTGGTGACGGTGCTGATGGCCCAGTAGACCGAGGTCGGGATGCTGGTGAAGCCGTTGGACGGCCCTTCGACCACATACATCACTGTGCCCATGACCAGCACCATCATCACCACGGCCGACAGGAAGACCAGGATCTTGCGCCCGCTGGCGGCCAGCGCCCGGCCCAGCGACTGGTACTCGGCCACATAGGCCGCGAGCTTGAAGATGCGGAACACGCGCAGCAGCCGCAGCACCCGCACGTCGATAAGGGCGTGCAGCTCGGGAAAGAACAGCGCCAGATAGGTCGGCAGCACCGCGACCAGGTCGATGATGCCAAAAAAGCTGGTCGCGTACTGCAGCGGTTTGCGCACGCAGGCCAGGCGCGCGAGGTACTCGGCGGTGAACAGCAGCGTGAAGATCCATTCGACCACCGAGAACAGCTTCCCGTGCGCGGCATGCACGGACTGCACGCTGTCGGCCATCACCACCGCGACGCTGACCAGGATCAGGGCGATCAGCGCCTTGTCGAACAGCCGGCCCGCGCGCGTGTCAGCCTCGAAGATGATGGTGTAAAGCCGCAGCCGCCAGCCGGACAGCGGCTTGTCATCAAAGTCTTGCGGCGGCGGGGTGGGCTTGGCCATGGCTGGGGCGGTGCTCAGGCCGTGGCCTGGCGGAACTTCGCCCAGGCCGATTCTGTCGGCGTGGTGCTGGCGCCCGGCTGCTGCGGCAGGCTGAAGTGGCCGTCCACCACCTGGGCCGGCTCGAGGAAGCAGTCCTTGATCCAGGGGATGTATTCCAGCACCGCGCAGGCCGGGTGCGCGTGGTTCAGGTGCACATGGACCTGGCTCATATCGCCCGCATGCGGCGCCACCGGCAAGCGGAAGGAGTGCGCGGTGTCGCACACCCTCAGCACTTCAGTGATGCCGCCCATGCGTGTCACGTCGGGTTGCACCCAATGAATCGCTTCCTGGTGAAAGAACTCGGCAAACGCGTCGTGCGTGTAGAGCTGCTCCCCCAGCGCGACGGGAATGCGGGTGCCGCGCGCGAGTTGCGCGTGGCCCTTCACGTCGTCGTACCAGAGCGGCTCTTCAATCCAGTACAGGTCAAACGCTTCGGCGGCGCGGCAAAAGCGCTGGCAGGTGGGCAGATCCCATTTGCCGTTGCCGTCGGTCGCCAGGGTGATGGACGGGCCTATGGCGCGGCGCACGGCTTCCAGACGCTTCAGGTCACGGTCCACGCTGGAGCCAATCTTGACCTTGATGCCGGTAAAGCCCTCGTCCACCGCGCGCTTTGCGCCGGCCACCAGTTGCTCGTCGGGGATGCTGAGCCAGCCGATGTCGGTGTTATAGGCGCGTACCTTGTCGCGCACCTGGCCGCCCAGCAGCTTCCACAGGGGCACGCCCGCCGCTTTGGCCTTCAGATCCCACAGCGCGATGTCGATGGCCGCCTGCGACAGCGTGGTGATGCCGGCGCGCCCCACCCACTGCAGGGCCGGGTTACGCGCGAGCTTGAGCCACAGGCGGTTGGTGTCCAGCGCGTCCTCACCGACCAGCAGCGGCGCATGGCAAGTTTCTATGCAGCGCGTGATCAGCTGGTCGCTGGGCAGGTGTGCGTGGGTACCGGTAAACCCATAGCCGCTCAGCCCCGTGTCGGTGTCTATCTGCGCGCCGACCACGCCCCAGTGCGAGATGGTGTGTGTGCTGTCGGCGATCTGGGAACCCGTCACGGGCACGTGCAGGATGAAGGGCTTGACCGAGGTGATTTTCAAACAGGCTCTCCAGAAAACAGGGCGCGGCGCCCGGGAGGTTCAAGGCCCGCGCTGCTCGGCTTCCTGCAACGCGCGCCACATGACCTTGCCCGAGCCGCTCTTGGGCAGCGCATCGACAAACTGCACCACGCGCGGGTATTTGTAAGCCGCCATGTTATCCCGGCACCAGCTGATGATGTCTTCCTCGCTGGTATTGCCCTTGGCGGCGGGTCGCAGCACCACCACGGCCTTGACGGTTTCGCCGCGGTAGGCGTCGCGGGTCGAGATGATGCAGGCCTCCTGGATGGCCGGGTGCTTGAACATCAAGGCCTCCACCTCCGCTGGCCAGACCTTGAAGCCCGAGGCGTTGATCATGCGCTTGAGCCGGTCGGTGATGAAGAAGTAGCCCTGCTCGTCCATGCGGCCCAGGTCGCCGGAGCGAAAAAAGCGCTTGCCGTCGAGTTCGATAAAAGCCTGCTCCGTCGCGTCGGGGCGTTTCCAGTAGCCCTGGAACACCTGCGGCCCGCTCATGATGATTTCGCCCTGCTCGCCCTGAGGCATTTCCTTGAGCGTGATCGGGTCTATCACCCTAGCGTCGCAGCTCATGAAGGGCACGCCCAGGCATTGCTGCTTGGTGGCGTCATAGGGATTGCTGTGCGAGGGCGCGGCGGTTTCCGTAAGGCCGTAGCCTTCGGCAAAGCGCAGGCCGTACAGCTCCCACAGGCGCTGCGCCACGGCCTGCGGCATGGCCGCGCCGCCGCCGCCGATGTAGACGAGACTGCTGAGATCGAACCCGGCGAAATTGGGGCTGGCCAGCAGGTCTATCACCATGGTGGGGATGTTGGTCCAGTGCGTCACGCGCCAGCGCGAGATCAACCGCCCGGCCAGCTCGCGGTCCCAGCGCGGCATGATGACCAGCGTCGCGCTGCCGTAAATGGACGCGTGCATCACCGACACCATGCCGGTGATATGGAACATGGGCACCACGGACAGCGTCACGTTTTCAAAAGTGCTGCCGCCCCACAAACAGCTGGCCACCGCGTTGTGCATGATGCTGGCATGGGTGTGCATGCAGCCCTTGGGCAGGCCGGTGGTGCCGCTGGTGTAGGGCAGCACGGCCAGGTCCTGCGGCGTGGCGGTGTGCGGCGGCAATTCTCCGGCCTCCAGCGTTTTGCCCGAGGTCGCGTCGGCCCAGTCCATCACGCTGCCGCCTTCCAGCACCGGCAGCGCATGGCGCGTGCCCAGCCATTCGCGCCAGGCCGGCGGCATGGCCGCATCCCCCTCGCCTTCCCCCGCGATATCGAAGGCGTCGCTGTAATGCGTGACCACCATGTGCGACAGCCGCTCGCCGGGCGCCAGCTGCGCACTGGCCCTGGCGAGTTCGGCCGCCAGGTCGGCCGCCGTGATGGCGACTTTCACGTCGGGATCGGTGATGTAGTGCTTGAGCTCCTCGGCCCGGTTCATGGGGTTCACCGGCACCACCACCGCATTGGCGCGCAGGATGGCAAAGTGCGCAACCACCCACTGCGGGCAGTTCTGCATGTCGAGCAGCACGCGGTCGCCGCTGCGCACGCCCAGGCTGTGCAGCGTGGCGGCCAGGCGCTCAGCCTGGCGCATGACTTCGGCGTAGCTGAGCACGCGCTTGAAGAACACCAGCGCGGGCTTGTCGGGAAAACGCAGCGCGCTGACCGCGAGGTTGTGCCACAAGGAGGTGGCCGGCGGCGTGATGCTGTGCGGCAGGCGCTTGGGCCAGACCTGGTGGTGCAAGGTGTGCGAGGTCGTGGCGGGAACGGCCTGGCCGGTATCGGATTCAAGGGACAAGAAGGGCTCCAGGCGAGTGCTGACTTGGGGGCTTCAGCCTACCCCGAGTCCGCGGCGCCCACATCCGGGAAGCCCCCGATAAAACACTGTCACTTGAGCGACCGGTGCTCACTATGATCAAACGGCACCGCGTGCTCCAGGCGTCGCTTACACGCGGAAACACCCCCAACAGGAGACTCTATGAATCGCATCCTCGCCTTGCCCCGCAAAGCGCTCACGCTGCTGGCCGTCGCCGCACTCGCCTGCTCCTCGGCCGTGGCGGCATTTCCCGACAAGCCCATACGCGTCGTCATAGGCTTTCCGGCCGGCGGCCCGCTGGACCAGCATGCACGCCTGCTGACCGAGCGCCTGCAGGCGGTGCTGGGCCAACCCATCGTGATCGACTACAAGTCGGGCGCCGGCGGCACCGTGGGCGCGCAGGATGTCATGAAGGCCGCGCCCGACGGCTACACCCTGATGCTGGCCAACACCGGCGTGATGGTGATCAACCCCGCGCTGTACAGCAAGCTGCCTTACAGCACGCTCAAAGACTTCACGCCCATCGCGCGCACCGCCATGCAGCCGCTGGCCCTGCTGGTCAACCCCAAGCTGCCGGTGAACAACCTCCAGGAGTTCATCGCCTATACCAAGGCCAGGCCCGGCCAGGTCAACTACGGCTCGGCCGGCAATGGCGGCATCAGCCACCTCGTGCCCGAGATGTTCAAGAACGCCACCGGGCTTTTTATGGTTCACATTCCCTACCGCGGCAGCGCGCCGGCCTTCACTGACCTGATGGCCGGCCAGGTGCAGTTCATGGGCGAGTCCATTCCACAGGCCGCCAACTACCACAAGCAGGGCAAGGTGCGCGCCCTGGCCGTGACCAGCAAGGAGCGCAACCCGGCCCTGCCGGATATCCCGACGGTCATCGAATCGGGCATCAAGGGCTTTGAGGTCGTGGGTTTTTACGGCTTTCTTGCACCGGCCGGCCTCCCTAAGGACGTGACCGCCAAACTGAGCGACGCCTTCAAGCAGGTGATGAGCAACCCGGACATCCGCAACCGCATGGTGACCCAGGGCGCCGACCCGGCCTTTATGGGCAGCGAGGAGTTCACGCAATTCCTGGCCGCCGAGATGCCGCGCTGGGCCCGGGCCGTCAAGGCCTCCGGCGCCAAGATGGACTAAGGGCTCGCCGGGGCAATCCCCTTTCTGGTGCGGCCAGCCACTCGAAAAGCCGCAAGCCGGTGCACAGACACGCCAGACAGGTGCACATATCTTGCATACCAAATAGTGACAAATTCAACAGAATCACCGCAAAAAGGGGTAAATGCCGGGCGCAAAAAATAAGAAGAAGGTATAGGCTGACAAGGTCAACGGTTGAGCCAGATATGTCCATCAGGAATCGTGCAGGCCCGCCAGCCCTTCTTTTTGCGCCGGAAATTGGACTCCCTTTTTTGGGCCGAAGATTGGCACAAGACTTGCACGCAAGATTCAGGATTCAGGTCGCATCGGCGCAAATCGGTATGACTTTTTCAACCCACGGAGCGTGCCATGACCTCAAGTAAATTCCTGCTTTCGCTGACCCTGACGGTTCTTTCACTCCTGTCGAGCTTTGGCGTCCATGCGCAAAACGCCCTGGACACCATCCTCAAGAACAAAAAAATCACCATCGCGGTTCCGCCCGACTTTCCGCCTTATGGCTCCATGGGGGCGGACTTCAAGATCCAGGGCCTGGACGTCGACATGGCCAACTACATTGGCGCCAAACTGGGCGTGGCTGTCGATGTGATTCCCGTCAGCAGCGCCAACCGCATTCCTTACTTGCAGACGAAAAAGGCATCGCTGGTGATTGCCACCCTGGGCAGAAACCCGGACCGCGAAAAGCAGATCGATTTCGCCGGTGCGTATTCGCCTTTCTTCCAGGCCGTCTTTGGCCCAAGAACACTCAACATCAAGAGCTTCACGGACCTGGCGGGAAAAACCATTGGGGTGACGCGCGGCTCGGTCGAGGACGAGGAACTCAACAAGCTGGCGCCCGCGGGCACCGATATCCGCCGCTTTGACGACAACTTCAAGACGGTGAACGCCTTCACCGCCGGCCAGGTGCAGCTCATCGCCACGGGCGCTTCCGTTGCCGGCAACATCATGAGCAAGAGCCCGCAGTTGCGCACCGAGTACAAGCTGCTGCTCAAGGAGAGCCCCAACTTTATCGGCGTGCCCAAAGGGGAAGACACGCTCCGCCTGACCGTCAACGGCATTCTTGCCGAGGCCAAAAAGAACGGCGACCTGGACAAGATTTCGCTCAAATGGCTGGGGCGCCCCGCAGGCGATTTGCCGCAATAAATTCATGCGACCGGGAGGGGACCACCCTCCCGAGAAAATCCCGATTAGACACACCAATCTTGTATACCAATATTGCGCTAGCTCATCTACATTTTCACCATGGCCACTGCCCCCGACATCAGCAACCGCATCATCGAAGCCGTGATGGCGCAAAAGCTCGCCCCCGGCTCGCGCCTGGGCGAGCAGCAGCTGGCCCTGCTGTTTGACTGCAGCCGCACCATCGTCCGCGAGGCCCTGACCCGGCTGGCGGTGCGCGGCATCGTCACTGTCAGCAGCCGGCGCGGCTGGTACGTGATCGAGCCTTCCCAGGAAGAAGCGCGCGAGGCCTTCGAGGCGCGCCGCGTGATCGAGATGGGCTTGATCCGCTGCACCACCGACGTGAGCAAGGCCGCCATCAAGCAGCTCAAGGGCCACCTGACCCGCGAAAAAGCCGCCATCAAGGGCGACGACGTGGGCCTGCGCAGCTTTTTGCTCGGCGACTTCCATGTCTGCCTGGCCGAATGCCTGGGCAACAGCCTGCTGGCCGACACCTTGCGCGACTTCACCGCGCGCACCACGCTGATCGCCATGCTGTACCAGTCCTCGCACGACGCGGCGCAGTCCTGCGAAGAGCATGTGCTCATCGTGCAGGCCCTCGAAAAAGGCGACCTGGCGAAAGCCGAAAAGCTCATGCAGGCGCATATCGGCAGCGTGCAGGCCGCGCTCAAGCTGCAGGCCGGCGCCGGCGATCCGCTGGCGCAGCTGCGCAGCGCGCTGAGCCCGCTGGATGCGCAAGGCAACAAACCGGCATCTTCCTCGCCTTCCCGTGTTCGCAAAACCGGCCGTGCATCGGCCAAACCCTCTGACGATTCCTCAACCTACCTTGGAGCCCTGCTATGAAGTCCAGCAAACGCGTTTTTTCCTTCGCCCTCGCCGCAGCCGCGGTGCTGGCCGCCACCGGCGCCCATGCGCAAACCGCGCTGGACGACATCATGAAAGCCAAGGAAATCAAGATCGCCATCCCGACCGACTTCCCGCCCTACGGCATGGTCGGCACTGACTTGAAGCCCCAGGGCCTGGATGTCGAGATGGCCGGCTACATCGCGCAAAAACTCGGCGTCAAGGTGGAACTGGTTCCCGTGACCAGCGCCAACCGCATCGCCTACCTGCAAACCAAAAAGGCCGACCTGGTGATTTCCACGCTGGGCAAAACCGCGGAGCGCGAAAAAGTCATCGACTTCACCGCCGCCTACACCCCCTTCTTCCAGGCCGTGTTCGGCCCCAAGAGCATGAGCGTGAAGTCTTTTGCCGACCTCAACGGCAAAACCATCAGCGTCACGCGCGCCGCCCTGGAGGACCAGGAACTGAGCAAGGTCGCGCCCGCCGGTGCGGACATCAAGCGCTTTGAAGACAACAACACCACCGTGTCGGCCTACACCGCCGGCCAGGTGCAGCTGATCGCCACGGGGGCCTCGGTGGCCGGCAACATGATCGCCAAGAACCCGCAACTCAACACCGAGTACAAGCTGCTGCTGAAAGACTCCCCCAACTTCATCGGCGTGGCCAAGGGTGAAGACAAACTGCGCCTCAAAGTCAATGAAGTGATTGCCGAAGCCAAGAAAAACGGCGACCTCGACAAACTGGCCCTCAAGTGGCTGGGTCGTCCTGCCGGCGATCTTCCACAATAAGTTGCACACCCCCGTTGCGGTTCGCTTCGCGTAACCGCCTCCCCCCTTGCAGGGGGCGCCGCTTGCGGCCCGGCGAAGCCGGTTCCGCTGCGGCTGCTGGCCTGCAGGCAGCCCCTCTCAACAGGAAGTGAATCAGATGCGTGTCGAGCTTGATTTCATGGCGGTGCTGTCGCAGTGGCCGCTGCTGGCCACCGGCGTCGTCTGGACGCTGGGCCTGACGGCGATCTCGTCGGTGGCCGGCGTCTTTGTGGGCATGGGCTTTGCCTGGGCGCGCGCCAGCGGCCCCACCTGGCTGCGCTGGGTGGTGGGCACTTACGTCGAGCTGATACGCAACACGCCTTTTATCGTGCAGCTGTTCTTCATCTTTTTCGGCCTGCCGGCCCTGGGCTTCAAGCTCTCGCCCGAGGTCGCCTCGGTGCTGGCCATGGTGATCAACCTGGCGGCCTATGCCACCGAGATCATTCGCGCCGGCGTTGAAGCCACGCCGCGCGGCCAGATCGAGGCGGCCGAAAGCCTGGCGCTCAACCGCGTGCAGATCTATACCCGCGTGGTGCTGCCGCCTGCGCTCAAGAAAGTCTGGCCCGCCATGGTGAGCCAGATCATCATCGTGATGCTGGGCTCGGCCGTCTGCGGCCAGATCTCGACACAGGAACTGTCTTACGCCGCTAACCTGATCCAGGGCCGCAACTTCCGGGCCTTTGAGGCCTTCATCGTCGCCACGTTGATTTACCTGGCGCTGTCAGTGGCGGTACGCAAGCTCCTCAATTGGGCCGGGCCGAAATTTCTCTTCGGCCGCTAGAAATGAAGCCCCCACGTTCGCTCACTGCGTGTAGCTCTCTGCCCCCCGAGGGGGCGCTGCGCCTGCGGCCCGGCAGAGCCGGTTCCGCGGCCCCTGCTGGTATGAACACTGTTCAAAAGGAATCGCCATGATTGAGTTTTCAATCTGGGACATCTTCCGCAACCTGCTGCTCGCGGCGCGCTGGACCGTCGTGCTCTCGCTGGTCGCCTTCATAGGCGGCGGGCTGGTCGGTGCGCTGCTGCTGGTGGGCCGGCTGTCGGCCGCGCGCTCCGCGCCGGGCGCGCAAAAAGCCGCGCGCATCGTGCGCCGCGTGCTGGACGGCTATGTGCTGCTGTTCCAGGGTACGCCGCTGCTGATGCAGCTCTTTCTGGCCTATTTCGGTTTAGCGCTCTTCGGCATCAATGTGCCGGCCTGGGTGGCGGCCGGGGTGGCGCTCACGCTGTACACCAGCGCCTACCTGGCCGAAATCTGGCGCGGCTGCGTCGACGCGATTCCCAGGGGCCAGTGGGAGGCCGCGCAAAGCCTGGCGCTCAATTTCGGCGAACAGCTGCGCTACATCGTGCTGCCGCAGGCCGTGCGCATCGCCGTGCCGCCCACCGTAGGTTTCCTGGTGCAGGTCATCAAGGGCACGGCACTGGCCTCGGTGATCGGTTTTATCGAGCTGACCAAGGCCGGCACCATGATCACCAACGCCACCTTCAAACCCTTTGTGGTCTACAGCTGCGTGGCGCTGATGTATTTCGCGCTGTGTTTCCCCGTGTCCCTGTATGCCCGCAAGCTTGAGAGGAAAGCCCGCAATGGACGTTAACGTCACCCCATCCCCCGCAACGGCCGACAGGACTCTGGTCGAGATCAACCAGCTGCGCAAGAGCTTCGGCGCCAACGAGGTGCTCAAAGGCATAGACCTCGAGGTCAAGGCCGGCGAAGTGATCGCCATCATCGGCAAGAGCGGTTCGGGCAAAAGCACGCTGCTGCGCTGCATCAACGGGCTGGAAGTGTTCCAGAGCGGCACGCTGCGCGTGGACGGCAAACACCTGCTGCACGACAACCCGCAGGTCATGCGCGAGCTGCGCCAGCGCGTGGGCATGATTTTCCAGAGCTTCAACCTGTTCCCTCACCTGACCGTCGGCAAGAACATCATGCTGGCGCCCACGCTGGTCAAGAAGACGGCCGGCGCGCCCGCGGCCGAGCATGCGCGCGCGCTGCTGCAGCGCGTGGGCCTGGCCGAGAAATTCGACGCCTGGCCCGACCAGCTCTCGGGCGGGCAGCAGCAGCGCGTGGCGATCGCGCGGGCGCTGGCCATGCAGCCTTCTGTGCTGCTATGCGATGAAATCACCTCGGCGTTGGATCCGGAACTGGTGGGCGAGGTGCTGCAGGTGGTGGAAAGCCTGGCCGCCGAAGGCATGACGCTGCTGATGGTGACGCACGAGATGAACTTCGCCCGCAAGGTCTGCGACCGCGTGGTCTTTATGCACCAGGGCCGCGTGCACGAGATCGGGCCACCCGAAGAGGTGTTCTCGAATCCGCAAACCGCCGAGCTCAAGCAGTTCCTCGGCATGATCCAGTAGGCGCGCGCGGCAAACGCGCCCCGTCCGGCTTCGGGATTGCGCAAAGCGCACCAAAGCCGCGCGTCCCATGGGCCGTGGCCGGTCCAGGCCCGGCTTTTTCGGCACCGGCTTGACCCCGGCCCTGCAGGGTCGCGCGGCTTCCCGCACAATGGCGGGGTTAAACCTGCCCCTCTCTTGATGGGACAGCTACCGCCGCCCACCGCCCCTGGGCGGCTTGTGCCGTCCCCGCTTACCCGCCGCCGCCTTCATGAACACCATGCCTCCCATTCTGTATTTCTTCGCGCTGTGCAATCTGGTCATAGGCAGCGGCGCCTTTGTGCTGGGCGGCATCCTGCAGCCCATGAGCGCCTCGCTTGGCATCAGCGTGGCGGCGGCCGGCCAGGCCATGACGGCCTATGCGGTGGCCACCGCCGTACTGGCGCCGCTGCTCATCATCCTCACGGCCCGCTGGCCGCGCAAACGCGCCGTGCAGCTGGCGCTGGCACTGTTCACCGCGGGTTGCCTGGTGTGCGCCCTCGCGCCCAACCTGCCCCTGCTGCTGCTGGGCCGCGTGCTGATGGGCGCGGGCGCGATGTTCACCGCGGCGGCCTCGGCGCTGGCCGTCAGCATGGTGGTGCCCGCGCTGCGCGGCCGGGCGCTGTCCATCACCTTCCTGGGCATGAGCATCAGCTATGCCGTGGGCCTGCCCATAGGCGCCTGGCTGGGTTTTGAATTCGGCTGGCGCGTGCCGGTGTGGCTCTCGGCGGCCGCCAGCGGCGCGGCATTGGCCGCGGCCAGTTGGCTGATTCCCGCCAACATGGCCAGTGCCGGCACCAGCTTCGCGGGCTTTCAGGCGGCTGCGCGCCAGGGCGCGGTGCTGCGCGTATGGGGCCGCACCTTGCTGTATTTCATCGCCATTTTCAGCGTTTTTGCCTACGTCGGGCCGGTGCTGCACGCGCTCAACCCCATGAATTCGGCGCAGCTCTCGGCCACGCTGGCCGTCTTCGGCCTGGCCGGTGTGGGCGGCACGCTGATGGGCGGCTGGGCCACCGACCGCTTCGGCGCATTGCGCACCATGCGCGTGCAGCTCGCCGTGCTGGTCGCGATGATGTGCCTGCTGCCGCTCACGCGCGGCAGTGTGCCGGCCACCATGGCCGTGCTGGTGCTGTGGGGCATCGCCGGCTTCGGCCTGATGGCGCCGCAGCAAAGCCGGCTGGCCAGCCTCTCGCCGGCACAGGCGCCCTTGCTGCTGAGCCTCAACGGCTCCATGCTGTATGTGGGTACGGCGCTGGGCGCGGTGATCAGCGGCGCGCTGCTGGACCATGTGGGCTTTGCGCAGCTGGGCTGGGTGGGTGTGCCTTTCGGCCTGCTGGCCATGCTCACCCTGGTGTTTGACCGCATGCCCGCGCGTGTGCCGGCGTCGGCCGCCGCATAACCCTGACATCGCACCATGACAGCACAGGGCCAGCTCGACAGCGTGCAAACCGCCTTGCGGCAGTTGCGCAGCGGTGCGCTCGGCATGGCGGCTTTTTCGCAGGTCGCGATGGAGCAGCACAGCCTGGCGGCAGCCTTGCCTGAGCGTTTTGGCGAAGTGCTGTCGCAGTTGCTGAACCGGCTCGAGTCCAGCGCGCTGTTCACCGAGGAAAGCTGCTCGTTCAGCCAGCAGGATTTGCTGGACAGCCTGCAGCTGTGGCTGGACAAGGCACGGCTGCAGTTGCAAAAAACCGAGGCCAAAAACTGAACTCGCGGTAACTTATCCGGATCCTGCCTGGCATTCACCCCTGCGCCATTTGCTGTGTGACGGCGATCGACAAAAAAGCACCGTAGCGGAACGCCCCCGGCGCATGCTAAGGTTGGTGCATGCCCAAAGCCATACGCTACACCCTGCTGTCGCTGCGCGACCTGGCCGCCTCGGCTGGGCCTTTCATCGTGCTGGCCTTTGCCTTGCTGGCGCTGGCCTACTGGTGGCTGGACCCGAACCCGCCCAAGCGCGTGACGCTGGCCACCGGGCCGGCGCAAAGCGCGTACGAGGAGTTCGGCAAACGCTACGCCAAGGCGCTGGCGGCCGAGGGCATAGAGGTGGTGCTCCGGCCCTCCGAAGGCTCGGCCGCCAATCTGCAGCTGCTGCGTGAAGGCAAGGTCGACGTGGGGTTTGTCCAGGGCGGCACCAGCGACTACACCGAGCAGGACGAAGAGGACCTGGCCTCGCTCGGCAGCCTGTTTGTGGAGCCGCTCTGGCTGTTTTACCGCGAGGACGCCGCGCGCAAGGTGGCCGCGGCGGCGCGAACTGGCAAAACCAAGGCCAGCCAGGCTGCTGGCAAGGCCGATCCGGCCGAAGACGCCAGCCTGAGTTCGCTCACGCAGTTGCAGGGCCTGCGCGTCAACACCGGCACGCCCGGCAGCGGCGTTCCCAGCCTGATGGCCAAGCTGCTGGAAAGCAACCACATTGACCCGGCCTCGCTGAAGATATCCCGGCTGGAGCAGACGCCCGCCACCGTGGCCTTCCTGGGCGGTGAGCTGGACGCCATCGTGTTCGCCTCCGCGCCCGAGTCGCTGATGGTGCAGATGCTGCTGCAGACACCCGGCGTGAAGCTGATGAACTTCGCGCAAAGCGAGGCCTACTCCAGGCGCTTTGCCTTCCTGACACCGACCCGCCTGCCGCGCGGTGTGGTGGACCTGGCCGCCAACATCCCGCCCGACGACGTGCGGCTGGTGGCCTCCACCACCTCGCTGATCACGCGCACCACCACCCACCCTGCCCTGCAGCAGCTGCTGGCGCAGGCCGGCAACGAGATCCACGGCGGGGCCGGCTGGTTCAAGAGCGCCCGCGAATACCCGAATCGCGACAACAGCGAGCTGCCCATCGCCAAGGAAGCCGAACGCGCCATCAAGAACGGCACGCCGGTGCTGCAGCGCTACCTGCGGTTCTGGGTGGCCAACCTGGTGGAGCGCATGTGGCTGGTGATGGGCATCATCATCGCCATCATGCTGCCGCTGTCGCGCATCATCCCGCCGCTGTACGCCTTTCGCGTGCGTTCACGCATCTTCCGCTGGTACGGCCGGCTGCGCGACATCGAGAACCGTGTGGAAAACAGCGGCGACAGCGACCGCAACAGCAGCAAAAACAAGGCCCTGCTGGAAGAACTCAACGACCTGGAACGCCGGGCCGAAAAAATCACGGTGCCGCTGTCCTATACCGACGAGCTGTACGCGCTGCGCGGCAATATTCACCTGGTGCGCAGGAAGCTGCAGCGGCTTTAGCGGGCCGGCCCGCCGTTTTGAGGCAGGCGGGCGGCACCTAAAAAGGGCGTGCCGGGCCCTGTTTGGGGCGGCAACAGGGCCGCGCAAAGCGTTTCCAGGCGCCGCGTTGTTTCTTTAACCCTAAAGTAAACCCCTGTGTCGGCATATCATTTGCTCTGCTAGTATCGCCCGATACTTTTTTCTTTGGCCGATGCTTGCTTTTATTCTGCGCCGCCTGATCCAGGCCGTGATCGTGATGGTCGTGGTCGCCCTGATCGCCTTCATGCTGTTCCAGTATGTCGGCGACCCGGTGGTGTTCCTGCTGGGGCAGGACGCCTCACCCGCACAGATCACGCAGCTGCGCGCCGATCTGGGCCTGGACAAGCCCTTCATCGTGCAGTTCTGGCACTTCCTCATGAACGCCGCGCAGGGTGAGTTCGGCCTGAGCCTGCGCCAGGGCGCCAAGGTCTCACGCCTGATCGCCGAGCGCTTTCCGGCCACGCTGGAACTGGCCCTGGTGGCGGCTTTCATGGCGCTGCTGATCGGTATCCCCATGGGCGTGTATTCGGCGCTGCGCCGCGGCAGCTTCCTGAGCCAGGTGTTCATGACGATCTCGCTGTTGGGCGTGTCGCTGCCCACCTTCCTGATCGGCATCCTGCTGATCCTGGTGTTTTCCGTGGGCCTGGGCTGGTTCCCCAGTTTCGGCCGCGGCGAGACGGTGCAGCTCGGCTGGTGGAGCACCGGCCTCTTCAGGGCCGACGGCTGGCACCACATCGTGCTGCCGGCCGTCACGCTGGCGGTGTTCCAGCTCACGCTGATCATGCGGCTGGTGCGCGCGGAAATGCTGGAAGTGCTGCGCACCGATTACATCAAGTTCGCGCGCGCCCGCGGCCTGCCCGACCGCGCCATCCACTTCGGCCACGCGCTCAAGAACACGCTGGTGCCGGTGATGACCATCACCGGGCTGCAGCTGGGCGGGCTGATCGCCTTCGCCATCATCACCGAGACCGTGTTCCAGTGGCCCGGCATGGGCCTGCTGTTCATCCAGGCCGTGACCTTCGCCGACATCCCGGTGATGGCGGCCTACCTGTGCCTGATCGCGCTGATTTTTGTCCTCATCAACCTTGTGGTCGACCTGCTGTACTTCGCAGTGGACCCCAGGCTGCGCATAGGCAACCCCGCCGGCCAATGACGCCACGGGCCGCACCCTTTTCCCCGACTCCCTCCGTTTTTCCCCGCAAGCCCTCATCCCTTCCACAAGGAGTTCCTGATGAAATTCAAGTCCCACCTGCTCTCGGCCAGTGTCCTGTGCGCCTTCGCGGCCACCGGTTTTGTCGCATCCGCGCAGACCCTGAGGGTCGCCAACCAGGGCGACTCGCTGTCCATGGACCCGCACTCGCTCAACGAATCGCTGCAGCTCAGCGTGACCGGCAATGCCTATGAGGGCCTGGTCATCCGCAACAAGGACCTGAGCCTGGCGCCCGGGCTGGCCACCTCGTGGAAACAGACCTCGCCGACCGTGTGGCGTTTCGAGCTGCGCAAGGGCGTGCAGTTCCATGACGGCACGCCGTTCACGGCCGACGACGTGGTCTTCAGCTTCCAGCGCACGCAGGCCGAGGGCTCGGACATGAAGAGCTACACCAACGATTTCAAGGAAGTGCGCAAGATCAACGACCACGTGGTCGAGATCGAAACCAAGACGCCCTTCCCCATCCTGCCAGACGTCATCTCGTTGGTCTACATGATGAGCAAGAAGTGGTGCGAAACCAACCAGGCGACCCGGCCGGTGGACCGCCGCAAGGGCATAGAGAACGCGGCCTCCTTCCGCGCCAACGGCACCGGCCCCTACCGCGTGCGCGAGCGCCAGCCCAATGTGCGCACCACCTTTGTCCGAAACGGCAACTACTGGGGCAAGATCGAAGGCAACGTCCAGGAAGTGATCTACACCCCCATCGGCAATGACGCGACCCGGGTCGCCGCCCTGCTGTCGGGTGAGGTCGACGTGATGGAACCCGTGCCGGTGCAGGACATAGACCGCGTCAACGGCAACGCCGGCACCAAGGTGCTGGTCGGTGCCGAGCTGCGCACCATCTTCCTCGGCATGGACCAGAAACGCGACGAGTTGCTGTACTCGAACATCAAGGGCAAGAACCCCTTCAAGGACAAGCGCGTGCGTCAGGCCTTCTACCAGGCCATCGATATTGAGGGCATCAAGAAAACCGTCATGCGCGGTGCCTCCAGTCCGACGGCGCTGCTGATTGGCCCCGGCATCAACGGTTTCCAGCAAGAGCAGAACAAGCGCCTGCCTTACGACCCGGAAGCCGCGAAAAAGCTGATGGTGGAAGCCGGCTACCCGAACGGCTTTGAAGTGTCCATGAACTGCCCGAACGACCGCTACGTGAACGACAGCCGCATCTGCCAGGCCGTGGCCGCCAACCTGTCGCGCATCAACGTCAAAATCAACCTGCAGGCCGAAACCAAGGGCACCTACTTCCCCAAGGTGCTGCGCCGCGACACCAGTTTCTACATGCTGGGCTGGACGCCGGCCACCTATGACGCCCACAATGCGCTCAATGCGCTGGTCGCCTGCGTGGACGACAAGGGCGCCGGCCAGTTCAACCTGGGCGCGTATTGCAACCCCAAGGTCGACGAGCTGACCAAAAAGATCCAGTCAGAAACCGACAAGACCAAGCGCAACGCGCTGATCAAGGAGGCCTTCGACATCCACGGCGCCGACATCGGCCACCTGCCGCTGCACCAGCAGTCGCTGGCCTGGGGCACGAGCAAGAAGGTCGAACTGGTCCAGCTGGCCGACAACTTCATGTTCTTCAAGTGGATGACTATAAAAAAATAACACCCCTGTTGCCGTCTCGCTTCGCGTAGCGGCCTCTCCCCTCAAGGGGACAACAGCTGCGGCCCGGCAAAGCCGGTTCCGCGCTGTTGGCTGGCACGGGTCTCGCTTCACTGACTTTTGATAACACGGACTGCACACTTCTCCCGATGAAAACAACGATTGCGCGCTGGCTTGACAGTGATGTGGGCCACAGCTTTCGCACCTCGCCGGTGGCGATGGTGGCGGCCGCCATTGCCCTGGTCTGCATTTTTTGCTCGGTGTTCGCCGGTTGGGTGGCCCCGCACGACCCCTTCAACCTGAGCACGCTGGAGCTCGGCGACGCGCGCCTGCCGCCGGCCTGGTACGCGCAGGGCAGTTCCAAATACCTGCTGGGCACCGACGACCAGGGGCGCGACATCCTGTCGGCGCTAATGTATGGAGCGCGCATCTCGCTGATCGTGGGTGTGGCCTCGGTCATCCTGTCCATGCTGGCCGGTGTGTCGCTGGGCCTGATTGCGGGGTTCAGGGGCGGCTGGATCGACTCGGCCCTGATGCGGGTTTGCGACGTGATGTCCTCGTTTCCGCCCATCCTGGTCGCGCTGTTGATCGCGGGCGTGGGCCGCGCGGTGTTTCCCAATGCCAGCCAGTTGCTGGCCATGGGCGTGCTCATCCTGTCGATCTCCATGGGGCAGTCGGGCTGGGTGCAGTACGCGCGCACGGTGCGCGGCTCCACCATGGTGGAGCGCGGCAAGGAATATGTGCAGGCCGCACGCGTCACCGGTGTGGCGCCGCTGCGCATCATGCGTCGACATGTGCTGCCGAATGTGATGGGGCCGGTGCTGGTGCTGGCGACCATCCAGGTGGCCACCGCCATCATCACCGAAGCCACGCTGTCCTTCCTGGGCGTGGGCGCGCCGCCGACCTCCCCCTCGCTGGGCACGCTGATCCGCGTGGGCAACGACTATCTGTTCTCGGGTGAATGGTGGATCACCGTGTTCCCGGGCCTGATGCTGGTGCTGATCGCACTGAGCGTGAACCTGCTGGGCGACTGGCTGCGCGACGCCTTGAATCCACGCCTCAGGTAAGGGACGAGTTAGAAAATGAGTCTTCTGCAAATCAAGAACCTGGTGGTCGAGTTCCCCGGCCGGCGCGGCACGCTGCGCGCGCTGGACGACATTTCCTTTGACATCGCGCCCGGCGAAATACTCGGCGTGGTGGGCGAATCTGGCGCGGGCAAGTCGCTGACCGGCGCCGCCATCATCGGCCTGCTGGAGCCGCCCGGGCGCGTGGCCGGGGGCCAGATCCTGCTTGAAGGCGAGCGCATCGACAAGCTGTCCCATGAGCGCATGCGCCATATCCGCGGGCGCAAGATAGGCGCGATCTTCCAGGATCCGCTGACCTCGCTGAACCCGCTTTACACCATAGGCCGGCAGCTGGTGGAAACCATACAGGCCCATCTGCCGGTGACGGCGCGGGAGGCCCGCCTTCGCGCCATCGAGCTGCTCAACGACACCGGCATACCGGCGGCCGCGCAGCGCATAGACCACTACCCGCACCAGTTCTCGGGCGGCATGCGCCAGCGCGTGGTGATCGCCCTGGCCCTGGCGGCCGAGCCCAAGCTGATCGTGGCCGACGAGCCGACGACCGCGCTCGACGTGTCCATCCAGGCACAGATCATCACCCTGCTCAAAAACATCTGCAAACAGCGCGGCGCCGCCGTCATGCTGATCACCCACGATATGGGCGTGATCGCCGAGACCTGCGACCGCGTGGCCGTGATGTATGCGGGGTGCATCGCCGAAATAGGCCCGGTGCACCAGGTGATCAACCACCCCTCGCATCCCTATACCGCGGGCCTGATGGCCGCGATTCCCGACATCACGGTGGAGCGCGAGCGCCTCTACCAGATCGACGGCGCCATGCCGCGCCTGAACGCCATCCCCCGGGGCTGCGCTTTCAACCCGCGCTGCCCCAAGGCTTTTGACCGCTGCCGCCAGGACAGGCCCGACCTGATGCCGGCCGGCGCCACGCGCGCAGCCTGCTGGCTGCACGATGCGCATGCGGGGGTGGCGGCATGAGCGGTACGGTAAAAAGCGTGGAGGCTCCACTGGTCCAGGCCCATGACCTGGCCAAGACCTTTGACGTGTCGCCCCCTTGGCTCAACCGCGTGCTGGAACGCAAGCCCCGGCTGCTGCTCAAAGCCGTCGACGGCGTGAGTTTCGAGATTGAAAAAGGCAAGACGCTGGCGCTGGTCGGCGAATCGGGTTGCGGCAAGAGCACCGTGGCGCGCCTGCTGGTGGGCCTGTATGAGCCTACGCGCGGCGGCCTGAATTTCGACGGCCAGGATGCGCACGCGGTGTTCAAAACACCGGCCGGCCGGCAACTGCGCAGCCGCATCCAGATGATCTTCCAGGATCCCTACGCCAGCCTGAACCCGCGCTGGACGATTGAAGACATCATCGCCGAGCCGCTGCGTGAGCACGGCATCCTGGAGGGCGGCGCCGCGCTCAAAGAGCGCGTGGGCGAACTCCTCAAATCGGTGGGCCTGTCGCCGCTGGACATGCCCAAGTATCCGCACCAGTTCTCGGGCGGGCAGCGCCAGCGCATCTCCATCGCGCGCGCCCTGGCCACCGAGCCCGAATTCCTGGTCTGCGACGAGCCCACCTCGGCGCTGGACGTGAGCGTGCAGGCGCAGGTGCTCAACATCATGAAGGACCTGCAACGCACGCGGGGCCTGACCTACCTCTTCATCTCGCACAACCTGGCGGTGGTGCGCCATGTCAGCGACCAGGTCGGCGTGATGTACCTGGGGCGCCTGGTGGAACTGGCCGACAAGCACAGCCTGTTCGACAGGCCGCGCCATCCCTACACGCGCATGCTGCTGGACGCCATCCCCAAGATGCATGACACCGGCCGCGCCCGCACGCCGGTCTCTGGCGAGGTGCCCAATCCGCTGAACCCGCCGGACGGCTGCACCTTCCATCCGCGCTGCCCGCATGCCAACGCGCGCTGCCAGAGCGAAAGGCCGCGGTTCCTGCAGCTTGAAGGCGTGCGCGTGGCCTGCCATGCGGTTGAAGAGGGCAGGATTTAGGGAACAAATACCGGGAACCCGGCACTGTCGTGCAAAGCGCAACCGGCTTGGTTACCATGTACTTTTAGGGGCATCGCCATGAAAATCATTGACTCCATCCTGGCCGGGGCGGCCGACATCGCGGCCGTGCGCCGCGACATCCACGCCCACCCTGAGCTGTGTTTCCAGGAAGTGCGCACCGCCGACGTGGTCGCGAAAAAACTCGAATCCTGGGGCATCCCCATCCACCGCGGCATGGGCACCACCGGCGTGGTGGGCATCGTGCATGGGCGCGACGGCGGCGCCTGCGGCCGCGCCGTGGGCCTGCGCGCCGACATGGACGCCCTGCCCATGCAGGAGTTCAACACCTTCGCCCATGCGAGCACGCAGCCGGGCAAGATGCACGCCTGCGGTCATGACGGCCACACCGCCATGCTGCTGGCCGCGGCGCGCCATTTCTCGCAGAACCGGGACTTTGACGGCACGGTCTACCTGATCTTCCAGCCGGCCGAGGAAGGCGGCGGTGGCGCGCGCGAGATGATCAAGGACGGCCTGTTCGAGAAGTTCCCCATGGAGGCCGTCTTCGGCATGCACAACTGGCCCGGCGCACCTGTGGGCACCTTCGCGGTCAGCGCGGGGCCGGTGATGGCGTCGAGCAACGAGTTCAAGATCACCATACGCGGCAAGGGCAGCCACGCCGCCATGCCGCACAACGGCATAGACCCGGTGCCGGTGGCCTGCCAGATGGTGCAGGGCTTCCAGAACATCATCAGCCGCAACAAAAAACCCGTGGACGCGGGCGTCATTTCGGTGACCATGATCCACGCCGGCGAGGCCACCAACGTGGTGCCCGACTCCTGCGAGCTGCAGGGCACGGTGCGCACCTTCAGCATTGAGGTGCTGGACCTGATTGAAAAGCGCATGAAGGAAGTCGCCGAACACACCTGCGCCGCCTTTGAGGCGCGCTGTGAGTTCAAATTCCATCGCAACTACCCGCCCACCGTGAACAGCGCCGCCGAGGCCGATTTCGCGCGCCGGGTGATGAGCGACATCGTGGGACCGGCCAATGTGCTGGCGCAGGAACCCACCATGGGCGCCGAAGACTTCGCCTACATGCTGCAGGCCAAGCCCGGCGCCTACTGCTTTATCTCCAACGGCGACGGCGCGCACCGCGACATGGGCCATGGCGAGGGTCCCTGCACGCTGCACAACCCGAGCTACGACTTCAACGACGACCTCATTCCCCTGGGCGGCACCTATTGGGTCCAGCTGGCCACTCGCTGGCTGGGCACGGCCGACGGGGCCTGAATCCTGACCACGCCAACATCACCATGAACACACACGCGGCTTTTTCGGCCAGCTACGCCGCTGCGCGCGCCAAATTCCTTGAGTCGGCCGGTGCCGCCGGCATGACGCTTCGCGCCTACGAACACCCGCTCAAAGGCCGCGACGGCGAAACCCTGGCCGTGGACGTGGCCCTGGACGGCTCGCCCGACGCCGAGCGCCTCTTCGTGGTCAGCAGCGCTTGCCACGGCGTCGAAGGCTATTGCGGCTCAGGCGTGCAGGTGTATGCCGCGCGCGACGCCGAGTGGCGCGCCAAGGCCCGCGCCGGCGGAGTGGCCGTGCTCTACATCCATGCGCTCAACCCCCACGGCTTCTCGTACGCACGGCGCACCACGCATGAAAACGTGGACCTGAACCGCAACTTTCACGACTTCGGCCAGTCGCTGCCCGTCAACGAGGCCTATCGGGAGGTCCATGACCTGCTACTGCCCGCGCAATGGCCGCCCACGGACCAGAACGAAGCTTCCATCGCGGCCTACATCGACACCCACGGCGTTGCGCGCTACCAGGCGGCGGTGTCGCAGGGGCAGCATGAATACGCCGACGGCATGTTCTTCGGTGGCACCGCGCCGACCTGGAGCAACCAGACCCTGCGCGAAGTGCTGCGAACCTTCGGGCGGCAGGCCAGGCACATCGCCTGGATGGACCTGCACACGGGCTTGGGACCCAGCGGCCTGGGCGAACGCATTTTTGCCTGTGAGAACGACGCCAAAGTCCTGGCGCGCGCGCGCGCCTGGTGGGACGGCGGCGGCGCGACGCCTGTGACCTCTTTCTACGACGGTTCCTCCACCTCGGCCAAACTCACGGGACTGATGTGGAGCGCCGTGTACGACGAATGCCCGCAGGCCGAATACACCGGCATGGCCATGGAGTACGGCACGCTGCCGATTCTTGACATCATCGCCGCCCTGCGCGCCGACCACTGGCTGCACAAGCACCCCGAGACGCCGCCCGAGATGCAGGCGGCGATCAAGCGCAAGATGATGAACGCCTTTTATGTCGATACCGACGAATGGCGCATGCAGATCGTCGCGCAGGCGCGCCAGGCCATGTTCCAGACGGTGGACGGTCTGGGCGCGGCCTGAAGGCCACATAATGGGGCGTGGCGGCCCCGACCCGGGCGGCCGTCTTTCCACCCGAGCACGAAAGCCGCGCCATGCCGTCTGACGCCGACCTGCAACGCCAGCTCCAGCAGCTGCAACAGCAATACCAGGCGCTGCAGGCCGATTACCGGGACCTGCAGCTTGAAAAGCAGAAGCAGGAAACTTCAGCCACCCTGTGGCTGGAGCAACGTACCCGCGAACTGCAAGCTGAAGCGCGGGAGCAGAAAAAGGCCGAAACCCTGCAGCGGGTGTTTTACCGCATCGCCGAACGGGCTGCGGCGGACCTCTCCTTTTACGATTTCCTGCAGTCGGTGCACGGCCTGCTGGGCGAGCTGCTTTACGCGAAGAACTGCTACGTGTGCCTCTATGACGCGCAAAAGCAGCGCAAGGATTTTCCCTACTACGTGGACGAGCGCGACGGCGACACCCTGCAGCGCAGCAACGTGCCCTACCGGCGCGGGCTGACCGAGTTCGTGCTGAGCACCGGCCGGCCGCAGATCATCGACGCCGCGCGGCTCAAGCTGCTGGAGGCCGGCGGCCAAGTGACCGAAGGCAGCGGCGACATGACCTTCAGTTCCTGGCTGGGCGTGCCCATGCACATACGCGGCGCCATAGGCGGCGTGCTGGCGGTGCAGGGCTATGAACCGGGCGTGGCCTACAGCGACACGGACGCCGACATCCTGTCCTTTGTGGCCAACCACGTGAGCAGCGCGATCGAGCGCTACCAGGCGCTGGACGAGCTGCGCAAATCGGAAGAGCGCTACCGCACGGTGATTGAAAACGTCGGTGTCGGCGTGGTGGTGGTGCAGGACGACCGCATGGTGTTCGTCAACCCCAGCCTGGAGCGCATCGTGGGCCATCCGCGCGAATACCTGCTGTCGCAGCCCTACACGGCGACGGTCCACCCCGAGGACTTGCCGGTGATGCGCGATCGCCACGAACGGCGTCTGCGCGGCGACGAGGTGGACTCGATGTACGGCTTTCGCGTCATCACCCAGTCCGGCGAGGTGCGCTCGCTGGAGCTTTCCGCCGTGAAGATCGAATGGGGCAAGCGCGAAGCGACGCTGATCTTCGTGGTGGACGCCACGGCCCGCCTGCAGGCCGAACTCACGCAGCGCCAGACCCTGCAGCGTCAGACCGAGCTCAACGACATGAAGTCGCGCTTCATCTCGGTGGCCTCGCACGAATTTCGCACGCCGCTGGCCTTCATCCTGTCGTCGGCGGAGCTGCTCAAACACTACGGCGACCGCCTGCCCGAGCCCGAGAAAGCCGACGTCATCGCCACCATAGAAACCGGCGTGCGGCGCATGACCCAGATGCTGGACCGCGTGCTGCTGCTGGGCAAGGTGGAGGCGCAGATGCTGGAGTTCCAGCCGGCGCAGGTCAACCTCCAGGTACTTTGCCAAAACCTTGTCGAGGACGCCCGCATCCAGCACTCGGAGGCAGGCTGCGAGCTGGCGCTGGAGTTCGAGGCCTGGCCGGCGGTCGGGCTTTTTGATGAAAAGCTGCTGCGCCATATTTTCGGCAACCTGCTGTCCAACGCCATCAAATACTCGCCGCAGGGCGGAAAAATCCTGTTTCGGGTCTCCTCGTCGGAGGGTCGGGTGGTTTTTGAGGTGTCGGACCAGGGCATAGGCATTCCGGCCGAAGAGCTTCCCCACCTGTTCGAATGGTTCCACCGGGCCAGCAATGTCGGCGAGATCCAGGGCACGGGCCTGGGGCTGGCCATCGTGAAAAACTCCGTCGACCTGCACGGCGGCCGCATCGAGGTCGGCAGCGTGGTGGGCCAGGGCACGCGCTTCACTGTCACGATTTAAGCCCACGAGAACCCGGCCCGCGACCGACCAGAGCACCGGGTGAACCAGGGAAACAACGTCGGCAGGAACCATTTCACGGCCTCGATGAGGGCTTCTTCATCCAGCAGTAAAAAAGTTCTAAGATGGGCCTCAAGTCAGCGCGGCGGCACGAGCTGCGCCCTGGCGTCTCAGGGAAATCCGCCCCTTCCAACAATGACAGCCGGGGCCTTCGCTACGAAAGAACCATGGCGCGCATTCTGGTGATTGAAGATGAGTCCCATATCCGGGACAACCTGCTGCGCTTCGTCCGGCTCGAGGGCCACGAAGGCCTGGCGGCGGCGGACGGCGGCGCCGGCCTGCAGCTGGCCCGCGAGCAGCGGCCGGACCTGATTTTCTGCGACGTGATGATGCCGCAGATGAGCGGCATTGAAGTGCTGGCCGCGCTGCAGGCGGAACCCGCGCTCAAGGAAGTGCCTTTAGTATTCCTGTCGGCCAGCGCGGAATCGGAGCGGCTCGAGGAAGCCCTGCGCCTGGGCGCCAGCGCCTATGTGACCAAGCCCTTTAATTTCGCCCAGTTGCAGGCAGTGCTCAAGCAGTACCTGCCCAAGTAACAAAGCCGCTCCGGGAAGGCTACAGGCCCAGCGCCTTCCAGCCCTGGTGGCCCAGTTTTTCGAGCGCCTGGATGTTCTGCTCGAAAATCGCTTCGGCCTCGGGAAAGGCCTCCACGGCCCGCTCCACGCTGTCCTCGCGCAGCAAATGCAGGATGGCAAAAGGCGCGCGGTTGGTGTAGTTGCCGATGTCCTCGGGCTCGGTGCCCTCAAACTGGAAACGCGGGTGAAAGCTGGCCAGCTGGATCACGCCCTCCAGGCCATGCTCGTCCACCACGCCTTCGGCAATCTCCAGGAAGTCGTTGAAGTCCAGGAAGTCCTCGAACAGCGTGGGATGGATCAGCAGCGTGGTGTCGACCTCTTCGGCCGGCGTGGCGACCAGCAGGTCCAGCTCGCGGTCCAGTTCCTCAAGCAGGTCGTCCGCATGCCGGGCATGGCTGACCACCAGGCGCACCTGGTTCTTGACGTAGACCGCCTTGGCAAACGGGCACAGGTTGAGTCCGATCACGGCTTTTTCGAGCCACAAGCGGGTTTTGTCCAGAACCTCCTGGTCTGTCATGGCTGCGTCCAGGCTTAGTGCAGGGCCTTGAAACGGACACGTTTTGGCTTGGCGCCTTCTTCACCGAGGCGCTTCTTCTTGTCGGCTTCGTACTCCTGGTAGTTGCCGTTGAAGAAGGTCCACTGGCTGTCGCCCTCGGCGGCCAGGATGTGGGTCGCGATGCGGTCCAGGAACCAGCGATCGTGGCTGATCACCAGCACCGAGCCGGCGAACTCCAGCAACGCGTCTTCGAGCGCGCGCAGGGTTTCCACGTCCAGGTCGTTCGAGGGTTCGTCAAGCATCAGCACGTTGCCGCCCGCAATCAGGGTCTTGGCCAGGTGCAGACGCCCGCGCTCGCCGCCCGACAGCATGCCGACGCGTTTTTGCTGGTCGGCGCCGTTGAAATTGAAACGGCCGGCGTAGGCACGGCTGGGCATGGTGAACTTGCCGACGGTCAGCATGTCCAGGCCGCCGGAAATGTCTTCCCAGACGGTTCTGTCGTTGGCCAGGTCGTCGCGGTGCTGGTCGACAAAGGCCATGCGCGCGGTCTTGCCGATAGCGACTTCGCCGCTGTCGGGCTGCTCCTTGCCGGCGATCAGCTTGAACAGCGTGGACTTGCCCGCGCCGTTGGGACCGATGATGCCGACGATGGCGCCCGCAGGCACCTGGAAGCTCAGGTTGTCGATCAGCAGGCGGTCGCCGAAGGACTTGCTGACGTTCTTGAACTCGATGACCTCATTGCCCAGGCGCTCGGCCACGGGAATGAAGATTTCCTGGGTTTCGTTGCGCTGCTGGTATTCGTAGTCGGAGAGTTCCTCAAAACGGGCCAGGCGCGACTTGCTTTTGGCCTGGCGCGCCTTCGGGTTCTGGCGCGACCATTCAAGTTCCTTCTTCAGGGCCTTGGCGCGGGCTTCTTCGCCCTTTTGCTCCTGCGCCAGGCGCTCGCCCTTCTGGTCCAGCCAGCTGCTGTAGTTGCCCTTCCAGGGAATGCCGTGGCCGCGGTCCAGCTCCAGGATCCACTCGGCGGCGTTGTCCAGGAAGTAGCGGTCGTGGGTGATGGCCACCACGGTGCCCGAAAAGCGCTGCAGGAACTGCTCCAGCCAGTCCACCGATTCGGCGTCCAGGTGGTTGGTCGGCTCGTCGAGCAGCAGCATGTCGGGCTTGGACAGCAGCAGGCTGCACAGGGCCACGCGGCGTTTTTCGCCGCCCGAGAGCACGCCGATCTTGGCGTCCCAGGGCGGCAGGCGCAGCGCGTCGGCGGCGATTTCAAGCTGGTGCTCGGAATCGGTGCCGGCCGTGGCGATGATGGCTTCCAGGCGGGCCTGCTCGGCGGCCAGTGCGTCGAAATCGGCATCGGGCTCGCCATAGGCCGTGTACACGGCTTCGAGCTGGGCCTTGGCGGCAAACACCGCGCCCATGCCGGCTTCCACGCTTTCGCGCACCGTGTGCTCGGGGTCCAGCTTGGGCTCCTGCGGCAGGTAGCCGATGTTCAGGCCCGGCATGGGGGTGGCTTCGCCCTCGATTTCCGTGTCCAGGCCGGCCATGATCTTGAGCAGCGTGGACTTGCCGGAACCGTTGGTGCCCAGCACGCCGATCTTGGCGCCCGGGAAGAAACTGAGCGATACCTCTTTGAGGATATGGCGCTTGGGCGGCACGATTTTGCCGACCTTGTTCATGGTAAATACGTACTGAGCCATCGGGATTTACTTTGGTAAAAATGAAAAAACAATGCGGGAAACGGGCTGCCTGCCGCCTGCAAACGCTATTTTTACAGGCTACCGGCAGTTTCCTGCGAGCTGGAACGACACGCCGCGCCGGGGGCGCCAACGCCTTTTGAAGGGGCGTGTTTTTCTGCGTGAATGCCCCATTATCGTTGCTGTGCGACAATGCAGGGGTTGTTGGCTCCAGTTGCCTTCAACATTTGGGCACATCCGGGTACCGCAACAAGCGGCTGCTTACGATGTTTTCGGCCCGACTTTCTGACCCCATCTGCCTTTGACTGGCGGGTTGCCTTCCAGCAGGGCGCCCAACAGGCCGATCCAAAGCGCCCTACGGCGCCACATCATGACATTTGAAGAATTGAACCTGGCCCCGGCCATTCTGAAGGCCGTGCTCGAGCAGGGCTACGACACACCCACCCCCATCCAGGCCCAGGCGATCCCCGCCGTGCTCAAGGGTGTGGACCTGCTGGGCGGCGCCCAGACCGGCACCGGCAAGACCGCGGCTTTCACGCTGCCCCTGCTGCAGCGCCTGTCCACCGAAGCGCGCCTGACCAACCGCCGCGGCGTCAACGCCGTGCGCGCCCTGATCATGACCCCCACCCGCGAACTCGCGGCCCAGGTCGAGGAAAGCGTGCGCACCTACGGCAAATACACCGACCTCACCTCCATGGTGATGTTCGGCGGCGTCGGCATGGGCGCCCAGATCGAAAAACTGCGCCGCGGCGTGGACATCCTGGTCGCCACCCCCGGCCGCCTGCTGGACCACGCGAGCCAGGGCACGCTGGATCTGAGCCAGGTGCAGATCCTGGTGCTGGACGAAGCCGACCGCATGCTGGACATGGGCTTCATCCACGACATCAAGAAGGTGCTGGCCCTGGTGCCCAAGCAAAAGCAGTCGCTGCTGTTCAGTGCGACCTTCAGCGATGAAATCCGCGAGCTGGCCAACGGCCTGCTCAAGAACCCCGAATCCATCCAGGTCACGCCGCGCAACACCACGGTGCAGCGCATCACGCAGACGATCCACCCCGTGGGCCGCAGCAAGAAGAAAGCGCTGCTGACCCACATCATCAACGAACACAACTGGAGCCAGGTACTGGTGTTCACGCGCACCAAGTTCGGCGCCAACAACGTGGCCGAACACCTGACCAAGCACGGCATTCCCGCGATGGCGCTGCACGGCAACAAGAGCCAGACCGCCCGCACGCAGGCGCTGGCCGACTTCAAGAGCGGCACGATTCGCGCGCTGGTGGCCACCGATATCGCCGCCCGCGGCATCGACATCGACGAGCTGCCCCACGTCGTCAACTACGAAATCCCCAACGTCAGCGAAGACTATGTGCACCGCATCGGCCGCACCGGCCGCGCGGGCAACAGCGGCGAAGCCGTCAGCCTCGTCTGCCTCGATGAGGAAGGCTTCATGCAGGACATCGAGCGCTTCACCAAGCAGAACATCGAAAAAATCGTCGTCCCCGGTTTTGAAGCCGAGCCCGGCGAACGCGCCGAGCCGCTGGCCATGGGCCGGCAGACCATCTGGGGCGGCCTGGGCAAGCCGCCCAGCCGCGAAGTGATGCAGGCCGCCGCCAAGGCCGCCCGCACCGAGATGATGCAGCGCATCCGCGATACCAAGGGCGCCCAGCCCGCGCGCGGCGGCAACGGCGGCGGCAACAACGGTGGTGGCCGCAGTCGCGGCCCCGCCGGCGGCGGCAACGGTGGTGGAGGCAATGGCGGCGGCAGCGGCCGCGGCCCGCGCACCCCCAACCCCGGCCAGCCACGCCAGGCTTCGGGTTATTCCCAGAACGGCCAGCCGCCACGGCAGGCCCAGGCGCCACGCCAGCGCGACGAGCAGCAGCCGCGCGCACCCCGCAACGAGTCCAGGGAGCCACGCAATGACTTCGACGACCGCCAACCCGCCAGCCACGCCTCCTCAGGCTTCCCCTCCTCCGGCCAGCCCACGGGCGGCAACCGGGGCAACTACCGCGGCAACCGCTCCGGCGGCGGCGCGGGTGGCTCTGGTGGCCGGGGCAACGGGCCTCGTCGGCCGGGCGGTCCTGGACCTTTTACTGGCCGATAAGCGCTATTCGGCGGTCCACTGCGTGGGCCGCCGCGCACCGGCCCGGCACGACAGCCGGCTGGCCGTGCACCTGGTCGATTCTTTTGCCGGTTTCAAGGCCCCGCCGGTGGACGATGTCTTCATCGCGCTGGGAACCACCATCAAGACGGCCGGCAGCCGCGCGGCCTTCAGGGCGGTGGATTTCGACGCCGTGCTGGCCGTCGCCCAAGCCGGCCGCAATGCAGGCGCCACGCGCCTGGGCCTGGTCAGCGCCATGGGCGCCGATCCGCACTCCCTCCTCTTCTACACCCGCGTCAAGGGCGAGGCCGAGCAAGCGCTCTCGCAGCTCGGTTTTTCCACAATGGTGGTGGCACGGCCGTCTTTTCTGGCAGGCGACCGGGAGTCGCTGGGCCAGCCCTTGCGCGGCGGTGAAAACCTGGCGATCAGCCTGTCAAAACGCCTCAGCCGCGTGATACCGCTCAACTACCAGTCCATTTCGGCGGACAGCGTCGCGCGCACGCTGGTCGAGGAAGTGGCTGTTCGCCAGGGACACCACGTGATCCTGTCCGGCGACATGCAGCGCCGCTAAGACGCCAAGAAAAAGACGCTCACAAAACCCAGCGAAGCGGTCCTGGCCAGGCGTGTCGCCGCAGACAGTGCACAAGCACGGCAAGGCGACGCAACAACGCCAGGAGGGTTTTGTGAGCGTCTCAGGCCGCCGCTTTAAGCTGCTTGGCCGGATTGCTCAATTTAGGCAGCCGCCGCCGCGAGCCCAGCACCAGTTCGATATCCTCGCGCGCACCGTCAATCAGCACCAGGATCGCCTTTTCGGCCTTGGCTGGGTTGCGGGCGATCACCGCGTCCAGCACCGCCCGGTGCAGCGGCAAGGAACGCTTGGGGCCGTCCTTGCGGATGGTGGAAATTTCAAAACTGGTGCGCAGCAAGGCGCTCAGCGCCTTGCTCATCTGGATCAGCATGCGGTTGTGCGCGGAGCGCAGCAGGCCCTGGTGAAAACGCAGGTCGTAGGTGACGTAGTCGCCGCCACCTTCCACGGCGCGCTTCATGCCGGCATAGGCGTCCTCGATCTCGGCGATCTCTTGCGCGGTGGCGCGCTCGGCGGCCATGCGTACGGCGGCGGGCTCCACGAGGCGCCGCAACTCCAGCAGGTCGCGCAAAAATTCGGGCGTGATGCCGGCCTTGGCCTTCCAGGCGATGACATCGGGGTCGAACCAGTTCCAATGCTCCTCGGTCAGCACGCGGGTGCCGACCTTGGGGCCGGTGGTGACCAGCCCCTTCGCGATCAGCGACTTGACCGCTTCGCGCACCACCGTGCGGCTCACGCCCAGCTCCTCGCAAAGCACCGGCTCCGGCGGCATGGACATGCCGGCGGCATAACGGCCCGCGACGATGGCTTCTCCGATATGGTCTACCGTGTTGCCGTGGACGTTTTTCATGGTGGCCATGGCGCGCTTTCAGCCCCGCACAAACAGCGTGACCAGCGGGTCCGGCCCCACCTGCGCGCTCCAGTGGCCGTGCAGGGCCGGGTCGAAAGTGGCGCCGGCCGGTAGCACGTCAGCCGAGTAGAAATGCTGGCCCGGCTTGAAGATGCGCGAGACCCCGCCCTGCAGGCCGATCTCCATCTCGCCGCCCAGGATGAACACCCACTGCGGATTCGGCGTGCAATGGAACTGGCTGCGAAATCCCACAGGGCTGTGGCGCAGCTGGTAGCCGCCCGAAGCGAACAGTTCCGACAGCATGGCCTGCGGCGAGCCTTCGCCCAGCGGGACGGCCTCTTCCCGGAATCTAGCGCGGCCGTCGGTATCGGTGTAAAGAATGACTTTGGAGAAAACGCTCACAAGGAACTCCGGTGAATGGGGGTGAAAAGCAGGCGCCTCATGAAGCTTCACCGCCAAAGGCGATCTGCACCTTCATGGATTGGCGCTTGTCGCCGGCGAGTGTAAAGGCATGCGTGGCCTGGTCGAAGGCGACGATGTCGGTAATGACGGGCCGGCCGTCGATGAGGCGCTGGTTCAGGAAGGCCACCGCCACAGCGAATTCGGGGTGAAAACGGAAGGTGCCGCGCAGCTCAAGTTCCTTGGCAACCAGGGTGTTGAGCGGCAGCGAGACATTGCCGCCCAGGCCCACCGTCACGATAACGCCGCGCGGCGCCACCACGTCCAGGCCGGCGACCAGGGCTTTTTCATTGCCCGAGGCCTCGAACATCACGTCAAACTGCCCCTTGCCGGCGGCGAAGGCCGCCAGGCCGTCCGGCTCCTGCACCAGGTTGATGGTCTGGTCCGCGCCCATCTTTTTGGCGCAGGCCAGGGGAAGCTCGGCGATATCGGCCGCGACGATGCGGGCCGCGCCTGCGCGGCGCAGGCCGGCGATCAGCAAGGCGCCTATGGGGCCGCAGCCGGTGACCAGCACCTGTTTGCCGAACACCGAGCCGGCCCGTGAAATCGCGTGCAAGCCCACCGACAGGGGCTCAGCCAGCGCGGCCTCGGACAACGGCAGGTCGTCGGCCACGGGATGCGCCTGGGCGGCCTCGATGACCAGGGTTTCGCGGAACGCGCCCTGGATGTGCGGAAAGCGCATCGCGCTGCCGTAAAACCGCATGTCCATGCAGTGGTTGTGCAATCCCTGCTGGCAAAAGCGGCAAACGCCGCAAGGCCGCGAAGGGGAAATAGCGATGCGCTGGCCGGCGTGCAGGCCGCTGACCTCGCTGCCCACGGCCTCGATCACGCCCGACACCTCATGGCCCAGCACCATGGGCTCCTTGATGCGCACCGTGCCGAAGCCGCCGTGCTGGAAGTAATGCAGGTCGGAGCCGCAAATGCCGCCGTAGGCCACCCGCACACGCAGCTGCTGCGGGCCCAGGATTTCGGTATCCAGCGCGTCAAGGCGCAGGTCTAGGGGCGCATGACAGACAAGTCCACGCATGATGTTTCTCCCTGGTTGCGCGGGACGGCGGCGTCACAAAGTCGCCGTCACCCCGCCGTCGACATATAAAACATGGCCGTTGACAAAGCTGGAGGCATCGCTGGCCAGGAACACGGCCGCGCCGGCCAGCTCGGCCACTTCACCCCAGCGCCTGCTGGGCGTGCGCCCTGTGAGCCAGGCACTGAACTGCTCGTCGGCCACCAGTTTTTCCGTGAGTTCGGTCTTGAAGTAGCCGGGCCCGAGGCCGTTGACCTGGATGCCGTGGGGACCCCAGTCGATCGCCATACCCTTGGTCAGCATTTTGACCGCGCCCTTGCTGGCCATATAAGGCGCGATGTTGGGACGCCCCAACTCGCTCTGCACCGAGCAGATGTTGATGATCTTGCCCTTGCCGCGCGTGATCATTTTCCGGGCGACCGCCTGCCCGACAAAAAAGACGCTGTCGACATTGGTGCGCATCAGCTCATGCCAGTCCTGTTCGGGGAAATCCTGCAGGGCCATGCGCCTTTGCATGCCGGCGTTGTTGACGAGGATGTCTATGCCACCCAGCGTGCCCTCGATGTCCTCCACCGCCGCTTGGACCGCGGCAGCCTGGGTCACGTCAAAACTTCGCGTGTGGACGGCCAGGCCCTCATCGCGCAGCACGCCGGCCGCGCGCTCCAGCTTGGCGCTGTCGCGGCCGTTGAGCACCAGGGTGGCTCCCGCCTGCCCCAGGCCGCGCGCCAACGCGAAACCGATGCCGCCCGAAGAGCCGGTCACCAGCGCAAGGCGACCGTCAAGCCTGAAGGAGTTCACAACCATGGACGGCCTCAATCCAGGCGGACGCCGCTGGCATCGTCAAACACATGGGTCTTGCCGGCCGCAATGTCCAGGTGCACGGTCTCGTCGGGGCGCACCGCCGTGCGGCCATGCATCACCACGATGATCTTCGCGCCGCCCACCTCGAGTAGCAACTCGGTCTCGGCGCCGGTGGGCTCGACCACAATGACCTTGGCCGGAATGCCCTGCCCCGTGGCGGACAGCGACAGGTCGCCGGGCCGCACGCCGTAGTGCACGGGCTGGCCGTCCTGCGCCTGGGCGATCTGGCCTATGGGCCACTGGTAGCCCTCGGCCTCGACCCAGGCCCGGCCGCCCTCCTTGCGCAAAACACCCTTGAGGACGTTCATGGCGGGTGAGCCTATGAATTGCGCGACAAACAGGTTGCCGGGCCGGTCGAACAGCTCCAGGGGCGTACCTATCTGCTCGATGATGCCGTCGTGCATGACCACGATGCGGTCGGCCATGGTCATGGCCTCGATCTGGTCGTGCGTGACGTAGACCGTGGTGGTTTTCAGGCGCTGGTGCAGGGCCTTGATTTCGGCGCGCATGGCCACGCGCAGCTTGGCGTCCAGGTTGGACAGCGGCTCGTCGAACAGGAAGACCTTGGGGTCGCGCACGATGGCCCGCCCCATGGCCACGCGCTGGCGCTGCCCGCCCGAGAGCTCGCGTGGAAAGCGGTCCAGCAGCGGGTCCAGGTTCAGGATGCGGGCGGCGTCGCCCACGCGCTTGTTGGTGAGTTCGGCATCGGCCTTGCGCAGCTTCAGGCTGAAAGCCATGTTGTCGCGCACCGTCATGTGCGGGTAAAGCGCGTAGCTCTGGAACACCATCGCGATGTCACGGTCCTTGGAGTCGAGTTCGTTGATGACCTTGCCGTCGATCGACATCTCGCCGCCGCTGATTTCCTCCAGCCCGGCCAGCATGCGCAGCAGCGTGGACTTGCCGCAACCCGAGGGGCCCACCAGCACGACGAATTCGCCGTCGGAGATGTCGAAGCTGATGCCGTGAATGATCTTGACCTTGCCGAAGGCCTTTTCAATATTGCGAAACGATACAGATGCCATGAGATTCCCGTTATTTCCTGATAAAGACCGAGCCCCAGCCGGCGCCGGGCCGCCCCAAGCCGGCTGCGGCCCCCCCGGGGGGCAGCGCAGTACACGAAGTGACAAGCGTGGGGGCCATGTTTTCAGCTTTTGACGGCGCCGGCCGTCAGGCCCGACACCATATAGCGCTTGAAAGCGTAATAAATTGCCGCCGGAGGCAGCGCGTAAATCAGGCCGGTGGCCATCAGCAGTTCCCACGGCGAGTCGTCGGCGGCGAGAAAATTGCCCAGGGCCACCGCCAGCGTCACGCTGGTGTCCCTGGACAGCAGCAGGAAGGCGTAGAGGTATTCGTTCCAGGCCAGCAGCAGCGCATAGGTGCCGACCGCCACCAGCGAAGGCACCATCAGCGGCAGGTAGACCAGCCGGAACAGCTGCATGGCCGTGGCGCCGTCCATGCGGGCCGCCTCGTCGAGCTCGTAAGGCAGCTTGTCGGAGGCCTGCTTGAGCACCCAGATGCAATAGGGCGAAGCGATGGTCACCATGGCCAGGATCAGGGACCACTGGTGGTTCAGCATGCCGTAGTTGCCCATGGTCTTGTACATGGGAACGGCCAGGAAGGCGGCGGGGATGAAGTAGGTGAAAAGCGCCATATTCATCACCGTGCGGCCGCCGCGTACCTTGAGCCGGCTGATGGCAAAGGCCGCGGTGGTGGAGACCACCAGCGTGAGCACCCCCACCGACAGCGCGATCACCAGCGAGTTGCCCAGTTGCACCCAGAAGTGGTCGAGGTAAAAATGCTTCTGCCAGAACACCGTCTCGAAGTTGTCCAGCGTGGGTTTTTTGGGCCAGAGCCGCCCTGTCGTGGCTTCGTTGCGCGGCGAGATCGCGAACAGCACCATGTGGTAGATCGGGATCAGCGTCCACAGCAGGACCGGGATGCCGATCAGCAGCAGCCTGGCCTCCCGGGTGACTGAACGCAGTGTGACGCGGCTCATTTGGACAACCTTTTCATCATGAAGTACACCAGCGGCAGCACCAGGGGCAGGGCCACGACGATGGAGGCCAGGGACAGGTCGACCTGGTCCAGGCGCAGGTAACGGATACCCAGCGTGGCCAGCACGTGCGTGAGGTCGGCCGGCCCACCGCCCGTGAGCAGGTAGACGCTGTTGAAGTCGCCCAGCGTCCAGATCATGGACAGGATGGTCGAGGTCAGGTACAGCGAGCGCATGGACGGCCAGGTGATGAAGCGAAATTTCTGCCAGACCGTGGCGCCGTCCACCGAGGCCGCTTCATACTGCTCGGCCGGAATCGCCATGCGCCCGGCCAGCAGGATCAGCGTCCAGAAAGGCAGGGACTTCCAGATGTGCGCCAGCATGGAAAACGACAGCGCCAGCGTCGGGTCATTGAGCCAGTTGGGGCCGTCTATGCCCGTGGCCTTGAAAATCAGGGTGTTGATGACGCCCCACTCGGGGTTGAGCATGAAGCGCATCGACAGAATGGTCGGAATCGAGGGCACGGCCCAGGGCAGGATAAAAATCACCGACAGCGCCTTGATCCACCAGCGCGTGTTCAGGAAAAAACCCGACAGGAACAGCGCCACCATCATCTTCAGGTTCACCGCCACGACGATGAACACCACCGTGTTGACCAGCGAGCGGAAAAAGATCGGGTCGGCGAACAGCCTGACATAGCTGTCCGGATGACGCGCCAGCCACAGGCCGTAGCCCACGGGGTAGATCACGAAGATCAGGAAAATCAGCAGATAGGGAACGACCAGCGCGAGTCCCCACTTCTCCCACGAAGTCATGGCGGCGCGCTCGGCGCGCACCGAAGGGGCGGCCTGTTGGATGGTTGCAGTGCTCATGCTTTGCTTTGTTGACGCGCGCCGCCGGCCCGGGAATCCAGACAGGCGGCGCGGCTTTCTTCAGTCGGTCAGCGCTCAGTTCGCCACGGTCTTGATGCGGGCGATCATTTCGTCAACGGCCTTGTCCACCGGCATCTTTTCATTGATCACGCGGTTGGCCGCCTTGGCCCAGACGTTCTCGTTGTTCAGGATGGTGAACTTGTAGTTCTTGGTGAACTCGAAGTTGACGGTTCCGGCGGTGAACTGGTTGTAGACCGACAGCCTGTGCGCATCGGCTTTCCAGAACGGACGCTGCTGCGCGGTCTTGGTGACCGGGAACCAGCGGCCCAGCGAGCCTTCCACATAAGGCGTGAGGTTCTCTTCCTGCATCAGGAAGGACACGAACTCCTTGGCGCGGGCCTTGTTCTTGGCCTGGTTGAACACCACACCCACCTTGACGGCGGCACGGTACACCATCTTGCTGCCGTCGGGCTTGTTCGGGAAGCCCGCCGTGCGGATACGCTCGGTGTAGTTCTTCTTCGCGGTCTCCCGGTCTTCCGGCTTGAGCGACGCGTTGTTCATGTCGTCCAGCCATTTCGCGGCGATGGAAATCGTCGCGTTATGGGTCAGGATGGTGGTCTTGTTGTGGAAGGCGACGTTGTTGTCCGGGTCCTTCCAGCTGGTGGACGAGGGCGGCGTGCAGCCCTTGGCGTAGGGTTGGGTGTAGTCCGTCAGCGCGCTGATCAGACCCGCTCGCACCTGCGGATCGTCGACCAGCAGCTTGCCGCTGTCGCTCACCAGCTTGACGTTGTAGGCGTCCATAAAGGTCAGGAAGGAGTAGAACGAGTCGCTGGAATCCACGCCCAGCGGCTGGCCTATGCCGAAGGTGCGATTGCCGGTTTTCTGGCGATGCGCGGGCTGCACCTTGTCGCACCAGAAGGACCAGTAGTCCTTCCAGGCCGTGGGAATGTCGGATTCCTTGAAGCCGGCCTCGTTGAGCATGTCCACCCAGTACTCGATGTGCATGGTCTGCTGTTTCATCGGGAAGGCGTAGTAGGCCCGGGTCTTGGTGGCGTCGTTGTAGAGGAAGGCGGTCTCCACCGTGTTCGGCGCGAAACGCGCGCGCATGGGGTTGATCACGCTGCTGATGTCTTCAAGCTTGCCGTCGAAGGCCCACTTGCCGGCGACCTGGAAGTCATAAACATCGGCATAGGCCACGTCGGGCGGGCTGCCGGAGTCGAGCGCCGCGACGGTTTTCGGGATCATGTCCTGCACGGGGTACTGCGAGAGCTCGACTTTCACGCCCTTGTGTTTTTCCTCGTATTTCTTGATCGCGGCGAAGAGCGCATCGTCTTCGGCCTTGTAAAAGCCCTTGACCCACCAGACGGTGAGCTTTTCCTGGGCGGAGGCCTGCCCCGCCGTGATGAGGCCTGCCGCGACCATCGCGGCGGCCAGGATTGTCTTGAGTCTCATGTGTCTTGTCTCCTCTGCGGGTGGGTTGTTGAACTGCAAAAACTCGGCGCCTTGCGCTCTCGGACGCATTGTTATCATATGATGATTAACCCCCTGATCTTTTATGGAAAACCCGGAGCATCCCGGCCCCGGAACCGAGCCCAGGGTGGATTCAATGCCATTCCGGCACCGGGGTAAAGAGGGCTTGCCCGGCAAAATGCGCGCGCAGGTTGTCGACGGCCAGCTTGGCCATGGCATGGCGTGTCTGCACGGTCGCGCTGGCCATGTGCGGCGTCAGCACCACGTTCTCCATGGACCAGAGCGCCTCGGCTGGGTGCGGCTCTTTCTCGAACACGTCGAGCGCCGCACCGGCAATCACACCTTGTTGCAGCGCATCAACCAATGCCGCCTCATCGACCACCGAACCGCGCGCGACGTTGATCAGGTAGCCCTCGGGCCCCAGGGCCTTGAGCACCTCGCCATTGATCAGGTGGCGCGTGCCGGCCCCGCCCGGCGTGATCACGATGAGGAAATCCACCTGCGCGGCCAGTGCCTGTGCCGTGGGGTAAAAGGTGTAAGCGAGTTCCGCCTTGGCGCTGCGGCCGGTGTACGCAATCGACATTCCGAAGGCTTCGGCCCGGCTCGCGATGGCCTGGCCTATGCGGCCCAGGCCGACGATACCCAGGCGCGCGCCCGAGACCTTGCGCGCCAGCGGCATGGGGCCCTCCTTGGCCCAGCGCCCGGCGCGCACATAACGGTCCGCCAGCGGGATGCGGCGCGCCACCGACAGCATGAGGCCAATGGCCAGGTCCGCCACCTCGTCGTTGAGTACACCGGGCGTGTGGGTGACAGGAACGCGCCGCTCCAACGCGGCGGCGACGTCCACGCCGTCATAGCCCACCCCCATGATGGAAACGATTTCCAGCGCGGGCAATTGGTCCATCAGCGAACGCGGCACCTTGGACTCCCCGCCCCCGGCGATGCCGCGCACCAGCGGCGCGACCTTGGCGAAGGCCGCGGGGTCGCTCTCATGCAACCTGTCATGGACCTCATAAGCCGCCTGCAGCGGCTCCATCAGAAAGGGCGGGAGCTTGGCGACGGTGAGGATATGCGGGCGGCTGGACGGGACGGACACGGGGCGGGCTCCTGCGGTCATGGTTTTCACTAAGATAGTCAGCTCAATGGTATGACGATAATATGTTTGACGAATTAAGGACTTTCCCGCATGAGCACACCACCCAAGAAAAAACCCGCCCATGAACTCCGCAGCCAGCAGTGGTTCGGCCGCCAGGATCGCGACGGCTTTGCCTACCGCAGCTGGGTTAAGGGCAAAGGCGTTCCGCATGACCAGTTCGACGGCCGGCCGGTCATCGGCATCTGCAACACCTTCAGCGAACTGACGCCCTGCAACTCGCATTTCCGCACGATTGCCGAGCAGGTCAAGATAGGCGTCTATGAGGCCGGCGGCTTCCCGCTCGAGTTTCCGGTGATGTCGCTGGGCGAAACCCTGCTGCGCCCCACCGCCATGCTGTACCGCAACCTGGCCAGCATGGACGTGGAAGAAAGCATACGCGGCAACCCCATCGACGGCGTGGTGCTGCTGATGGGCTGCGACAAGACCACGCCTTCGCTGGTGATGGGCGCCTCCAGCGTGGACCTGCCCACGGTGGGCGTCAGCGGCGGCCCCATGCTGAGCGGCAAATGGCGCGGCCAGGAGCTGGGCTCGGGCACCGGCGTCTGGAGCATGAGCGAGCAAGTGCGCGCCGGTACCCTGAAACTCCAGGAATTCTTCGAAGCCGAAAGCTGCATGCACCGCAGCCACGGCCACTGCATGACCATGGGCACGGCCTCGACCATGGCCAGCATGGTCGAAGCGCTGGGCATAGGCCTGCCGGGCAACGCCGCCTATCCCGCGGTGGACGGCCGGCGCAATGTGCTGGCGCGCATGGCCGGCCGCCGCGCCGTCGAGATGGTGCACGAAGACCTCACGCTGTCGAAAATCCTCACGCGCCAGGCGTTTGAAAACGCCATCAAGACGCTGGCCGCGATTGGTGGCTCGACCAACGCGGTGATCCACCTGATCGCGATTGCCAGGCGCATAGGCGTGGAGCTCACGGTGGACGACTTCGACCGGCTGGCCAGCGAGCTGCCCTGCCTGGTCAACCTGCAGCCCTCGGGCAAATACCTGATGGAAGACTTCTGCTATGCCGGCGGCCTGCCGGTGGTCATGAAGGAAATCGCGCAGCACCTGCACACCGGCGCCATCACCGCCAACGGCAGGACCATAGGCGAAAACATCGCCGACGCGGAAAACTTCAACACCGACGTGATCAAGCCGCTGTCCGCGCCCTTCAAGGACAAAGCCGGCATTGCCGTGCTGCGCGGCAACCTCTCGCCGCGCGGCGCGGTCATCAAGCCCAGCGCGGCCACGCCGGCGCTCATGGTGCACAAGGGCCGGGCCGTGGTGTTTGAGACCATTGAAGACTTCCACGCACGCATTGACGACGAAAACCTGGACATCGACGAGAACTGCGTCATGGTGCTGAAAAACTGCGGGCCCAAGGGCTATCCCGGCATGGCCGAGGTCGGAAACATGCCGCTGCCGCCCAAGGTGCTGCGCAAAGGCATCACCGACATGGTGCGCATCAGCGATGCGCGCATGAGCGGCACGGCCTACGGCACCGTGGTGCTGCACACCGCGCCCGAAGCCGCCGCCGGCGGCCCGCTGGCGCTGGTGCAGAACGGCGACATCATCGAGCTCGACGTGCCGAATCGCCGCCTGCACCTGCATGTGAGCGACGAGGAACTGGCAAAACGCATGGCCAGCTGGACGCCGCCCCAGCCGCCGCTGAATTCGGGCTACTGGAAGCTCTACATCGACCACGTGCTGCAGGCCGACGAAGGCGTGGACCTGGATTTCCTGGTCGGCAAACGCGGGGCTTTTGTGCCGCGCGACAACCACTGAGCCGGGTACAAGGCGGGTACCGGGTCGCGCGCGGGCGGCGGGTACCATAGTGGGTGAGGCGCGGCGTGCTTTTCCCGGTTTTTCTTCCCTGAAAAGGTCCGCGCCGGGATGCCCGAAGAAGGCGCAAGAAGCCAGGAAACCCAATGCAAGCCAGAAAATTCGATGTCGTCGCACTCGGCGAAGCCATGGTGGAGTTCAACCAGACCACCGCGGACCGGCCCAACTACCTTCAGGGCTTTGGCGGCGACACCAGCAATGCCGTGATCGCGGCCGCGCGCGCCGGCGCCAGCACCGCCTACCTGACCCGCCTGGGCGGCGACACCTTCGGCCAGTCGCTGATGGCCTTGTGGGCCGCCGAAAACGTCTCCACGCAAGCCGTCCAGCAGGACCCCGAAGCCAGCACCGGCCTTTACTTCGTCACCCACGGCCCCAAGGGGCATGAGTTCAGCTACCTGCGCGCGGGCTCAGCGGCCAGCCGCATGACGCCGGCCTGGCTGCAGCAGGCCGGCGCAGCCGATGCCGTGCGCCAGGCCAGGGTGCTGCATGTCTCGGGCATTTCGCTGGCGATTTCCGCGAGCGCCTGCGACACGGCCTTTGCCGCGATGAAGCTGGCCAAGGAGGCCGGCACGCTTGTCTCGTTTGATTCCAATCTGCGGCTCAAGCTCTGGCCGCTGGACCGCGCGCTGGCCTGCACCCGCCATGCCGTATCACTGTGCGACATCTTCCTGCCCAGCCTGGAAGACATCACCACGCTCAACGGCATGACGGACCCCGACCAGGTGGTGGACTGGGGCCACGGCTTGGGCGCCAAAACCGTGGTGCTCAAGCTGGGCGGCGACGGCGCGCTGGTCAGCGACGGCACGCGTCGCGAACGCGTGCCGGTGCACCGCGTGAAGCTGGTGGACGCCACCGGTGCGGGCGACTGCTTCTGCGGCAACCTGCTGGCACGCATCGCCCAGGGCGACACGGTGTTCGACGCCACACGCTACGCCAATGCGGCGGCCGCCCTCACGGTGCAGGGCTATGGCGCCGTGGCGCCGCTGCCGCGCCCCGAACAGGTCAGGGCCTTGCTGTGAGCCGCTTGCTGGCGGTCGACTGGGGCAGTTCGTCGCTGCGCGGCGCGCTGCTGGGCGCCGATGGCGCGGCGCTGGAAGAACGCGCTTTCCCGCGCGGCATCCTGACGGTGGAGGACGGCGGTTTTCCCGAGGTTTTTCAAAGCTGCTTTGGCGACTGGATGACGCCCGGCACGCTGTGCCTGATCTCCGGCATGGCCGGCAGCAAACAAGGCTGGCGCGAAGCGCCCTACTGCGCCTGCCCCGCGGGCTTCGATGCGATTGCCGCCGCGCTTGAGTGGGTGGAGCCGGGCCGCATCGCCATCGTGCCGGGCCTGAGCATTGACAAGGCCGGCGTGCCCGACGTCATGCGCGGCGAGGAAACGCAGATCTTCGGCGCCCTGCAGCTACTGGGCCTCAACCATGCCCGGCTGGTGCTGCCCGGCACGCACAGCAAATGGGCCACAGTGACTGGCCGCAAGGTGACGGACTTCTCGACCTGGATGACCGGCGAGCTCTATGCGCTGCTGCGCCGCCATTCCATCCTCGCGCGCATGCTGCCCGAGGACGAACCCACGCTGGACAGCGCCGCCTTTGACCGGGGCGTGGCCCATGCGCTGGCCGGCCCCGGCCTGCTGAACACGGCTTTCAGCACGCGCACGCTGTCGCTGTTCGGCCGCATGGGCGAGCAGGCCCTGCCCAGCTATCTGTCGGGCCTCGTGATAGGCGAAGAACTCAAGGCGCAGACGCTGCCGCGCGGCGAACCCGTCGTGGTCATGGGTGCCGAAGCACTCACGGCCCGCTACGAACAGGCGCTGGCACAGCTCGGCGTGCCCGTGCAGCGCGTGGGCGCGGGTGCCACCTGGCGCGGCTTGCGCGCGATTGCCGACACGCTTGGCTGACCCCGCGAACCCATTGATAGAACACCATGAACACCGCACACTCCAAATTCTCCCAAGCCCTGGCCACTCTCCCCCTGGTCGCCATCCTGCGCGGACTTACGCCGGCCGAGGCCCTGCCCGTCGGCCAGGCGCTGGTCTCCACGGGCTGGACGCTGATCGAGATCCCGCTCAACTCGCCGCAGCCGCTGGAGAGCATCGCCGCCATGGCGAGCGCCTATCCCGAAGCCTTGATAGGCGCGGGCACGGTGCTGACGCCCGAAGACGTGCGCAATGTGCAGGCCGCGGGCGGCCAGCTCATCGTCTCGCCCAACTTCAACCCGGCCGTGGTGCGCGAAGCCGCGCGCCTGGGCATGGTCTGCCTGCCCGGCGTGATCACCCCCAGCGAGGCCTTCGGCGCGCTTGAAGCGGGCGCCACAGGCCTCAAGCTATTTCCGGCCGAGATGATCACGCCGGCCGTGGTGAAAGCCTTGCGCGCCGTGCTGCCAGTAACAGTCCCTGTCATGCCGGTGGGCGGCGTCACGCCGGCCAATATGGGCGCCTACCTCGCGGCCGGTGCCAGCGGCTTCGGCATAGGCTCGGCGCTGTACAAGCCCGGCATGACGGCCGCCCAGGTGGCCGACAGCGCGAAAAACTTCATCGCGGCCTACACGGGTAGCATGCGGGCATGAACATCCCCACGTCCGCGCAGGCATCCACCATCTCCTTCGGCCTGGCCGGCCGCGTCTGCATCGTCACCGGCGGGGCGCAAGGCATAGGCGAGGCCTGCGCGCGCCGCTTTGCGCGCGAGGCAGCCCATGTGGTAATTGCCGACATAGACGACGCGCGCGGCGCGGCATTGGCCAAGGAACTGGGCGGCCTCTATGTGCATTGCGACGTCGGCGACAAGGCCCAGGTCGATGCGCTGGTCGCGCAAACCGTGGCCGCGCACGGCCGCATCGACGTGCTGGTCAACAACGCCGGCATCTTCAAGGCGGCCGAATTCCTCGAGGTGACGGAAGCCGACTTCGACGCCGTGCTGCGCATCAACCTCAAGGGATCCTTCCTGGTGGGCCAGGCCGTGGCGCGCGTGATGGCGGCCGCCGGCAAAGGCAGCATCGTCAACATGAGTTCGGTCAACGGCGTGCTCGCGATTCCCACGATTGCCAGCTACAACGTCAGCAAGGGCGGCATCAACCAGCTCACACGCGTGATGGCGCTGTCGCTGGCCGGCCAGGGCGTGCGCGTCAATGCCGTGGCGCCTGGCACCATCTCGACTGAACTGGCCGCCAAAGCCGTGCTCACCAGCGACGAGGCCAAGGCCAAAATCATGAGCCGCACGCCCATGAAGCGCCTGGGTGAGCCCTCGGAGATCGCCGACACGGTGGCCTACCTGGCCAGCGATGCGGCCAGCTACATCACCGGCGAGATCGTGGTGGTGGACGGCGGGCGCATGACCTTGAACTACACCGTGCCCGTGTAGCCGGGCTGGCACGCCCAGGCGTGCAGGTTTTGCGCCTTCAGTTGACATGGATCAGGCCATCCACCACGGGAGGGCCTGAAGATGCTTGTGGCCGCCCACGGCAAATACCCCTCGAATCCCTCAGGCTTGACCTTCCCATAGGGGGAAGGTCTACGCTTGTCCGTGGGCCTGGTCCAGGTCTGCAGAATGGAAAAGGAAGCCCTCCATGAATCACACACACCACGCCGCGCCGGGAGGCGTACACGGCACAGGCCATATGCCGCCCGCGGCACCAGCCGGGCTGAAGGATCCCGTCTGCGGCATGGCCGTCACCACGGCGTCCCCGCACCGCCTTGAACACGAGGGCAGGCCCTACTACTTCTGCAGCGCCGGCTGCCTGGCCAAATTCTCCGCCGATCCGGCGACCTATGCCGGCCCCCCCAAGGCAGCACCTGCGACCGAAACGGCGCGTGAAACCGACATCGGCCAGGGCGGCGAAACCCTTTACACCTGTCCCATGCACCCGGAAATCCGCCAGGACCATCCGGGCAACTGCCCGATCTGCGGCATGACGCTGGAGCCCGTCATGCCCAGCCTCGACGACGATGACAATCCGGAGCTCAAATCCTTCACGCGCCGTTTCTGGTGGACCTTGCCGCTCAGCGTGGTGGTCACGGTGCTGGCCATGTTCGGGCACCAGCTCGGCTGGTTCGACATGGCCGTCCAAAGCTGGGTGGAACTGGTGCTGAGCCTGCCCGTGGTGCTGTGGGCAGGTTGGCCCTTCTTTGTGCGCGGCGCGCAATCGGTGGCCCACCGCAGCCCCAACATGTGGACCCTGATCAGCCTGGGCACGGGCGCGGCCTTTGCCTACAGCGTGATCGCCGCTCTCGCGCCCGGGGTGTTTCCGGATTCATTTGTTTCCATGGGCCGTGTGGCGGTTTACTTTGAAGCCGCGGACGTGATCATCTCGCTGACGCTGCTCGGCCAGATGCTGGAGCTGAAGGCGCGTTCGCAAACGTCCGCCGCGATCAAATCGCTTTTGGGCCTGGCACCCAAAACCGCGCGGCGCATCAAGGCCGACGGCACCGAGGAAGACGTGCCGCTGACCCATGTGCACGTCGGCGACAGCCTGCGCGTGCGCCCCGGCGAAAAAGTGCCGGTTGACGGCATCGTCACCGAAGGCGGCAGCGCCGTCGATGAATCCATGCTGACCGGCGAACCCCTGCCCGTGAGCAAACGCCCCGGCGACAAGCTGATAGGCGCCACGCTCAACACCAGCGGCGCCCTGGTGATGCGTTCCGAGCGCGTGGGCGCGCAAACCATGCTGTCGCAAATCGTGCAGATGGTCGCCCAGGCCCAGCGCTCCAAGGCCCCGCTGCAGCGCATGGCCGACCAGGTGGCCGGCTGGTTTGTGCTGGCCGTGGTAGCCGTGGCCGTGCTGACTTTTCTGGGATGGGGATTTTTCGGCCCGCAGCCGAGCTGGGTCTACGGCCTGATCAATGCGGTGGCGGTGCTTATCATCGCCTGCCCCTGCGCACTGGGCCTGGCCACGCCGATGTCCATCATGGTCGCCACGGGCAAGGCGGCCGGCCAGGGCATTCTTTTTCGCGACGCGGCGGCGATTGAACACCTGCGCAGCGTCGACGTACTGATCGTCGACAAGACCGGCACGCTGACGGCCGGCAAGCCGGCGTTCGACCGCGCGGTCCCAGCCGCCGGATTCAACGCCGACGAGGTGTTGCGGCTGGCCGCCAGCCTGGACCAGGGCAGCGAACACCCGCTGGCCGACGCCATTGTGGCGGCGGCACGCGAGCGCGGCCTGGCGCTGGACACGCCCGAGAACTTCGAGTCGGCCAGCGGCATCGGCGTCAGCGGGCGCGTGGCCGGCCGGCTGCTGGCGCTCGGCAATACCGCGTTGATGGCGCAGGCCGGTGTGGCTGTGGATGCCTTGCTGGCCCAGGCGGAAGCCCTGCGTGCCGAAGGCGCCAGCGTGATGCACCTCGCGGTCGACGGCCGGCTTGCCGGCCTGCTCGCCGTGGCCGACCCGGTGAAAGCCAGTACGCCCGAGGCCCTGGCGACGCTCAAAGCCGCCGGCCTGCGCGTGATCATGGCCACCGGCGATGGCCTGACCACCGCCAAAGCCATCGCCGCTCGCCTGGGCATTGACGAGGTGCACGGCGGCGTGCAGCCGGCCGACAAGCTCGCGCTGGTCAAGCGCCTGCAGGATCAAGGCCATACCGTCGCCATGGCCGGCGACGGCATCAATGACGCCCCGGCCCTGGCGCAGGCCAATGTGGGCATCGCCATGGGCACCGGCACCGACGTGGCCATGAACAGCGCCCAGATCACGCTGGTCAAGGGTGATTTGCGCGGCATCGCGCAGGCCCGGAAAATCTCGGAAGCGACGATTGCCAACATGAAACAAAACCTCGGCTTTGCCTTTGTCTACAACGCGCTCGGCGTGCCCTTGGCCGCGGGCCTGCTCTTTCCCTTCACCGGCTGGCTGCTGTCGCCCATGATCGCGGCCCTGGCGATGAGCCTGAGTTCGGTGTCGGTGATCAGCAATGCGCTGAGGCTGAGAGGAAAACATTTGTAAACAGCCCCGAATCAGGTCTGACGCCGCCCGGTTTGATTGCTAAGCTGTAATGGCAAGGCGCCACCCCGGCGCCAGCCAGACTGGGGGCACCATGGCCACGATCTACAAGGAATTCACCGTCGACGCCGGCATGGAAAGTGTCTGGGATGCGCTGCGCGACTTCAACGCGGTACACCAGCGCCTGGCACCGGGCTTTGTGGTGGACTGCAAGCCCGGCGAAGGCAGCCGCACCGTGACCTTTGCCAACGGCGCGGTGGCGCACGAGTTGCTGGTGGGCATCCATGAAGCCGCCCACCGCCTCAGCTACACCGTGACCGGCGGCAAGACCAGCCACCATATGGCTTCTGCGCAATTGTTTGCCGAGGGCGACAAGCGCACCCGTTTTGTCTGGATCACCGATGTGCTGCCCGATGCGCTGGAGGGCTATGTCGACGCAATGATGACCCAGGGCGCGGCGGTCATGCAGCGGGCGCTCAGCACACCGGCCGGCTGAAGCCGCTGGAATTCAGGCTGGCCGCTTGGCCAGCAAAGCCCAGACGCCAGCTGCGGACAGCAGCGAGCCACCCGCGAAATTAAACCGCCGCTGTGCGCGCGGCGAAGCCAGCAGCGTGCGCGCAGAGGCGGCAAACACCGCATACAGCGTGGCGTTGAGGCCGGCCATCACCACAAAGGTCGTCGCCAGCACCCAGAGCTGGCGCGTCACGTCAGCGCCCGGGTTGATGAACTGCGGCAAAAAGGCCACAAAAAACACAATGCCCTTGGGGTTGAGCGCGGTGACCAGGTAGGTATTGCCGAACAGCTTCCACAAGGAGCCGGGCGCTTCGGGCGCTGCAGCCTGCAGCGGCGATATGCCGGCGCGCAACAGCTTGATGCCCAGGTAGAGCAGGTAGAGGCCGCCTGCCAATTTGACCATCGTGAACCAGAAGGCCGAGGCCGCAAGCAAGGCGCCCAGGCCGAACAAAGACACGACCAAGGCTGTCGAGTCGCCCAGCGCCACGGCTGCGACCAGCGGAATATTGGCCCGCCTGCCGTGCGCCATGGAGTAGCTGATGACGGTGAGGATAGTGGGGCCTGGGATGATGAGCAGGACGGCCGTTGCGGCGACGAATGCGAGCCAAAGCTGGAGGGACATGATGGGTGTTTCCGAAGTGGCGGGTCAATGAGGGAGATTGGATTTCATGATAACGCCGGCCGCCCGCATCTGCCTAAAATCGCCCATGCCTTTAGCCACCCCACCCAAGCCATCCCCGGTTGCCGCATCGCCCGCCGCGGGCCTTTTTACCGACGACAGCCGCACCACGCGCTGCGCCTGGTGCCAGGCAACGCCTCTGTACCGCAACTACCACGACAGCGAATGGGGTTTCCCGGTGGACGACGAACGCCGGCTGTTTGAAAAGATCTGCCTCGAAGGTTTCCAGGCCGGCCTGAGCTGGCTGACGATCCTGAACAAGCGCGAATCCTTTCGCAGCGCCTTCGCCAACTTCGATGCCGAGCAGGTGGCGCGCTTCGGCGCGCGCGATGTCAAGCGCCTGCTCAACGATGCCGGCATAGTCCGCCATGCGGGCAAGATCGCCTCGACCATCAACAATGCGCAGCGTGTGATCGAGCTGCGAAAAGAGTTCGGCTCGCTGGGCGCTTTTGTCTGGCGGCTGGAGCCCGAGGCCAAAAGCAGGCCCGCGCGCATCACGCACGAGGCCGTCAAAGCCATGCCGACCTCGCCGGCCTCCATCGCGCTGTCCAAGGACCTCAAAAAACGCGGCTGGACTTTTGTGGGGCCGACGACCATGTATGCCTTTATGCAGGCCATGGGCCTGGTCAACGACCACATCGAAGGTTGTGCCAGCCGCACGGCGGCGTTGGCGGCGCGCAAGGCTTTCACCCCGCCGCGTGTTTCCTGACCTGGAGCCGCTCACAAAGCCCAGCGAAGCGGTCCTGGCTAGGCGCGTCGCCGCAGACAGTGCCACCAGCACGGCAAGGCGACGCAACAACGCCAGGAGGGTTTTGTGAGTGGCTCTACAGCCACTTGGCGCGCCTGAAGCGCCAATAGAGCAGCGAGCATGCCACCACAATCATGCTGATGGCCATGAGGTAGCCGTAGCGCCATTTGAGTTCGGGCATGGCCTCGAAATTCATGCCCCAGATGCCGGCAAAGGCGGTGCAGACCGCAAAGATACTGGCCCAGGCCGCGAGCTTCTTGGTCACCTCGCTTTCCTCGATGGTGACCATCGCCAGGTTCACCTGGATGGCCGTGCCTATCGTGTCGCGCATGTTTTCGATCAGCGCGTTGATGCGCGTCAGATGGTCGACGACGTCGCGGAAATAATCCTGCACGCCGCTGCAGATCTGCGGCACCCGGCCGCCGTAGAGCTTGCTCGCGCCTTCGAGCAGCGGCGCGACCGCGTGCTTGAGGATCATCACGCTGCCCTTGAGTTCATAGAGCCGCTCGATGTTCTTGCGTGCGGCGCCGGGCGTGAAGATTTCCTTTTCGATCAGTTCCAGCTCGGTCTCCAGATCGTCGAGGATGGGAAAGTAGCGATCAACCACCGCATCCATCAGGGCATAGAGCACAAAACCCGAGCCGTGGCGCAGCAGTTCGGGCTCGCGCTCGCAGCGTTCGCGCACCCCCAGAAAACCCTTGTTGCTGCGGTTGCGCACCGAGAGCACATAGTTTTTTCCGGTGAACACATCGACTTCGCCGACGTGAAGCTCGCCCGGCTTGTCGGTGGAGGTCTCCACCAGGTGCAGCACCGAAAACAGCGAGGCGCCGTACTCTTCTATCTTGGGACGCTGGTGGCCGTGCCTGGCGTCTTCGACCGCCAGTTCATGCAAGCCGAACTCGTGCTGCATTTCCTCGAGCTCTTGCGGCGTGGCGTCCTGCAGCGCCACCCAGACAAAGGCATCGGGCCGGCAGATGTAGTCGCTGATCTCGCCGACCGGGATGTCGGCGAGCTTGGTACCGTTCTGGTAGACCACACAATTGATAAGCATCTTGTATATCCCGCAAATAGGCCCTATGAGGCCTCTTGCGTGGATTCTGGCACAGCGGCCCCGGGTCGCAAGGCCCCCGGATCAGGTGGCCTTGCGCGGCACCACCAGCTTGTAGGTCGATTGCTGCAGCACGTCGCCGTGCTGGTTGCGCGTTTCGCTGCGCACCACCACCATGCCGCGGTCCGGCCGCGAGCGCGAGGGCGTGACGCTGATCACCTCGGTCTCCACATGCAGCACGTCGCCGGGCCGTGTCGGCTTGGGCCAGCTGATCTCGCCGCCAGCGCCTATGATGCCGCCGGCCAGCGGCAGGCCCTCGCCCACCAGCAGGCGCATGGTGATGGCCGCCGTATGCCAGCCGCTGGGGGCC
>NZ_AKIV01000062.1 GCF_000282655.1 Polaromonas sp. CF318
GCCCCCAGCCGCAGGCCGGCAGCGACGTCGGCGCGGTCATGCACCAGGTCGATGCCGGCGGAGGCCCGGTAGTCTTCGCAGATGCTGGCGGCGGTGCCGGGGATTTGTGCGCAGCGCTCATATTCGGCCAGCGCGGCCGGCGCGAATGCGGCCAGGCCGGCATGGCGCTTGCCCATCACGCTGCGCACGTAGCGCACCGGGTCGGATTCAATCAGCGCCTCCGGCAAGGGCGGCGGCTGAATCAGGAAGAACCAGTGCCAGTAGGCGCGCGCAAAAACATCCGTGGTGTTGCCGTACATGGCGAGCGTGGGCGCGATGTCCAGCAGCATCAGGCGCTCCACCGCATCCGGATGGTCGGCCGCCAGGCGATGCGCAACGCGCGCGCCGCGATCATGGGCCAGCACCTGGAAACGCGAAAACCCGCAGGCCTGCATGACGGCCACCGCATCCTGCGCCATGGTGCGTTTCGAATAGGCCTGATGGTCCGCGTCGCTCGCAATCCGTACCGAATCCCCGTAGCCACGCAGGTCCATCATGACCACGGTAAACACCTTGGCCAGTTCACCGGCCACCGCATGCCACATGGCATGGGTTTGCGGGTGGCCGTGCAGCAGCAGCAAGGGTGCGCCTCTGCCGCCCTGCAGGGTGCGCAGCCTCCCTGCCGGCCCTTCTATGTCGCGTTGGGAAAATCCTTCGAACATCAATCGGCCTTGATTCCTTTTTGTGCCACCAGCTTGTTCCAGCGTTGGTATTCTGACCGGATCAAGGCGTCGGACTGCACTGGCGTCTGCGGCCATGCGTCAAAACCCTCACGCGCCAGGCGCGCCCGGACCTCGGGCGCATTCAGCGTCTCGTTCAGGGACTGGTTGAGCTTGCCAAGCACGTCTTGCGAAACGGCGGCCGGCGCGCTCACCACAAACCATGTTTCAAATACATAGTTCGCCAGCCCGGCTTCGGCCATGGTCGGCACCTCGGGCAGCATGGGCGAGCGCCTGGGGCCTGTCACCGCCAACGCCCGCAGCTTGCCACCCGCCACATGCTGCTGCGCGGCGGAAAGCACGGGAAAGCTCATATCAACCTGTCCGGAGATGGTATCGACCAGGGCCGGCCCGCCGCCCCGGTAGGGAACGTGAAGAATGAAGGTTTTCGATTCGGCCTTGAACAATTCGGCCGCCATGTGAAAAGTGCTGCCGGTGCCAGCCGAGCCGAATGACAGTTTTCCAGGCCGGGCTTTGGCGAGCGCCACCAGCTCGCGAACAGTCTTGGCGGGCACCTGGTTGTTGAGCACCAGCACATGCTGCGACGTGGCCACGGTGCCAACCGCTTTAAGGTCTTTCAACGTGTCAAAGGGCAACCGGGCAAATAGCGACGGATTGATGGCCTGCGAAACCGTATTGAGCGACAGCGTGTAGCCGTCCGCTCGCGACTTGGCGACGGCATCCATGCCAAGGTTGCCGGAGGCACCAGCCCGGTTGTCCACCACCACCGGCTGCCCGAGGCGCTTGCCCCATTCGTCCGAAATCAACCTGGCCGCGATGTCGGCGCTCCCGCCCGGCGCATAGGGCACCACCAACCGAATGGGCTTGTCGGGAAAGCCCTGGCTCCAGGCCGGGGCTGCAATGCACGCCAAGGCAAGCCAGGAGGCGCGGCACACCAATGAGCGGCACAGCTGGTGATGAAGGTCCATGAATGGCATGCGAGTCTCCTGTTCGTTGTGGGACTCATTCTGGCTACCGCATCGCCTTGATTCAAGCAATAATCTGGCAATCAATTATTTCCTTTAAGGCATGAATGGATCGCAGCGACCTCGAACTGGTTTTGGCCGTGCGGGACGGCGGTAGCCTGAGCGCCGCCGCGCTGGCTCTGGATGTAGCGCCGCCGGTCGTGACCAAACGGCTAGCCGCCCTGGAAGCCCAACTGGGGCAGCGCCTGTTCCAGCGCACGACACGCCGGGTCAGCCCCACGGCCGAGGGAGAGACCGTGTGCGAGCGCGCGAGGGTCCTGCTGCAGGGATTCACATCGCTCGAATCGGAGTTGCAGGAGCGCAAGGCTGAGCCCACGGGACTGATCCGCCTCGTCGCGACTTTCGGTTTCGGGCGCTTGTGGCTGGGGCCTGCGCTTTCCGGTTTTCAGGAGCGTTACCCGCGCATCGAAATCCAGCTGCAACTCACCGAACAATTGCCCGACCTGGCGCTTGAAGGCTTTGACGGCGCGATCTGGCTCTGGTCGGTCGAGGGTCGGCAGGCTGCCCAATGGGTGTCACGCCGCCTGGCGCGCAACCAGCGCGTGCTGGTGGCCTCGCCCCGCTACATCAAGCAGCACGGCGCGCCTGCCGACCTGCAGGCGCTGCAGGACCATGCCTGCCTGATCGTGCGTGAAAACGGCAACACCGCGGGACGGCGTTTTGACGTCTGGTCCTTGCACCGGGAGCGCGACAAGGTACCGGCGCGCGTGCGCGTCCACGGCCCGCTGGCCAGCAATTCAGGCGAACTGGTGCGCGACTGGTGCCTAGAAGGCCGCGGCATCATGCTGCGCAGCCTGTGGGACATCGCGCCGCAGCTGGCCTCGGGCGAGCTGCGGCGCGTTTTACCAACCTATTCGATGCCCGATGCCGACATCCACTGGCTGGCGCCCTACCGCACCGACCAGCCCCGGCGCATCCGGCTGCTGATAGACCACCTGGCCGCGCAATTCCAGGACACGCCCTGGAAAACTACGCGGCCGGCCGCGGCTTCGCGGGCCGCACCACGAGGCTCACGCCCAGCGCCGTAAGCGCCGTGCCCAGGATGGTGGCCGTGGTGATGGATTCGCCAAAAAGCGCCCAGGCCATCAGGGCCGTGGTGGGCGGCACGAGGTAAAGCAGGCTGGTCACCGCGGTCGCCGCGCCGCGCTGGATCAGCAGGTAAAGCAGCGAGCTGCCGCCCAGCGTCAATGCCAGCACCGACCAGGCCATGGCGCCCAGCAAATGGACGTTCCAGTTGATCGCCTCGGTTTCGAACAAGGCCAGCGGCAGCGTCACCACCAAGGCCGCCGCCAGCTGGATGGCATTGGCCGTGCGCACATCGGCCGGCTGGACAAAGCGCTTTTGATACAGCGTGCCGGCCGTGATGCAGAACAGGGCGAACACGGTGCAGGCCAGCGTCAATGCGCTGACCTCCTGGCCGATACCGAATTTGCGCGACACCACCAGCAGCAGGCCGCCCAGCCCGAATGCCAGGCCTGCCCACTGGCGCGGGCTGACCCGGGCCTGCGCGTTGCCGGCATCGCCCGAGGACATCCACGACACCCACAGCGCCGTGAGCACGGGCTGAAGCCCGACGATGAGCGCCGTCAGGCCCGAACCCATGCCGGCCTTCATCGCGCTCCAGATGCCCCCCAGGTAGCCCGCATGCATCAGCAAGCCGGTGATCGCCAGGTGGCCCCACTGCGCACGCGTCCTGGGCCAGGCGGCCCGGGCCAGCACTATCCAGACCAGGAAACAAACAATGGACAGGAAATAGCGTATGGCCAGGAAGGTCAACGGCGGGGCGTAAGGCAGTCCGTATTTGGCGACGATGAAGCCGGTGCTCCAGATCACGACAAACACGGCGGGCATGGCCCGGATCAAGGCACCCGGGGAGGAAGAGACAGAACTCAAGGAGGGCAGCTTTAGGGGGACGGCGGGGCTACTTGGCGCGCGCGCGGATTTCCGGAATGGCTTTTTGCAGGTAATAAATCATGGACCAGACCGTGAGGATGGCGGAGATCCATATCAGCCAGGTGCCCCAGACATGCGTGTTGACCACGCCGAAGAGAACGCCATCGAACAGCAAAAAGGGAATGGCGATCATCTGCACCGTGGTCTTGACCTTGCCCAGCATGTGCACGGCCACGCTTTTGGTCGCCCCTATCAGGGCCATCCATTCGCGCAACGCCGAGATTGCGATTTCGCGGCCGATGATGATGAGAGCCACAAACACGTCGGCCCGCTGCAGGTGCACCAGCACCAGCAAAGAGGCGCACACCAGGAATTTATCGGCCACCGGATCCAGGAAGGCGCCGAAGGATGATGTCTGGTTCAGCTTGCGCGCCAGAAAGCCGTCCAGCCAGTCGGTCGCGGCGAAGACCACAAACATCACGGTGGCGATCAGGTTGCGCTCAGTGGGCGCCAGGTTCAGGTAGAACACCCCCACGATCAGCGGAATCGCAACAATGCGGGTCCAGGTCATCAGCGTGGGGATAGTCAGAAACATGACCCGATTTTGGCATGAGCCGCACCAAGCCCGCCGGGCACCGGGTCAAAGCGCACCAAAACGGTGGTTTTCGTTGCTCAAATACGTCTGGCACCCAATGGCGCATCAATGCAGCGCGCGGTAGATTTCCTCGGCCAGGTCCCTGGAAATGCCGTCCACCGTGGCGATATCTTCCGCGCTGGCCGAGGCAATGCCGCGAATGCCGCCAAAGCGCTGCAGCAGGCTGGCGCGCCGTTTGGGGCCTATGCCCGCAATGTCCTCCAGCTTGCTGCCGCCCACCCTGACCTTGGCGCGCTTGGCCCGCATGCCGGTGATGGCAAAGCGGTGGGCCTCGTCGCGGATTTGCGCGATCAGCATCAGCGCGGCCGAATCCCGCCCCAAATAAACCTTGTCGCGCCCGTCGGCAAACACCAGCTCTTCCAGGCCGACCTTGCGGCCCTCGCCTTTTTCCACGCCGGCGATCAGCCCCAGGTCCAGCCCCAGTTCCTCGAACACCTCGCGCGCCATCGAGACCTGCCCCTTGCCGCCGTCGACCAGCACCAGGTCGGGCAGCTTGGCCTCGCCATTGCGCGCGGCTTCGGCCAGGCGGGTGTAGCGGCGCGTCAGCACCTGGCGCATGGCGGCGTAGTCGTCGCCGGGCGTGATGCCCTCGATGTTGTAGCGGCGGTATTCGCTGTTGACCATCTTGTGCTCCTGGAACACCACGCAGGAGGCCTGTGTCGACTCACCGGCCGTGTGCGAGATGTCGAAGCACTCGATGCGCAGCGCGTCGAGGTTGTCGAGCGGCAAGTCCAGCGCCTCGGCCAGCGCGCGCGTGCGCGCCTGCTGCGAGCCCTGCTCGGCCAGCAAACGGGCCAGTTGCAGGCCGGCATTTTTCTGCGCCATCTCCAGCCAGATGCGGCGCTGCTCGCGCGGCTGGTGGATGGCCGTGACCTTGGTGCCGGTCTGGGCGCTCAGCGCCTCCATCAATTCCTTGTCCACAGCCTCGCTGCAGACCAGGGTGGGAGGAACCGGCACGTCGATGTAGTGCTGCGCGATAAAGGCTTCCAGCACCAGGGCCTCCAGCGGCTTGGCCTCAGGCACCGCAGCCGTCGCGGCCTGCCCGGCCTCCGTGCCGGTCTCGGCATCGAGCGCCGCGACGTCAGCCGCGTTCTCGACATGGCTCGGGAAGTAAGCCCTATCGCCCAGGTGGCGGCCACCCCGCACCATGGCAAGGTTGACGCAGGCCTTGCCGCCCTGCACTTTCACCGCCAGGATGTCGACGTCCTTGTCGCCGCCAATTTCCATGGACTGCTGGTGCAGCACCTTGGACAGCGCCGACATCTGGTTGCGCAGTTCGGCGGCCTGCTCGAACTCAAGCCTGTCGGCATGGGCCAGCATTTTTTTCTCGAGTTCGGTCAGGATGTCCTGGGCCTGGCCCTGCAGGAAGCGTTCGGCGTTGGCGGTGTCCAGCGCGTACTGCTCGGGCGACACATGGCCGACGCAAGGGGCCGAACAGCGCTTGATCTGGTACAGCAGGCAGGGCCGGGTACGGTTGTTGAACACCGTGTCTTCGCAGGTGCGCAGCCGGAACACCTTTTGCAGCAGCAAGATGGTGTCCTTGACGGCCCAGGCACTCGGGTAAGGCCCGAAGTAGCGGTGCTTTTTCTCGACCGCGCCGCGGTAGTAGGCAATGCGCGGGAACACCGCGGCCGCCGGCGCCTCGCCTTCCACGGGCGGTCGCGCGCCGGTCAGCTTGAGGTAGGGATAGCTCTTGTCGTCCCGAAACAGGATGTTGTATTTCGGGTTCAGCGTCTTGATCAGGTTGTTTTCCAGCAGCAGCGCTTCGGCCTCGGAGCGCACCACCGTGGTCTCCATGCGGACGATCTTGGTCACCATGTGGCCTATGCGCGTGCCGCCGTGATTCTTCTGGAAGTAGTTGGAGACCCGCTTCTTGAGGTTGCGCGCCTTGCCGACATAAAGCACGCCGCCCTCGGCATCGAAGTAGCGGTAGACGCCGGGCAAGGCGGGCAGCGCGGCCACTTCGGCCAGCAGCTCGGGCGCATGTCCGGAGCTCGGCTTGTCAACGGAGGGATGTTCAGGCATTCCCCTATTTTGCCGTGTAGCGGCGCTTTGGGGCGGCAGCATCCGCTGCATCACAATACCCGCCATGGCTGCCGCGCGCGTTTGGGACATTTTTTGCAAAGTCATCGACAACCTCGGAGACATTGGCATCTGCTGGCGCCTGGCCGCCGACCTGGCCTCGCGGGGCCACACGGTGCGGCTCTGGGTGGACGATGCCTCGGCCCTGCGCTGGATGGCGCCGGCCGGATGCGAGGGAGTTCACGTGCTGCCCTGGCCGCAGGATGGCGAGCCGCTGGACCTTCAGGCCGCCGGGCTTGCGCAACAGCCGACCGATGTGCTGGTCGAGGCCTTCGGCTGTGAAATAGCACCCGAGTTTTTGGCCGCCTGCGCCGGTGCCGCACAGGCAAGCGGCCGCAAGCCCGTCTGGATCAACCTCGAATACCTGTCCGCCGAGGACTATGTCGAGCGTTCCCATACCCTGCCCTCGCCCGTGCAAAACGGCCCGGCGGCCGGCTGGACCAAGTGGTTTTTCTACCCCGGCTTCACCGACAACACCGGCGGGCTGCTGCGAGAGCCCGGCTTGCTGGAGCGGCAAGCGCAGTTTGACCGCGCCGAATGGCTTCAAGCCCATGGAATCCCCAGCGAGGGACAAACGCTGGTATCCCTGTTCTGCTATGAACCCCCGGCGCTGCAAAGCCTGCTCGCGCAATTCGCGCGGCAGGGCTTGCAAGGCCGGCCGGTGCGCCTGCTGGTGGCCGCCGGACGCGCGGCCGCCGCGGTACGGGCCCTTGCCGGCAATCACCCTGGCCAAACCGGGGACACGCAGCTTTCGATTTCCTACCTGCCCTTGCTGGCGCAGACGGAATTTGACCACCTGCTCTGGGCCTGCGACCTCAATTTCGTGCGCGGCGAGGATTCGGTGGTGCGCGCGCTCTGGGCCGGCAAGCCTTTTGTCTGGCAGATTTACCCCCAGCACGACGACATCCACCTGGCCAAGCTCCAGGCCTTTCTGGATTGGCTGCAGGCGCCGCCCTCCCTGCGCGCGTTTCATGCCGCCTGGAACCGCCGGGAGGCCCCCCAAAACGCCGCGACGGGCCCGTGGCCCCCACCCGCCGACCTGCCCGCCTGGCAGGCCGCGACCCGGGCGGGCCGAGCCCGACTGGCGGCCCAGGACGACCTGGCGACCCGGCTGCTCGGCTTTGTGGCAAAAAAACGTTAAAATCATGGGCTTTGCAGACCAGCCCGAAGACCGACCAGGTCTTGGCGTCCTGCACAACCCGCCGCGGAACCTGCACACCGGTGCAAGCGTTTAGCGGCCTACCTCAGTGAAACTGCTATGAAAATCGCTCAAGAAATCCGCGCCGGCAACGTCATCATGCACGGCAAGGACCCGATGGTGGTCCTCAAGACCGAATACAGCCGCGGTGGGCGCAATTCCGCCACCGTGCGCATGAAGCTCAAAAGCCTGGTCGCCAACTTCAACACCGAAGTCGTGTTCAAGGCCGACGACAAGATGGACCAGATCGTCCTCGACAAAAAGGACTGCACCTACTCCTACTTCGCCGACCCGCTGTACGTCTGCATGGACTCCGAATACAACCAGTACGAAGTCGAGGCCGAAAACATGGGCGACTCGCTCAACTACCTGCAGGACGGCATGGAGCTGGAAGTCGTGTTCTATGACGGCAAGGCCATCTCGGTGGAACTGCCCACCAGCGTGCAGCGCGAAATCACCTGGACTGAACCCGCTGTCAAGGGCGACACCTCCGGCAAGGTCCTGAAACCCGCCAAGATTGCCACTGGTTTTGAAATCGGCGTGCCCATCTTCGTGGCCCAGGGCGACGTGGTTGAAATCGACACCCGCACCGGCGAATACCGCAAACGCGTGTAAAAACCGCTTCAGCACCCGAAAAAGGCTCCTCATGGAGCCTTTTTGCTTTCTACTTCCCGCGCCAGTGCCGCGAAAAGCAGCCGTCCTCCCCGATCGTTGACAATAAGCCCATGGAACAAAAACAGGATCTATCCGTCAGCCGCCTGGCCAACGCCTGGGCGGCGCTGCAGGCCCACGCCAGCGAAGGCAACCCCCTCGAAGCAGACGCGTCCCGCCTGGCCTTTGCCGACCCGGAATTCCTGCTGCGGCGCGAAACCCGCGGCATACGCTTCCAGCTGGAGCTGCTCAAGCCGGACCTGGAACAGCAGGCCCACGGCATTGAAAACACCGTGGTGGTGTTCGGCAGCGCCCGCTTTCGCAGCGAAGAGGATTCCGCCCTGATGGTGGCCGAGGCCGAGGCCGGCGGCGACCCCGAGGTGATAGACCGCGCGAAAAAATTGGCGCGCAACGCCCATTACTACGAAAGCGCCCGCGCCTTCGGCAAGCTGGTGGCGCAGTACAGCGACGACAAGCCGCCGGAAACCAAGCTCTTCATCTGCACCGGCGGCGGCCCGGGCATCATGCAGGCGGCCAACCGCGGCGCGCATGAGGCCGGTGGCCTCAGCGTCGGCCTGGCCATCGTGCTGCCCATGGAAGAGGCGGCCAACCCCTACGTGCCGCCTGAACTCTCCTTCAAGTTCCACTACTTCGCGCTGCGCAAGATGCATTTCATGATGCGCGCCAAGGCCCTGGTGGTGTTTCCGGGCGGCTTCGGCACGCTGGACGAGCTGTTCGAGGTCATCACCCTGGTGCAGACCCGCAAGGCCAAGCCGGTGCCCATCATCCTGTTCGGCAGCAGCTACTGGAAGCGCCTGCTCAACACCGAGATGCTGGTGGAAGAAGGCGTGATCTCGCCGAACGACCTCAAGCTGTTCCAGTACGTTGACGACCCGCAGGTCGCCTGGGACCTGATCAAGGACTTTTACCGTCTTTGATGTCGCCGTGCCCGCCGTGGGCCGGCATGCTGTCCTTCAGTAGCCAGGCCGCGCGCGAGCCCGCGCCCACCATCGCACCGGTGGTCCAGAACACGCCGGCAATCCCGATCAGCGCGCCGGCTGAACCGAACAGCATGGGCATAACCACGCTGGAGGCATTGATGGCCATCAGCCGCAAGCCCAGCGCCTCGCCGTGGCGCGCCTCGGGCGTGATCTGGTGCAGCATGCTCATGACCATGGGCTGCACCATGCCCAGCGCCAGGCCCAGCAGGATGGAGCACAGGCCCATGCCGATGGCAGAGTACATCAGCGGGTAGATGCCGAACAGCAGCGCCGTCACCAGCATGGACACCGCCAGCACTTTCCATTCGCGCAAATGGGCGGCCACCAGCGGCATCACCATGCGGATCAGCGCCGCGGCCACCGCGAACGAACCCAGGATGGTGCCGATCACCGAGGCGCTGATGCCGCGTTCAAAACCGAGCACGGGCACCACAAAGGTATGGACGTCCCAGCAGGACGACAAAAACCAGTTCACCAGCATCAGGCGGCGGAAGGTGGCCTGGCGCAGCAAGTCCCACGCCCTGGGCTGCGGGCCGCCGCTGGCGGCGATCACCGGCGGCAGCTCCCGCGTCTTGCGCACCAGGAACCAGCAGGCCAGCGGCAGTATCGCCATCAGCAAAAACGCCGCGCGGTAGCCCGAGGTGCTGCCGGGCACGGCACCCACATGGTCGATCAGCAGGCCGGCCGAAAACGGCCCGATGAAATTGGACACCGCCGGGCCTATGGCAAGCCAGCTGAAGACCTGGCGCAGCTCCAGCGCGCCGACCGCCGCGCGCCCGACGTGGCGCTGCAACGAAATCACCGCCGCGCCGGTGGCGCCGCCCGTGAGCAGCGCCGCCAGGCACAGCACCGGGAACACCGGAAAGGCCACCGCCGCCCCGGCCCCCAGCACCGCGGCGAACACGCTGTAGCGTATGGGGCGCCGCAGGCCGTGCCGGTCGGCAAATCGACCGGCCGGCAACGCCAGGAAAACCTGCGTCAAGGCAAACAGCGCGAGCAGCACACCGACCGCCGCGGGGCTGTAGCCTTCGCGCAGCGCCAGCAGGGGCGCCGCCATGCGTGTGCCGGCCATGCAGGCATGCAGGCAGATCTGCGCCAGGATCAGGCGTGCGAGTTCAGGCGTCATGCGGCGCGGCTCATGCGCGGTGCATCAGGGGTTGTCCAGGTCTTTATCAAGGGGGTCCAATGGAAGCAGGCGGGCGGATTCGATTTCGGGCAGCGCTTCGACGTTGCGCAAGGCCTTGCCCATGACGCGGCTGCGCTGTTCGGCGCTGCTCAGCGTATTGAGGACGGTTTCGGTCTGGGATTTGACCTTGGCCAGCACGTCGCCGAACTTGCCGAATTCGGTCTTGACCGCACCCAGCACCTGCCAGACTTCGCTGGAGCGTTTTTCCAGCGCCAGCGTGCGAAAGCCCATTTGCAGGGAGTTGAGCATGGCCAACAGCGTGGTCGGACCGGCCAGCGTGACACGGTGGTCGCGCTGCAGGAATTCCATCAGGCCCGGGCGGCGCAGCACTTCGGCATATAAGCCCTCGGTCGGCAGGAACAGGATGGCGAAGTCAGTGGTGTAAGGCGGGTCTATGTATTTATCGGAGATGGCCTTGGCCTCCAGGCGTATGCGCGTCTCCAGCGCCTTTCCGGCGATTTCCGCGCCCAGCACGTCGGCGCGCTGCTGCGCGTCCAGCAGGCGCTCGTAATCTTCGTTCGGGAATTTCGCGTCTATCGGCAGCCACAGCGGCTCGCCTGAATCGGAGCGGCCCGGCAGTTTGATCGCGAAGTCGACCGGGTTCTTGCCGCCGCGGCGCGTGATGACCTGGGCCGCGTACTGGTCGACGGTGAACACCTGCTCCAGCAGGGCCGAAAGCTGCGCTTCGCCGAAAATGCCGCGCGTTTTCACATTGGTCAGCAGGTGCTTGAGGTCGCCCACGCCTTGCGCCAGCGTCTGCATTTCGCCCAGGCCCTTGTGCACCTGCTCCAGCCGGTCGGCCACCTGCTTGAAGCTTTCGCCCAGGCGGGTTTCCAGCGTGGTCTGCAGCTTTTCGTCGACCGTCTTGCGCATCTCGTCGAGCTTGGCCGAATTGGTCTGCTGCAGCTGCGCGAGCTGCTTTTCCAGCGTCTCGCGCACTTCACCCATGCGCCTGGCATTCGATTCGCTGACCGATTGCAGCTGCGTGCTCAGGGTATCGGACAGCGTTTTTTGCAGCAAGGTGAGCTGCTGCGCGAACGCGTCGATCTGGGTGTTCTGCGTGCGGGTGGCTTCGGCGCTTTGCTGCACCAGCGTTTGCTGGAAGGTGGCGAAGGTTTTCGCCAGTTCCTCACGGCTGTTGCGCGCGTTGTCGCCGATCTCGCGGCGCAGCTCGCGCTCCAGCTTGTCGTGGCCGGCCGCGATAGCTGCGAGCAACTCGGCGCCGGCGCCGGGAGGCTGGCCGGGCTTGCGCAGCAACAGCCACACCAGCAACAGCAGGTTGGCCGCCAGCAAGGCGATGATCAGCCAGTTTTCCATCATGTGTACATTGTCCGCTTGCTGCTTCTGCTTGCTTGATTGGCTTATTTTCCGGCCAGTACTGCGGGATTCAGCGGGGTCAGCGGCTTCTTGCCGCCGAAAAACGCGATCAGGTTGTCGGCGGCCAGGCTGGCCATGGCCATGCGCGTGGGAATGGTCGCGCTGGCGATGTGCGGGGTCAACACCACATTGGGTACCGTCAGCAGGTCCGGGTGCACCTTGGGCTCGCCCTCGAACACGTCCAGCCCGGCGGCCGCGATGCGCTTGTCACGCAGGGCCGCGGCCAGCGCGGCATCGTCCACAATGCCGCCGCGCGCGATATTGATCAGCGTGGCCGTCGGCTTCATCAGCGCCAGCTCAGCCGCCGCGATGCTATGGTGCGATGCCGGCGAATACGGCAGCACCAGCACCAGGTGGTCGGCCGTCTTCAAAAGCTCTTCCTTGCCGACGTAGCTGGCCTTGCATTCTGCTTCGAGCGCCGGGTCCAGGCGCGAACGGTTGTGGTAAATCACCTTCATGCTGAAACCGTGGGCGCCGCGTTTGGCAATGCCCTGCCCTATGCGGCCCATGCCCAGGATGCCCAGCGTCGCACCGTGGATGTCGGAGCCGGCGAACATGTCGTAGCTCCATTTGGTCCATTTGCCGGCGCGCAGGTAGTGTTCGCTCTCGGTGACGCGGCGCGCGGTGGCCATCAGCAGCGCGAAGCCGAAGTCGGCCGTGGTTTCGGTCAGCACGTCGGGCGCGTTGGTGGCCAGCACGCCGGCCGCCGTCATCGCGTCGATGTCGAAGTTGTTGTAACCCACGGCCATGTTGGCGCAGATTTTCAGGCCCGGGCAGGCGGCCAGCACCTCCGCGTCAATTTTGTCGCCGCCGGTGGTGAAGGCGCCGTCCTTGCCCTTGAGGCGCTCGGTCAGCTGAGCCTTGGACCAGGTCTCATCGCCCTGGTTGGATTCGACGTCGAAATGCTGCTCCAGGCGGGCGATGACTTCGGGGAACACGGCGCGCGCAACGAGGATCTTGGGTTTGCTCATGGTGGTCTCAGGGTGAGGTGAAAGATGATGCTAGCGATTCGGGGGCAGAATAAGCAGCCGATGTAACAGGTGAAATGCCCGCAGCTTGCCGCACGCGGGGCGCGTCGGGGTGCCAGCCCAGCACGGCCAGCAGCACGAAGAAGCCGGCCACATAACCCAGCGCCACATGCCAGCCACCCTTGAGCCATGCGGCTACCGACCTGGCCTCGGGGTACATATTGGCCAGCGCCACACCGGCCGACGAGCCGAACCACAGCATGCTGCCGCCGAAGCCCACGGCATAAGCCAGAAAGCCCCAGTCGTAGCCGCCCTGGCGCAGGGCCAGCGCCGTGAGCGGAATGTTGTCGAACACCGCGCTCACAAAACCCAGGCCGAAAGCGGTTTGCCAGCTGGCGGCCGGCAGGTGCTGCACCGGCATCATGGAAGCGCACAGCACCAGCGACAGCAGGAACACGCTGCCGCGCGTGGCCTCGGGCAGCAGGCCCCAGTTGGAGCGGCGCCAGGGCGTGGTCAGCGCGATCGCCGCCCACACGGCGAGGCCTATCACCGGAAGCCGCTCCAGCACCGCGGGATCGCGCAGGTTGAAGTACACATTGGCGGCCACCGCCGACAGCAGAATGATGGCAACAATGCCCAGGCGAGCCCAGTGCAGCTGCGCCCCCGGCGCGGCGTCCTTCATGATGGGCTGCAGCGCGTGCTGCTGGCGCGCGGCGACCACGCCGAAAATGGCCAGCGCCACCACAGCGCCCACATAGGACTCGAAGACCTGGCCGGGCGAGACACCCGCAATCCACATCATGGTGGTGGTGGTGTCGCCCACCACGCTGCCCGAGCCGCCCGCGTTGCTGGCGGCCACGATGGCAGCCAGGAAGCCGATGTGCACCCGCTTGCGGTAGAGCACGGACGCCATGGTGCCGCCTATCATGGCCGCCGCGATGTTGTCGAGAAAGCTGGAGAGCACAAAGACCAGCAGCAGCATCACGAAGCCGCCCTTCCAGTCATCGGGCAGGTAGCGCGGCAGCAGCGCCGGGATGCCGCTTTTTTCGAAATGGTCGGACAGCAGCGCGAAACCCAGCAGCAAGCCCAGCAGGTTGGCCAGCGTCACCCATTCGTGCGCCAGCAATTGCAGTAGGCCGCCCAGGCCGGGCGTGCCGGAAAAATCGCCCAGCGCGAGTTTGTAGAGCGTGATCACCGCCAGGCCAGTCAGCGCCACCTTGAGCGTGTGCCGGTGCAACAGCGCCACTCCGAGCAGCGTCAGGCCGAACAACACAAAATCAAGAGGGATACCTGCAATAGCCACGCGCTGGTTCTGGATAAAAGATAAGTAAGCGGTCGATTATGCCGGTGAGGCGATTTCAAACACCTGGCGCAGGTAGGCCAGGTATTTTTCGTCGTCGCACATGTTCTTGGATGGGGTGTCCGACAGTTTGGCCACGGGCTGGCCGTTGCAGCGGATCATCTTGATGACGATCTGCAGCGGCTCGTAACCGAGGTCGTTGGTCAGGTTGGTGCCTATGCCGAAGGCCAGCTGGCAGCGGCCCTTGAACTGGTGGTACAGCTCTATGGTGCGCGGCACCGTGAGGCCGTCACTGAAGATCAGCGTCTTGGTTTTGGGGTCGACCCGGTTTTTGGCGTAGTGCGCGAGCATGCGCTCGCCCCACTGGAACGGGTCCCCGCTGTCGTGGCGCGCGCCGTCGAACAGCTTGCAGAAATACATGTCGAAGTCGCGCAGGAAAGCGCTCATGCCGTAGACATCGGACAGCGCGATACCAAGGTCGCCGCGGTATTCCTTGGCCCACGATTCAAAAGCGAAGACCTGGCTGTCGCGCAGCCTGGGACCCAGCGCCTGGCAGGCCTGCAGGTATTCGTGCGCCATGGTGCCCAACGGCGTGAGGCCCAGTTTCATCGCGAACAGCACGTTGCTGGTGCCGGCGAACTGCCCCTGCACCCCCGTGCCGAGGCGCCCGGCCAGCGTGCGCAGCACTTCCTCGTGCCAGGCCTTGCCGAAGCGGCGGCGTGTGCCGTAGTCGGCGATCTTGAGCGCGCCCAGGCCCTCGGCCTGCAGCTCGCCGATCTTGGTGTCCAGCCGCCTGCGGCCTTCGCCGAAGTCGGCCTTTTTCTGCGTGTTGCGGAAGTAGACCTCGTTGATGATGGCCAGCACCGGGATCTCGAACAGGATGGTGTGCAGCCAGGGGCCCTTGATGGAGACCTCGATCTCGCCCGAGGGCAGCGCCGTGACGTTCACGTATTTTTCATTGAGGCGGAAGATGCCGAGGAAGTCGACAAAGTCGCTCTTGATGAAGCGCATGGCCTTGAGGTAGGCCAGCTCGGCATCCTGGAAACGCAGGTTGCACAGGCCTCGGATTTCCTCGCGTATCTCGGTCACATAGGGTGCCAGGTCGCCTATGCCAGTCGCGCCGGCGTTGCGGCACTTGAAGCGGTACTCCACCTCGGCGCCCGGAAACTGGTGCAAGACCACCTGCATCATGGTGAACTTGTACAAGTCAGTGTCGAGCAAACTGGTGATGATCATGGAGAACGCTTGAAGGCCGCGGCGCCGGGGCGCCTTGGCGGTTAATCAGGTGAACAAGCCCGCTGCAACCCTGCAGGCGGGCATCCAACGCGCGCCGGCTCAGGTACCGAGGAAATCCACTTCAAACAGCAAGGTGGCGTTCGGTGGAATCACGCCGCCGGCACCGCGCGCGCCGTAGCCCAGCGCGGCCGGAATGATCAGGCGGCGCGTGCCGCCCACCGACATGCCCTGCACGCCCTCGTCCCAGCCGCGGATGACCTGGCCCGCGCCCAGCGAAAACTCGAAAGGCTGGCCGCGGTCCTTGCTGGAGTCGAACTTGGCGCCCTGCACGCCGTCGTTGTAAAGCCAGCCGGTGTAGTGGACCTTGACGTTCTGGCCCGCCTTGGCGATGGCGCCGGTGCCCAGCACGGTATCTTCGTACTGCAGGCCGGAGGCGGTGGTGGTGATGTTGCTCATGGGGGTCCTTTGAAGGAAGGGAGGATTAAAAAGAGGAGGAAAAGAGAGAAAACGGGAAAGAAGCGGGTCTTTCTTCACGAACCCCTGACTTTACCCGCAACCAGCAAAACCAGCCTGTCAGCGCGGGCAGCCAGCAGCTGGTTCTGCTCGGCCACCAGCAGGCCCAGACCTTGCCGGCGCAGCGCCAGCAGCGCGTCGCGAATCGCTTCCACCAATACGGGGGCAATGCCCTCGCAAGGCTCGTCCAGCAGCAGGAGGCGCGGGCCGGTCATCAGCGTGCGGGCAATCGCCAGCATCTGCTGCTCGCCCCCGCTCATCTGGTCGGCGCGGCGTCCCAGCATGGTCTTGAGCGCGGGGAACAGGTCCAGCGCCCTGGCCTCCTGCGCCTGCAGGTCACGGCCCGCCGCGATGTGCAGGTTCTCGCGCACCGTGAGTTCGGTGAACAGCCGCCGGTCTTCGGCGACATAACCCAGGCCGGCCTGGGCCCGGCGATGGGTGTCCCAGCGTTCAATCGCCGCCAGGCCCGTGCCCTGCGGGCCCGCCGGGTCGCGGTAGCGGATGTGGCCATCGGTGCGCACTTCCAGGCCCATGACGGATTTGAGCAACGTTGACTTGCCGGCGCCGTTCAGGCCCTGCAGCACCACCAGTTCACCGGGCGCCACCCGCAGCGACACCTCGAACAAGGCCTGCGCCGGGCCGTAGAAGGCATTGAGTTTGTCGACCTCAAGCATGGCCCGTCCCCTCACCGCCGGCCTGGCCCAGGTAGCGGCTGCGCACCACGGCGTCGCGCGCGATCTCGTCGAACGAGCCTTGCGCGGCCAGCCGACCTTCAATCAGCACCAGCACGCGGTCGGCCACACCGGCCACGGCGTCCATATTGTGTTCGGTGTAAAGCACGGCCATGCCCTGCCCTGCCAGTCGCTTGACGAGCTGCATCAGTTCGGCACGCTCGGGCCCGGCCAGGCCGGCAGCCGGCTCGTCCAGCAGCAGCAGTTGCGGCCGGGCCGCTAGCGCCAGGGCCAGTTCGAGCCGCTTCTTCGCGCCATAGGGCAGGCTCAGCGCATCCTGCGCCGCCAGCGCCTGCAGGCCGGTCTGCTCCAGCAAGGCCAGGGCCGGCTCGCGCGCCTGGCCGTCCAGGCGCCTGAAAGCGGAGACGGCCCGCAGGCCCAGGCGCGCCTGAATGGCCAGCTGCACGTTCTGCAGCACCGTGAGCGCTTCAAACACCTGGGCCACCTGGAAGCTTCGCGCCACGCCCAGCCGCAGCCGCGCCTGCGGACTGAGCCCTTGCAGCGCCTGGCCGTTCCAGACGATGTCGCCGCCCGTGAGCGGGTACTGGCCGGCGATGCAGGCAAAGGTGGTGGACTTGCCGGCGCCGTTGGGGCCTATCAAGGCCACGCACTGGCCCGGCCCCACCTCAAAGCTCACGCCGTCCACGGCGCGCAGGCCGCCAAAATGCTTGGCCAGTTGTTGGACCTGCAGCATCAGGCGCTCCTTCCAGGGCTGCGCCGCCGCCAGGCGCCGGCAAGCCGCGGCAGCAAGCCCAGCAGCCCCGAGGGCGAGGCCACCATGATCAGCATGATGAAGACACCCAGCAGGCCGCGCCAGTAAGTCACTTCGCGGCCCAGCTCGGCCCCGGCGTAGCTCAGCACCATGCTGCCCACCACCGCGCCCCAGAGCTGGTGCACACCGCCCAGCAAAACCACCAGCAAGGCATCGACGGACGTGGAGACCGACGCGAGCGAAGGAAACACCGCGCCCTTGTGCGCGGCGAACAGGCCACCGGCCAGGCCAGCGAGCACGGCACTCTCGACAAAAATCCGGTATTTGAGCCAGTTCACCGCGAGCCCCGAGGCCGAGGCGCGCAAAGGCGCGTCGCGCAGGGCCTGCAGCGCCGCCCCCATGACCGAACGCGCCAGAAAACGCAGGGCCGCCACGGACAACAGCGCCAGCCCCAGCAGCAGCGCGTAAAACACCGGCCGGCCTTCGTCGCCGACCAGCGTGAGGCCTATCAGGCCGTTGTCGCCGCCGGTGAGTTCCACCCACTGCGTGGCGCCGGCCCAGATCACCTGCGCGAGCGCCAGCGACAGCATGGCCAGATACACGCCGCTGCTGCGCACCACCGCCGCGCCGAACACCGCGGCCACCGCCAGGGCCGCGCCGCAGCCAGCGGCGAGTGCCAGCGGCAGCGAAGCGCCCCAGAGGCTGTGCGAGAGCGCGGCGCCATAAGCGCCCAGCGCAAAAAAGGCGGCGTGGCCAAAGCTGACCAGGCCGCCCAGCGCCATCATGGACTGCAGGCTGATGCCGAAAATCACGAGGATCAGCGCATCGGCCGCCAGCGCCTGCCAGTACGGCCCGCCGGCCCAGGCCAGGCAGGCCAGCAACAGCACGGCGGCCGCGATGGCCGACGAGCCGGCCGCGCCCACACCGAGGCCCCGGAACTTCTGGGCCGCCTCGCGCACGCCGCTGCCGGCCTCCTGCGCCGAGACCGCCTTGCCGTTGAGCCCTTGGGGGCGGAACACCAGCACCACGGCCATGGTCAGGAACACGATGACCAGCGTGGCCTGCGGAAACACGTTGATGCCGAAGGCGTGGACCAGCCCGATCAGCAGCGCCGCCACAAAGGCCCCGCCTATGCTGCCCAGCCCGCCGGTGACCACCACCACAAAGGTTTCCACGATCACGTTCATGTCCATTTGCAGGTGGGCGGGCTCGCGCGGCAGCTGCAGCGCGCCGGCCAGGCCCGCCAGCGCGCAGCCCAGCACCACGGCGCCCAGCATCAGCGGGCGCGGATTGACGCCCAGCGCCGCGAGCATGGAGCGGTCCTGCGTGGCCGCGCGCAGGCGCTGGCCGAAACGCGAGCGCCGCAGCAGCAGGTGCAGGCCCAGCCAGACCAGCGGGCCCAACGCGATCATCGCGAGCTGGTAGACCGGAAAAAACTCATCGCCGATTTGCACCGAGCCCTTGAGGCCGGGAAAGCGCGGCGCGAACACCTCGTCGGGGCCGAAGCCCCATTGCATCGCGTCATGCATCGCCAGCGTCAGGCCGAAGGTGGCGACCAGCTGGTACAGCTCGGGGGCGTCGCTCATGCGCCTGAGCAGCAAAAACTCCGCCGCGGCGCCCGCCAGGCCCGCGCAGGCCGCGCCCATCAGGATCGCCAGCAAGTACAGCGGCGCGCTTTCGCCCCAGGCCGGAAACCAGTGGGTGACCCAGTGCGCCGTGAACAGCGCGCCCAGCATGAAAAAACTGCCGTGCGCGAAATTGACGATGCGGGTCACGCCGAAGATCAGCGTGAGGCCCGCAGCCATCAGGAACAGCGTGGTGGCGTAAGACAGTCCACCGAGCAGCTGGACCACGGAAAAGGTCACGCCTTCAATTCCGTGCAGGAAGGGAAGGCGCTGCAATTTTCCGCCGGGCCGCCCCAAGGAAAATTAGCCCCCTTGGGGGGCAGCGAAGGACACGCAGTGCCGAGCGTGGGGGCCATGCAGTCAGTCCAGCCAGGTCGTGAACTCGGTGGCCGGCACGCGCGGTGTCCTGAAGGTATTGACCAGCGCCGCCTCATCGGCATAGCCCAGCGACATGCCGCACACCAGCATCTCGTCAGGACCCGCGCCTATGTGCGGCAGGATGATTTTTCCGAAACCGTTCCAGGCGGCCTGCGGACAGGTGTGCAGGCCGAGGCCGCGCGCGGCCACCATGAGGTTTTGCATGAACATGCCGTAATCCACCAGCGAGCCGCGGCCCATCACGCGGTCCAGCGTGAACATCAGGCCCACGGGCGCGTCGAAAAACTGGAAGTTGCGGTGGTGCTGCGCATGCATCCTGTCCTTGTCGCCTTTGGTGATGCCCAGCAGGCCGTAAAGGCCCCAGCCGTTGGCGCGGCGCCTGTCTATATAGGGCGAGACCCACTTCTCGGGGTAGTAGTCGTATTCCTCTTTGTACTCGGCCGCCAGCGCCGGGTTGGCGTGCAGCGCGTCATGCGCCTGGCAGACCGTGTCGACCAGCGCGTCGCGGCTCGCGCCCTGCAGCACATAGGCCTTCCAGGGTTGGGTGTTGGTGCCCGAGGGCGCGCGGCTGGCAAGCTCCAGCAGGTGGGCAATGGTTTCGCGCGGCACCGGCTTGGGTAAAAACTGGCGTATCGACTGGCGGCTCAGGATGGCTTCGTCGACCGCATTGCGCGCATCGCCGGCCTGGCGCGGGGTGATATAGGAAAGCGCGGGCGGTACCTGGGTCATCGCAGGGTCTCCAATACGGAAAGCAGTTCGGGCGGAAGCGACGCCGGCCGGCGCGTGGCGCGGTCGACATAGACGTGGATGAAATGGCCCCGGGCCGCGCACAGCTGGCTTTCATCGCCGGGGAACAAGGCCACTTCGTAGCGCACGCTGGACGAGCCCACATGCGCCACGCGAATCCCGGCCACCACGGGCTCGGGAAAGGCCAGCGGCGCGAAGTAATTGCATTGGGTCTCTATCACCAGACCTATCACGCCGCCGGTGTGGATGTCGATGGCGCCGTGTTCGATCAGCAGGCCGTTGACGGCGGTGTCGAACCAGCTGTAATAAACGACGTTGTTGACGTGGCCGTAAATATCGTTGTCGGACCAGCGGGTGCCGATGTCGCGGAAAGCTTTGTAGGCGCTACGGGCTTCGGCTTGCGGTCGTGTCGGGGAACTCATGAGGCCTTATTTTGCCAGCGCGGGCCGCACCGGGCTCGCGGGCATCTTTGACCCGATGGCGTGAGGCTCGCGTCCCAGCAATTCGGGCAAGCGATTCGGCACAGGGATGTTGTCCCGCTGCAGCAATATCCAGTGCCCGTAAGAAAACGGCGAGAAATGCAGCACATCGCAAGCATGCGCGCCCAGACGTGCCGCCCAGTTGGGCAGCGGCAACTGCAGCGCGCGGGTGTCGGTGTAGTCGGCGCGCAGTTCGCGCAGGTATTCCGCATAGCCATAGCGGCGGCTGCCGCCCAGTTCGACCTCGCGGTGGGCGGCCAGGGACGGCATGGCCGCCAGGGCGGCGAAGGCCAGACCGAGGTCGGTGGCCGTCATGGCCGCGATGCCGCCGCGCGCGCCGCGCGGAATGCCATGCACGGGTGAGCGCGACAGGCCGCGCAGCCAACGCGCGCCAAAGCCGCCCTCGCCGTCGAGCAGCGAGGGCCGCACGATGGCGTAGTCACTGCCTGATGCCGCGATGGCGCGCTCGCCCAGCAGCTTGCTCGACAGGAAGCGGCTTTTGGCGCCTTCGTGCAAACCCAGGGCCGAGGTGTGTATGAAGCGTATGCCCGCCTTGGCGCAGGCCAGGGCCAGCGCCTCCGGCGCGCGGTGGTGCACATGGTCGTAGGACTCATTGGGCCGCTGGCGCAGTATGCCCACGCAGTTGACGACCACATCGACATCCTTGAGCAGCGCGGCCCAGGCATCGGGCAGCAGCAAGTGTTCAAAACGCGCAAGGCGCATGTCGGCAAAGGAATATGCGGCCCGGTGGCGCCCAGGGTGGCGGCTGCCTATGGCGAGCTGCGCGCCCGAAGCATGCAGCGCCGCGACGGCATGGCGGCCGATAAAGCCGGTGCCACCGAGGACGAGGACACGCGCAAGGAAAGGTTTTTCGGGAGGGTCGGGAATATCGGTGGTGTTCGGCGGCATGTTTTTGCTTTTCTATGTCCAGAGGTCGCCGAAGCGAATCCCAGGCAATGTAGCAGCAATGCTAGGGATTCCAGCGTGCCCAGTATTCAAGCGCCAGCGTGTAAGTGTTCATCTGCACCTGCACGGTCTCGTCGATATTGATACCGTAGCCGCCCGCCATGGCAAAGGCCAGCGGAATGCGGCGCTGCCAGGCCCAGTCGAAGACGCGCCGGTCGCGCGCTTCGAGGCCGTCGAAGCTCAGCGCCAGGCGGCCCAGGCGGTCGCCCTCGTAAGGGTCGGCGCCGGCCAGGAACAGGATCAAGCCGGGCTCGAAGCGCCGCTCGAGTTCATCGAGCGCATGCTCCAGTGCCTGCAGGTAGGCCGCGTCGCCGCAGCCGTCGGGCAGGTCCACGTCCAGGTCGCTGGCCTCCTTGCGGAAAGGGAAGTTCTTCTGCCCGTGCAGCGACAGCGTGAAGACACTGGGGTCGTTGGCAAAGATGCTGGCCGTGCCGTTGCCCTGGTGCACGTCCAGGTCGATGATGGCGACCTGCAGCGGCTTGCGCCCGTGCCTGCGCTGCCGCGCCCATTCCGCCTGCATCAGCCTGGCAGCCACGGCCGCATCGTTGAACACACAAAATCCGCCGCCCTTGTGCGCATAGGAATGGTGCGTGCCTCCCGCGAGGTTGGCCGCGACGCCCTCCCCCGGCCGGCCCGGCGCACCCATGGCCACGCGGGCCGCCGCGACGGTGGCGCCGGCCGAGCGGCGCGCACGTTCGGCCATGCCCGGGCTCCAGGGAAAGCCGATCTCGCGCTGGGCCGCGGCCGGCAGGGTTCCGTGGCTGATGGCGTCTATGTAGTCCGGCGTATGCACCAGCGCGAGTTCGCCGTCCGTTGCGGCCGGCGCCTGCGCCATGCGCACCTGCGGGCGTTCGCTCACCAGGCGGTCGCGCAGCAAATGGTATTTCGCCATGGGAAAGCGATGACCGGGCGGCAGCGGCAAAACAAAGTTGTCGGCGTAAAAGGCTTGCAAGATGGTGAAGGTATTGCTATTTCGGGGTTGAGGCCATTGTGGTCTTGAGCCGGACACTTAGAAAAATGGGTGCATGCAGGTGATTCGAGTAGTCCTTTTTGGGTACTTTTCAGCGCTGTTTCAGAGCGTTACCTAGGGCTTGACCTCTAAATTGGTGCACCGCAACATAAAATGCTTGCAATGGTGCAGGCAATCCCTATACTTGGGCTTATGTTGCAGTGCAGCAATTCAGCGCAAAGCAACACCATTGCCCTCACCTAAACCTATTTTGGAGATTCATTATGCTGACCGCTGAACAAGTCCTCGCTTCCCACAAAGCCAACATCGAAACCCTGTTTGGCCTGACCCACAAAGCCTTCGAAGGCGTTGAGAAACTGGTCGAACTGAACGTGCAAGCCACCAAGGCCGCCCTGGCTGAAAGCGCCAACCACACGCAAGCCGTGCTGGGCGTGAAAGACGCACAAGAACTGCTGGCCCTGCAAGCCGGCCTGGTCCAGCCCCTGGCTGAAAAGACCGCCGCCTACAGCCGCCACCTCTATGACATCGCTTCGGCCGCCGGCGCTGAACTGGGCAAAACCTTTGAAACCCAGGCTGCCGATGCACAGAAGAAATTCGTCGGCCTGGTCGACAACGCCGCCAAGAACGCACCGGCCGGTTCCGAAACCGCCGTGGCTGTGCTGAAAAGCGCCGTCGCTGCCGCTAACAACGCTTTCGAGTCGGTCCAGAAGGCCGTCAAGCAAGCCAGCGACATCGCTGAAGCCAACTTCAACACGGTGGCAGCTTCCGCCGTGAACGCCACCAAGACCACCGCCAAAAAGCGCTGATCGAAGCGCCTCGCGCGCTACCGTTCATGGAGCCTGTTTCGCGAATCCTGTTTGACTGAACAGGGTTTCAAGCCAGTTGTCTCCTCGGGTCCTTTCCGAAATTCATTTTCACGGACCCCTTAAAGCCCGATCGCAAGATTGGGCTTTTTTTTGGCCTGCGCGCTCTCCATCTATTTCTGCGCCGTGACCGCCGCGGCCTCGAGTTTGGCCTTGAGCTGCGGCAGCGCCGCCAGCATGGCCGCCCGGCCCGCATCGATGGCGCGCTGCCGCGCCGAGAAGTCGGCGCTCTTGAGGCCCGTGAGCGAGGGGCGCACGACGACGTCGGCATCCTTGAGCTCGTACTGGTTGATGCTTTTGCCCATGATGGCAAAGGTCTGCAGCAGGATTTGCAGGGTGTCGCCCGCGGGATTGCCTTCCGGCGGGCTGGAGATGTCGACCGCGACCACGATATCGGCGCCCATTTGCCGCGCAAAACGCACGGGCACCGGCGACACCAGGCCGCCGTCCACATACTCGCGGCCGTTGATCTTGACCGGCAGGAACACAGCCGGCACCGCGCTGGACGCGCGCACCGCCGTGCCGGTGTCGCCGCGCTGGAACAGCACGGCCTGCCCGCTGTTGAGGTCGGTGGCGACGATGCCCAGTGGAATCGCCATGTTCTCCATGGTGCGATTGGCCACCAGGTCGTTGACATAGCGGGCCAGCGCGTCGCCGCGGAACATGCCGCGGCCGAAGATGGGCAGCATCCAGTCGGTGATGGCCACCTCCTCCATATTGAGCGCGGTCTGCTGCAGCTGCGCGCTGGTCTTGCCGCTGGCGTACAGCGCCGCCACCAGGCTGCCGGCCGAGGTGCCGACCACCAGCTGCGGCTTGAGCCCGGCTTCCTCGAGCACCGAAATGACGCCCACATGGGCAAAACCGCGCGCCGCGCCACCGCCCAGCGCCAGCCCTACACGCACCGGCTTTCTGGCGGCTTCGGCCGGCGGCGGCACGGTCGCAACCGGGCCGGACGGCATGACGGCGCAACCGGCCAGCAACAGCATCGCCATGGCCAGGCAGGCACCTGCGGGCCTGCCTGGCGCACGTGAAGGCTTGGCTAACGCAGGGACTCTGCCAAGAATGATTCTTATTTGCTTTATCATGGCGGGGCTTTAAAAATACCTGTAAGGAAGTGGAAAGTTATGTTCAAAAAAGTGCTTCTCTCGTCGCTGCTCTTGCTGGCAGGCCTGGCATCGGCCCAGGAGCAGGTGGTCAACCTGTATTCTGCCCGCCATTACCAGACCGACGAAAAGCTCTATAGCGACTTCACCAAGGCCACCGGCATCAAGGTCAACCGCGTGGACGCCGACGACGCCGGCATCCTGGCACGCCTGAAGGCTGAAGGCGCGGCCTCCCCCGCCGACGTGATTTTGCTGGTCGACGCGGCCCGCCTCTGGAAGGGCGACGCGGACGGCCTGTTCCGGCCCATCAAGTCGCCGGCCCTCGAAGCCGCCATTCCCGCCAAGCTGCGCGCCAAGGAAACCGCTGAAGGCACGACCTGGTTCGGCTTCTCGACCCGCGCCCGCGTGGTGGTATTCGACAAGCTCAAGGTCAAGAAGGCCGATGTCGATACCTATGAAAAACTCGCCGACCCGAAGAACAAGGGCCTGCTGTGCACCCGTTCGGGCGCCCACCCTTACAACCTGTCGCTCTTCGGCGCCGTGACCGAGCATCTGGGCGAAGCCAAGGCCGAGCAGTGGCTCAAGGGCCTGGTGGCCAATATGGCGCGCGACCCCAAGGGCGGCGACAGCGACCAGATCAAGGCCGTGGCCAGCGGCGAATGCGGCATCGCGCTGACCAACACCTACTACCTGGCGCGCATCATGCGTTCCAACGCACCCGATGACAAAGTTGTGGCCGACCGCGTCGGCGTGGTCTTCCCCAACCAGGACAGCTGGGGCACGCATGTGAACATCGCCGGCGCGGCCGTCGCCAAAAACGCCAAGAACACGGCCAACGCCGTCAAGTTCATGGAATACCTGGCCAGCCCAAGCGCGCAGGAATACTTCGCCAACGGCAACAACGAATGGCCCGCCGTGCCGGGCCTGGGCGTCAGCAACCCGGCGCTCAAGGCCATGAGCCCCTCGGGCAACGGCAGCTTCAAGTCCGAGACCATCCCGATCAGCGCCGTGGGCAACAACCAGCTCAAGGTGCAGCAGATGCTGGATCGCGTCGGCTACAAATAAAACACGCCAGCGCCCTTGTTTCGCAAAAGCCCGGCCGCCGAAAGGTGCCGGGCTTTTTTCATGCGCCACTGATGCGCCATAATTGACGTTTACGTTAACGTCATGTCGCCCGGGCTTGTGCACGGGCCCCGGCGTCCACACACTTCTTTTAACCCCTACTCTTTCATTCAAGGAACACCATGGAAATCGCAGGCAAAGTATTTATCGTCACCGGCGGCGCATCGGGCCTGGGTGAAGGCACGGCGCGCATGCTGGTGGCCAATGGCGCCAAGGTCGTCATCGCCGACATGCAGGCCGACAAGGGCGAAGCCATCGCCAAAGAGCTGGGCGCCGACAAGGCCGCCTTCGTCAAATGCGACGTGAGCCAGGAAGCCGACGGCCAGGCCGTGGTGGCCAAGGCGGTTGCCATGGGCAAGCTGATGGGCCTGGTGAACTGCGCCGGCATCGCGCCCGCCGAAAAAACCGTGGGCAAGAACGGCGCGCACGGCCTGGCCCTGTTCAGCAAGGCCATCACCGTCAACCTGGTCGGCAGCTTCAACATGATCCGCCTGGCGGCCGACGCCATGTGCAAAAACGAGCCCGAAGCCACCGGCGAGCGCGGCGTGCTGATTTCCACCGCCTCGGTGGCGGCCTACGACGGCCAGATCGGCCAGGCCGCCTACAGCGCCTCCAAGGGCGGCATCGTCGGCATGACCCTGCCGATTGCCCGCGACCTGGCGCGCAACGGCATCCGCAACATGACGATTGCCCCCGGCATCTTCGGCACGCCCATGCTCTTCGGGATGCCGCAGGAAGTGCAGGACTCGCTGGCCGCCGGCGTTCCCTTCCCCTCGCGCCTGGGCACGCCGCAGGACTACGCGCGCCTGGCCAAACACATCATCGAAAACGACATGCTCAACGGCGAAGTGATTCGCCTGGACGGCGCGATCCGCCTCGCACCACGCTGAGCGGGTTCAGGCCGCGGGCGGATGCAGCGCGGCCAGCCTGTCGGTCAGCAGCGCCGACAGCCTGTCTATCACCTCGTTAACGCGGGCCGGCACATAGCGCCGGCTCGGCACCACCGCATAGAGCGGCGCCGGCTCGCCCAGGTGGCCCTCAAACAGGCGCACCAGCTTGCCGCCGGCCAGCGAGGCCATGAGGTCGATCTCGGACTGGTAGACGATGCCCCGCCCTTCCAGCGCCCACTGGAGCGCGATCGACGCGTCGTTGCAGGCCAGCGGCCCGGCCACGCGCACCTGGAAAGGCGCGCTGGCCTCCCCCTGCAATTCGAACTGCCACTGGTCCTGCCGGCGCTCGCGCACGTGGCAGACCAGGCAGTCGTGCTGCGCGAGCTCGCAGGGCTGCATGGGCGTTCCGCGGCGCGCCAGGTAGTCGGGGCTGGCACAGGCGATGCGACGGGCCGGCGCCAGCAGGCGCGCCGAATGGGTGGAGTCCATCAGCGGTCCGTTGCGCAGCGCCACATCTATGCCTTCGCGCACCAGGTCCACGCGCGCATCGCTGATCTGCAGGTCGATTTCAATGCCGGGATGCAGCGCGGCGAACTCCGCCAGCCAGTAGGCGAGCATCTCGCGCGCCAGCATGGCCGTGGCGGTGATGCGTATGCTGCCCGTGAGGCCGAAGGTGCCGGCGCGCACCTTGGCCTGGCCTTCGGCCACCAGCTCGAGCGCGCGGCGCGCGTGCTCGACCATGACCGCGCCTTCGGCCGTGGGCCGCACCGCGCGCGTGGTGCGCTCGAACAGGCGCACCCCCAGCGAGGTCTCCAGCCGCTTGATGGCCGCGCTGACGGCGGCCGTGGAAAGCCGGCAGCGCTTGCCCGCGCCTGTGAGGCTGCCGGTTTCCGCTGTGGCCAGCAGCACACGCAAGGCATCGAGATTGTCAAATTCCATGGAAGAGTGATTTCTCCGAAACGCCATTGTGGGGCGCGGGGCCGCTGGCTATATTTGCCGGCGGGCCTGCAAGCTACCGCCCCGCGACAAGCCACAACTACGACATTCAAGGATATCCCATGAGACACGCCTTCCCGGCACTGGCGGCCACCGCGCTGCTGGCCGCCTGCGCCAGCAGCCCCTCCTCCTTCACCTACCAGGTCCCGGCCGACGAAGTCGCGCGCGGCGCCAAGTACATGCAGCCCGAAGGTTCTTCGGGCTTCACGCCCAAGCCGGGCTGGGCCACGAAGAAGTTCGCCGTGGCCGCCGCCAACCCGCTGGCCACCGATGCTGGTTACCAGGTGCTCAAGGCCGGCGGCTCGGCCATCGACGCGGCGATTGCCGTGCAAATGGTGCTCACACTGGTGGAGCCTCAATCCAGCGGCATTGGCGGCGGCGCCTTCCTGCTGCATGCCAGCGGCGGCAAGGTCGAGGCCTTTGACGGCCGCGAAACCGCGCCCGCGGCCGCCGATGAAAAGCTCTTTATCGGCGCCGACGGCAAGCCCATGGCTTTTTACGACGGTGTGGTCGGCGGCCGCTCCGTCGGCACGCCCGGCACCGTGCGCATGCTCGAGATGGCCCACAAGCAGTACGGCCGGCTTCCCTGGGCCCAGCTGTTCGCGCCGGCCATCCAGCTGGCCGAAGGCGGCTTCAAGGTCAGCCCACGCCTGAACACCCTGCTCAAGGGCGAGCAGCACCTGAAGAAGGACGCGACGGCCGCCGCCTACTTCTACAAACCCGACGGCAGTCCGGTGAACGTGGGCCAGACCCTGCGCAACCCGGCCCTGGCCGAGGTGCTGCGCCAGATCGCGGCCAAAGGATCGAGCGCGCTGCTCGAGGGCCAGGTCGCCCAGGCCATCGTCGCCAAGGTGCAGGGCCACGCCAGCAACCCCGGCAAACTGGCCTTGGCCGACCTGGCCGGCTACCAGCCCAAAAAGCGCGATCCGATCTGCACCGACTACAGCGCCGCCGGTAAGGCCTACCGCCTGTGCGGCATGCCGCCGCCCAGCTCGGGCGCGATTGCCGTCGGGCAGATCCTCGGCATCCTGAACAACACGCCGGCCAGCACCCTGGGCCTGGTCACCGGCAGCGGCGGCGTTCCCGGCACGGTCGCGCCCACGCCTTCGGCCGACTGGCTGCACCTCTACACCGAGGCGTCGCGCCTGGCCTTCGCCGACCGCGGCCAGTACCTGGGCGACCCCGACTTCGTGCAGCCGCCGGGCGGTAGCTGGATGAGCCTGCTGGCCCCGGCCTACCTGAGCGAGCGTGCCAGGCTGATACAGCCCACCGGCCCCAGCATGAAGACCGCCAAACCCGGCGTGCCCGGTGCGGTCAAAACAGCGTATGCGCCCATGCCCGACCAACCCGAGTACGGCACCTCGCACATCAGCATCATCGACGGCTACGGCAATGCGATCGCCATGACCACGACGATTGAAGACCAGTTCGGCTCGCGCCTGATGACCGACGGCGGCACCGGCAAGGCCGGCGGCTTTTTGCTCAACAACGAGCTCACCGATTTCAGCTTCGCCCCGGCGGACGCCGAAGGCAAGCCCGTGGCCAACCGCGTGCAGCCCGGCAAGCGCCCGCGCTCGTCCATGGCGCCCACGCTGGTGTTCGACAAGAGCTCGGGCCAGCTTGTCATGAGCGGCGGCAGCCCCGGCGGCGCCCTCATCATCCACTTCACGGCCAAGACGCTCTACGGCACGCTGAACTGGGGCCTGAACGCCCAGCAGGCGATAGACCTGCCCAACTTCGGCTCGCTCAACGGCCCCAGCATCCTCGAGGAAAAACGCTTCTCCCCGGCCACCGTCGAGGCGCTGCGCAGCCGCGGCGCCGAGGTGCGCGAGCAAACCATGACCAGCGGCCTGCAGGCCATCCAGAAAACGCCCGAAGGCTTCTTCGGCGGCGCCGACCCGCGGCGCGAGGGGCTGGTACTGGGTGACTAAACCACCCGATACCCCGTGAATTAAAAGGCCCTGCCGTTGCGGGGCCTTGTTGTTTCTACAATCCCCTGATGGCTATTCCGCAATCATTCATCCAGGAGCTGCTCGCGCGCGCCGACGTGGTGGACATCGTGGGCCGCCATGTGCAGCTCAAAAAGGGCGGCGCCAACTTCATGGGCCTGTGCCCTTTCCACGGCGAAAAATCGCCCTCCTTCAGCGTCAGCCCCTCCAAGCAGTTCTACCACTGCTTCGGCTGCGGCAAGAACGGCAATGCCATCAGCTTTTTGATGGAGCACGCCGGCATGACCTTCATCGAGGCCGTCAAGGACCTGGCCCAGCAATACGGCCTGCAGGTTCCCGAGGACGACGTCTCGCCGCAGGACCGCGCCCGCGCCGCGCAGATGCGCGAGCAGCAGGCCACGCTCACCAGCGTGCTCGAAAAAGCCGGCACCGCCTACATCAAGGCCTTGCGCAACTCCGAGCGCGCCATCGACTACTTCAAGGGCCGCGGCGTCTCGGGCGAAATCGCCAAGACCTTCGGCCTGGGCTACGCGCCCGAAGGCTGGCGCAGCCTGGCCAGCGTGTTCCCCGACTACAACGACCCGCTGCTGGTCGAAAGCGGCCTGGTCATCACCGGCGAGCCCGGCGAGGAAAACCAGGCCGGCGAGGCCAAGCGCTATGACCGCTTTCGCGACCGGGTCATGTTCCCCATCCGCAACGTCAAGGGCGAATGCATAGGCTTTGGCGGCCGCGTGCTGGGAGACGAAAAGCCCAAATACCTCAACTCGCCCGAAACCCCGGTCTTCAGCAAGGGGCGCGAGCTCTACGGCCTGTTCGAGGCGCGTACCGCCCTGCGCGAGCACGGCTACGCCCTGGTCACCGAAGGCTACATGGACGTGGTGGCGCTGGCCCAGCTGGGTTTTGCCAATGCGGTGGCCACCCTGGGCACCGCCTGCACCGCCGACCACGTGCAAAAGCTGTTCCGCTTCACCGATTCGGTGGTCTTCAGTTTTGACGGCGACAGCGCCGGCCGCCGCGCCGCGCGCAAGGCGCTGGACGCCGCCCTGCCCTTTGCCACCGACGTGCGCACCGTCAAGTTCCTCTTCCTGCCGGCCGAGCACGACCCCGACAGCTACATCCGCGAACACGGCAAGGAAGGCTTTGCCGCCTACGTCAGCAAGGCCGTGCCGCTGAGCCGCTTCCTGCTCGAAGCCGCCGCCGAGGGCTGTGACCTGGACACCGCCGAGGGCCGCGCCCACATGGCCAGCAATGCCCGCCCGCTGTGGGGCCTGATGCCCGACGGCGCCCTCAAACGCCAGCTGCTGGCCGAGATCGCCGACAAGGTGCTGATCGACAGCCGCGAACTGCTGCAGCTGTGGCAGCCGGCCTCCAGCGGCTACAAGTCCGGCAACAAAAACAGCGGCGGCCCGCGTGGGCAAAGCAAGGGCCACAGGCAAGACGCCGCACCCGCCCCGGTTCACCATGCGGACATGCCCGACCCCGGTGGCTACCCGCCGGACTACCCCGAAGAGCGCGATTACGGCGCGTCCGAGCCTTCCACTTATTACCCGCCCCCGTCGGCACCGGGACGCAGCTTTGGCGAGCGCAGCAGCGGCGCCCGGGCGCCGCGCCGCGTGGCCGGGCGGATACTGCCGGCCAGTCGCGAAGACCGGGTGCTCAGGCTGCTGCTGACCGAGGCCCAGACCTGGGACAGGCTCAGCACCGAAGAACACCATTTGCTGGTCGAGCTGCCCGAGCCCCACGGCCCGCTCTTCGTCTGGCTGGAGAGCCAGTTGCACGAACACGGCCCCCAGCCCTGGGCGGCCCTGCGCGAGGGCCTGCGCGGCCATGCCTATGAAAGGCACGCCACCGCCCAGATCGCGCAGATTCCCGAAGGCATAGAAAGCGACTGGACCGAAGTTCGCAGCATCCTGGACCAGCTGCTGCGCCTGCGCCGCCAGCAGGAGATGAGCGATCTGGCCGCCCGCGCCGCCACCGACCCGGACGCCCGCCAGCGTTACCTGGAGCTGCTTGCCAGCCTCAAAACCCCTGCCGACACGGCCCGCTAGGCTGGTCCGGCAGCCGAAAAATAGCTGTTTTGGCGGGTGAAAAAACGCCCAAAAAACAGGCAACAGGGTATAATCCGATTTTCGACGGCAAGCGCGACAGCAGCACCTCCGGCCCGGCCACCCTGAAACTTCGGGGAACTCACAGATGAGACGGCCACTTCCCACAGGGAATACCGCAAGGACTGCACACCAAATGTTCGCCCAAACAGCTTGCCCGGAAAAATAAACCGAAACGTGCCCCTGGCGCTGCCCGGCCTGTTTTTCCGTCCTCTTGTTCCTGACTCTGAATCCTTGCCACCGTGCCTGTGCTTTGCGCAGGCGCCAAGGCGCATTTTTGTTTACTGGTAGCCGATAGATATTTAGAACAATTTTTCCGACAACTGGAGGTCCCATGCCTACTGCCAAGCCGAAGAAGCCGAGCACGTCCAAGAAGCCGCAAAGCGCGCAGCCCAAAGCCGCCGCCAAGCCCAAAGCCAAGACAGCGCCCAAAGCCGCTGCCCGGCCCGCAAGCAAGCCTCCAGTCAAAGCAGCCGCAAAGCCCGCCGCCAAGAGCGGCAAGGTTGAAAAGCCGGGAAAAACCGCCATATCTGTCAAACCCGGTAAACCCAATGCCCCGGTGAGCAAAGCCCCCCTGAAAACCGCGAAATCCGCGATTTCCGATTTGCCCCTGAAGAAAGCTCCTGCCGTGCCGACCAAGTCCAGCCCCGAATCCAAGCCTCTCGCCGCACCCGCCGATGTGCCCGTGAAAAAGAAACCCGGCCGCCCGCCCAAGAACCCGGCGGCCGACGGCAGCGCGCCTGCCGCCACCGGCGCCAAGCGCGGCCGCAAGCCCAAGAGCGCCACCGCCGCGCCCAAGGACGGCGAAGACCTGGACCTCTCCGACATTGAAGACGACCTGGTCGGCGAACCCGTGGCGGAGACGACCGAGAAGGTCAAACCGCTGCGCATGAAGATCAGCAAGGCGAAGGAACGCGCCCTGATGAAGGAATTCGGCCTGGACGAAACCGTCCTCTCCGAAGAAGACATGCTCAAGCGCCGCCTGCGCCTGAAGACCCTGATCAAGCTCGGCAAAACCCGCGGCTACCTCACGCACGGCGAAATCTCCGACCACCTTCCCGACAAGCTGGTCGACGCCGAAACGCTGGAAGTCGTGGTCAACATGCTCAACGACATGGGCGTGGCCGTGTACGAGCAGGCCCCCGACGCCGAAACCCTGCTGCTGAACAACACCGGCCCCACGGTCGCGACCGAAGAGGAAGCCGAGGAAGAGGCCGAAGCGGCGCTCTCCACCGTCGACAGCGAATTCGGCCGCACCACCGACCCGGTCCGCATGTACATGCGTGAAATGGGCACGGTCGAGCTGCTCACGCGCGAAGGCGAAATCGAGATCGCCAAGCGCATCGAGGGCGGCCTCATGAAGATGATGGAAGCCATCTCGGAAAGCCCCGCCACCATCGCTGAAATCATGCGCCTGGGCGAGGAAATCCGCGAAGGCAAGATCGTCATCTCCACCGTGGTCGACGGCTTCTCCAACCCCAACGAGGCCGACGACTACGTGGCCGAGGAAGACTTCGACGAGTTCGACGAGGAAGACGACGACGACGGCAAGGGCGGCTCCAAGGCCCTGACCAAAAAGCTCGAGGAACTCAAGAAAGAGGCGCTCAGCCGCTTCGACAAAATCGCCGCCCTGTTCGAGAAGGTCCACAAGACCTACGACAAGGAAGGCTACGGCACGCCCACCTATGTGAAGGCGCAAAAAGCCCTGAGCGACGAGCTGATGACCGTGCGCTTCACCGCCAAGACCATCGAAAAGCTCTGCGACATGCTGCGCGGCCAGGTGCTGGACGTGCGCAAGAAAGAGCGCGAGCTGCGCCGCATCATCGTCGAGAAGTGCGGCATGCCCCAGGAAGTCTTCATCAAGGACTTCCCGCCCAACCTGCTGAACCTGAAATGGGTTGAAAAACAGGTCGCCGCCGGAAAGCCCTGGTCGGTGGTGATGGCGCGCAACGTGCCGCCCATCCAGGAACTGCAGACCAAGCTGGCCGAACTGCAGGCCCGCGTGGTGGTGCCGCTGGCCCAGCTCAAGGACATCAACAAGCGCATGAACGAAGGCGAGTCCAACTCGCGCGACGCCAAGAAAGAGATGATCGAGGCCAATTTGCGCCTGGTGATCTCGATCGCCAAGAAGTACACCAACCGCGGCCTGCAGTTCCTCGACTTGATCCAGGAAGGCAACATCGGCCTGATGAAGGCCGTCGACAAGTTCGAATACCGCCGCGGCTACAAGTTCTCGACCTACGCCACCTGGTGGATTCGCCAGGCGATCACGCGCTCCATCGCCGACCAGGCGCGGACCATCCGCATCCCGGTGCACATGATCGAGACCATCAACAAGATGAACCGCCTGTCGCGCCAGCACTTGCAGGAATTCGGCTTCGAGCCGGACGCCAGCATACTGGCCGCCAAGATGGAAATCCCGGAAGACAAGATCCGCAAGATCATGAAGATCGCCAAGGAGCCGATCTCCATGGAAACGCCGATCGGCGACGACGACGATTCGCACCTGGGCGACTTCATCGAAGACAGTGCCAACACCGCGCCGCTGGAAGCCGCAATGCAGGCCGGCCTGCGCGACGTGGTGAAAGACATCCTCGACAGCCTGACGCCGCGCGAAGCCAAGGTGCTGCGCATGCGCTTCGGTATCGAGATGTCCACCGACCACACGCTCGAAGAAGTCGGCAAGCAGTTCGACGTGACGCGCGAGCGCATCCGCCAGATCGAAGCCAAGGCGCTGCGCAAGCTCAAGCACCCTTCTCGTTCGGACAAGCTGCGCAGCTTTATCGATACGCTGTAAGCGCGTCCGACCTCCCGAAAGCCCGGCCCCGCCGGGCTTTTTTACGCCTAAGGCGCCGTCAGCCCCACCTTTCGCACAAAGGCGTCCAGCGGCACCGACCACATCTTGCCGCCGTAGGTCAGCAGCGAATGCCCATCGTGCCCGGCCAGCGGCCCCGTCTGGATGAACTGCGTGTCGCTGCCGCCGGCCTTGAAGGCCTCGTGCCACTCGCGGGGTGCTTCGGGTCCCCAGTACTGGTCGTTCTCGGCGTACAGCCACAAGTTGGGCACCTTGACCAGCTTGCCGAGCTCGCCGTAAGTCTTGCGCAGGTTTTCGGGCCCGCAGCTTTTGGTGGGCGAGTCCGCGGGGTTGCCGCCCGAGCCACCCGCGAAATTGACGGCGCCGATGACACCCGGCAGGTTGAGCGCGGCCACCGACACCGTGGTCATGCCGCCTACCGACTGGCCTTCCAGCAACAGCCTGTCCTTGCGCACCCAGGGTTGCTGCAGCGCCCACTGGTGCAGCGCGACCACCGTTTTGCCGGCCTGGCTGGCCACGCGCGTGAAGTCGGGGTCGCCGCTGCAGACCTTGCCGCTCCAGCGGGCACCTGAGTCTTCGCGGTCCACCCCGCCGGTGTCGCCGTAGCCGGGCCTGACCGGGGCCACCACGGCCACCCCTTTGCGAAGCCAGTAGTTTGCGTGCCCGACCAGCACCGGGTACTCAAGCCTGGCCCTATCGACGCGCGAGGGGGCCCGCCCATGGGAAAAAATCACCAACGGAAACGGGCCTTCGCCCTCGGGCTTGTAGACGTGGGTGACAACATCAAGCTGTTTGTTGTCGATGAGCAGCGGCAGCTTGACGATCTGCGGTGGCACACGCTCGGGCGGCTGCTGCGCCCAGGCAGACCCGGCGGCGAACTGCGCCGCCCACACCAAACCAATCACCCATCCCTGTTTCAACCAGCGCATGCCCGGCTCCTTGTTGTTGCCGGAACATTCTGACACGCGGGGCTTGTTTATGCAGTACTGAAGCGGTACAGCGTGCGGCCCTGGCGCGCCTGCCCCGGCAGGTGCAGGGCCGAAGGAAAGGCCGCAATATTGGGCGCGTTCGGGTAGCCCTGCGGCTCAAAGCACAGGCTTTGCTGCTGCACATAGCGCCTGCCGCCCTTGCCCGGCCCACCGGCCAGGGGCTCGCCGGCCAGCATGCCGGTGTAAAACTGCATGGTGGGCTCGCTCGACCAGACCTCCATCACGCGGCCGCTGGCAGGCGCGCTCACACGCGCGCAAAGCGCCAGTTCACCGGCCGCGGCCGCGTTACGGTCTATCGCAAAGCAGTCGTCGTAGCCGGCGACCCCGCCCGCGGCTTGCGGTTTGCCCACGCGCGTATCGAGCGACGTGGGCTGGCGCAGGTCAAACGGCGTGCCCTCCACCGACAGCAGCTTGCCCGTGGCGATCAATTCGGGGCTCATCTCGAAATAGCGGCTCGCGCGGATCATCACTTCATGCCCCAGCGCGCTGGCGCTGTTCACGCTTTCGAGGTTAAAAAAAGCATGGGTGGTGAAGTTGGCCATGGTGGGCGCATCCAGCGCCACGGCCTCGTAATCGAGTGCCAGCTCGTTCGCCTCCGTCACGCGGTACAGCAGGCGCAAGGCCAGCGTACCGGGAAAACCTTCCTCGCCGTCGGAAAACACATAACGCATCTCCACGCTGGAGGCGTCGTGCTGCACCGCATCGAAGACCTGGAAGCGCGAACCCCGCAGCCCACCATGCAGGCAGTGCGGGCCGTTGTTGGCCGCCAGCTGGTGCTCCGTGCCGCCCAGCGTGAAGCGCGCGTTTTCTATGCGCCCCGCATAGCGCCCGACAAAAGCGCCCACGGAGGGCGCGCCGCCCACCACGCCTTCAATGCTGTCGTAACCCAGCACCACGTCGTCCCAGCGGCCTTCGCGGTCCGGCACCAGTACCTGCTCTATCTTGGCGCCGTAGTTGGTCACGCAGACCACCATGCCGCGCTGGTTGCGCAAGGTGAACAGCCTGACGGGCTTGCCGTCGATATCGCGCAAGAAGCGCGCGGGATCAAGCAACTGGGGGAGGTCCGGGCTGCTCATTTCGCAATAATCGTCAGCAGTTCTTCGCGCGTGGTCGGGTCGGCCATGTATTTGCCGTACAGCGGCCCCATGCGCCTGACCATGGGCGATGCGTCCCTGACCTTGACGAACTGCGAGCCCTGCTTGGTCGTGGCCTCCAGGGCCGCGGCGACGCGCTTGTTCCACAGTTCACGCATCAGGATCGCGGATTTGGCGCCGGCCTCGGCGAAGGCGGCCTTGTCTTCCTTGCTGAGCTTGTCCCAGAGTTTGGTCGACACCACCAGCGCCTCGGGCGAGATCACGTGGTTGGTCACATAGACGTTTTTGGCCACCTTGTAATGCCCCGTGGACTCATAGGAAGGCAGGTTGTTCTCGGCGCAATCGACCTTGCTCTGCTCCAGGGCGCCGAGCACTTCCTTGAAGGGCAGGGCTACCGGCTTGGCTTCCATGAGCTTGACCATCTCGATGTAGACCTCGGACTGCTGCACGCGGATATTCATGCCGGCCAGGTCGCGCAGGTTGTTGACGGGCTTGACGCAGTAAAACGAACGGCCGCCGCCGTCGTACCAGCCCAGCACCACAAAGCCGGCGGCTTTCAGGTTGGCGGAAAAGCGCTCGCCCAGCTTGCCGTCCAGGTGGCGGAACATATGGGCCGAATCGGTGAACAGGAAGGGCAGGTTCAGCACCTTGATGCCCGGTACCGCGTCCGACAAGGGGCCCGAGCTGAACTCGGCCACGTCGATCTCTCCGCTCTTGAGCATCTGCACCGCCTTGGGCTGGTCGCCGAGCGTGCCGCTGTTGAAAAGCTCAATGTTGTAGCGTCCGCCGGTGCTCTTGGCGACCTGCTCCACAAAGCTCTTCATGGCTTCGGAGACCGGGTAGCCGTCGGGGTGGATGTTCCAGGCCCTCAGCTTGGCCTGGGCCATCGCGGCGCTCGCGCACAGCGCGAAGGAGAGGCATAAGAGCCCCTTGAAAGATGTACGCATTTTTTGTCTCCTGGATGTGGGGCTCTACGGCTGCCTCTGGCGGGCGGTCTCGTGTGTTTTCGGTGGTCAATCCCTGAGAGGATGTTCGCACGGATGATTCGCCCTCACCCAAAGATATCGGGCGATATCACCACTAAGTCACGCATGCCGTTTTCAGTCCAGCTTGATGTTGGCGTCCGACACAACCTTGGCCCAGCGGCTGCGTTCCTGGTTGAAGAAGCTGTCCTGCTGCGCCGGCGTCATGGTCACGACTTCCGCGCCCTGCCCCGCGAGCTTGGCGCGTATGTCGGGGCTGCGGATGATCTTGATGAGCTCGGTGTTCAGGCGGTTGATGATGGCCGGCGGCGTGCCGTTGGCCACCAGCAGGCCTTGCCAGGTGCCGGATTCGAAGTTGGCCAGGCCTTGCTCGGCCAGCGTCGGCACATTGCCGATCAGCGGCATGCGCGTGCTCTTGGAAACGCCGAGGATCTTGAGCTTGCCGCTTTGCACATGCGGCAAGGTGGCCAGCATGCCGTTCATCAATATCTGCGTTTGCCCGGCAATGGTGTCGCTGACGGCCTGGGAGCCGCCCTTGTAGGGGATGTACTGCCACTTGGCCTTGCTGGCCCGCTCAACGGCCACGCCGGCCAGGTGCGGCGCGCTGCCCATGGCCGTCACCGCGAAGTTCAGGTCGGTCTTGTGCGACAGGGCTACCAGTTCCTTGAGGTTGCTCACGGGCACCGAAGGATGGACCACCAGCAGGTGCGGCGAATACGCCAGCATGGTGACGCCGCGCAGGTCCTTGGTCGGATCAAAGCCCAGCTTGGGGTAGACCGAGGGGCTGATGGCCAGCGCGCCGGTGTCGCACAGCAGCAGCGTGTAGCCGTCGGGCGCTGACTTGGCCACGATGTCGGCGCCCAGGTTGCCGTTGGCGCCGGCCTTGTTGTCCACGATGACCGACTGCTTGAGTGCCTCGGACAGCGGCTGCGAAATGGCGCGCGCGATGATGTCCGAAGAGCCACCCGGCGGATAAGGCACCACCAGGCGTATCGGTTTGGACGGCCATCCGGCCTGGGCATTTGCGGTGCCGCTCGCGGCACCCACGCCCACGGCCAGTGAAGCCGCAATAAGTTCTCGTCGATTGATAGCCATATCTGTCTCCTGAATGTTCGAAAAACGGGGGTACCCCTCCGCCGCGCCGGGAGCCTCTTTCGGGCTCCTCGCACGCGCCTGTCTGGTCTGTTATGCCGACTTCGCGACTTCGTGGTTGCCCAGCAATTCCAGCGCCCGCACCAATGCGGAATGGTCCAGGTCCTGCATGCCGTTGGCGGCGCAGGCCTGCATCAACTGGGCGGCGCCCGCGGTTTGCGGCAGGGCCAGGCCCAGGGTGCGCGCACCGCTGAGCGCCAGGTTCAAGTCCTTCTGGTGCAGGCCGATGCGGAAACCCGGCGCGAAGGTGCGCTTGATCATGCGCTCGCCGTGCACTTCCAGAATGCGCGACGAGGCAAAACCGCCCATCAGCGCCTGGCGCACCTTGGCCGGATCGGCACCGGCCTTGCTGGCGAACAGCAGGGCTTCGCCGACGGCCGCGATGTTCAGCGCCACGATGATCTGGTTGGCCACCTTGCAGGTCTGGCCGTCGCCGTTGCCGCCCACCAGCGTGATGTTCTTGCCCATCAGCTCGAACAGCGGCTTGACGAGGTCGAAGGCCGCCTGCGGGCCGCCCACCATGATGGTGAGGCTGGCCGCCTTGGCGCCGACTTCGCCGCCCGACACCGGGGCATCCAGGTAATCACAGCCCAGGGCGTTGATCTTCCTGGCGAATTCCTTGGTGTCCATCGGCGAGACGGAGCTCATGTCGACAATCGTCTTGCCCTTGGTCAGCGTCGCGGCCACGCCGCCTTCGCCGAACAGCACCTTGGCCACGTCGGGCGTGTCGGGCAGCATCAGGAAGATGATGTCCGCCTGCTTGACGACGTCGGCGATGGAGTCGCAGGCCTTGCCCTTGCCGGTCAACAGTTCCGCGGGCACCTTGCCCCGCGTGTTCAGGAAAACCTCGTGCCCCGCCGCGATCAGGTGCGCCGCCATAGGGCTGCCCATGATGCCCAGGCCGATAAATCCAAGCTTGCTCATTCAAATACTCCAGTCAAAAATTCAGTCGGAAAAACACTGCCCCCTCAGGCGCGATAACGGTCGTGCAAGGCCTGCGTGGCGGAGCGGAACACGCCGAGGTCGCTGCCCACGGCCACAAAGGTGGCGCCCATCTCCATGTAGCGCCGCGCGTCGGCTTCCACCGGCGCGAGGATGCCCGTGGGCTTGCCGCAGGCCTTGGCGTCGGCGAACACGCCGGCGATGGCTTTCTGCACATCGGGGTGGCCCGCGTTGCCCAGGTGGCCCAGGCCGGCGGCCAGGTCGGAGGGGCCGACAAAAATGCAGTCCACGCCCTCTGTTTCGGCAATCGCGCGCGCGGCCGCGACACCGGCGCTGCTTTCAATCTGCACCGCGACGCAGATCTGGTCGTTGATGCCCTTGAAGTAGTCGGGCACGGTGCCGTAGCGGTTGCTGCGCTGCGACACCGAAACGCCGCGTATGCCCTGGGGCGGATAGCGTGTGGCGGCGACAGCCTGCCGCGCTTCATCGGCGCTTTCAATGAAGGGCACGAGGAAGTTGTAAAACCCCGCGTCGAGCAGACGCTTGATTTCCACCGAGTTGTTGGACGTGGGGCGCACAAAGGGCGCGCTCGGGCTGTCCTTGAGCGCCATCAGCTGGGGAATGAAGGTGCCCACGTCGTTGGGCGAATGTTCGCCGTCCAGCAGGATCCAGTCGAAACCGGCCACGCCCAGCACCTCGGTGGTGATGGCGTTGGCCAGCGAGGACCAGCAGCCAATCAGTTTTTTGCCGGCCAGCAGGTCTCGCTTGAAGCTGTTGGGAAAGGATTGGTAGGGAGTTGCTTGTGTCATGGTGGTTTGCTTCTACGATGTCTGTTGGTTCGGTTTGCGGGCAGCTTGCGGGCAAGCGCCGGGCAAGCTTTATTCGGCCTTGATGTTCGCGGCCTTGATGACCTGTGCCCACTTGGCCACTTCCGCGCGCTGGAAGGCGGCGATCTGGGCCGTCGTCATGTTGGCCGGCTCCATGCCGAAGCCCTTGAGTTTTCCCTGCATCTCGGGCTCCGCCAGGATGCGACCGATTTCCTTGTGCAGGCGATCGACCATGAGAGCGGGCGTTCCCGCCGGCGCAAAAATCGCCTGCCAGGACAGCACTTCAAAATTGGCCAGGCCCGGCAGGCCGGATTCGGCCACCGTCGGCACGTCCGGCATGGACGCCAGCCGGCTGGCGGACGTCACCGCGATCGCCCGCAGCTTGCCGCTTTGCACGTGCGGCGCCGCCACGACGCTGGTGTCAAACATCATGTCAACCTGCCCACCAATCACGTCCTGGATGGCGGGGCCGCTGCCCTTGTAGGGCACGTGCGTGAACTTCACGCCGGAGCGAAAGGCCAGCAACTCCAGCGAAAGGTGTTGCGAGGTGCCGGTGCCGGCCGAGGCGGACGACAGGCCGCCGCTTTTGCCCTTGCTGGCTTCGAGCACGTCCTTCAGGGTTTTGTAGGGGCTGGCCTGGTTGACCACCAGCACCAGCGGGTTGGTGCCTATCAGCGTGACGGGCGCAAAGGACTTGATGGGGTCGTAGCCGATCTTGGGATACAGGCTGACGTTGATCGCATGCGAGCTGACCGTACCGCCCACCAGCGTATAGCCGTCCGGTGCGGCGCGCGAGCCGACTTCCGAACCGACGCTGCCACCCGCGCCGGGCTTGTTGTCGATGATGATGGTGGTGCCCAGCGCGGTGCCCAGCTTCTGCCCGATCAGCCGGCCCAGCACATCGGTGGTGCCGCCCGCGGCAAAGGGCACCAGGTAGGTGATGGGCTTGCCGGTCGGCCAGTTGCCCTGAGCGAATGCAGTCAGCGTTGAAAGGCCGGCCATGGTGGCCAGCGCGGTATTGATCAGGGTACGGCGTTGCATGAGGGTGTCTCCTTGAGGTGTATCGGGTGAGTGGATGGGCTGTTCGGCCTCTCAGGGCATCTCGACGATTTCAATCCAGTTCGGGTTCTTGCCGACGGGCAGACGCTTGGGCGCGCCCAGAGCGCCGGTCGCGCCGTCAATGGCGTACACGGACACGCTGTGCGAATCCTGGCCCGCCGCGATCAGGTAGCGTCCCTGCGCATCGATGGCGAAACCACGCGGGGTTTTTTCGGTGGGCGTCTGGCCTATGGGCTCCAGCAGGCCGGTGGCGGCGTCGACGCGGAAGGCCGACAGCGTGCTGGAGGTGCGCTCCGATGCATAAAGGTAGCGGCCGTCGGGCGTGAGGTGCAGGTCGGCGGCCCAGGGCTTGCCAGCGAATCCGGCCGGCAGCGTGGTGCGGGTCTGCAGCAGCTTGAGCGTGCCGCGCGCACCGTCCCAGGCGAACACCTGGAGTTGCGCGTCCAGCTCATTGAGCAGGTAGGCAAAGCGCTGCGCCTTGTCCCAGACAAAATGGCGCGGGCCGGATTTCGCGGCGCCGGTGGTCAACGCCGGGTCGTTGGGCGAGAGTACGCCGGTGGCGGCATCAAAGCGCCAGCTCGAGACGTTGTCGTTGCCCAGGCTGGTGGCCAGCACAAAGCGGTTGGCCGAGTCCGCATGAACGGCGTGTGCATTCGCGATCCCGGGAATCAGTTGCTGGATGGCGCCGACCTTGCCTTCCTTGTCGATGCCATTGACGGTGATCTTGTGGCCGGGATAGGACGCCGCGAAGAGCCAACGGCCCGTCAGGTCGGTATCGATGTTGGCCATGCTGTCGGCCAGGGGCGCCTCACCCAGCTTGCGCAGCTTGCCGGTGGCGCCGTCAATGGCGAAGCTCACGGCACGGAAAGGCTGCGAGCGCAGCGCCGCATACAGAAAGCGTTTGTCCGGGCTCACGGCCATGGGCATCACGGTGCCGCCCACGTTCACGGTCTCCACCGGCTTGAGCGCGCCCTGGGCGCGGTCCAGCTCGAGCACAGAGATCTCCTGGCTGTCAGCGTTTGAAACATACACCCAGGTGGCGGCGCAGGCCCCGCCGGCAAGGGCCGCGAGCCCGGCCGTCGCCGTCAGCTGCAAGGCCAGGCGTAGCGCGCGAAAGCTCGATGGAACGATGGTCATGGTCTGTCTCCTTCTGTTTGTGTTGTGTATGCGGCTCAGGTCACAGGGGCCGGGTTGAACAGCACCAGCGCGTTGTGCAGCTTCCAGTGCTCGGCCCAGGTTTTCTTGCGTCCGCTGGCCACGTCCAGCATGAAGCGGAACAGTTCCCAGCCGACCTCTTCAATCGTGGCGTCGCCGTCGGCGATGCGCCCGGCGTTGATGTCCATCAGGTCGTGCCAGCGCCGCGCCAGGTCGGTGCGGGTGGCCACCTTGATCACCGGCACTTCGGCCAGGCCGTAGGGTGTGCCGCGGCCGGTGGTGAACACATGGATGTTGATGCCGGCGGCCAGTTGCAGCGTGCCGCAGATAAAGTCGCTGGCGGGCGTCGCGGCGTAGATCAGGCCTTTTTGTTTGACCTTCTCGCCGGGCGAGAGCACGCCGCTGATGGGCGCGCTGCCCGACTTGACGATGGAGCCCATGGCCTTTTCAACAATGTTGGAAAGGCCGCCTTTTTTGTTGCCCGGCGTGGTGTTGGCGCTGCGGTCCACCTGCCCTTTTTTGAGGTAGGCGTCGTACCAGGCCATTTCACGGATCATGGCCTCGGCTACTTCCGGCGTGCTGGCCCGCGAGGTCAGCTGGTCTATGCCATCGCGCACTTCGGTGGTCTCGGAGAACATCACGGTCGCGCCGGCACGCACCAGCAGGTCGGTGGCAAAGCCCACCGCCGGATTCGCCGTCACCCCGGAAAACGCGTCGCTGCCGCCGCACTGCACGCCCACCACCAGTTCGCTGGCGGGCACCGTCTCGCGCTTACGCGCATTGAGCCGCTCCAGGTGCAGCAAGGCGGTTTCCATGATCGAATCAATCATGGACATAAAGCCGACGTGGTTCTCGGACTGCAGGCAGACCACGTCCAGGGCGGCTTCGGCGCTGGTGCCCACGTCGGCCACATTGCGCTCGTCAATGATTTGTATGCTGCCCGGCGGCAGCAGGCGCTCGGGCTGCAGTTTTTCACAGCCCAGGCTCACCACCATGACCTCGCCGCCGAAGTTGGGGTTCAGGCTGATGTTGCGCAGGGTGCGTATCGGGATGATGGCGTCGGGCGCGTCAATCGCCACGCCGCAACCGTAGGTATGCTCCAGCCCCACCACGTCGTCGACATTGGGAAAACGCGGCAGCAGCTCGGCCTTGATGCGCTGGACCGCGAAGTCCACCACGCCGGCCACGCACTGCACCGTGGTGGTGACGGCCAGGATGTTGCGGCTGCCGACCGAGCCGTCCGGGTTGCGGAAGCCCTCGAAGGTATAGCCTTCCAGCGCCGGCAGCGGCTCGGGCCGCACCGTGGCCTTGGGCAGGTTGTCCAGCGTGCGCGCATCGGGCATCTCCAGCAGGCGCTCATGCACCCAGCTGCCGGCCGGGATGTCTTTGAGCGCGTAGCCTATGGGCACGTTGTAGCGCAGCACCGCCGCGCCCTTGGGCAGGTCCACCAGCGCCACCTTGTGGCCCTGGGGCACACGCTCCACCAGCCGCAAACCATCGGCGAAAGCGGTACCCTCGGGCAGGCCACCGTCGTTGGCGACGATCGCGACGTTGTCGCGAGGATGCATGCGGATGTGAAGCGGTGCGGCCATGGCGTGCGATTTCCTTATTTACCGACCGTCATGTAGAGGCTGGGCAGCCACATGGAGAAAGCCGGAATGAACGTGACCAGCGCCAGCGCGAAAATCAGCGCGCCGTAGAAAGGCCAGATGGTGCGCATCACCGTACCCACGGACACCCCGCCTATGGCACAACCCACGAACTGGGTGGTACCCACAGGCGGCGTGTTCAGGCCCAGCGCGCAATTGATCAGCAACACGATGCCGAACTGCACCGAACTCATGCCGTAGTGCTGGGCAATCGGCAGGAAGATCGGCGTGCACAGCAGGATGGTGGCCGCCATGTCCAGGAAGGTGCCCAGCACGAACAGGATGATGTTGATGAGCAGGAAGATCACCCACGGCGTGGTGGTGACCTGCGACAGCATTTGCCCCGTCAATTCCGCGACGCCGTAAAGGCTGATGAGGTAGCCGAAGGTGCTGGAAATGCCGATCAGCAGCAGGATGACGCCGGTCGTCTTGACGGCCTTGGAAGCGGCCTTGATGAAGTGCTCCCACTTGAGCGTGCGGTAGACGAAGATGGTCAGGGCCAGCGCATACAGGACAGCCACGGCGGCGGATTCGGTGGCGGTGAAGATGCCCGAAAGAATGCCGCCGAGAATCAGCACCACAATCATCAGGCCCGGCAGCGCCGCGGCGAGCGAACGCGCCACAATCGCCCATCCCGGGAAACTGCCGGCCGGATAACCGCGTTTCACGGCGACCAGGTAGGCCGCCGCCAGGTTGCAGATGGTCAGGATGGCGGCAGGCAGCAGCGCCGCCAGGATCAGCGCGGCAATCGAAACCTTGCCGCCGGCAGCCAGCGAATAAATGATCAGGTTGTGGCTGGTCGGCATCAGGGCGCCCACCAGCGCGGCATGCGTCGTCACATTGACGGCGTAGTCGGCGTGGTAGCCCTCTTTCTTCATCATCGGGATCATCACCGCGCCCATGGCCGACACGTCCGCCACGGGAGAGCCGGAAACGCCCCCAAACAAGGTGCAGGCCACCACATTGGACATGCCCAGGCCGCCGCGCACATGGCCGACCAGGTTGCGGGCCAGGTTCACGATGCGGTCGGCGATACCGCCGTAAAGCATGAGCTCACCGGCGAAGATGAAAAACGGAATCGCGAGAAAGGAAAAAATCCCCATGCCCGAGGTCATCTGCTGGAAACCGACCGCAAGCGGCAGGCCTTCATAGAGCAGCGTGGCCAGTGCGGACAGGCCGATGGAAAACGCCACCGGCACGCCGAGCAGCAGGAACAGCGTGAAGGAAATACAAAGGATCAACAATGGGATAGTCATGATTTTTTCAGCCCCAGGCCGGTTCGACTTCTTGGCCCTTGGCGAGCGCGATGATGTGCTCGATGGAGAACATCACAATGAGAACGCCCGCAATGGTTGCGGGAACATAGCGCCATCCCTCGGAAATCCACAGGGTGGGCAAGCGGTAGCTCCACACGGATTGGGCCAGCGAAGCACAGTTGTAGGCCATGGCGGCGCCGAACAGCAATACCAGCGCGTGGATCAGGTATTCCATCTTCAGTCGAACGCTTTCCGGCGCGAGAACCAGAAAGGATTCCAGCCCGATGTGGCCGGCGTCGCGAACACCCACGGCCGTGCCGAACATCGTGACATACAACACCAGCAGCAAGGCCAGGCTCTCCGCCCAGGTTGGGGTGTTATTCAGGACATAACGGCCGAAGACCTGCCAGCTGACGGCGCAAATCACCGCCACAAGGCCGAAAATGCCCAGCCACATGCAAGTCCGGGCGAGCCCACGACAAATTTTTGTGTACATAAATAAAGTGCGGAAGTGAAGGCCGCCCCAGAGAAATTTTTCCAAGCGGCAGGAATGCCGTAAAACGCGCCGGCCGCAAACGGGCCGGCGCGGGATCAAGATTTACTTGGTGTCCTGGATGCGTTTGACGAGGCTCTTGAGCGCCGCGTCGGTGATGAACTTGTCATAAACAGGCTTCATGGCGTTCTGGAAAGACACCTTGTCCACCTGGATGATCTCGGCACCACCGGCTTTGACGGTGGCCAGCGATTTTTCCTCGCGCTCGTCCCACAGCTTGCGCATGTAAGGCACGGACTCCTTGGCCGCCTGGCGGATCGCCTTCTGGTCATCGGCGCTCAGGCCGTCCCAGGTGCGCTTGGAGAACAGCAGCATCTCGGGCGCCATCGAATGCTCGGTGATGGAGTAGAACTTGGCCACTTCAAAATGGCGCGAGCTTTCATACGAAGGGTAGTTGTTTTCGGCGGCGTCAACCAGGCCCGTCTTCAGCGCGGTGTAGACCTCGCCGAAGGGCATGGGCGTCGCGTTGGCGCCCATGGCTTCGAGCAAGGAGACCCAGAGGTCCGACTGCTGGACGCGCACTTTCAGGCCCTTCGCGTCGGCCAGCGAACGAACGGGTTTTTTGACCGTGTACAGGTTGCGCGCGCCGCTGTCGTAATACGCCAGGCCGATAAAGCCCTGGGGCGCGCACGAAGCCAGGATCTGCTCGCCGATGGGGCCGTCAAGCACGTGGCGCATGTGATCCTTGGAGCGGAACAGGAAAGGCATGGTCGGGACCTGCGTTTCGGGGCAGATGTTGTTCATCGGCGCGATGTTCACGCGCGTCATCGCCAGGGCGCCGATCTTGGTCTGCTCGATCGTGTCTTTCTCGCTGCCGAGCGCGCTGTTGTTGAACACCTTGATGCTGTGCTTGCCGTTGGTCAGCACTTTGAGCCGCTCGCCCATGAACTTCACGGCTTCCACCGTGGGGTAGCCATCAGGGTGAATATCCGAAGAACGGAATTCAGTGGCAAAACCGGCCAGCGGCAGCACCGCCAGGGCAGCGGCGACCGCAAACAATGTTTTTTTAATCTTCATGTCTCATCCTCTAAGGTTGGTGGTGGAAACGGGAACGGAAACTTTTTTAGGAAACTTTTAATACAGACACGCGGGCTCGGGCAGCCCGCGCACGCCGGGGCGCAACGCGAACACACCGCCGGCCAGCGGCTGGTCAGAGAGATCGACACCTTCGGGGCGTATCGATGTCACGAACAGGGTGTCAAGCCCGGCGCCGCCGAAGGCGCACATGGCGGGCTTCTTCACGGGCACAGCCAGCGAGCGGTCCAGCTTGCCGGCGGGCGTGAAGCGGTGAACCAGGCCGGCGTCGTTGCCGCAGATCCAGTAGCAGCCGTCGGCGTCGACGGCCGCGCCGTCGGGCCGGCCGGGTAGCGGGTTCATGTCGATGAAAAGGCGGCGGTTCGACGGGATGCCGGTTTGGGTGTCGTAGTCAAAGGCCCAGACCGACTGCACCGAAGGGTGGGAATCGGACAAATACATGGTGCGGCCGTCGGGGCTGAAGGCCATGCCGTTGGGCGTGATGAAGCCCTCCAGCAGCACCTTGAGGCCGTTGCCCTGGTAGCTGTAGATGCTGCCGACGCGCGCGCCGGCGGCCATGTTCATCTGCATGGTGCCGGCCAGGAAGCGCCCCTGCCGGTCGCAGCGGCCGTCGTTAAAACGCATGCCGGCCTGCGCATGGGTCACGCCGGCAAGCCGCTGAAAACCCAGCTGGCCGCCGGCCCCGGGACTCAGGCGAAAGACACCGCTCTCGGCGCCGGCGATCCAGTCCTTGGCGCCGAGGCGGCCGACGCAGGCGAGCATTTCGGGCGCCAGCCATTCGGTCAGCGCGGCGTCGGCCACGCTCCAGCGGCACAAACGGCGCGCCGGGATGTCAACCCAGTACAGCGCCTGTTCAGCAGCGTCCCAGACCGGGCTTTCGCCCACGCCGTTGCGCGCATCCAGAACCAGTTCGACCTGCAATTCACTCATGCCGTGCCCGCCGTTCAGTCGCCGAAAGGGCCGGCCACGACAAAGCCGCCGCCCTGGTACTGGGCCACCGGGTCCTTCAGGTCGGGCGCGGGTGTGCGGGCGTAAATGGCCTCGCGGAAGATGTCGGAGCTGTCCTTGGGCACATAACCGATGTGGCGGGCGCGGCTGTTGTCCCACCAGGTCACGGCGTTGTCGGACATGCCGAACACAATGCTGTGGCCCAGCACCGGCGTGGTGAGGCAGGCGGTGATCAGGCGGTGCAGGTCGTCAAAGCTCAGCCAGGTGGCCAGCATGCGGCGGTCCTTGGGCTCGGCGAAGGAGGAGCCAATGCGCACGCAGGCGGTTTCAATGCCGTAGCGGTCGAAATACAGGCGCGACAGGTCTTCGCCGAAGGCCTTGCTCAGGCCGTACAGGCCGTCGGGGCGCGGCGGGTGGTCGGCGTTGATGGTCTGGTCCTGGCGGTAAAAGCCGGTGACGTGGTTGGAGCTGGCAAAAACAATGCGCTTGACGCCGTTCTTGCGCGCCGCTTCATATAAGTTATAGGCACCCAGGATGTTGGCCTGCAGGATGGGGCCGAACGGCCCTTCCACCGAGACGCCGCCCAGATGGACGATGGCGTCCACACCCTGGACCACGGTGTGCACCGCGGCGGAGTCCGCCAGGTCGGCCAGGACGACCTCTTCGCCGGCCGCGGCGGCGCCGAAAGGCTGGACGTCCGACAGGCGCAGCACCGAGCAATTGGCCTTCAGGCGCTCGCGCAGGGCCTTGCCCAAACCGCCGGCCGCACCGGTCAGCAACAGCTTCTCATGAACTTTGATGGTCATTTTTTACGTCCGGGTCCAGTGCCGTCACAAACACTGGACTTTTTTTCGGAGTTTGTTAAAGTCAAGCTACAAATGCATCAGTCATAGGTTGTCTGATGACTCGGAATTCTCGGTTTCGCCCCCTAGCTTGTCAATGGTTTTTTAATGGACTCAAGGAAAACCCCTAGTCGCCCGGAAGCAGGCCTGACGCCTGCCTTTCACGAGGAGCTGCCGCGCGTGCGCAGGCCCCGCGGACTGGTGGGCGAGATCGTTGAAAGCCTGGCCAGCAGCATCCGCGAGGGGCGCCTGCAGCCCGGCGAAAAACTGCCCACCGAAGCCGAAATCATGGCCCGCTTCGACGTCAGCCGCACCGTGGTGCGCGAGTCGCTGTCCAAGCTGCAGGCCTCGGGCCTGGTGGAAACCCGGCACGGCATAGGCACTTTTGTGCTGCAGCCGCAGAATGCCGGCAACTTCAAGATCACCGCCGAGGACTTCGCCACCGTGGCCGACGTGATCTCGGTGCTGGAGCTGCGCATCAGCCTGGAAACCGAGGCCGCGGGCCTGGCCGCCCAGAGGAGAACGCCGGAAAACCTCAAGGCCATGGAAACCGCCCTGCGCGCCTTCCACGACTCCATCAGCCTGGATTCCGACGCGGTGCCACCCGACTTCCAGTTCCACATGGAAGTGGCCCGCTCGACCGGCAACCGGCACTTCGCCGACCTGATGACCTACCTGGGCACCATGATCATCCCGCGCACCCGCGTGAACACGGCGCACAGCGCGCCCGAGGGCCGCTTCAACTACCTGCAGCGGGTCAACAGCGAGCACGAGAGCATTTACAACGCCATCCGCAACCAGGACGCAGAGGCGGCGCGCGCCGCCATGCGTACCCACCTGTCCAACAGCCGCGAACGGCTGCGCCGGGGCAACAATGCGCACACCATGCAGCCACCCGGGGAGCCCGCGGACACACCGGCCGCCCAGGCCCTGGGTACAAACCTGGTTGCATAAAAAATCAGCGAGTTGTACGATAACTGATAAATCAGCTTTATCAACCCACTACAACACGCCCGGTATGCCCGCTTCCCAAGCCCCCCAAGCCTCTCTCGTTTCCCCACCCGCCGCTTCACAAACACCCCGCGTCACCCGCGTCCAGGTGATTCCCGTGGCCGGCCAGGACAGCATGCTGCTGAACCTGAGCGGCGCCCACGGCCCCTTCTTCACCCGCAACATCCTGATCCTGACCGACAGCTCCGGCCGAACCGGCGTGGGCGAGGTTCCGGGCGGCGAGAAGATACGCAACACCCTGAACGATGCGGCCCCCCTCATTGAAGGCCAGTCGATTGGCGACTGGAACCGCATCCTCAACACGCTGCGCACCGCCTTCGCCGACCGCGACAGCGGCGGCCGCGGCAACCAGACCTTTGACCTGCGCGTGGCCATCCACGCCGTGACCGCCGTGGAAAGCGCCCTGCTCGACCTGCTGGGCCAGTTCCTGGGCGTGCCGGTTGCGGCCCTGCTGGGCGAAGGCCAGCAGCGCGACTCGGTGGCCATGCTGGGCTACCTGTTTTATGTCGCCGATCGCAAGAAGACCAATCTGGCCTACGCGTCGGCGCCCGACGCGCAGGACGACTGGCTGCGCTTGCGCCATGAGGCGGCGATGGACGCCAAGGGCATCGTGGCGCTGGCCGAAGCCGCCTACAAGCGCTACGGCTTCAAGGACTTCAAGCTCAAGGGCGGCGTGCTGCGCGGCGAGGAAGAAATGGAAGCCATCGTCGCGCTGTCGGAGCGTTTTCCCGATGCGCGCATCACGCTGGACCCGAACGGCGGCTGGCTGCTCAAGGACGCCATCCGCATCTGCAAGGACCGCCACAAGGAACTGGCCTACGCCGAGGACCCCTGCGGCGCCGAAGGCGTGTTCTCGGGCCGCGAAGTGATGGCGGAGTTCCGGCGCGCCACGGGCCTGCCCACCGCCACCAACATGATCGCCACCGACTGGCGCGAGCTCTCGCACACCATCCACCTGCAGTCGGTGGACATCCCGCTGGCCGACCCGCACTTCTGGACCATGCAGGGCTCGGTGCGTGTGGCACAGGTCTGCCAGACCTGGGGGCTGACCTGGGGCTCGCACTCCAACAACCACTTCGACATATCTCTCGCCATGTTCACGCACGTGGCCGCCGCCGCGCCGGGCAAGGTCACCGCGATCGACACGCACTGGATCTGGCAGGACGGCCAGCGCCTGACCAAGGCGCCGCTGCAAATCGTGAACGGCGAAGTCGCGGTGCCCAAGCAGCCAGGCCTGGGCGTGGAGCTGGACATGGCCGAGGTGGAAAAAGCCCACCAGCTCTACCTCAAGCACGGCCTGGGCGCGCGCGACGATGCCGTGGCCATGCAATACCTGATCCCGAACTGGACCTTCAACAACAAGATGCCCTGCATGGTCCGCTAAGGACAGCGGGCTGTCCGGGATTTAGAGGCTCCCGGAAGGCCCACCCTTGCATTGGGCTTGTTCAGCCCAGTCGGGCGCCGAGGGCGGTATACCTCGGCGCTCTTTCCACCAGCGATACCCACCCATAACCATACCCATATCAGGAGACAAGACATGAAACGCAGAACCCTCTGCAGCCTTGCGGGCGCGACCTTGCTGGCCCTGGCCGGCACGCTGGGCGCGGGCAGCGCGGCCGCCCAGACCAAACTCAAATGGGCGCACGTCTACGAGACGTCCGAATCCTTTCACAAACAGGCCGTCTGGGCCGCCGATGAGATCAAGAAAAAAACCAACGGCCGCTATGTGGTCGAAGTTTTTCCCGCCTCATCGCTGGGCAAGGAAACCGAGATCAACCAGGGCCTGACCCTGGGCACCGTGGACATCATCTACACCGGCGCCGCCTTTGCCGGCCGCGCCTATCCGCCGCTGTCGATTGCCGCCGCGCCTTTTGTGTTCCGCGACTACAACCACTTCCAGGCTTTCCGCAACGGCCCCATCTTCCAGGAACTGGCGCAGGGCTATGCGAGCAAGACCGGCGGCCAGCACATCGCGGGCTACACCTACTACGGCCTGCGCCACATGACCTCGAACAAGGTCATCTTCAAGCCCGAGGACATGAAGGGACTCAAGCTGCGTGTGCCCGATGCGCCGCTGTTCGTGATGTTCCCCAAGGCGGTCGGCGCCAACCCCACGCCCATCGCCTTTGCCGAGGTCTACCTGGCGCTGCAGAACGGCACCGTCGATGCGCAGGAAAACCCGCTGCCCACGATAGAGGCCAAGAAGTTCTACGAGGTGCAGAAGTACATCACGCTGACGGGCCACATCACCGAATCGCTGGTCACCGCCGTCTCGGGCTCGGTCTGGTCCAAGCTCAGTGACGCCGACAAGAAGATCTTCGACCAGGTGCTGTGGGAAGCCTCCAGCCGCGCCAGCCAGGACATCGTCGACGCGGAAAACCGCCTGGTCGCCGAGTTCGAGAAAAAAGGCAAAACCGTCAACAAGGTGGACCGCGCACCTTTCGCGGCCGCCGTGCTGCCCTCGCTCACCGCCGCCGACGCGCCCTGGCCCAAGAGCCTGTACGAGCGCATCCAGGCCATCAAATAAGTTGTGAAGAAGCGGTGAAAGGCGGCGCAGGCCGCTTTTCACCTGCCTCCTCTTCCTCCCCCGATCTTCGTTGCACACCGCGTTCAGGAGACACCATGAAACGCCGTTCCCTTATCCAATCGACGCTGGCCGGCGCCGCTTTGCCCCTGCTGGCAATTTCAGCACTGCCCGCCCGGGCCCAAGGCGCCTGGCCTTCGGCCAAGCCCGTGGTCATCGTCGTGCCTTTTCCCGCGGGCGGCTCCACCGACATGGTGGCGCGCGCACTCGCGCTGCAGCTGCAGGCCAGGCTGGGCGGCAGCTTTGTGGTCGACAACCGGCCGGGCGCCACCGGCACCATAGGCGCCGCCCAGGTCAAGCGCGCACCCGCCGACGGCTACACGCTGCTGGTGTCCTCGCTGGGCGCTTTTGTCGTCGCGCCGCACCTGCTCAAGGGCGTGCCCTATGACGCCACCAAGGACTTCGACTACATCAGCGTGCCGGTGCAGGCGCCCAATGTGCTGGTCGCCAATGTCGCGCGGCCCGAACGCAGCCTGGACGATGTGCTGGCGCTGCTGCGCAAGACGCCGGGCAAGGTCTCGTTCGCGAGCTCGGGCAATGGTTCGTCCGACCACCTGTCGGCCGAGCTCTTCTGGCAGCAGTCCAAAACCGAAGGCGTGCACGTGCCCTACAAGGGCGGCGCCCCGGCGGTCAACGACCTGCTGGGCAATCAGGTCGATTTTTCTTTCCAGAACGTCAATGCCGTGCTGCCGCACATACGCGCGGGCAAGCTGCGCGCCATCGCCGTCACCGGCGACAAGCGCTCGCCCGTGCTGCCCGAGGTGCCAACCCTGGCCGAGGCCGGCGTGAAGGGCGCCGAAGTGTATTCATGGCAAGGCATGGCCTCGCCAAAAGGCTTGCCCGGCCCCACGAAGAAGGCACTCAGCGATGCGGTGATTGCCGCCATGCAGGATCCTGAACTCAAAAAACGCATGTTGGACCAGGGGCTGGAGATCGTCGCCAGCACGCCCGAGGAATTCACCGCCTTCCAGCTGCGCGAATGGGCGCGCTGGAAGACTTTGATAGAGACCCGCCGCATCACCGCCGATTAAGGCCTTGGGCCCAGTCCCCACAAAACCATGTCCTTGCCTTCCTCCCGGCGGCTGCGCGTTGCCGTCATAGGCGCGGGCCTCGGGTCCGCGCCGCATTTCCACAGCCTGCGGGACCTGGCCGGCGAAGCCGAGCTCGTTTACGTCTATGGCCGCAGCGCCGAACGGCTGGCGGGTGTGCAAGTGCCGGCCGGCGCGCGCAAGACCACGCGGCTGGAGGACATCCTCGAAGATCCCGACCTTGAAGCGGTGCTGGTGCTGACACCGCCCAACACGCACCTCGACGTCGTGCGGCGCGTCGCGCGCGCGGGCAAACATGTGCTGGTCGAAAAGCCGCTGGAGATAGACCTGAACCGCGCCAGCGCCCTGGTCGAGTGCTGCGAGCAAGCCGGCGTCACACTCGCCGTGATGCTGCAGCACCGCCTGCGCGAAGCGGCGGTGGCGCTGCGCGCCTTGATCGCGTCGGGCGAACTGGGGCAGCTGGTGAGCGCCAGCGCCGCCGTGCGCTGGTGGCGGCCGCAGAGTTACTACGATGAGCCCGGGCGCGGCACGCTGGCGCGTGACGGCGGCGGCGTGCTGATCACGCAGGCCATCCACACGCTGGACCTGCTGCTGGACCTCATCGGCATGCCGGCGCGCGTGACGGGCGTCGCAAGTACCAGCGCGGTGCACCGCATGGAAGGCGAAGACACGGCCGCCGCGCTGCTGCATTACGACAGCGGCGCAGTGGCTGTGCTGCAGGCCACGACCGCCGCCTACCCAGGCTTTCCCGAGCGCCTGGAACTCAACTTCACGCGCGGCACGGCGACGCTGGAGGGCGGCGAGATGCGGGCGGCTTTCCAGGACGGCAGGACGCTGAGCGCGGGCAGTCGCCAGGCCTCAGGCGGCGGCGCTGACCCCATGGCCTTCGACCACGCCGCGCACAAAACCGTGCTGCAGGATTTCATACGCGCGGTGAAAACCGGCACGGCGCCCGCCGTCACCGGACGCTCCGCACTGGGTGTGCAACAAGTGATAGAAGCCGTCATGGCATCGTCACGATCCGGTGCCGCGGTGGCCTTGCATTCGCAAGCGATTCTTCCCATGATGTAGCTGCGGGGCCGTCGTCCAGACGTGGCGGGCATGTGCAGCTATAAAACTCGTAGCAGTCAGGAAATTGCGTTATATTTGGTCCCGACGATAGAAGCTTTTTGCTTAACGACCACCTGTGACCGGATTGTGACCGAGGAGATGAGCTGATGAGCGCCAAAGAAAATGCAGCGGTAGGCCAGCTACTTGAATTGCTGGAAGCACGCTATGCATTGCGCGTGTTGTGGGCGCTGAAAGACGGCCATCCCCAGACCTTTCGCCTGCTGCAAGACAGCGTGGGCAACATCACGCCCAACACCCTCAACACCCGCATCAAGGAATTGCGCGCCGCCGGCCTGATCAGCCATGGCAATGAAGGCTACATCGTCACCACGCTGGGCGCCGACCTGCTCAAACGCCTGAACGACCTGCAGGCCTTCGCGGGCAAATGGGTGCTCAGCCAGGCCAAAAAACCCAAGCCCTGAACTTCGTTGGTTCCATAGAAAAAGCGACCAGGTGGTCGCTTTTTTCATGGCTCACTGTGGGCCTCTAATCCACCGCGGCACCCGAACGCTTCACCGCATCGCCCCACAGCGTCATGTTGCTCGCAATGTGTCTGGCCAATTCTTCCGGCGTGCCGGGCGCAACCTCGGCGCCGCGCGATTGCAATTGCGCGCGCAACTCAGGATCGGCCAGTGCCTTGTGGATAGCGTCGTTCAGCCGGTTGACGATGGGGCGCGGTGTTCCGGCGGGCACAAAAATCGCGTCCCATGCGCTCACGTCGAAGCCGGCCAGGCCCGACTCCGCAATGGTCGGCAGCTCGGGCCAGCCCGCGACGCGCGTGGCCGTGGTCACCGCCAGCGGCTTGACGCGCCCGCCCTTGGCCTGGGGCGCGGCATTGGGCATCACCTCGATCATCATGTCGACCTGCCCGCCCATCAGGTCGGTCATGGCCTGCGCGCCGCCGCGGTAGGGAATGTGCACCACCGCCAGGCCCGCGCGCGATTTGTAGATCTCGCCGGCCAGGTGCGACGTCGTGCCGTTGCCGGCCGAGCCGAAGGTGTACTTGCCCGGGTTGGCCTTGAGCAGTTTGGTCAGCTCGGCCATGGAGTTGACCTGCAGCGTGGGCCGCACCACCACCATGGCCGCGATGCGCGTGAGCTGGCTCACCGGTTCGAAGTCGCGCACGCTGAAACCCGGCGACTTGTAGATCGCATGGTTGATGGCATGCGTGCCGTTGGTGCCATAGAGCAGCGTGTAGCCGTCGGCCGGCGCCTTGGCCGCGGCCGCGCTGCCCACGTTGCCGCCGGCGCCGCCCAGGTTTTCCACCACGATGGGCTGGCCCAGTTCCCTGGCCGCGCGCAGCATCACCAGGCGCGCCAGCGTGTCGCCGCCACCGCCGGCCGGAAAGGGCACGATCAGCTTGATGGGTTTGTTGGGATAAGCTGCAGCCGGCTGGGCCTGTGCGGCAGGCGCCACCAGGGCCAGCGCGGCCATCACAGCGGTATAGGCCATCAGCAGGCGGCGAAGCCAAAAAGCCGACGACGGCAGGCGATGGGGAAAACGGCAGAGCGGCAAATTCATCGTGTCTCCAAGGGTAACTGCGCTTGCCTGGGCAGCGCATAAAATTCTTAGCCATCTTATTTTATTGCACGCAATAGCATCGACAAATAGCTAGTTAACCCTAGGTTACGCTACTTTTGCATGCAATAATTTGAAAACTTCCCACCGGAACCCAGCATGTCCTCGCAGATCGACTACACCACCAACGAATTGAGGCGAAGAATCCTCAGCGGCCAGGCAGCGCCCGGCGAACGCATGGTGGAGCTGGAGCTTTCAGCCCAGCTGGCCGTGTCTCGCACACCCATACGCATCGCACTCGGCGAGCTCGAAAAAGAAGGCCTGCTGGAGCGCCTGCCGACACGCGGCTTCCGCGTGCGGCAGTTTAGTGTGGACGAGGTCGCCAACGCTGTCGATGTGCGCGGCGTGCTCGAAGGCATGGCGGCGCGACAGGCGGCCGAGCGCGGCATCAGCCCCGAGCTCCAGGCCGAACTGCGGGCCTGCATAGATGAAGGCCGGCTGCTGCTGGAGAAAGCCGCTGCCGCCGGCCATGTGATTGACGCGGCCCGCTGGGTGCCCATGAACGCGCGTTTTCACGCCGCGCTGGTGGACGCCGCCGGCAACAGCACGCTGGTTTCGGCCCTCGCGCATGTGAGCAAAACACCCATGGCCGGCGCCGGTGCGCTGAGTCTGAACGGCTCGCTGCCGCTGCTGGAGTTCGGCTTCATCCAGCGCGCCCAGAGCGACCATGAAGACGTGCTGGCCGCCCTGCTGGCCGGCGAAGGCGCGCGCGCCGAGGCACTGATGCGCGAACACGCCCACCGCAGCCGCGACAACAAACGCGAACTCATGGCCCGCCTGCAAAAAACCGCGGCAGCTTGAGTCATTCCCTTGCCGGCCAGCGCGCCGCCCAGGGCTCCAGCGGCACGCGCGCCGCATTGCACACATAGCTGATCGCGTGGTACCAGCCGGCCAGCATCAGCAATTCCACCAGTTGGGGCGCCGACCACAGGGCCGCCAGTTCCTGCCACAGCGCATCGCTGACCGTGCTGCTGTCGTGCAGCTCATCGACCAGCCGCAGCAGCAAGCCGTCGCGTGGGGCCAGGCCCCGCCCGCCCGAGGCCGGGTCGGCAATCGCGGCATTGTCGGCGTCGCTGAAACCCGCCGCCCGGCCGAAGGCGCTGACGTGCACACCCCATTCATACTCCGCCCCGCAGCGCGCGCAGACGCGGTTGATCACCAGCTCGCGGTCACGCAGGGACAGGCTGGCGCTGGAGCCGAGCAAATAACCGCCCCATGAAGGCATGCGCTCGAGCAGCCTGGGGTTGACGGCCAGCACGCGAAACAGCGCCAGCACATGGGGCGCGGCGGGTGGCGTGATCTTCTTGAGCAGCGCGTCCTGCTCCGGCGTGTAAGGCGGCTCCAGCGGCGCGATGCGTGGCAGGGCTGCGGTGGCGTTTGTCATTTGGGTCATGGTGATCAGGCTTCCTGTTGTGTAGAGGGATCATGGCTTCAATTCGCTACTAATTCCGTAGCGAACGGCAACTATATCGCTACGCATTCCGTAGCAATCGTCGCGGACACGACAGGCGCAGCCCCTACAATCCGGGCATGACTTCCACGCTACCCCTTCCCGGCAAACCGGTCCGCGGCTCCGCCACGGGCCGGCCCGTGATGGCGTTACTGGACCTGCTGGGTCGCCGCGGCACGTTGCGGCTGCTGTGGGAGTTGCGTGACGGGCAGGCGCAAAATTTCCGGCAATTGGCAGCAAGCGCCGGAAACATGTCGCCTTCGGTCATGAACGACCGGCTCAAGGAGTTGCGCGAAGCGCGGCTGGTCGAACTCGGGAGCGGCGGCTACGGCCTCACCGCCACGGGCAGCGGCCTGCTGCACAAGCTCAAACCGCTCCACCAGTGGGCAGAAGAATGGGCCGCCCCCGACGCATAAGCCAAGCCGGCCGCCCGGCACCCAGGCGGCAAAAACTTTCGTAGCCAAAAGCTAAGCCCTTGTCTTGAAAAGGGCTTTGCCACCCCCAGTTGGGAACCTTACCAACACCAACCCTGTTGCCTCGCATGTCTGAAAACACACAACCCGAACAAAATCAACCCCTTAGCGGTGAACCCAGCCCAGAAGAACTGGAAGCGGCGCAGGCCGCCAACGAGTTTGACGCGCTGACCGTGGCCCAGGCCGAAGTCGCCACGCTGCAGGCCAAAAACACCGAGCTGGCCGACAGCTACCTGCGCGCCAAGGCCGAAACCGAAAACGCCCGCCGCCGCGCCGACGAGGACGTGGCCAAGGCCCGCAAGTACGCGCTGGAAAGCTTTGCCGAAAGCCTGCTGCCGGTGGCCGACAGCCTGGAAGCCGGCCTGGCCATCAAGGAAGCCACGCCCGAGCAGATTCGCGAAGGCGCCGAAGCCACGCTCAAGCAGCTCAAGAGCGCGCTGGAGCGCAACAAGGTGGTGGCCATAGACCCCGCCCCCGGCACCAAATTCGATCCCGCCCAGCACCAGGCCATCAGCATGGTGCCGGCCGACCAGGAAGCCAACACCGTGGTCAGCGTGCTGCAAAAAGGCTATCTGATCGCCGAGCGCGTTCTGCGCCCCGCCCTGGTTACGGTGGCAGCCCCCAAATAAACACCCGACAAGAATGGAAAAACATGTTGAGGCCCTTGAAGCCCATCAACTTACCCACAAGTTATCAACATAGTCATTCACAGCGGCCAGGAAAGAAACCCCGGCCACACCACTTTTAATCTTCACGAATCAAAAAAGCAGGAGTAAATATCATGGGAAGAATCATCGGCATTGACCTGGGCACCACCAACAGCTGCGTGTCCATCATGGAGGGCAACTCGCCCCGCGTCATCGAGAACTCGGAAGGCGTGCGCACCACCCCTTCCATCGTGGCCTACCAGGAAGACGGTGAAGTGCTGGTCGGCGCGTCCGCCAAACGCCAGGCCGTGACCAACCCCAAGAACACGCTGTACGCCGTCAAGCGCCTGATCGGCCGTAAGTTCAGCGAAAAAGAAGTCCAGAAGGACATCTCCCTCATGCCGTATTCCATCGTGGCCGCCGACAACGGCGACGCCTGGGTGGAAGTGCGCGGCAAGAAGATCTCGGCACAGCAAGTCAGCGCCGACATCCTGCGCAAGATGAAGAAGACCGCCGAAGACTACCTGGGCGAGCCGGTCACCGACGCCGTGATCACCGTGCCCGCCTACTTCAACGACGCGCAGCGCCAGGCCACCAAGGACGCCGGCCGCATCGCCGGCCTGGACGTCAAGCGCATCATCAACGAGCCCACCGCGGCAGCTCTCGCCTTCGGCCTGGACAAGCAGGAAAAGGGCGACCGCAAGATCGCCGTGTATGACCTGGGCGGCGGCACCTTCGACATCTCCATCATCGAGATCGCCGACGTCGACGGCGAGAAGCAGTTCGAAGTGCTGTCCACCAACGGCGACACCTTCCTGGGCGGCGAAGACTTCGACCAGCGCGTCATCGACTACATCGTGGCCGAGTTCAAGAAAGACAGCGGCATCGACCTGTCCAAGGACGTGGTCGCCCTGCAGCGCCTGAAAGACTCCGCCGAGAAGGCCAAGATCGAGCTGTCCAACAGCCCGCAGACCGAAGTCAACATTCCCTACATCGCGCACGACCCCGCGACCGGCCCCAAGCACCTGCTGGTCAAGCTGACCCGCGCCAAGCTCGAAAGCCTGGTCGACGAGCTGATCGAGCGCACCATCGCCCCCTGCCGCGTGGCCATGAAGGACGCCGGCGTCTCCGCCTCCGACATCCATGACGTGATCCTGGTCGGCGGCCAGACCCGCATGCCCAAGGTGCAGGAAAAGGTCAAGGAGCTGTTCGGCAAGGAGCCGCGCAAGGACGTGAACCCCGACGAAGCCGTGGCCGTGGGTGCCGCCATCCAGGGCCAGGTCCTGTCCGGCGACCGCACCGACGTGCTGCTGCTCGACGTCACCCCGCTGTCCCTGGGCATTGAAACCATGGGCGGCGTGATGACCAAGATGATCAAGAAGAACACGACCATCCCGACCAAGTTCGCGCAGACCTTCTCGACCGCCGAAGACAACCAGCCGGCCGTGACCATCAAGGTGTTCCAGGGCGAACGCGAAATCGCCTCGGGCAACAAGGCGCTGGGCGAGTTCAACCTCGAGGGCATCCCGCCGGCAGCGCGCGGCACGCCGCAGATCGAAGTGTCCTTCGACATCGACGCCAACGGCATCCTGCACGTGGGCGCCAAGGACAAGGGCACCGGCAAGGAAAACAAGATCACCATCAAGGCCAACTCCGGTTTGTCCGAAGCTGAAATCCAGCAGATGGTGAAGGACGCCGAGCTCAACGCCGAAGAAGACAAGAAGAAGGTCGAGTTCGTGACCGCCAAGAACAACGCCGAAGCCCTGGTGCACAGCGTGAAAAAATCGCTGGGCGAGTACGGCGACAAGCTCGAAGCGGGCGAAAAGGAAAAGATCGAGACCGCCATCAAGGACATGGAAGAGGCGCTCAAGGGTGACGACAAGGCCGCCATCGACGCCAAGAACACGGCCCTGATGGAAGCCAGCCAGAAGCTCGGCGAGAAGATGTATGCCGACATGCAGGCTTCGCAGGCGGCAGCCGGTGGCGACGCGGGCGCGGCAGGCGCGGCGCAGGCAGAAGCCAAGCCGGCCGACGACAATGTCGTGGACGCTGAAGTCAAGGAAGTCAAAAAAGGCTGAGCGCCCTAAGGCAACAAGCCCCGCATTGGCGCGATAACTGCATGCAAAGGCAGGCGGCACAGGCGGATGCAAAAGGCGGAAACCAGGAGCAATCCCGGCTTTCCGCTTTTGCGCATCTGCCGCCGCCCGCGAATGCCCGGATTGACCGCCTGCCTCCCGGCTGACCCGACGAGACCGATCAACGAAGACCCTGAGCTGCCATGGCCACCAAAAAAGACTATTACGACACACTGGGCGTTCCCAAGAACGCCAGTGACGAGGACATCAAGAAAGCGTATCGCAAGCTCGCGATGAAGCACCACCCCGACCGCAACCAGGGGGATGCGTCCAAGGTCGCAGAGGAAAAATTCAAGGAGGCCAAAGAGGCCTACGAGATGCTCTCCGACGAGAACAAACGCGCGGCCTACGACCAGTACGGCCACGCGGGCGTGGACCCGAATATGCGCGGCGGCCCGGGGGCCGAGGGCTTCGGTGGTTTTGCCGAGGCCTTCGGCGACATCTTCGGCGACGTGTTCGGCGGCCAGCGCGGCGGCCAGCAACGCGGCGGGCGCCAGGTCTACCGCGGCGGCGACCTCAGCTATGCCATGGAAATCACGCTCGAGGAAGCGGCCCACGGCAAGGAAGCGCAGATCCGCATCCCGAGCTGGGACGACTGCAACACCTGCCACGGCAGCGGCGCCAAGCCCGGCACCAAGGTGGTGACCTGCACCACCTGCCACGGCCACGGCGTGGTGCAGATGCGCCAGGGCTTTTTCAGCGTGCAGCAGACCTGCCCGCAGTGCAAGGGCACGGGCAAGCTGATCCCCGAACCCTGCGTGACCTGCCACGGCGTGGGCAAGACCAAGAACAACAAGACACTGGAAGTCAAGATTCCCGCAGGCATAGACGACGGCATGCGCATACGCTCGACCGGCAACGGCGAGCCCGGCACCAACGGCGGCCCGCCCGGCGACCTTTACATCGAGATCCGACTGAAGAAGCACGACATCTTCGAGCGCGACGGCGACGACCTGCACTGCGCCGTGCCCATCAGCTTCACCACGGCCGCGCTGGGCGGCGAAATCGAGGTGCCCACGCTCGCCGGCAAGGCCGCCATCGACATCCCCGAAGGCACGCAAGCCTCCAAGCAGTTCCGCCTGCGCGGCAAGGGCATCAAGGGCGTGCGCTCCAGCTATCCCGGCGACCTGTACTGCCACATCACCGTGGAAACGCCGGTCAAGCTCACCGAGCACCAGCGCAAGCTGCTCAAGGAGCTCGACGAGTCGCTGAAAAAAGGCGGCGCCAAACATTCGCCCAGCGAAGAAGGCTGGGCCGACAAGCTCAAGAGCTTCTTCAGCGCCTGAACCTTTTTTTGCGCAAACCCAAAAATGCCGGACCTGTTCCGGCATTTCTATGCCCGGCCTTATTTCCGGCCGAAAAGACGCGGGTGTTGTTTTTGCCAACAAGGCACACACCCTGTCACAGGCCTGTCGTCATCGCGCGCCTACGATCAGCCCTTTTAACTCAGGGAAACACCCATGACCGTATCGACCCGCAAGGCCTTGACCCTCAAGCATGGCGGCTTGCTCGCCCTCGTTTGCAGCAGCGTGCTGCTGGCCGCCTGCTCTTCTTCGGGCACGCCGTCGCAAGCCGGCCTCTCCACACTCGACGGCAAGGCGCCGCTGGTCATCGCGCATCGCGGCGCTTCAGGCTATGTGCCGGAAGAAACGCTGGAAGCCTATGTGCGCGCCATCGAGCTCGGCGCCGACGTGATCGAGATGGACCTGGTCGTGACCAAGGACGGCGTGCTGATCACCCGCCACGACCCCAACCTGGCCATCAGCACCGACGTGGCCAAGCACCCCGAATTCGCCGCGCGCAAGAAGACCATCCAGGTCGACGGCGAGACCCAGACCGGCTGGTTCAGCGACGACTTCACGCTGGCCGAGATCCGCACCCTGGGCGCGGTCTCGACCGATGCCGAGCGCCCCCAGCAGTTCAACGGCCAGTACAAGGTGCCGACCTTCCAGGAAGTCGTGGACCTGGCCAAGGCCCAGTCCGCCAAGACCGGCCGCACCATCGCCATTTACCCCGAAACCAAGAACCCGAGCTACTTCCGCGAGCGCGGCCTGCCGATGGAAGACAAGCTGATCGCCATCATCAATGCCGCCGGCTGGAACAGCAAGACCGCGCCCATCTACGTGCAGTCGTTTGAGCCGGGCAGCCTCAAGTACATGAAGAGCAAGGGCCTGAACACGCGCCTGATCCAGCTCATCGACGGCGACGGCATAGACCCCAAGACCGGCCGCGTGACTTTCGCCGTGCCCAGCGACCGCCCCTACGACTGGACCAAGTCCGGCGACAAGCGCTTATTTGACGCCATGACCACGCCCGCGGGCCTGGCCGAAATCAAGACCTATGCCGACGGCATAGGGCCCTGGAAGCGCTACATCATCAGCACCAAGGGCACCCTAGGCGCCGACGGCAAGCAGGTCGACATCAATGGCGACGGCAAACTCAACGACGCGGACTCGACCTCGCTGCCCGCGAGCAGCCTGGTGGCCGATGCGCACAAGGCGGGCCTGTTCGTTCACCCCTTCACCTTCCGCAATGAGCGCCGCCGCCTGGCCGCCGACTACCAGGGCGACCCCAAGGCCGAGTACCTGGCCTTCTACCGCGCCGGCGTGGACGGCGTGTTCACCGATTTCACCGACACCGCGATCACCGCGCGCGCGCAGTACCTGAAGGAAGCCGGCCGCTAAGCCCGCCCCTCATGTGACGCAAGCCGCCTGCGCTCCCTTTGGGGCCGGGCGGCTTTTTCTTGGGGCCCGCGCTGCCCCGGGATTCCCGGGGTTTTCTCAAAATGAAACATCTTGCGGGCCGTGCTCCTGGGGGACTGGCTTATAGTGCCTTACGCGCTTCAAGGCCCTCTTTACCCATCCCTCAACGCAAGCCCATCCCCATGAAAACCAAAGCCGCCGTCGCCTGGAAATCAGGCCAGCCCCTGACGATTGAAACCGTGGACCTGCAAGGCCCGAAATTCGGTGAAGTGCTCGTCGAGATCAAGGCCACGGGTATCTGCCACACCGACTACTACACGCTCTCGGGCGCGGACCCCGAAGGCATCTTCCCGGCCATCCTGGGCCATGAAGGCGCGGGCATTGTGGTCGACGTCGGCCCCGGCGTGACGACGCTCAAGAAGGGCGACCACGTCATCCCGCTCTACACGCCCGAATGCCGGCAGTGCAAGTTCTGCCTTTCGCGCAAGACCAATTTATGCCAGCTGATACGCGGCACCCAGGGCAAGGGCCTGATGCCCGACGCCACCAGCCGCTTCAGCCTGGACGGCAAGCCCATCTTCCATTACATGGGCACCTCGACCTTCAGCAACTACACGGTCGCGCCCGAAATCTCGCTGGCCAAAATCCGTGAAGACGCGCCCTTCGACAAGGTCTGCTACATAGGCTGCGGCGTGACCACCGGCATAGGCGCGGTGCTGTTCACCGCCAAGGTCGAAGCCGGCGCCAACGTCGTGGTGTTCGGCCTGGGCGGCATAGGCCTCAATGTGATCCAGGGCGCGAAGATGGTGGGCGCCGACAAGATCATCGGCGTGGACATCAATCCCGCGCGCCAGGAGATGGCGCGCAAGTTCGGCATGACGCACTTCATCAACCCCAAGGACACTGAAAACGTGGTCGACGCCATCGTGCAGCTGACCGACGGCGGCGCCGACTACAGCTTTGAATGCATAGGCAACACCAAGGTCATGCGCCAGGCGCTGGAATGCACGCACAAGGGCTGGGGCCGCAGCATCATCATCGGCGTGGCCGAAGCCGGCGCCGAGATCAGCACCCGGCCCTTCCAGCTGGTCACCGGCCGCAAATGGGAAGGCTCGGCCTTCGGCGGCGCGCGCGGCCGCACCGACGTGCCGAAGATCGTCGACTGGTACATGGAAGGCAAGATCAACATCGACGACCTGATCACGCACACCATGCCGCTGGAGGACATCAACAAAGGCTTCGATTTGATGAAAAGCGGCGAATCAATCCGTGGTGTTGTGCTCTATTAAGTCGACATGGCCAACACCCCTGAGCTTCTCAGCGAACACGGCTGCTTCGGCGGCCTGCAGCGCTTTTACCAGCACGGCTCGCGCGAGATCGGCCTGCCCATGCGCTTTTCGGTCTTCCTGCCGCCGCAGGCTGTGGCCGGCAACAAGGTGCCCTTCCTGGTCTACCTCGCGGGCCTGACCTGCAACGAAGAGACCTTTATGGTCAAGGCCGGCGCGCAGCGCCTGGCGGCCGAGCTGGGCCTGGCCCTGGTCGCGCCCGACACCAGCCCGCGCGGGGCAGGCGTTCCCGGCGAGGCCGACAGCTGGGACTTCGGCGTGGGCGCCGGCTTCTACCTCGATGCCACGCAGGCCCCCTGGTCCCGGCACTACCGCATGGAAACTTACATCACGGCGGAACTGCTGCCGCTGCTGGCGGGCGCCCTGCCGCTTGATACGAAGCGCGTCGGCCTCTTCGGCCATTCCATGGGCGGCCACGGCGCGCTGACACTCGCGCTCAGGCATCCGGATGTTTTCACATCCGTCTCGGCCTTTGCGCCCATCTGCGCGCCCAGCCAGTGCCCCTGGGGGCGCAAGGCCTTCACCGGCTATCTCGGCAGCGATGAATCTCTTTGGACCGAACACGACGCCACCGCCTTGATGAACCTTATGCCCGCCGCACCCTACCCCGGCGGCATACGCATAGACCAGGGACTGGCCGACAAATTCCTCGCCGAACAGCTGCACCCCGAGCTGTTTGAAGCCGCCTGCGCCAAGGCCGGCCAGCCGCTGGAACTGCACCGCCATGCGGGCTACGACCACGGCTACTACTTCATCGCGAGCTTCATGGCCGAACACCTGAACCACCATGCGCGGCAACTCGGTTTGACGGCCCAGGCTTAAGGACCACATAAGCCCACGGCCAATACAATGCAGCGCTATGCCGCTGCAACCCACGCCCGACGCCGCCAGCCTTTCCCGCCCTTCCGATCAACAGCTTCGCGGCATGCGCCCGCTGTGGCTGGTGGTGCTGGCCAGCCTCTGGATCGCCACGGTGTGCAACGTGGCGCTGTGGCGCGAGCTGTCCCGCCTGCCCGGCCTGAGCGGCGGCCAGGCCGCCGTCATCAGCGTCGCGCTGGTGCTGGTGATCACGCTGGCCACCACGGCGCTGCTGAGCCTGCTGGCCTGGCGCTGGACGCTCAAGCCGGCCATCACCCTGTTCCTGCTCTCGGCGGCCTTCGGCGCCTACTTCATGATGGCCTACGGCGTGGTCATCGACAAGACCATGATGGTCAACACCCTGCAGACCGACGTGCGCGAAACCCGCGACCTGCTGAACTGGCGTTTGCTGGCCACGGTGCTGGTGCTGGCGGTGCTGCCGCTGGTGCTGCTGTGGCGGCAGAAAGTCAGGCGGGCCAGCGCCGCGCGACAGCTGCTGGGCAACTTCGCCACGCTGGCCGGCGCCTGCGTGCTGCTGGTGCTGGTGGTCTTCCTGTTCTTCCAGAGCATCGCCTCGGTCATGCGCAACTACACCCATGTGCGCTACCTGATCAACCCGCTCAACTCCTTTTACGCACTGGGTGCGATTGCGGCCAAGCCTTTCCAGCGCGATGAGTCCGTGGTGTTGCCGTTGGGCGAAGACGCCAAACTGGGCGCCAGCTACAGCGCGCAAACCAAGCCCCCGCTGCTGCTGCTGGTGCTGGGCGAGACGGCGCGCAGCGGCAATTTCTCGCTCAACGGCTATGGCCGCCCCACCAACCCGCTACTGGCCAAAGAGAACGTCGCGAGCCAGCGCAACGCCTGGTCCTGCGGCACCAGCACGGCGGCCTCGGTGCCCTGCATGTTCTCCCACTTCGGGCGCGAGGCCTATGACTCGCGGCCGGCCAATTACGAGGGCCTGCTCGACGTGCTGCAGCGCGCCGGCCTGGCCGTGCTCTGGATAGACAACCAGTCGGGCTGCAAGGGGGTGTGCGACCGGGTACCCAACGTCAACACCGTGCAGCTCAAGGTGCCGGGCCTGTGCGACAGCGGCGAATGTTTTGATGAAGTGATGCTGCACGGCATAGCCGAGCGCATCGCCGCGCTGCCCCCCGAGCGGCGCGCGAAGGGCGTGGTGGTGGTGATGCACCAGATGGGCGGCCACGGCCCGGCCTATTACAAACGCTCGCCGCAGGCCGTCAAGAAATTCCTGCCCGAGTGCGCCGACAACGCGCTGCAAAGCTGCAGCAAGGAAGGCCTCGTCAATGCCTACGACAACAGCATCGTCTACACCGACCAGTTGCTCGCCTCCTCCATCCAGTGGCTCAAGGCGCAGGAAGCGCGCAGCGCGCCCGCCCTGCTCTACCTGGCCGACCACGGCGAATCGCTGGGCGAGAACAACCTCTACCTGCACGGCATGCCCTACGGCATCGCACCCGACGTGCAAAAGCGCGTGCCCTGGATCACCTGGCTGTCGCCCGGCTTCGAGCAGCGCAGCAAGCTGACCACGGCCTGCCTCAAGCAGCAGCTGGATGCACCTGTCAGCCACGACAACTACTTTCATTCGGTGCTGGGCCTGATGAATGTGCAGACCACGGTCTACAAACCCGCGCTCGACATCTACGCGCCTTGCGTGAAGCCCTGAGCGCCACACATCCATCACCGGATTTCGCGTAGGGCTTTTTCGGCGCGCGGTGCACCCGATGGGGGATGCACCTAATATTCACATTCATCTCAATAACAATTCTCTTATGCAAGGGTTGAATATGAATATTCGCAAGGCCGTCGCCTCCGCACTCCTGTTGACACTCGCTTTCGGCGCCAGCGCCGCCGACCTGCTGGACACCGTCAAGCAGCGCGGCACGCTCAAGGTGGCCCTCGAAGGCACCTATCCCCCGTTCAACTACAAGGAAGGCGGCCAGCTTGCCGGTTTTGAAGTCGAGCTGGCCAATGCCCTGGCGCAAAAGCTGGGCGTGAAGGCCGAGTTCTCGACCAGCGAATGGAGCGCCATCCTGGCCGGCCTGCAGGCCGGCAAGTACGACGTGGTGATCAATCAGGTCGGCATCACCGACAAGCGCAAGGAGACCTTTGACTTCTCCGAGCCCTACACCATCTCAGCGCCCCAGCTGATCATCCGCAAGGATGAAAAACGCGAGTTCAAGTCGCTGGCCGACCTCAAGGGCAAAAAGCTGGGCCTGGGCCAGGGCACCAACTATGCCGACATCGCAAAAAAGGTGGGCGGCATAGACGTCAAGACCTATCCCGGCGCACAGGAGTATCTGCAGGACCTGGCACTGGGCCGCATCGACGCGGCACTCAACGACAGCCTCCTGATTCCCTACATCGTCAAACAGACCAAGCTGCCGCTCAAGCCCGGCGCCCCTGTCGGCGACCTGGAAAAATCCGGCATCCCCTTCGTCAAGAACAACCCCAAGTTCAAGGCCGCCATCGACAAGGCGCTGGCCGACCTGCAGGCCGACGGCAGCTTCGCGAAAATCTCCAACAAGTGGTTTGACCGCGACGTGAGCAAGCCGCCGGTCGCGAAGTAATCGAAGTAACATCGATCCAGCCGCGCGCCTTCCTTCGGCAGGCGCCTGAAGCACCCCGGCGCGCAGCCGGGGTTTTTATTTGTGGAGACTTCCCATGGATTTATCCGGCCTGACCTCCCTGCTGCGCGACGCCCTGCCGCTGATGCTCAAGGGCGCGGCATGGACGCTGCTGCTGGCCGTGGCATCGATTTTTTTCGGCGCCATCGTCGGTACCTTTGTGGCCATCACGCGGCTGGCGAAGGTGCCGGGGCTGTCGCAGTTCGCGGCGCTCTACGTCAGCTGCATGCGCGGCACGCCGCTGCTGGTGCAGCTCTTTGTCATTTACTTCGGCCTGCCCAGCATAGGCATACAGTTCGACCCCATCAGCGCCGGCATCCTGGGCCTGAGCCTCAACGTAGGCGCCTACCTGTCGGAAACGATTCGCGGCGCCATCAACGGCGTCGAGCACGGCCAGTGGAATGCGGCCCGCAGCCTGGGCCTCACGCAGGTGCAGACGTTGCGTTACGTCATCGGCCCACAGGCCTTGAGGCTGGCCGTACCCAGCCTGTCCAACAGCCTGATCAGCCTGATCAAGGACACCTCCCTGGTCTCGGTGATCGCCGTCGGCGAACTGATGCTGGCCACCAAGGAAGTGATCGCCACCACCTTCCAGCCCTTCCCGCTGTACCTGGCGGCCGCGGGGATTTATTGGGCCATGAGCGCCACCTTCGAGAAGCTGCAGAGCAAACTTGAAGTGCGGCTGAACCGCAGTTATTTGCGTTAGGGCAATTGCCCACGCGGTCAACTGTCGCTGATCAGCCCGCTCTGCAGCGCCTGCTCCTGGTTCTTGAAAATCGCCATCGCGGTCAGCATGCGCCTGAAGCCCAGCTTGCGGTAAAACGGCTCCTTGCCGGCGACCGCATAGAGGATGATCTTCTTGTGCCCCTTGGACTGGCTGACCAGCGAAGCCACAATCTCCTTGCCCAGGCCCACGCCCTGGTGCTCCGGGTGCACCGCGATGTCGCAGATGTAAGAGCAGTCCATGCCATCAGCCAGCGCGCGGCCCGCGCCTATCAACTGCCCGCCTTCATACACAAAACTTTTGAACAGGCTGTTGGAAAACACGACTTTCAAGTCCGCCGGTTTCTTCTCGCCCAGCGGCGCGATCCGGTACAGGTGGGACAGCGCATCCCAATCAACATCATCCGACGAATGCTTCCATTCAAATGCCACGCTGAACTCCTTGGAAAGAATGGCTTGCACTATAGCCCTCGCGACCCAAACCCATAGGGCCGTCAAAACAGGCTGCCCTGCCCTGCCGCACCCGACGGCCTGAAGCGGCTCAAATCCAGCTCCACACGCTGGCGGTTAAAGCCCAAGCGGTTGCAGGCTTTCTCAAAACGCTGCTTGATCAGGTCGGCCCACAGGCCGTAACCCTTCATGCGCGAGGCGAAATCGCTGTCGTAGTCCTTGCCGCCGCGCATCTCCTGGATGCGTGCCATGATGCGCGCGGCACGTTGGGGGTAATGCAGCTCCAGCCATTCCTTGAAAAGGGGCGCCACTTCCCAGGGCAGCCGGATCACGGTGTAAAACGCCGAACGCGCACCGGCCTCCCAAGCCGCCTCTAGCACCTGCTCCATGTCCTCGTTCACAAAGGGAATTTGCGGCGCCACGCTCACGCCCACAGGCACGCCGTGCTCAGCCAGGGTCCGTAGGGTGCGCAGGCGCCGGTGCGGCGCCGCGGCGCGCGGCTCCAGCTTGCGCGCAAGTTCGCCGTCCAGCGTGGTGATGGTGACGTACACGGCGGCCAGCTTGTCGGCCGCCAGCGGCGCGATCAGGTCCAGGTCGCGCTCCACGCCGCTGGATTTGGTGATCAATGAGAAGGGATGGCAGGTATCGCGCATCACCTCGATCAGGCCGCGCGTCAGCCGCAGCTCGCGCTCGGCCGGCTGGTAGCAGTCGGTGCCCGAGCCGATGTTGAGCAGGCGCGGCACATAGCTGCGCCTGGCGAGGTCGGCGCGCAAGGCCGCGGCGATATTGCGCTTGGCGATGATTTTGGTTTCAAAGTCCAGGCCCGGCGAAAGATTGAGGTAGCTGTGCGTGGGCCGCGCATAACAGTACACACAGCCGTGCTCGCAGCCCCGGTAGGGATTGATGCTGTAGTCAAAAAAGATGTCCGGCGAGTCGTTGCGCACGATGGCGCTGCGAGCCTCTTCCAGGGTGACCGTGGTCTCCAGCCGCGGCGCCTCGTCCGCCACGCCCTCTTCCAGCGTGCCCCAGCCATCGTCCCAGGCCGTGCGCACGTCTTTTTCAAACCGGTGCGCGATACGCGTGGCAGTGCCGCGGCCCTTGATGGCGTGGAGGGGGATGATGGCGTCGGACATGAGACCTAAATACTGTACTTATATACAGTATAAAGTGATCTCCCTCCACGATCAAGCACTCGCCCGCGCCTCATTTGCCAACATTTTTCCGACCCGCAGCCGGGCCATCCCTCGTCTTGGTTTAAGGTTGCGACTGGTCACCGCAATAAGCTCATTCCGTACCCCAACATCTCACCGAAAGAAACTTGTGGCTGGACTTTCAGAAACCGTGTTCGACCCCTTGACGCTTGAAGTCATCCGGAAAATCTCACCGGCCACCGTCTTGGACATAGGCGCGGGCCAAGGCAAATACGCGGAGCTGGTCAGGCAGGCCGCGCCGCAAGCCCATATACGCGCCACGGAAATCTCGGCGGACTACGTCGCCCAGTTCGATCTCCGGGCCAAGTACGACGACGTCCGCGTGATGGACGCCTACGACCTGATCCACCACCACAAAAACGAAACCTACGACCTGGTCGTGATCGGCGACTGCATAGAGCACCTGCCCAAATCCAGGGGGCTGGACTTGCTGAACTTCCTGACTTACCGCTGCGGCTACCTGCTGGTCATCGCACCCGAGTTCAGCTACTACGACACCGCCAAGGCCAACCTGGACCATCATGAATCCCATATCTCCGTGTGGTCCGAGCGTGACTTCACCTGGCATGACCGATGGGCCTGGATGCGTTCGGAGGTCATGCAGTTCTTCCTGCTGCGCGGCTACCAGGCCAACCCCATGCCCTTCGACCGCCTGGTCGGGGACATCAACGCCAATCCGCCCACCGTCACCCGCATGGGCACGGGCGCGCCCTTCAAGCCGGCGCACCTGATCGCCAGCATCGTCTCGCACACCGAGGTGATAGACGGCAATTCTTATACCTACCGCAACTTCTGATGGCCCCAACAACGCCCATGCCGGCACACGAGAAGGACCTCGGGATACTGCTTTACATCGACGACCATCCGTCCATGTATGAAGAGTTTGGCTGGATCTACAAAAGCTGGATCCATTCAGGTGTCTGGCGCCGTTCCGACCTCATTGTGGTCTGCCACCCGAAGGCCTATGACCGCCTGCCCGGCGACGACCCCGGCGTCATCAAAATCGCCGCCGAACCAATCTCCCGCGAAGGGCGTTGGAAGGGCTACCACTTCATCAACTCCATCGCCTGCGTTTCAGGCCCGCACACGGCCCACCTGGCCGGCCAGTACAAATGGCTGCTTCGCACCGATGCCGATGTTTTCCTGACGCGCCACCTGGCAGGCTTTCGCCCCAACTTTCCGGTGCTGGGGCGCGGTCGCTATGCGGAAAACCAGGAGGTGTGGGACAAGATGACCGCCTTCTGCGAAGCCCATGGCGTCGCCCACCAGAGAAGCTTCGGGTGCGGCTCGTCCATACTCGCCGAATCGTCCCTGGTCCTCTTCTTCCTGGAGCGCCAGACCTACTGGTGCGAGCGCTTGCTCGAACATTTTGACGCCCATGGCGAAGGCCGATGGCCGGGCTGGTTCAAGGGCGTGATCACCCTGTACGCAGGGGAAATCGCCGCCAATGAAAACCACAACGCCTTTTTGCGCTATTCCTACCAGCGCATCCTCGACCTCGAAAGCTACGTCGTCGGCCACATCGACGAGTTCACGCTGCATATCCACGCGATCCACACCGATGACTATTTTTCAAAGTCGAAATTTCGCCATGGAGACTACGAACACATAGCCACGGCCAGCCTGGACACCAGCAAGGTCAACCAGTACGCCCACTGGATAGCGGCCACGCCGCTGGGCGACATCAAGTCGGCGGCGGAATACCCGTACTAGGGCCGGGGCGCCGGATCTGGCCCAAGCCGCCACACAGGGCTACCGCAGCTGAATTGAATCAGCTGCGGCGCCTGTCATCCGCTTAGCCCAGTCGAATCAGCCCCTCTTGCAAGCTGGCCGTCGAATGCACGGCCTGCGCCTGCGCACCAAACTGCGCATTTGTCAGCACCTCCTGCGCTTTGCCCAGGCCCATACCCGCCAGCGTGCCGTCCGCGCCATAGTGGTAGGCCAGGTCGCCACCCAGGGCTTCGCTGTCGCTGCCCGCCAGGTGGAACTGCGTGAGCCCGTTGCTCAAGGCCCAGCTGCTCAGCCCCGGCGTGGCCGTGCGCGCCGCGTCAAAGGCGCCGACCAGGCCCTGGAAGTCAAAGGTCTGCACCTTCTTGTTGAGCAGCGGATCGCTGGAATTGGCATCAAAGGCCGACATTGCCTCGGCTACCAGCTGCAGGTTCAGCACGCTTTGCTTGGGTGTGTCGGCGTACCAGTCGGCCAAGGTCAGCTGGTCGGTGCCGCTGAGCTTGAGCACCAGGTTGTCGCCGTCCTTTTCCAAGCTCAGGTTGGCGTAGTCCAGGCCGGCGCCGCCCAGGCTGATGGTGTCCTCCAGGTTCGGTACGGAGTCATTGACGTACAGGGTGTCCTGGCCGTCGCCCACATTGAAGGCAATCACATCCGGGCCGCTGTCGCTGGTGATGGCGTCATTGCCGGTTCCGCCGATGAGGAGGTTGGCCCCCGTGCTGCCAAGCAACTGGTCGTCTCCGCTACCGCCATTGAAGTAGTTGCTGCTGCCGGCCATGTCCGAAAGGCTGTCGTTACCCGCTCCGCCTTCAAGCACGTCGAATCCATCGCCGCCGAACAGGATGTCATTACCATCCAGGCCTCGCAGCATGTCATTGCCCTGGCTACCAGGAAGGAAATCCTGGTCAGGCGTACCCAGGAGGATGGCTAGGTCGGCAAGGGTCTGTGTGTTCCATACCGTGCCGTCGGCAAACTCAACCCGCTCCACCTGTTTGAACTGGTCAGTGCTCTCGGCAAACCAGTAGTTCAATTGCACGCTGTCGTCTGTGCCATTGATGCTCAGGCTGACGGTCCCGTCATCATCACGCGTGACGGTGATATCGGCCACTTCCACCGTGCTGTCAAAGCGCAGCGTATCGATGCCGCCTTCGGCCTCGGTAAATTCCTGGATCACGTCCTGGCCGGAGCCGCGGCCGAAGAGGTAAATATCGCTGCCGCCCCCACCAGCCAGTTGGTCATTGCCGGCGCCACCGTCCAGCGTGTCATTGCCGCCTACGCCCATCAACTCGTCGTCACCCCCCAGGCCGTTGATCATGTCGTCACCGGCGGTACCCGCCAGTTCGTCGGCGCTTTCGCTGGCATCGCCCAACACCACCAGGCTTTCGAGCATGGCGGCGTTCCACACGGTGCCGTCGTAAAACTCGATCTGCTCTATCTGGCTGCTGCCCTCGCCTATGAACCAGCCGGCCAGGGTGATCCTGTCGCTTGTGCCGGCGATGTCCAGGTACAAGTCCTCAAGACCTCGGGTGACCTTGATGTCGGAGGCGGCAATCGTGCCGTCATAGAAGCGCAAGGTGTCGACATTGCCGGCCGTTTCATCGTAGTCATCGATGCGGTCCGAGCCGTCGCCCCGGCTATACAGGTATACGTCATTGCCGGCTTCATCGTTCAACCAGTCGTCGCCAGTCCCGCCGTCCAGGAGGTCATCGCCCTGCCCGCCGTGCAAAGCGTCGTTGCCGCTGCCACCCGCAATGATGTCGTTGCCGCCCAGGCCGTACAGCTCGTCGGCGCCGCCCAGGCCTCTCAGGAAATCACCATCTTCAGTTGCCTCCAGGTAGTCACTGCCTTCAGAAGGGCCAAACTGGGCCATGGCAGCCAGGTCTTCCTGCTTCCACACAGTACCGTCGGCAAACAGCACCCGCTCAACCTGGTAGGCCTCGCCTTCCATCCAGGAGTTGAGCTGGATACGGTCCTCGGTGCCGTCTATGCCCAGGAACAAATGCCCATAGGAATCAAAAGTGACCCTGACCTCGGCCGCTGAAATACCGCTGTCAAATCGAACGGCGTCGATATTGCCCACAGTCTCGTCATAGTCATCGATGATGTCCTGGCCGTCACCACGCTTGAACAGGTAAACATCGTTGCCCGCGCCGCCGCTCAGCACGTCGGTGCCGCCCTGGCCGTCAAAAATCTCAAAGGCATCCGAGCCGCCCAGTTCGTCATCCCCTTCGGTTCCGGTAATGGCCGTCGGCAACCTGGCTTCCAGCTCCGCCTTGTCCCATACCGTGCCGTCGGCAAATTCGACCTGCTCCACCGTATCAGCGCCCTCGGCAAACCAGTTGCTGATTTCGATGCGGTCCGTGCTGCCGTCCATGCTCAGGTAAAGGCTGAATCCTTCGCGGCTGACCCTGACGTCCGCCACGGCGACGGAGTCGTCGAAGCGGATGGTGTCCACGTTGCCGACCGTTGCGTCGTTCTCATTGACCAGGTCCACGCTGTCGCCGCGGCTGAAGAGGTAGACATCGCTGCCCGCCCCGCCGTCCAGCGTGTCGTCGCCCCTGCCGCCCTGCAGCAGGTCGTCGCCCGCACCCGCCAGCATTCGGTCGGTCACGCTGGTGCCGGTGATGGTGTCGGCGTCCGAGGTGCCCGACAGGTCGAAGCCCTGGTCCAGCAGGTCTTGCAGGCTCAGCGTGCTGCCGTCGGCAAACTCGAAGTCCAGCACGCTTTCGAAGTTTTCGGCATCGGCGGGGTCGAAGTTGTCGAGGTAGATCACGTCACCCTGGTTGCCCAGGTGGATGGCCAGCGAGCCCTCGCCCAGGCCCAGCGTGGCCGTGGCGCTGACGCCGCTGCCAAAGCGCATGGTGCCGCCACCCGGGTCGCTGATATGCACCTCGCCGCTGCCCGCGTTGTAGACGTAAATGTCCATGCCCGAAGCACCTGTCATGCGGGTATTCGGCCCGGCGACGAAAGTGGTGGCAAAGCCGGGCACGCCGTACAGGTCCAGGCCGCCGGCGCTGCCGTCCTTGATCAGGCCCTTGTCCGTCATTTCGGCCGCGGAAAGCACCGTAGCGCCCGAGGTGAACAAAATGGCCTGCGACATGGCGTTGGGATCGGCGTACCAGCCGGCGATCCGCAGCCTGTCACTGCTGCCGGCGATGGTGATCAGCAGGTCCACACCATCGCTCTCGACCTTGAGGTCGGCGGCGGACGCAACGACCGCGCGAATGCCGGCCACGTCGGCTGCGTCCGCTGTCTGCTCGCCCATGCCTGCGTACAGTTGGGCGTAGCCGATGTCAAAGTCCGGCGCAGGCGGCGCCAGGGCGATCAGGTCCTGCAGGCTGCTGACCGTGCCATCGGAAAATTCAAACTGCTGCACCACGCTGTTGAGTGCATCGCCGCTGCGCGGCATCAGGATGCGTATGCCCTGGTCGGTACCCCACAGGATGTCGAGTGTGACGTGTGTGGCGCCGTCAAGGGATGCCACCGCTTCTCCCCAAGACAGGGTCAAATCCGCCAGCGAGAGCCCGGGACCAAAGCTGACGATACCCTGGGGCAGCAGCCCGGCCTGGAGCAGCGGCTGCAATGCCGCGAAATCATTGGCCGTCAACAGAGTGGCTGTGATGCCATGCGCGGCGTAGTAACTACTAGCCACAAGCCCGTTGGCCGGGTCTTCCACGGTCGTGTAGGGCGTCTTGTACAAAGCCGCCAAAGGCTCCACAAAACGCCAGGTCGTGAATGCGTAAGCCATTGCGTCGTCGAAACTGGGCCAGGCGTCGCTGGGAACAAAGGCGGCGCGCGCGTCCTCTATCGAGTCGTAATAGCCCTGGAAGTCCTCACCAAAGTCCAGGCGGTATTTGCCGCCGTATTGGTAGTTCTTTGTCCAGTCTTCATAGCCCATGGCCTGGTAAATCGCCTTGATCTCCTGGGACTGTCCAAAGTCGCCCGTGTCGGATTCCCAGTCGAAACTCTGGCCTATGAGGTCTATACCCAGGTTGTCCGGATTGACGAGAATGCGGCTGTTGTCGTAGCCCACCACGGTATCGTGGCCGTCACCGACCACCATGACCTTGCCGAACTGCAGCAATTGGTCGCCGGTTCCGGCCATCAGCGTGCCGCCGCCTATCAGCTGCGCGTTGCCGGTGCCGCCATAGGCAAAGCCGGCGCCGTAAATCGTGTTGTTGCCGGTGCCGCCTATCACAGCTGAATACTGGTCGGCCCATACCGTCTGGTCGCCATCGGCCAGCAGCGATGGCCCCAGGTTATAGCCTGTCTGTTGGTGCAGGTAATCGACCGCAACATAGTCGGGCAGGTCGCCGGCTTGCGCGACCGTACCCGGGTCCTGGAAGGTCAGCGGGCCGACAGTGCCTTCGTAGTAATCGCTGTCGATGTCGTAGCGCGTATAAAGGCTGATGGACTCCGTCGGGTTTTCAGTGGGCCATCCGGTCGATGATTCGTAAACCCACTCGGATTCCGAATGGGTGCCGCCATCGCCTGTCCATTGCACCGCGCTCCACGCGTTCTGGGTGCTGGTGCTGTAGTTGTACGATTGAATCGTTGCGGTGCCGCTGGCGACCGCATTGGCCTGGAAGGTAATGTTGGCGGTCCAGTCCCGGGCCGTCTCCTGCCCTGATTGCTGGGTAGCCCACGCGGCATACGAGACATAAGAAGACGTGGCGACCCAGGGGTGGCTGGGGTCATTGAGCGGCGTGTGGACAGCCTTGGACCATTCCGTCCTGACGTCATAGGTCTTGGCAATGCCCATGGTGTAGTTGGCGGCCAGGTACCAGGAGCCATCAACCCGCTGCGTGTAGCCGGTGTCCGCGTAGCTCCGCGAAATCGCGCCCATCGTGCTGGACTGGAAATCCTTGAGCAAATTCGCCTGCAGCTGAGCCCAATCCGTCTGGCTGGCCGCCACGAGCGCCTCGCCCGTGGTGGTGTTGCCTTGCGCATCCTCAAACACCCACGAGGTCTGGGTGGAGGCGTAATAGTCCTTGATGCGCATCGACGCCGAGGTGCCGCGCACCTCGACCACCAGGTCGTTGGCGCGTCGCACGGCGTTCAGGTCTTCGAACTTCATACCCGCCGCGCCAAGCTTGATGACCGAGCCCTCGGCGGAGTCGTCGACCACGTTGCTGCGGTCGGCGCTGTAGTTCAGCACATAGGTGTCCAGGCCGTCGCCGCCGGCCAGCGTGTCATTGCCGCGGCTGGCGTACAGCACATCGTTGCCGCCTTCGCCGTACAGCATGTCGTCGCCGTCACCGCCATTGAGCGTGTCGTTGCCGCCGCCCGCATGAAGCGTGTCGTTGCCGTTGCCACCGCCGAGGTTGTCAACACCCGCGCCGGAGGTCAGGCTGTCGTTGCCGTTGCCGCCCAGCAAGCTGTTGCCGCCGTCGCCGGCCACGAGGGTGTCATTGCCCTCATCGCCGTTCAGGGTGTTGCTGCCGTCGCCGGCCGTGAGCTGGTCGGCGCCTGAGCCGCCGCTCAGGGTGTTGTCACCATCGCCGGCCGTGAGCGTATCGTTACCGGCGCCACCGTCAAAGGTGTTGTTGCCATCGGTATCGGTCAGGACGTCATCGCCGCTATCACCCTTCAGGATGTCGTCGCCGGCACCACCTTCGAGACGGTCATCGCCAGTGCCTCCATACAAAGTGTCATTGCCTTCACCGCCGAACAGAACGTCGTTACCACCGTTTCCATACAAGGTGTCGCTCCCCGCTCCACCATTCAACGTGTCCTTGCCGTGGAACTCCAGGCTGAGCTTGCTTTCGTCGGCATCGCCCCACAATACATCGTTGCCGTCACCACCCAGGATGGTGTCGTCGTTACCACCGCCTTCAGCCTCATCGTCGCCCTCGCCGCCGTCCAGGTAATCTTTTCCGTGGTATTGGCCTTGCAAGGCACTTTCGTCAATACTGCCATCTCCGAATAGTTTGTCCTTGCCGACGCCGCCTATGAGCGTGTCGTTTCCGCCGTTGCCCATCAATGTGTCGTCGCCCGCCCCACCGTCAAGAAAATCGTTGCCGTGGTATTCACCGGACAGGTCCAGTTCCACAGCGTCACCGAGCAGCAGGTCATTGCCGTCCCCGCCGTCAAGTGTGTCATTACCCCCCAGGCCAAACAGCCTGTCGTTGCCGCTCCCTCCGTGCAGGTCATCGTTGCCATGGTATTGGCCGGACAGGCTTGTTGCTGACGCGTCACCTTGCAACTCGTCGTCCCCGTCTCCGCCATACAGGGCGTCGTTGCCACCGTTACCAAAAAGAAGATCGTTGCCGCCCTCTCCATCGAGGTAATCGTCGCCATGGTATTGACCGGCAAGTACAGACTCAGCGGCATCTCCCTGCATCACGTCGTTGCCATCGCCTCCGTAGAGCGTATCCCTGCCGCCGTTGCCAAGAAGGTGGTCGGCGCCGCCTTGCCCATCCAGGTAGTCGTCTCCGTGGTATTGGCCGGCAAGCTCCGATTGCGCGGCGTCACCCTGAAGCTCATCGGCTCCATCCCCGCCATAAAGCGTGTCATTGCCACCGTTGCCCTTGAGATGGTCGTCGCCGCCTTGGCCATCGAGGTAGTCGTCGCCGTGATACTGGACGGCAAGCTCGGATTCCGCGGCATCTCCGATCAAAATGTCATTGCCAGCTCCACCGTAGAGGATGTCGGCTTTTCCGTAGCCCGCAAGAAAGTCATTACCGTCCTCTCCGTCGAGATAGTCTCGGCCATGGTATTCGCCAGCCAGGACAGAGCCGGACGCGTCACCCCACAGAAAGTCGTTGCCCGCCCCACCAAACAGCGAGTCGTCCTGGCCATACCCCCAGATCTTGTCGCTGCCGTCGCCGCCGTCCAGGAAATCACCGCCATGGCTCGTAGCCAGGGTATTGGCATAAGCGCCCGACGCATTGATGCCATCGCCATACAGTTCATCATCCCCCAAGCCACCTTCGATGATGTCGTCGCCTCCCAGGCCCCAGAGCTGGTCATTGCCCGTACCACCTTCAATGTGGTCTTTGCCACCACCTGCAAATACCACGTCGTTGCCGGCTCCGGCATCGATCACATCCGAGGCATCATCCATGTCGGGGCTACCGCCGTGATAGGTCAGCGATGGGTCCCAGGTATCAGTAGGTCCTCCTCGCTGAGGGGCGGCCACGCTGGTAGCACTCAGAATCACGTCATTGCCCGCCCCCCCATTGATGGCGTCGCTCCCCTTGCCACCACCGATCAAGTCGTTACCGTCCCCACCGTCGATCTTGTCATTTCCATCGCCGCCATAGAGAACGTCATTCCCGCCCTTGCCGTCGATCTTGTCAGCCCCACTGCTTCCGCCGATCACATCTTTGTAATCAGCCTCCACGACCCCGCCCGTGAGGACACCTTCAGCCGTCCAGCTGGTGTTGGCCCAGTCGTAGTTCTGGATGCCAGTTTCCGGATCGGTGACAGTTTGGCCGCGCTGATCACCTAGAAAGGTTGTAGTCACTGCGCCAGTGTCCTTGAGGTTTAACGTGATGACGTTACTCTCGAAAGCCTGACCTGCGCGGTTGTAGGTAACGACCAGCTCAATGCTCCGGTCGCTCTCAAATGCGCTGTCGCTGATAAGGGCGAAATCGCGCCTAAATTGGCCTTCGCCAAGACTTATGGTCTGCTCGCTGCTCAGGTCTAATGTTTCTGCGCCGGTCACCAGGCTGAGCAGTGAGCCATCACCGCTACGGACAGCGACCGTAATGCTGTCGCCCGTCTTGGCGGCGGCATTGCCATACCAGCTGAAGCGTGAACCAGCCTTCTCTAGAACGTCCTTTGAAATAGCTGCGGCAGTACCACCGAGGTTCGCAAAGGGACTGGCGTGTCCACCTTGAACCACGGCACTTTTAATGTCACGCTTCAGATCAATGCCTAGATAGCCTCCGGACTTGTCAATATCAAAATTTTTAACCTCTATTTCTCCGCCACTTAAGGTGGAACCCTTGATGGAGAGAAGTTTTTTTCCTTCATTGATTTCATAAATCAATTCGCCACCATTGACAACCCAAATGCCTGCACCGCCTTCTTCTTTGTAGTACGTGGTGTCTGAGCCGGTAAGTTGCACTCCGGAAAGCAGAATTTTTCCGTTACCGTCCGAGTCATCTATGCTGTCTTTGCCTTCACCGGGTTTAAGCGCATATGTGTCACTCCCGGCACCGCCTTTAAGAACGTCATCGCCTGCTCCGCCAATGAGCAGGTCATCGCCCTCTCCACCCTCCAGCGTATCGCTACCGTCGTTGCCAATGAGAACGTCGTTTCCCTTGTTGCCTTTGAGGGTGTCACCTTGCGCGCCCCCCATCATGAGGTCGGCGGCTCCGTTGGTAAAGGTACCCGTCTGATAGGGAGCCGAATCCAACGTGACAGCTTTTGTTGGGTCGGGAGCTACATAGATATTGGAGGAGACATAGGCACTCTCAGCAAACCAAGCCGCGAGGTCTGCGTACTGGTTGGTGCGGAGATCGCTTAGTAAGGCTGTCTTGGCTGGATTTAGAGCTTCAATTAGCGTTGGAACGTTTGCAAGTCCAGCAAATGCAAGAACCGTACCGAGGTCAGCATTCGCACTTGCGATTCGATTTCCATTACTTGGCGTAGCTCCATTCGGCGGTGAGCCGAATGTTGCCTCATAACTAGTAATCGCGGCGCGATGCTTTTGCAGCATCGCGAACGCATTTTGTACTTCATTAGCTGTTGCACTAGCCGGATCAACGTACAAACCAATGTATTGAGCCTCTACAAACCGCCGTTTCGCTAGGCCAGGTCGAATGTTGGCGGCCTGCGAGGCACTGTTTGAGTCATAGCGAATTTGGAACCAAGCCTCTGCTCGATCTCCTTGCCATAAAGCATTGGTAAGGCTTGAACCAATTAATGCCGGGGCATTGTAAGCAAGCGACAGCAAACCCGCCATCTCGCGGGTACCTTCTAGCGCCGCATACAAGGCATCGCCATTAGCGGAGTTATTCAATCCATTTCTGAACTGTATCTTGATCTCTCTTTTTTTTCGAGCCAGCTCCGTACTAAACAGGGTCTCCGCTTGCGCATCCGTAATAGGTGTCACCCAGTCATTGCGAAACTGTGTGATTAATTGATCGGCTTGAGCGGTATGATTTGGTGTATTTAATTCATCCGCAATTGATCGCAACTGCGCGTTTTGAGCATTAGTCAGGGTGACGCCAATAGTTGCGAGGTCCGCAGCCAAACTCCCCAATACACTCCAGGTGGTTCCGCTACGGCGAATGAACGTAAAACCAAACCCAAGTGTGACAGTGTGATCGCCAACATTGGTTGGCCTAATCAAGTTATCACCCTCTCCGCCTTGAATTAGGCGACGAGTTACGGCATCTTGATTGGCAATGGCGTGAGTAACGATAGTCATGATATTTATCGCTATTTGTTGGTAGATGGCTCAGGAAAAGTATTCCAACGACAAATTTGCCGCCTCCCGCCTACGCCCGAACGAATACTGCCGGGCTCAAAATACTCGATGAGAAAATCCGATTTTTTGTGAGCCTCAACGTAGGTAAATTTTCCACTATATAAAGTAAGTGCTTGCGCATTACCTCCCGGACGCTCTTTCTCTTGATTCGTCGAATACGATGTAGAGGGCTTAAACACCGGCTTACAAGCTCCAAGATCAATCCATGTGTATTGCCACCCTTTATCTTGTGGCAGGTCTGGCGAAGACCAGTAGACAAAGTCAGAGTTAGAGTATGGATTAATGGCGTTAGATAGTTTATATACACGATAAGGTGGCGCCCCATCCATCAAGGAAAATCCAAAAAAGAAACGCCCTTCTATCCCTTTGAATTTCTCTGCAGCCTCTGAACTCGCGCAAAAGTTCAACTTCTCAGTGCTATGTTTTGGAAATCCACGTAGCGGATCAACGGTTCGCGACGGTGACTCTGCCTTTCCTGTGTTCAGGATGTCTTCACGAACCCTTATCTGCACAGGTTCAATCGCTTTGAACTTGCCAGCAATCAAATCTTGCAGCATGACCGAACATTTCGGTGCAGGACTATTCGCTTGACGGTACCTATCGTTGGAGTCGGCCGGTCTAGGCTTCAATTCTTCTTTGATCAATCTGCGAACTTGTTCTAGTCGTTGAGCTTCAGACTCATATCCACCGACCTGCGGAGTATTTGCCAGGCAAAAATTTGCGAGGCTACTTAAAACCATAACCAAACTAAGCTGAGTTACCGGGTTGCACATATCCAACTCCTATTTGCACTTTATTGATACTCGACTGGCGTCGATCGCAGCCTCAAAATAATTCACTAACCTTGACTACACGACATAGCCACAAAGGAAGTCGATTCATTATTTGTGTTCATTGCCAATGACACCTGGCCGCGAAACCCGAACCAGTTTAGATTTAAAAAACGGCTGCCAATAGCTATTTCTTCTTCCATCTTGTTCTCCTGAAAAAATACTTCCTGCTAAAACAACGCATTTGCACCTGACTGGACAACTAGCATCGCTTGCCTCCTCCAAATAGATGATTCAATACCAACGAGTATCTCGAATTGAAGTTACTCGGTTTTCTTCAATAAGAGCTTAATCAACACACACTTGCCCAGGGTGATGATATGGCCCTGCCTTGCGAATATCCATTAGTTCTTATTCAGTAGGCTGAATGAATCCAGCTTTAAGGGCTGCCGCCAATACCTCATCGAGCTTGCTTAGGGGAATGGGAGCTCGATCGGCCAAATTCGCTCCGTTCGCCTTTTGATAGATCGGCGCTTGCTTGTTGTCTCTACTGCTTGAATGGTGCCGACCGAGAAGCAACAAAATAACCTCTTGCCCAATCACCGCCGGGTAAGGAGTCGTTTTTAAATGCCGCTCTTTTGCCCCCGAGCCGATGTACACGAGCATCGGACCGACAGCGGGAGGTTCAGTGATCGGCTTTGGGTTGATTGCCAATACTTTTTTAACAGTGACGTCAAGCGCCACAATTTGTGGATCTCTGACTTCAGCCGCCGGCCTGAAGTCGTCAAGGGCATCCATCCCGCTAAACAGGAATCTATGAATCTTGGCAACTACGATGAATTGCGCCGAAGCAACTAGCTCATCAAAAGTAAGCGGCGCTACCACCGAAGTTGCAAAGCCAGGCAAGACTGCAGTTTGTAGTCCCACATAGGTGCCGGCAACAATTGCTGCGCGACGGACAGGGTCATGACCCAAGGTTCTAACCCGTGATTTCACTGCTTACTCCTCAGGCATAGATCTATGTCAGGGTCAGCCCACATGCCATTCCTGACGTTCGCTAGATTCGACTTTGTCCACCTTCAATTTGCAGCGTCGTTCTAGAAAAATAGCTTCCGAGAGTTTTTTGAGTTGCGAATTATTATTTTCACCAATCTGATTAGCAGCGCGCCTTCTTCTCCCGATGAGATCCCCTGCAGCACCCGTCATCTCTCCCTCCCAGACTCCTGCACCGCCTTCTGCACAGGCAATAGCAAATACTCGAGCACCGTCCGTTTTCCCTGGTTGATCTCGGCCACGACTTGCATGCCCGGCGTGATGACCAAGGCCCTCCCCTGCGGATCTTTGAGCACCTGCTCGTCGAGCTTCACACGCACCTTGTAGGTCGCCATAGCTGCGGCCGCTGCCGCCGCATCGCTGCTGCTGCCGCCGGCGCTGGTTGATGAAGCACCGCCGCCGCCCTGGTTGTTCTGCGTCGCATCGGCGCTGATGTGGATCACCTTGCCCATCAACATGCCGTATTTTTGAAACGGGTAGGCGGCAAGCTTGACCTGCGCGGACTGGCCGACCTGCACAAAGCCCACGTCGTCGTTCTTGATCGACACGTCAGCAAACAGCTGCTCACCCTGGGGTACCAAAGTCAGCACCACGGTGCCGGGCTGGACGACGGCACCTACGGTGGTGGTGGCCAGGTCCTTGATGACGCCGTCTTGCGGGGCGCGCAGCTCCATCAGGCCTTCCTTGTAAATGCTTTTGTCGAGGGTGGGTTGCAGTTGCGCCGTCTTTGCGCGGACTTCGGCCAGCTCTTTTTGCAGTTCGCTTTTATAGGCGCTTTGCAGCTGGCTGATTTTTTTGGTCTGGGCGGAGATGGTGGCACTGAAGGCCTGCACGGCGGCCTGCTGGGCGGCCAGGTCTTTGCCTTTTTCAATCGCTTCGCGCTGCTTGTCGGCGGCGGCCAGGCTGCCCATAAAGCCTTCTTTCTCGAGCTTTTCGTAGGCGGCTGCCGTGCGCTGGTAGGTGGGCAGGGTTTGCTGCAGCTTGGCCAGCATCTCGGCCGCGCCTTTCTGCTCGTGCTCGGCTTTGGTGAGCATGGACTTTTCCTGGTCCAGGCTGTCGAGAAAGGCTTTGCGGTGCGCGATGTACTGGCTTTGCACATGGGCAAAGCGCTGCGGGTCGTCGCCGGCCTTGGGCAGCATGGGCTGGTCGGCGAGCTCGGCCTCCAGCCTGCGCATCTGCAGCTGCTGGGTCGCCAGGTCGCTGCTGATGCCGGCCTTGTCGGCGCTGGCGAGGGTGGTGTCCAGCCGGGCCAGCACCTGGCCGCGCTTGACGGTGTCGCCCTCGTTGACCAGCAGTTCCTTGACCACGCCGGGCTCGGCCGGCTGCACGATCTTTACCAGGGTCTGCGGCACCAGCTTGCCTTCGGCGGTGGCGATGATGTCGAGCTTGCCGACGGCGGCCCAGATGAGCAGGATAAACACCAGCGCCGACACGGCCCACAGCACAATGCGGCCGAACTCGCTGGGGGGCTCGTTCTGGATCAGCCTGAGCGGGTCGTGCCACTGGCTGGGCGGGCGCAGCGGAACGACTTTGGCGGTCGCTTGTGTGGCGGCCTGCGCGGCGGCGGCCGGTGCCTCGGCCTGCGGAGCGTTGGGTGGCACGGTGCTCATTCCTCGCCCTCCGCCTTGGGCACGGTGCGCAGCGCGGCACCGGTGTGGTTCATGGTGCTCATGGGCGTGACCTTGCCGGGCTGGCCCGGGGCGGGCGACATCAGCTGCGCGCCCGTGGCCGTGAGGCGGAACACTGCGTCTATCTTGAGGCCCTTGGGCAGGCCGTGGGTGATAAACAGCATGGTGACCTTGCCCTTGAGGGCGTTGATGGTTTGCGCGAAGTGTTCAGCCGTCGGGCCGTCGAGCGCGCTGGTGGCTTCGTCAAAGACCAGGATGCTGGGGCGCTTGAGCAGCGCGCGGGCAATGGCGATGCGCTGCTTTTGCCCGCCCGAGAGGCCGGCGCCGCGCTCGCCGATTTCGGTCTGGTAGCCCTGAGGCTGGGCCTCGATGACGCTGTGGATCTCGGCCATCTTGCAGGCGGCGGTGATCTGCTCGAAGGTGGCATTGGGGCTGGCCATCTGCAGGTTGTCGTAAATGGTGCCGCTGAAGAGCATGGTCTCCTGCGGCACCACGCCGAAGTGGCTGCGCAACTCGTTGGCCGAGAGGTAGCGTATGTCTATGCCGTCGATCAGGATGCGGCCGGCGCTGGGCTGGTAAAAGCCCTGCAGCAGTTTGGCCAGCGTGCTTTTGCCGCAGCCCGAGGGGCCCATGATGCCTATCATCTGGCCGGGCTTGATGTTGAGCGACAGGTTCTCGTACACCAGCGGCAGGTGCTCGGCGTACTTGAAGGCGATGTCGTGGATCTGGATTTCGCCCTTGCGTGCAGTGTCGCGCGCGGGAATGACCGAATAGGGTTCGATGGGCGCGTTCATCAAATCGCCCAGGCGCGCGACCGAGAGGCTGGCCTGCTGGAACTGCTGCCACAGCCCGACCAGGCGCAGCATGGGCTGCGAGAGCCGGCCCGAGAACATCTGGAAGGCCACCAACATGCCGATGGTGAACTCCTTGCTGTGCATGACGGTGTAAGCGCCTATGCCCAGGATCAACAGGCTCATCAATTGCTCGAGCAGGTTGGAGGCGGTGTTGTAGGTATTGGCCAGCTGCTTGGTGGCGAAGCCGGCCTGCAGATAGCTGGCGAGGTAGCCGCTGTATTTGCTGTTGAGCTGGGGCTCGAGCTGCAACGACTTGACGGTTTCCAGGCCGACCACGTATTCAGTGAGGAAAGCCTGGTTGCGCGCGCCCATCTGGAACTGCTCCTGCAGCCGCGCCTGGAACAGGGGCGCCACCACCAGGCTCAGGCCGACGATGACGGCCAGGATGGCGAGCACGATCAGCGTCAGGGTGACGCTGTAATAAAACATGATGGCGACAAAGATCAGCAGGAAGGGAAAGTCCAGGATCAACGTGACGGCGGCACTCGCGATGAACTCGCGAATGGTTTCCACACCATGCAGCCGCGCCGCGATGACGCCGGTGGGCCGGTGCTGGAAGTACAGCGGCGGCAGCTTGAACAAACGCTCGAACACCGAGGAGCCGAGCACGGCATCGACCCGGTTGCCGGTGTGCAGCACCAGGTACTGGCGCAGCCACGACAGCGCCGCGGAAAAAATCATGAAGACCAGCATGCCGATGGCGATGACGATCAGCGTGCTTTCGGTGCGGTGCACCACCACCTTGTCGATGATGGCCTGGGTGAACAGCGGCGTGGCCAGCGCGATGAGCTGGATGACGAGGGAGGCCAGCAGCACTTCCTGCCAGAGTTTTTTGTGCTTGAGCAGCTCGGGCACAAACCAGCTGAAGCCGAACTTGCGCGACTGCCGTGCCTGGGCTTCGCTGTCGGGGTCGGCGGCCGGATCGGCCTGCGGCGTGACGCGGGTGATGTGGCCGCTGTAGCGCAGCGCGAACTCGGCCAGCTCCAGCGTACGCGGGCTGGCGTCGCCAGCCTCGACCAGCAGCAGCTTGGTGGCGTCGGCTTGCAGAATGAGGGCGGGGGCTGCTTGTTCGGGAGCCGGCGATTCGTCTGTGTTTGGATTTTCACCGGCCACCTGAGCCGAGGCGGGGTCGGCCGCCTTGGGCTGCAGCCAGGCGATCAGCGGGAAGCTTTCCTTGTGGAGCTTTTCGGCTTTGGCCTTGTGGTGCACGGCGTCAAAGCCGTAGGCCTGCATGGCGTCCAGCAAGGAGCGTGTTGTGTAGGGCGCCGCCAGCTGCTGGCGCGCCAGCGCGTCCGAGAACGGCTTGCGATGCAGTGCGCACACCCCCTGCAATGCCCAGAAAAAGGCATCGCCCGATACTTCTCTATCCATGATTCCCGAACCCACCGCGCCTGAACCGTCCGTTTTTTTTACATCTTTTCGCGCATCCGCTTTTTGCGGGTGCGCTTCACGTGGCGTCGTCCCGGATCTTTTTTCTCTTGCCACAACACGCCCGGCGTACGACCAAACCAGTGTAGATTTAAAAAACACTTGGTAACGCTTTTTTCTTCATCCACCGATGCATCTCTGAAAAAAATTCTTATCCAAGCAACGCTTTTGTAACCATATCGTTGATCCGTGCCGCGCGCCTCCTCTAAACAGAGGAGAAGAAAAGAGAAGAAAAATCCGGAACGACGGCGGCGACCAGGATGACGGACAAAAAACGTATCCCGATGTGCGGGCGCCATGGACCAAAACCCTGTCCCCCGCGATGGCGGTGCCAAACCGGAATAATGGATGACACATCCAACTAAGACCTCAAACTGAGGCCTCACCATGGCACATGTACTCGCAAAACTCACAGGCGCGCCTTTGGCTGCCGTCAGGCAGCAGCTAGAGCACGATGCGGCCGAGCATGCTGAACAGGGCATGTACCTCGAACACCTGTGGCAGAACGCGGACAAGCCCGAAGAGGTGTTGTTCCTGTTCCAGGTCAAGGACCTGGCCCACTGCCAGCAGCGCATGCGCGAGGTGCATGCGCAGGCACTTGCGAAGAACCCGGACACGCCTTTGCCCGAAATGACTTTTCTTGACGGCTCTTGAATTTTTTCTGACTACCCATGCCCGACACCATCCAGCGCCCCCAAAACATCCACAGCCACTACCACGCCCACCTCTATTTCGGGCCGGACACCGTGGAGGAGGCGCGCGCGCTGGCAAACCGGGCCGGTGAACTATTCCATGTGGGCGTGGGCCGTGTGCACGAGCGTGAAGTCGGGCCGCACCCGCGCTGGAGCTGCCAGCTGTCGTTTGACAGCGCGGAGTTCGATCGCATCATCCCCTGGCTGGAGAGTGAGCGCCAAGGCCTGGATGTGTTTGTGCACGGGGTCACGGGTGACGACCTGGCGGACCACACCACGCATGCCTCGTGGCTGGGCCAGCCGGCCGAGCTCAAGCTCGAAATGTTCAGGCGCTGAGCTTGCGAGGGGCAAACCGCAGGGGCACGGATTCCACCCAGCGGTACAGCGCCTGCCCCGCGAGCAGGGACAACACAAACGCCAGCAGCATGCCCAGCGCATTCACGGCCAATTGCGTAGGCCAGAAGTGGCTGACCACGGCGTTGACCAGCAGGCAGACGGGGAAGTGGATCAGGAACACCGAGTACGAGATGCGCCCCAGTTGCTGGAGCCGGCGCTGCCGCAGCCAGCGCAGCGGCCACGCATCCTGCCGCGCGCCGCTGAGCCACACCAGGACCAGTGCGGTCACCACGGCCACGACCAGCCGCCCCCGGAAATCCAGCGCCAGGGCCAGCATGCCCAGCACGGCGATGGCCGAGAGCCAGAACCCGCGGCGTGCACCCGCCTCGCGCGAGGCCCAGAAGGCCAGCATGCCCAGCGCATAGGCGCCGAAGAAATACAGCGCGGTGATGTCAAAAGCGGGTTGCCGGTTGAACACCAGCAGGGACAGCAACGCGATCAGCAAGACAGCCATGGCGCCCGCCGACACCGCCATGCTTGCGCGCAGGCGCCGCGAGGCGGCAAACACCAGCACCGCCACCGCATAAAGCTGCAGGTCCATGGCCACATACCAGACACCGGCCGACAGCGACTCCTGGCCCAGCAAATCCTGCAGCAAAAATACATGTGCCAGCAGCTGGAACAGCGTGGGCGCCGCGGACACCGAAGCATGGTCAAACCAGGGCCTGACCAGCGCGGCCACGAGCACGCTGGCGACCAACGCGACCAGATAGGGTTTTACGAGCCGCGCATAGCGGCGCAGGATCAGAGGCCCGGCGGATTCGAAGACGGCCGTGCCCTTTGGCGCCAGCGATGCGGCGGCCAGGAAGCCACCCACCACCAGGAAGAGCTGCACCGCCATGCGGCCGTAGTCATACAGCCAGTCCATCAAGCCGGGTGCGAAGCCATGGACCACGTCCGACATGGGCCCGTAAAAAGCCAGGTGGTGCCAGACGATCAGCACGCAGGCCAGGCCCTTGAGGGCGTCAAGGCCCTGAAGGCGTTGGGGTGCCGTCATACAGGGGCCGCCGGACTGCTAGGCGCAGACCCGCTGGCGCGCGTCAAAGTATTCGCGCTTGAGCTGTTCCACAAAGGCCGCGGCGCTTTGCACCTTGCTGACCGCGCCTATGCCCTGGCCGCAGCCCCAGATGTCTTTCCAGGCCTTGGACTTGCTGCCCTCGCCGCCGCCGAAGTTCATGGTCTTGACGTCGCCTTCGGGCAGGTTCTCCGGGTCCATGCCGGCCGCGCGTATCGAAGGTGCGAGATAGTTGCCGTGCACGCCGGTGAAGAGGCTGCTGTAGACGATGTCGTCGGAGCTGCCGTCGACGATGGCCTGCTTGTAGGCGTCGGCGGCGCGGGCTTCGTCGGTGGCGATGAAGGCCGAGCCTATGTAGGCGAAGTCGGCGCCCATGGCCTGCGCGGCCAGCACCGCGCCGCCGGTGGAGATGGCGCCCGACAGCGCCAGCGGGCCGTCAAACCACTGGCGGATTTCCTGGATCAGCGCGAAGGGGCTTTTGACGCCGGCATGGCCGCCCGCGCCGGCGGCCACGGCCACCAGGCCGTCCGCGCCTTTTTCAATCGCCTTGCGCGCGAACTTGTTGTTGATGATGTCGTGCAGTACCACACCGCCGTAGCTGTGCGCCGCCGCGTTGATGTCTTCGCGCGCGCCCAGGCTGGTGATGTAGATGGGCACCTTGTATTTCACGCACAGCTCCATGTCGTGCTCCAGCCTGTCGTTGGACTTGTGCACGATCTGGTTGATGGCAAAGGGCGCGGCCGGCTTGTCGGGGTTGGCTTTGTTGTGGGCGGCCAGCCCTTCGGTGATTTCAGCGAGCCACTCGTCGAGCTGCGAGGCCGGCCGCGCGTTGAGGGCCGGCATGGCGCCCACCACGCCGGCCTTGCACTGCGCGATGACCAGCTTGGGGTTGCTGATGATGAAGAGCGGCGAGCCGATGATGGGCAAGGGCAGATTGTTCAATGCGCCGGGCAGTCTGGACATAGTGGCTCCGTGAGGATCAAAGACAGTGGGATTCAGCAAAGCAGGCTGCCGCCGGTGTCTGGCGGCCGCCTTGTCAGAACGCGTCCAGCGCCAGCGCGGTCACGCTGTCCGCGCCTTCGACGATGCTGTCGCGCAGGCCGGGGGCCTTGGTCAGCAGGTGGTCGGCGTAAAAACGCGCGGTAACGATCTTGGCCTGCATGAAAGCGACGTCCGTTCCTTGCGCAATCTGCTCCTGCGCCACCAGCAGCGAGCGCGCCATCTGCCAGCCCGCGACCACATTGCCCGCCAGCATCAGGTAAGGCACGCTGCCGGCGAACACGGCATTGGGGCTGGCCTTGGTGTTGCCCGCGACAAAGTCGACCACGTCGACAAAGGCTTCACGCGCGGCCTTCAGTCGCCTGGCCACGGCCACGGCGTCCGCATTGCCCTGCTTCACGAGGGCTTTTTCCGTTGCCTCGATCTGCGCGGCAATCGCCTTGGCCGTCTGGCCGCCGTCGCGCGAGGTCTTGCGGCCTATCAGGTCGTTGGCCTGGATGGCGGTCGTGCCTTCGTAAATCGTCAGGATCTTGGCATCGCGGTAGTACTGGGCCGCGCCGGTTTCCTCGATAAAGCCCATGCCGCCGTGGACCTGCACGCCCAGCGAGGTGACTTCCAGGCTCATCTCGGTGCTGTAGCCCTTGACCAACGGCACCATGAATTCATAAAAAGCCTGGTTCTGCTTGCGCACCTCGGCATCGGGATGGTGGTGCGTCGCGTCGTAAGCCGCTGCGGCCACGGAGGCCATGGCGCGGCAGCCTTCAGTGTAGGCGCGCATGGTCATCAGCATGCGCTTGACGTCGGGGTGGTGGATGATGGGCGCGCTGGCCTTGATGGAGCCGTCAACCGGCCGGCTCTGCACGCGGTCTTTCGAAAAAGCCACGGCCTTCTGGTAGGCACGCTCGGCGATCGCGATGCCCTGCATGCCGACGGCGTAACGCGCGGAGTTCATCATGATGAACATGTACTCAAGGCCGCGGTTTTCCTCGCCGACGATGTAGCCGACGGCGCCGCCATGGTCGCCGTACTGCAGCACGGCGGTGGGCGAGGCCTTGATGCCCATCTTGTGTTCTATGCTGACGCAGTGCACGTCGTTGCGCGCGCCCAGGGCGCCGTCCTTGCCGACCATGAACTTGGGCACGACAAACAGGCTGATGCCCTTGACGCCTTCGGGCGCGCCGGTCACGCGGGCTAGCACCAGGTGCACGATGTTCTCGGCCATGTCGTGCTCACCGTAGGTGATGAAGATCTTGGTGCCGAAAATCTTGTAAGTGCCGTCAGGCTGCGGCTCGGCACGGCTGCGCACCATGGCCAGGTCGGAGCCGGCCTGCGGCTCGGTCAGGTTCATGGTACCCGTCCACTGGCCGCTCACGAGTTTCTCGAGGTAGACCGCCTTGAGCTCGTCGGAGCCTGCCGTCAGCAGCGCCTCGATGGCGCCGTCGCTGAGCAGCGGGCACAGCGCGAAGCTCATGTTGGCCGAGTTGAGCATTTCGCCACAGGCCGCACCTATGGTCTTGGGCAGGCCCTGGCCGCCGAAATCAGCCGGATGCTGCAGGCCTTGCCAGCCACCCTCGACGTATTGTTTGAACGCGTCCTTGAAGCCCGGTGTGGTGGTGACCTCACCGTTTTTCCAGCTCGAAGGATTGATGTCGCCGTGGCGGTTCAGCGGCGCCAACACACCTTCGTTGAACTTGGCGCATTCCTCGAGCACCGCCTGCGCGGTGTCCAGGCCGGCTTCCTCAAAGCCCGGGATTTTTGCGATCTCTTCGATATTGGCCAGGTGCTGGATGTCAAACAGCATGTCCTTGACGGGGGCGGTGTAGCTCATTTTTTGTCTCCGGAATTCTTGGCGCCTTCCCCCTCTGGAGGAAGGTGGGGATGGGGGCCTGCGGCGGCGGCAAAAGCGCTTGCTCAACCGCAGCCGGCCCCCACCCCTGCCCTCCCCCAGCGGGGGAGGGAGTTAACTCACTAACAGATCACAAAGCTGCAACCAGCTCAGGCACAGCCGTGAACAGGTCGGCCTCCAGGCCGTAGTCGGCCACGCTGAAGATGGGCGCTTCGGGATCCTTGTTGATCGCCACGATGA
>NZ_AKIV01000063.1 GCF_000282655.1 Polaromonas sp. CF318
ACATGGCGGCTATCGCCGCCGATGCACAAACGCAGCGTTGGTGGGCCCTGTGCGGCCCCTGCCAGCGCCCCCTTCAAACCCGCAGCCCGGGCGAGCACTGGGCCGCCATGGAATCCGTATTCCATATTGACTAACCACTTCCACTCAAGGACATCCATGCTGACAGTCATTTGCGAAACTCCCGGCGTGCTGCGCGCGCTCGAAGCGGCCATGCCCATCCGCAACGAAGGCGATGTGCTGCTGCGCATCCGCCGGGTGGGGGTGTGCGGCACCGACCTGCACATCTTCACCGGCACGCAACCCTTCCTGGCCTATCCACGCGTCATGGGCCACGAAGTCGCGGGTACCGTGGAGGAAGCTCCCGCGGGCAGCCCTCTTCAGCCCGGCGACGCCGTCTTCGTCATGCCTTACCTGTCGTGCGGCCGGTGTGTCGCCTGCCGCCAGGGCAAGACCAACTGCTGCGTCCACATCCAGGTACTGGGCGTGCACCGCGACGGCGCCTTCACCGAGTATCTCAACGTACCCGCGCAGTTTGTGCGCAAGGCGGAGGGTGTCTCACTGGACCAGGCCGCCATGGTGGAATTCCTGGCCATTGGTGCCCACGCCGTGCGCCGCGCCGACGTGCAGCCCGGCCAGCGTGTACTGGTGGTCGGGACGGGCCCCATCGGCATGGCCTCCCTGCTGTTCGCCGGCCTGCGTGGCGGCCAGGTCACAGCGCTGGACACGCGAAAGGAGAGGGTGGACTTTTGCAAACAACACCTGGGTGCGCATGCGGGTGTCTTGATCGCCGACAACGACCTGGACCAGCTGCGCGCGCTGACCGATGGAGATTTTTACGATGTCGTTTTCGACGCCACGGGCAACGCAAGGGCCATGGAACGCGGCTTCCAGTTCATTGCCCATGGCGGCAAGTATGTGCTGGTGTCGATAGTGCGGGACAACATCACGTTCGCCGATCCGGAATTTCACAAACGCGAGGCGACGCTGCTGGGCAGCCGCAATGCCACCATGGAGGACTTCGAAACGGTGCTTGAGGCGATGCGCAGCGGCAAGATTCCCACCGCGGCACTCAACACCCATCGCATGGCTCTGGCCGATGTACCCGCCCAGTTCGCCACCCTGCTGGATCCCACGCAGGGCGTGGTCAAGGCGCTGATCGAATGCTAAGCGGAGCCTGCATGTGAGCACGCCCATCCTCCAGTTCGGCACCGGGCGCTTTCTGCAGGCGCATGCGGACCTGTTTGTGTCCCAGGCCCTGGCCCAAGGCCAGGCACTGGGCGGCATTACCGTCGTGCAGAGCACGGACAGCCCGCAGAGCAGCGCGCGCGCCGCGGCCCTGGCACATGGCTACCGCGTGGAATTGCGTGGCATGCAACAGGGCCGGCGTATCGAGGAAACCGTGCAGGTGAACGCGGTGCAGGCCGTCTGGCATGCTCGCCGCGACTGGACGCAATTGCGCGATGCCATGGCCACCAGCGTGCAGGTCATCATCTCCAACACTGCGGATACGGGTTATGCACTGGACGACTCCGACACCGCGGCGCTGCTGCACAGCCCCACGACGGCGCCGCGCAGCTACCCGGCCAAGCTGGTGGCGCTTTTGCATCACCGCTGGCAGCGGCAACCGGAGGCTCCCCTGACGCTGTACCCCTGCGAACTGGTCAGCCGCAACGGCGACACCTTGCGCAAGCTGGTAGCCACGCTGGCGCAGAACTGGGGCGGTGCCCCCGCCTTCCTTCGCTATGTGCTGGAGCACTGCGTGTGGGTCAATTCCCTGGTGGACCGCATCGTGTCGTCCCCACTGGAGCCCGCCGGTGCGGTGGCCGAGCCCTATGCGCTGTGGGCCATCGAGCACCAGCCGCGCATGGTACTTCCTTGCCGCCACCCGGCCTTGGTGGTGACGGATGCACTGGCCCCATTCGAGCAACGCAAGCTCTGGCTGCTGAACCTGGGTCACACGGTATTGGCCGAGCGCTGGCGGCTGATGGGCGGTGCCGCCGACATGACCGTGGTGCAGGCCATGCATACCCCGGCGCTGCGCACCCTGCTGGAGGCCGTGTGGGCCGACGAGGTGCTGCCGGTATTTGACGCCGAGGGCACAGGCCCCGAGGCCCGCGCCTACCTCGCGGAATTGCGCGACCGCCTGCTCAACCCGTTTCTGGAACACCGCCTGGCCGACATTGCCAAAGACCACGCGCAGAAGAAGCTGCGCCGCCTGGCACCCGTGGTAGAGCGCGCCGTGGCGCTGCGACTGCCCATCGCACAGGCCCAGTTGCGCAATGCCTTGGTCGAAACCGGGGGCGCCTTGTGCACGGGCTCATGAAGCGCTGGCTGGCCACGCGCTTTTGATGGCATGCTGCGATGCAACATCCAAGGTCGCGAGCCCTGATGTTTGCCTTCTCTCCGGGGAAGAAGGAGCCAGGCCCTCAGCGCCCGGACGTGGCGCCGAAATTCGCCGAAATTGCGCCTGCGGGGTTACCATGCGTGAACGATTCACTCCGTGGTGGCCCCATGGTGGCACTTGCCGCACAATTCGATCCGCCCCGCCGGCTGAATAAAAGAGTCAGCGACCGGCCGCAGGACTGGCTCGGCACGACGCCGCTGCTGGACCTGGACGACACCAAGCTGCGCCTGAAGGCTCGCGCGCTGGTCCAGCTGTGCCGCACCGACCGGGACAAGGCACTGGCCATCTATCGCTTCGTCAAGCACCTGCCTTATACCAAGCGGGTCAAGCTCCAATACCCGACGGCCCGCGACGTGCTCGAGACGCGCGGAGGCGACGGCGACGACAAGGTGACCCTGCTGATCGCGCTGATGCGCTCCGCCGGCATCCCGGCGCGGGTGCGCTACATGGAGATGAACGGCGAAATGCTGCGCGGCCTGATCCCAAGAGCCACGCCGGCGGCGCGCCCGCTGGCGGAAATCTGGCTGGGCCGTTGGGTGCGCACCGACACCTTCATTTTTGATGCCGAATACGTGGCTGCCGCCCTTGAACACCTCAAAGCGAACGGCTGGGCATGCGGCTGGGGGATACACGTCAACGCCCAGCTTTTGTGGGACGGGAAGAACGACGCCTTCCTGGGCGGCAAGCCCAGCGAGCAGGACCCCATGATCAAGCGGCTTTTGTGCGTGGTCAGCGATCCCCTGGAGCTGGTGTCGGCATCCGTGGGGGGCAGCGGGCTGCGTTACCGCCGGTCGCTGCGGGCCTTGCACTGGAATATGCTGGCGCCCACCATGATAAAAGCCATTCGCGAGTTGCGGGCCAGCTCCCGTTCCTCTTGAAATGACATGCGCCGCCTACCCGATTCGCCGCAACAACTCCGGCACCGATGAGACCAGCATGGCCAGGCCGGAGCAGGTCAGCAGGCTCAGCACCAGCCTGCGAAAGGCCAGGTCGCTGATACCCGTGTAAAGCCGTCCGCCCAGCCAGGCCGCAATGAGCGCCGCGGGCGCCACGATGGCCAGCATGGGCAGCGTCTCGCGGGTGACCAGGCCGGCCGCTCCGTAGCTGGCCATGGTGGCGGTCAGTACCGCCAGGTTGAAGTTCTGGATGACGGCGCGCTGGTCCGCTTTGTCGTAGCCCCGCAGGGTGCACCACAGCGTCGGAATGACGCCGCTGAAGCCGCCCAAGGCACCCATGAAACCGCCGGTGGCGCCTGCCGCGCCGTCGGCAATGCGCCCTCCATGGTGAATGCGCGGAAGCTTGCCCGAAAACAGCATGGCCGGGCACCATGCCGCCAGCAGCACGCCGAGAAACAGCTTGAACAACTGGACGTCAAGCTGCGGCAACAGCAGCAAACCCAGGGGCAGCCCGAGCAGGCCGCCTGCCAGAAACGGCAGCAGGCGCTTCCAGTCGGTGTTGCGGCTGACCGTGAAGGCCGCCATGAGCTGGCCTGCCAGCCCGCCGAACACCGCCATGACGGCCGCCAGTTTCGGGTCGATGGCCCAGGCCCAGAAAGACATGGCGACCAGGCTGAAGCCAAAGCCCGACAGGCCCTGGACAAAGCCCGCCGCCGCCGCGCCCACGACGATCAGGACGATCTGGGCGTCAGAACCTGCCAACACAGTGTTGACAGGTCCTAGGCGTAATCGCTCACCGGCACGCAGCTGCAGAACAGGTTGCGATCGCCGTAGACGTTGTCGACCCGGCCCACGGGCGGCCAGTACTTCACCTGCTTGAGCGAGGCCAGCGGGAAACCGCCGGTTTCGCGCGAGTAAGGCCTGTCCCAGTCGGCGCCCAGCAGGCTGGCCGCGGTATGCGGTGCGTGCTTGAGCGGGTTGTTGTCCTGCGGCCACTGGCCGGCTTCCACTTTGCGGATCTCGTCGCGTATCGCGATCATCGCGTCGATGAAGCGGTCCAGCTCGGCCAGGGTTTCGCTTTCGGTGGGTTCCACCATCAGCGTGCCGGGTACGGGAAAGCTCAGCGTGGGTGCATGGAAGCCGTAGTCCATCAGGCGCTTGGCCACGTCCTCGGCGCTGACGCCGCTGGTGTCTTTCAGCGGGCGCAGGTCCAGGATGCACTCGTGGGCCACGTGGCCGTTTTCGCTGGCGTACAGCGTCGGGTAGTGATCCTTCAGGCGCGAGCTGATGTAGTTGGCGCTCAGGATGGCGACCTCGGTCGCCTGCGTCAGGCCCTCGGGGCCCATCATGCGGCAGTACATCCAGCTGATGGGCAGCACCGCGGCATTGCCCAAAGGCGCTGCCGAGACGGCGCCCACGCCGTTGCCGGGAATGCCCGCCGTCGCGTGGCCGGGCAGGTAGGGCACCAGGTCGGCCACCACGCAGACCGGGCCCACGCCCGGGCCGCCGCCGCCGTGCGGGATGCAGAAGGTCTTGTGCAGGTTCAGGTGGCTCACGTCGCCGCCGAACTCGCCGGGCGCGGCCACGCCGACCAGTGCGTTCATGTTGGCGCCGTCCACGTAGACACGGCCGCCGTGGCTGTGCACCATGGCGCAGAGCTCTTTCACCTGGGTTTCAAACACGCCGTGCGTGCTCGGGTAGGTGATCATCACGCAGGCCAGCTTGTCGCTGTGCTGTTCGCATTTGGCCTTGAGGTCGGCCATGTCGACGTTGCCGCGCGCGTCGCAGGCGGTCACGACCACGCTCATGCCCACCATCTGCGCGCTGGCCGGGTTGGTGCCGTGGGCCGAGGACGGGATCAGGCAGATGTTGCGGTGGCCCTGGCCCTTGGCTTCGTGGAAGGCCTTGATGGCCAGCAGGCCCGCGTACTCGCCCTGCGAGCCGGCGTTGGGCTGCAGGCTGATGCCGGCATAGCCGGTGGCCTGGCACAGCCAGTCGCGCAACTGCTTGTCGAGCTCGGCATAGCCTTGCAGCTGGTCGGCGGGCGCGAAGGGATGGATGTTGGCGAACTCGGGCCAGGTGATGGGGATCATCTCGCTGGTCGCGTTGAGCTTCATGGTGCAGCTGCCCAGCGGGATCATGCTGCGGTCCAGCGCCAGGTCCTTGTCGCTGAGCATGCGGATGTAGCGCAGCATGCCGGTTTCGGAATGGTGGGTGTTGAACACCGGATGCGTGAGGAAAGGTGTTGCGCGGCGCAACTCGGTGGGGATGAGTGATTCCACGCCTTTTTCGAAGGCGCTGACCACGGGAATCGTCTGGCCGGGCTTGGCGAAGAAGGACCAGAGCAGTTCGATGTCCTTGCGGCTGGTGGTTTCGTCCAGAGACACGCCCAGGTGGTTGTTCAGGCGAAAGCGCAGGTTGGCGCCGGCCTGGCGCGCGCGCTCGGCAATCGCATTGGTCGCGTCGCCGGTCTTCACGGTCACGGAGTCGAAGGCGCCGGTGTTGGTGATTTCGTAGCCCAGCTCCTGCAGGCCGCGCACAAAGACGGCGGTGTAGGCCGCCACGCGCTCGGCGATGCGCTTGAGGCCCTGCGGGCCGTGGTAGACGGCATACATGCTGGCGATGACGGCCGGCAGCACCTGCGCGGTACAGATGTTGGAGGTGGCTTTTTCGCGGCGTATGTGCTGCTCGCGCGTCTGCAGCGCGAGGCGGTAGGTCGGGTTGCCGTGGCTGTCGACGCTGACGCCGACCAGGCGGCCCGGCAACGAGCGCTTGAATTCGTCTCGGCAGGCGAGGTAGGCCGCGTGTGGGCCGCCGTTGCCCATGGGCATGCCGAAGCGCTGGGTGTTGCCCAGCACGATGTCGGCGTCCCATTCGCCGGGCGGCGTCAGCAAGGTGAGCGCCAGCAGGTCGGCCGCGACGCACAGGGCCGCGCCGTCCACGTGGGCCTGGCCCGCGAGCGGGCGCAGGTCATGGATGCTGCCGGTGGTGGCCGGGTACTGGGCCAGCACGCCGAAGTAGTCGCCCTCGGCCATCAGCTGCGGCACCGTGACGGCCGCCGTGCTGACCTTGACCGTGATGCCCAGCGGTTTGGCGCGGGTCTGTATCACTTCGATGGTTTGCGGATGGCAGTCGCCCGCCACGATGAAGACATTGCTCTTGCTTTTGACGCTGCGCTTGGCCAGTGTCATGGCTTCGGCGGCGGCCGTGGCCTCGTCGAGCATGGAGGCGTTGGCGATGGGCATGCCGGTCAGGTCGCAGACCATGGTCTGGAAATTGATCAGCGCTTCCATGCGGCCCTGCGAGATCTCGGCCTGGTAAGGCGTGTAGGCGGTGTACCAGGCGGGGTTCTCGAGGATGTTGCGCAGGATCACGCCCGGCGTGTAGGTGCCGTAGTAGCCCTGGCCTATGAAGTTCTTGAATACCTTGTTCTTGGCCGCGATGGCCTTGAGCTGCTTGAGCGCAGCGGCTTCCGTCACCGGGGCCGGGATGGCCATGGGCGTGCTGCGCGCGATGGAGCGCGGAACAATGCCTTCGACCAGTTCGCGGCGCGAGGCCGAGCCCACGACGCCGAGCATGTGGACTTCGTCGGTTTCGTCGATGCCGATGTGGCGGGCGATGAATTCGGAAGGGTTTTCAAGGTCGCCCAGGGGCTTGGCGGTTTGCATCAACATGTCGGGTTCCGTGTCGGGCTTGGCAGCAGGAGTCAGAAAAAAGTCGGCCGGGAAATCAGGCGGCGAAGGCGGTGTAGCGGGTTTCGTCCATCAGCGCATCGAGCTGCGAAGGATCGGACAGCTTGATCTTGAAGAACCAGCCGGCGCCCATGGGGTCGCTGTTGGCCAGGGACGGGTCGTCCTTCAGGGCTTCGTTGATGGCGGTCACTTCGCCGCTTACGGGCATGTAGACGTCGGCGGCGGCTTTCACCGATTCGACCACGCCGGCGGTTTCCTTTTGCGCGAAGCTCGTGCCCACGGCGGGCAGGTCCACAAACACCACATCGCCCAGCGCGTCCTGCGCATGCACGGTGATGCCGACGGTGGCGGTGTCGCCTTCAATCTTGAGCCATTCGTGGTCTTCGGTGTATTTGACGGTCATGAGAATCTCCGGAGGGGTTGAGGGGTGGGGAAAGAAGGCTTTAGCCGCGCTTAACCACGGTTATCCGCGGTAGTAACGGTTGGGGACAAAAGGCATGGCCGCGACCTCCATGGGCACGGCCTTGCCGCGCACGATGGCGTTCACGCGTGTGCCCAGGGCGGCGAATTCGGGTTTCACATAGCCCATGGCCACCGGCTGGTTGATGGTCGGGCCCAGCAGGCCGCTGGTGACTTCGCCAATCTTTGTGCCGTCGGTGCTTTGCAGTTCCGTGTGGTCGCGCACGGGAACGCGCTCCAGCGCCACCAGTCCCACGCGTTTGCGCGCCAGCGTGGCGGGGTCGGCCAGCTGGGCCAGGATTTTGTCCGCGCCGGGGAATCCCCCCGCGCGTGCGCCGCCCGTGCGCCGCACTTTCTGCAGGGCCCAGTTGAGGCTGGCTTCCACCGGCGTGGTGGTGGTGTCGATGTCGTTGCCGTAGAGGCAGAGGCCCGCTTCCAGGCGCAGCGAGTTGCGTGCGCCCAGGCCTATGGGCTTGACCTCGGGCTGGGCGAGCAGCGCGCGCGCCAGCGTCTCGGCCTGCGAACCGTGCACGGAAATCTCAAAACCGTCTTCGCCGGTGTAGCCGCTGCGGGTGAGGAAACAGTCGCAGCCGGCCACCGTGAAGCGCCCGCCGGTCATGAACACCAATTTTTCGACACCGGGCGCCAGGCGCTGCAGCGCGGTGACGGCCTGTGGGCCCTGCAGCGCCAGCAGCGCCATCTCGGGCATGGGGATGACTTGGCAGCGCGCGCCGATTTTTGCCTGGATGTGCGCGATGTCGCCCACCTTGCAGGCGCCGTTGACGATGACAAACAGGTCGCCGCCGTTCGCGTAGTCGCGGTTGAAGAACATCAGGTCGTCGATGATGCCGCCTTCGTCATTGAGCAGCAGGCCGTAGCGCTGCTTGCCGGCGGGCAGGTCCAGCACATCGACCGGGATCAGCGATTCAAGCGCCGCCGCGGCGTCGGCGCCCACCAGGCGCAGCTGGCCCATGTGGGAGACGTCAAAAAGGCCGGCGGCCTGGCGTGTGTGGTGGTGCTCGGCCATCAGGCCCGCGGGGTATTGCACCGGCATGGAATAGCCCGCGAAAGGCACCATGCGCGCGCCCAATTCCACATGCAGCGCGTGCAGCGGCGTTTTCAGCAGGGTTTCAGGGGCGGCGGAAGAGGTGGACGAATCGGACAAGGCATTCTCCGGGGGGCAAACAGGTTCTGGATCCATGAGTTGCCCCTGCTGTCCACTTTACCTGAGAGATTCGCCCGGCGATGCGGGTTTGCTCCTTCGGTGGGCCGTCTTTGCGGCGGCCTCTCTCCAGTAGGGAACGCCCTGCCGCGTGGTGCGCCGCAGGGCGGTTGCCAGTCCTTTTGCCTGAGCGTTCAGTGCACCAAAAGGGGGTGTACGTGCGCCTTCGGCGGTTTTCCCGGGGAAAACTCTCTCCTGACCCGGCAAGTGTAACTTAGGCCGCTATATCTATGTACTGCGGCAGCAGCATGGCGATGCGCTCGCTGATGGAGTCGGCGCGCTCGTGGCCCGCGATCTTCTCGATTTCCTCGATCATGTCGCGTGAAGCCGTGAGCATGCTCTCGCGGTCCTTGGCATTGCGCAGCGCTTCGCGAAAGCGCTCAGCCATCTCGGGGTTGCGGCGGGCGAACATGCGCTCGCAGATGTCAAAGAGGAACATGCGCGTCGTGGCGAGCGAGCGCTTGCCCTCAAACTGGTCGGCCGAGACCTGGATGGCCTGGGTGGTTTCGGGGCTGGGGAAGTTCTGCAGCTGGGCCGGCGTGGGTTTGGGTGGGGGAACTGGTGCCGCGGCGGGCGCGGACGTTTTACCCGGATGCGCCTCCAGAAAGCCTTCGCGCAGGAGGCGCAGGGCGATCGCTTCGCCGTCGCCGTCAAACAACGGCCGGAAATCCTGGGCGGATTTGCTGCCGTCGGCCATCAGCAGCAGGGTGCGCTCGCGCTGGCCAAGCGTTCTCACGCCGGGCCTGAGCTCGGCGCGGGCGCGGTCGGTTTTGTGGAGCTGCATGGATTTCATCCTCCAATGAATGCCAGAGCATGGCCTGCGCAGATGACAGGCGCGTGAAACCCCGCCTGAAAAACTATTTCGCGTAGACCAGGTCGCGCAGGCCCAGCGAAAGCTGCGGGACGTAAGTGATCACCATCAGGCAGGCCAGGATGACCAGGACAAAGGGAACCAGGTGGGTCACGATGCGGTCCAACGATATCCTGGCGACGGTGCAGGCCGCGAACAGGTTCACGCCGAAAGGCGGTGTGATCATGCCCAGCGCGAGGTTGACCACCATCACCAGCCCGAAGTGCACCGGGTCTATGCCGAAATGCACGGCCACCGGCGCCAGGATGGGTGCCAGCACGATGATGGCGGCGCTGGTCTCTATGAACATGCCGATGATGAACAGCGCCGCGTTGACACCCAGCAGGAAGAGGGCGGGCGACTGCAGCACGGCTTCCAGCCAGTGGCCGATGGCATCCGGCACGCCGGCCCGGGTGATCAAAAAGGCGAACAGCCCGGCGTTGGCGATGATGAACATGATCACGGCGCTGGAGAGCACCGACTTGCGCAGGATGGCGTAGAGGTCGGCCGGCTTGATTTCACGGTAGATCACGACGCCGACGACCAGCGCGTAGAACACCGCCACCGCGGACGCCTCGGTCGGCGTGAAAATCCCGCCGTAAATGCCGCCCAGGATGATCACCGGCATCAGCAGCGCCCAGCCCGCCTGCCAGGTTGCCTTGCCGAAGCCCAGGCGGCCGTCGCCATCATGCTTGCCCCAGCCCTTCCAGCGGCAGTACAGGTGCACGAACAGCATCAGGGCGAAGCCGATCAGCAAGCCCGGGCCGAAGCCGGCGATAAAGAGTTCGCCGATGGAGACCTCGGCGCTCACGCCGTAAAGAATCATGGGAATGGACGGCGGGATGATCACGCCCAATTCCGCGCTGGTGGCTTGCAGGGCCGCGGCGTAGGCGGTGGGGTAACCGTGCTTGATGAGCGCCGGTATCAGGATGGCGCCTATGGCAAACGTCGTGGCCACCGACGAGCCGGACACGGCCGCGAAAATCATGCAGGTCAGCACGCAGGTCATGGGCAAGCCGCCCTGGACGCCGCCCACAATGCTCTTGGCGAATTCGACCAGCCTGCGCGAGATGCCGCCGGTCTCCATCAGGTTGCCGGCCAGGATGAAGAAAGGGATGGCGGCCAGCGGAAACTTGTTGATGGAAGAGAACATCTCCTTGACGGAGATCAGCATGTTGGCGTTGGACGCCTGGATGCCGAAGATGGAGGCCAGGCCAATGGACACGGCCACGGAGACGGTGAGCGCAAAGCACAACACCATGGTTGAAATCATCACCGCAGTCATTGCGCCGTCTCCAGTTCGTTGCGCTGCGGGTCGATCAGGTTGCCGATGATGCCGACCACGGCAAACATGCCGCCCACGGGCATGGCCACGTAACCCCAGAACATCGAGATGGCCTCCAGGCCCGCCATGGACTGCACCCGTCCGCGCAGTGAATAGTCCCAACCCCACCAGACGATCACAGCGATCAGCGCCAGGGCGGCGAGGCAGACCAGCCAGTCCAGCACACGCCGCACGCGCGGCGGGCTCCAGCGGTAGAGCACGTCCACGCTGACCATGGCGCCTTGCCGGAAAGCCATCGGGATGCCCATGAACACCATCCAGATCAGGCTCAGGCGGATCAGGATTTCGCTCCACTCGGCGGGCTGCTCAAGAACAAAGCGCGTGACGATCTGGAACATTCCGAGCGCCGAGGCGATGACCAGCATCAGGCAGGCCACCAGCATGGAAAAGCCGGTGGTCCATCGTTCAAGTTTGAGGAAAGCTTGTTTCATGAGAGGGCCGATGGATAGGGGAAGGTAGATGGAAAACGCCCGCCAGTACGATGCCTGCGGGCGTATTCAGCGACACCGGATGCTGCAAACCGTGGCGAAAACCGCAGCCTGCGCACCCTTACTTGTAGTTGCGGATCGCGTCGATGTTGGCCTTGCCGAACTGCTTTTCGAATTCGGCATTGACGGGCGCCAGCGTGGCCACGAACCTGGCTTTGTCGACGTTCTCGATCACGGTCATGCCCTTGGCGCGCAGATCGGCCACTCCGTTGGCGTCGTCCTGGTCGACGCGGGCGCGGTTGGCTTTGGTCGCTTCCTTGGCCGCGTCGATGAAGGCCGTTTTGTCGGCGGCGCTGAGCTTGTCGAAGGAGGCTTTGTTCATCAGGAAAATGCAGGGCGAATACACGTGGCCGGTCAGCGACAGGTGCTTTTGCACCTGGTCGAACTTGGCGGACATGATCACCGACAGGGGATTTTCCTGGCCGTCGACGGTGCCTTGCTGCAGCGCGGTGAACACCTCAGGGAAGGCCATGGGCGTGGTGATGATGCCCAGGCCTTTGTAGGCCGCGATGTGCACCGGATTTTCCATGGTGCGCATCTTCAGCCCCTTCAGGTCTTCCGGCAGCTTCACGTCGCGCTTGCTGTTGGTCATGTGGCGAAAGCCGTTCTCGGCCCAGGCCAGCGCCTTGAAGCCCTTGGCGTCGAATTTGGTCAGCAGGTCCTGGCCGATGGGGCCGTCGAGCACGGCGCGCGCATGCGCCTTGTCGCGAAACAGGAAGGGCACGTCGAGGATTTTGGTCTCGGGCACGAAGTTGGGCACCGGGCCGGTGGACGAGAAGGCCAGTTCCTGGGTACCCAGTTGCACGGCCTCGATGGATTCGCGCTCGCCGCCCAGTGCGCCGTTGTAGAAGGTCTGGATCTTGTAGCGGCCGGCTGTGCGTTTCTCGACTTCCCTGGCGAAGGTATCGATCGCAACACCCTGGTGCGAGTTCTGGGCTGTGGAAATGCTGATGCGCATGGTGCTTTGCGCGCTCACCGATGCGATGATTCCCAGGCCCAAAGCCATGCCGACCAGCAGTTTTGAAATTTTCATGGTGTCTCCAAATAATCGTTGTGTTTAGAAAATCCGCGACTGCGATATGCAGCCAGCCGTATGCACACCTATTATTGCGTCATCGCCTCGGGCGCGATGCGCGGGTTTTCGCTTAAGTGCGCAGCGATGATGCTGTCAAAGTCCTTGTCGGGCAAGAGGCCCAGGCCCCGGGCCCGCGCCGCGTCTATGGTGGCCGGCCAGCTCGTCACGATGCCGGCGACGGCCGGGTCGGATGTCCAGTCGATCAGGCTGGAGGCCTCTTTGCCGGCCACGCGTTCGAGTGCCGCGGCCATCTCGCCCACGGTGGTTTTCAGCGCCGGCAGATTGACGGCCGTGCGCGCGCCCCATTCGGCGTCGCCGGCTTCGGCCGCGCGTACCAGCCCTTCAATCGTTCGCGCGGGGGACGACAGGGCCACGGCGGTGTCGGGCGGCACCGGGCAGGCTGCGCGCAGGCCCGCCAGCGGCTCGCGGATCATGCCGCTCAGAAAGCTGGAGGCCGCGCCGTTGGGTTTGCCCGGACGCACGCTGACGGTCATCAGCCGCACGTTGCGCCCGCGTATGAAACCTTTGCGCGCATAGTCCGCCACCAGCTGCTCGCCGATGAATTTCTGGATGCCATAGCTGTTCTGCGGCGTAGGCAGCGTCCTGTCGTCAATCACCGGCGGCAAGGGCTGCGCCGGCGAGTTGCCGAACACCGCGAGCGAGCTCGCGAACACCACGGTGGGCGAGGTGCCCAGCGTGCGGCAGGCCTGCAGCAGCGCGCGCGTGGCATCGACGTTGCTGTGCATGCCGAGGTCGAAGTCGGCCTCGCATTCGCCGCTGACGGCGGCGGCGAGGTGAAAGACGAGGGCGTCGTCGGTGCGCACGACCTGTAATGTTTTATCGCTGGCTTCGAGGAGCTGGTTGAGGTCGCCGACGACTGCGCGCACTCGTCCGTCCGCAGTCAGTGTGGCGGGTGGGGCAACCCGGTCGACCAGTGTGAGGGTCTTGATGGTTTGCGGCGCGCCACCTGCTAGGGAAAGCTTCCCTTGTTCAAGCAGCTGGCGAGCCAGCCTGGCTCCCAGGAATCCGGCGCCGCCGGTGATGACGATGTTCATAGGAACGTTTGCCTCAGTCTCTGTTGTTATCCACCGCAGCCTGTTGCCCGGTGGGTTTCGCAGTTTAGTGCGAACGGCGTTTTCGCGCCTTAGCGCGCCCTGAGCTTGAGCAACCGGTCGCTCGCTGCAGCCATGTGCTCGCGCAAGGTATACCAGCGCTCGGAAAATTCGTCGGGCAGATCCAGCGACACCACCTGCCGCTCTATGTTGTCCAGCCGTTCCAGCAGCCGCCGCAGCGCCACGGGGTTGTCGGCGGCGACGCTGTCCATCTCGCTCTCGAGGAATTTGAGGTCGCCGTAAAAATGGTTCAGGGCGGAGTTGATGCGCCAGTCGAACAGCCTGGGGATCCAGGCCAGCATCAACAGCGCGATGCCCAGCAGCGGCAGGATGGCGTAGAAGACCAGCTCGGCGTACTGGGCCGTGCGGTAGGGCAGCAGGGTTTCCATCCAGGGGCGCGCGCCCAGGCTGTAGCCGCGGGCCGTGGCGGAGAGCGGAAAGTCGCTGCCGCGAAAACTCGGGAACTGGCCGTGGCGCTGCAAAAAGTTCGGTATCTCGTGGATCTCGACGGCGGCGTCCAGCAGGGCGCGCTGCAGGGCAGGGTGCACGTCCTGCCTCACCAGCAGGTGGGTTTGCAGGCTCATCAGCGTGAGGTCCTTGGGCGGGATGTCGCCGCGCAGCTCGATCGCACCCTGCGGCAGCAGCAGCGGCTGCAGCCGCGGGTTCTGGGCGGCCAGCGCGCCCGCGTGTTCGACACCCAGCAGCTGGATGCCGCTGCTGCGCGTGAGTAATTGCACGGCCTGCGAGTCATCACCGGCGACATGGAACACCAGGTCGACCTTGCCGTCGATCAGCGCGTTGGCGGCCGCCACGCCGGCGCTGCTGTCGAACTGCACGTCCGCGGGCCGCACGCCGGCGTGCGCCAGCATCAGCCTGGCCGCCATGAAGGATGAGGACGAGGTTGGCCCCGCCGCGATGCGCAAGCCCCTGGCCTGCGCCAGCGACAAAGGCCCGCCCGTGGTGGAAAAAACCCACACCGGCTCCTGGCCCACGACGGCCAGCGCCTGCACCCCGGTGTCGGCGCCGGCATAAATGCCCTGGGCAAAACCAATGCTGGTGGCGTCACCCGGCCGGCCCAGCCGCTCCAGCGAGCCTTTTTGCGTGTCCGAATACACGAGTTCGGCGCGCACGCCCATGCGCTCGAGCTGCTCGGCATAGCGCTGCGCCAGCATGGAGTAGCCGTCCTGCGGCGAACCCGCGCCTATGACCACTTCGGCGGGCGGCAGCACTTTCCATCGGGTGGCCGACCACCACAAGGCCAGGGCCGTGCACAGCAGCACCGGCAGATAGAACAGCCACCAGCGCCGGCGGTACAGCAACAGCAGTTTCATCGCCCTTATCGCCCCCGCATCCGGTACAGCCGCTGGCGCACGAATTCGATGTGCTGGTGCAGCGTGTAGCAGCGCGCCATCAGGTCGCGGGGCGTGACAAAAGCCATCATGGCCTTGTCGATGCCGTTCAGGCGTACCAGGAAGCGCGTCAGGTCCAGCCCCGAGAGCGATTCCTGGCCCAGGTCGTTTTCAATGAACTTGAGCTCGCCATACCAGCGGTTCACGCGGCTTTCCAGCACCCAGCGCAGGTAGGCCGGGACCAGGCGCATCAGCCACAGGGCCAGCAGCGCCACCGGCAGCACGATCAGCAGGATGCGCTCGGCGACCTGGGCCCACCAGAAGGGCAGCACGCGCTCCAGCCAGGGCAGGCCGTGGGTCAGGGTTTCGCGCGCCTCGCGTGCGGTGGGAAAGTCGATGCGCCGCAGCGAAGGGAAGTCTCCGGCGCGGTGGAACAGTCCGCCGCCGGCGTGGACGTCCATGGCCACCGCGATGGCCAGGCGCTTGAGGGCCGGGTGCAGGCCCTCGCGCGCCACCAGGCTGGCCGAGGTGGTCAGCAGCGTGATGTCGCGAGGGGGCAGCCGCGCGTCCAGCGTGCCCTGCGCCAGCAGGCGCGACTCGAGGTAGGGGTTGCGCTCGGTGATGGCGGCGGACTTGCGGATGTTCGCCATGTGGATGCCCGGCAGGCTCAGCATGTTCTGCACCACAAAGGACTCGGGCGCCGCGACGATGAAGACCACGTCGACAGCACCCTGCCGCAGGGCCTGGACGGCCGGGCTGCTGGTCAACGGGGAGAGCGTCAGGTCCCTGGCCTCCATCCTCGCCTGCTCCAGCAGCTTGAGCGCCACCTTGCGGGTTCCACTACCCTCGGGGCCTATGGCCACGCGCAGCCCCTGCAACTGGTTGAGCGAATCGATTTCGCGGCCGCGCGTGAAAACCCACACCGGTTCCACGTCCACATTGACCAGGGTTTCGACGCGGCTGCGGTCGCGCCTTTCGAGTGAGCTGCCCAGGTAACCGAAGCCGCCCTGCATCAGGGCGAGGTCCGAGGGATTCACGGCCTGGCGAAGGCGCTCCAGGTTTTGCTGCGAACCGGCCGAGGTCTGGATGTTGAGCGTGATGCCGTGGTCCGCGAGTTTTTCGGCATAGCGCTGGGCATGGAGATAGTAGGCGCCGTCCGCGCCGGCCGTGGTAATGCTCAGTTGCGCGGGCGGCATGGGATAGGCGAACAGCCACAGGCCCGTGGCCATGGCTGCGGCGGCAAGCGCCATGGGCAGCCGGATCCACAGCCATTTTTGTTGGTACAACTTCGCCATGCGCACAGGGGTGAGTCCTGTAAAAGGTTGTTACCCTTATAGCGCAAAGGTGTTACCGCCGTCAGGCGGATAACGCGCAGGCGCAAACCAGGCGGCTGTGTCAGGCCGGCGCTGTTTTTGCTTTTGCCTTGGGCCCGGCACTGGTTGTGCCCAGCAGCCAGAGGTTGAGGCCCGGGGAGCGGCTGATGAGCAGCGCCGACACAATCGGCCCGGCCAGGCCGGCGGCCAGGCCCGCCACCATCAGCACATAGATATCCGTGACGCCTATTTTCTTCAAGACGATGCGGCTTGCCGCGGTGAAGAACACGTGCAGCAGGTAGATTGCGAACGAATAAGAGCCGACATAGGCCAGGCGGGGCGAGCTCCAGCCGCTGCGCAGCAGCAAAAAGGCGCTGCAGACACCCAGGCCCAGCGCGGCCATGGAGTTGCCTTGTTCGGAATACTGCGGCAGCAGCATGGCCGCGGTCGCGGCGCAGATGAAGACGGCCGCCGCGATGCCGCGTGCCGCCGGTCCGCTGATCTCGAAGCGTTTGCAGGCCAGCCCCGCGAGGAAGAAGGGCAAGAGGTAGACGGCGCCCTGGGCGGCAAAATAATTCGGCGGGCTGAAGTAGTCGAACAGCACCGCACTCAGGGCCCATGCCAGCGCGAAGCCGGCCGGCGTTGACAGCGCCTTGAAGTGCTCGAGCAGGACCACGACCAGGAAGACGATGAACAGCGCTTCCAGGAACCAGAAATGTCCTACCGGCACGATGTGCAGCAGCCACCAGCGATCCACGGCATTGTTGGCGCCCGGCGTGAGCGCCTGCACGACGGCAAAAATGGTTCCCACCGTGATCAGCGGAAGCAGCAGCCTGCGCACCTTGCCCTTGATGAAGCCCGGGGCGTTGCCCTGGTAGGGCCGAAAGCCGTAAACATAGCCCGAGATAAAGGAGAACAGCGGCATGCGGATGTAGGCCAGCGCTTCGTTGAAGACCTGCAGCCAGTGGCCTTCCGGAATCCTCAATCCGACGCTGGGGGTGTCTCCCACCACGTGAAACAGGACCAGCAGGACGCAGGCAATGCCCCTCAACGTGTCCACCTCAAGACTGCGTTTCATTTTCTGGCCGGTCATCGGATGCGGGTTCCTTTCTTCATGGTGCATGAAATCCCGCCACCCGGATCGCGGGCCGCGCGTGCGCGTTGAAGCGCCGAATGATGAATGGATCAATGAGATCAATGCGGGAGATGCCTAGAGCGTAATCAAGCAAGGCTGCAACTTCAGGCCCGCAAAAAAGCAAACTGTTGCAAGCAGTATCGTTTTGCGCGGCATCCAACATCCAGCGCACAGCTGTTACGTTGTTGCAACGAATCCGCCGCTCTTCTGTCAAATGAATCAATCGGGAAAACCCTAAACTGGGTTCATCTCCTACATCAACTGTCTCGCTTGGCGCATGGCGTCTCCCGCAGATGTGTTCGATCCTCAATCAGCTGTTTCCGCAGCGCCGTCACCTGGCGATTTCGCGGGGCAAACACACAGGAAGTGACATCCGGAAATGACTTTTCACACTCCGCTTTCAAGCGAAGATTCCACGCGCTATGCGGCGCTGCTCGTGCAAGGCACGGCCATCACGCGGCATGCCGAACTGCTGGCCTGGCTTCAGGGCGACGTGCAGCAACTCCTTCCCCACGACATCCTGCTCGCGGGCTGGGGCGATTTTCAGCAGGGCGCCCTGCAGCACGACGTCGTGTCCAGGCTTCCCGGTGCGCGCTCCTACGCCGCGGGCACGGACGGGCTGCCCTTTCTATTAGGCAAGTTCCATGAGCGCTGGCTGGCCGCCGACCGCCAACCCTGCCGGCTGGACTTCAGCGAATTCGAATACCTGCTGGGCCAGGCAAGCTTGCCGGGTTCCTTCCCGGGCAGCCTGCGCGGCATGCGCACGGTGCTGATCCACGGGCTGCAGGACGAGCGGGCGCAGCAGGAGTGCCTGTATGTATTCATGAGCGCGGGCGACATCCCGGCCGAGCCTTGCGGCACGGCCCTGCGCATGCTGATGCCCAGCGTGGATGCCGCCTTGCGCCAGATGACGCCGTTGCCGCAGCAGCGCCGGCCCGCCGCCATGCGCGGCCCGGCCGAGGACGCCAGCGGCCTGAGCGAGCGCGAGACCCAGATCATGGCCTGGGTGGCCATGGGCAAAACCAATTCCGAAATAGGCGCCATTCTCAACATCAGCGGCTTCACCGTGAAGAACCATATGCAGCGCATCTTCCAGAAGCTCAATGTCTTCAACCGCGCGCAGGCGGTTTCCAAAGTAACAAGGGTCGGCATGTATGGCTGAAGCAAACCAGCTCAACTCGGCGTCCGCCTGGCTCAACCAGCGCGAACCGCGCTCCATGGGGCTGGGCCGCAGCCACCTGTTCACCGCTGTCGAAGCCGGGCTGGATCCGCTGGTGCTGGTGTTCTCGCTGTGGGCCCTGGCGTTTTATTTCGAAGGCTCGGTCCGGCCCGCCTACCTGATCCTGTCCGTCATCGTGTTCTCGCTGACCTTTCCGGGCAGTTCCCAGCTGCGCCTGCCGGTATGGAAGGTGTTCTCGAAAATCGCCTTTCACTGGCTATGGATCGCCGGCCTGTTGCTGCTGACGGGCTATGTGACGGAGTATTTCCACAAGTTTTCCATGACCGTGCTGAGTCACTGGCTGTGGGTCGCGCCCGTGGCCCAGGCCGGCGCGCACCTGGCCCTCAGGGCCGCGGCGCCGCAGCTGCTGAAACTGCAGGGGCCGCCGCGCGGGGCGGTCATCGTCGGCATGAATGAGCAGGGCGTGTCGCTGGCCCGGAACATCGCCGGCTCGGCCTACTCGGGCATAGAGCTCAAGGGCTTTTTCGACGACCGCGGCGAAGACCGCAGGGAAGCGCAGGACGAGCACCGGCTGGTCGGAAAAATCGACGACCTGCCGGCCTACGTCAAGCAGCACCGCATCCAGTTCATCTACCTGTCGCTGCCCATGGCCTCGCGCCCGCGCATCCTGCAGGTGCTGGACGGGCTCAAGGACACCACCGCCTCGATCTACTTTGTGCCCGACATGTTCATCACCGACCTGATCCAGGGCCGCAGCGACACGGTCTGCGGCGTCACGGTGATCTCGGTCTGCGACACACCCTTCCGCGGCGTCAACGGTTTCCTCAAGCGCGCCAGCGACATCGTGCTGTCGCTGCTGATCCTGCTGCTGATCTTCCCCGTCATGCTGGTGATCGCCCTGCTGGTGAAGCTGGACTCGCCGGGGCCGGTCATTTTCAAGCAGCGCCGCTACGGCCTGGACGGCGAGCAGATCCTGGTCTACAAATTCCGCTCCATGGCCGTCACCGAGGACGGCGGCACCATACGCCAGGCGAGCAAGAACGACATGCGGGTCACCCGCCTGGGTGCCATCCTGCGCAAGACCTCGCTCGACGAGCTGCCGCAGTTCGTCAACGTGCTGCAGGGCCGCATGAGCATCGTCGGCCCGCGCCCGCACGCCGTGGCGCACAACGAGATGTACCGCTCGCTCATCAAGGGTTATATGGTGCGCCACAAGGTCAGGCCCGGCATCACGGGCTGGGCCCAGGTCAACGGCCAGCGAGGCGAAACCGACACGCTGGACAAGATGCAGTCGCGCATCGATTGCGACCTGGACTACCTGCGCAACTGGTCGCTGCAACTGGATTTTTTCATCATCCTGAAAACCATTCGCCTGGTCTTCAAGGATGGCGCGGCTTACTGAAGTTTGTTGAAACCGGAAAAACAAAAAAGAAAGGAAAAAAGCGCGAATCCGCCAGTCCGACAGGGCCGCAGCCAATAGGACAAAAGGACTATCGCCTCCCCATCATGAATCCGCTATCTTCATTTGACCCCCCTGCGGTTGCCGTTCCATGCGGTGGGCGCAGCCACTTCCAGACTTTTGCCGTTTCCGGCGCGGAGGGCTTGCTTTGAGTCCCCATTCCAGACTCCTCCCGATTCCGCTCCTGCTGCTGGGCCTGTTTCCCCTGGCCGCGCAGGCCGACGACCTGGACACGCTGCAGTTCCGGCTGGGGCAAAGCGTGACGCACGACAGCAATGTGTTCCGGCTGTCCGACTCCGCCAATACGCAGGCAGTGCTCGGCAGGCCCGAGCGCGACGACAACGTGGCGGTGACCACGGCGGGCTTCAAGATCAACAAGCCCTATGGGCTGCAGCGTTTCGAATTCGACGCGAATATCGAAGACCACCAGTACAGCCGCTTTTCCTACCTGGATTTCACGGCGGTGAACTACGCGGCCGCCTGGCGCTGGAGCTTCACGCCCAGGCTGCACGGCAACCTGACCAGCGACAGGCGCGAGTATGTCGACACCTATGCCGACGTGCAGGGCGCGGGGCAGATCAACCGCCGCACCAACCGCTCCACCATTTTTGATGCCGAGTACGAACTCGACGGCGCCTGGCGCCTGGTGGGCGGGCTGTTCGAGCGCACCAGCTCCAACAGCCAGCCCAACACCTTCGAGGCCGATTCCAAAATCCACGGCGCCGAGGGCGGCGTGCGTTATGTCTACCCGTCCGGCACCTCCATGGCCTACCGCTTCAGGGAAGGCAAGGGCGAGTACCCGGGGCGCTTCCTGTCGCCGGGGATCGCCGGCAACTTCACGGACCGCGAGCATGAGTTCCGCTTTGACTGGGCGCCCAGCGCCAAGACCACGCTGCGGGCCAAGGTCGCGTACCTGGATCGCGACCACGACGGCCTGGGGGCGCGGGATTTTTCCGGCGTGACCGGCCAGCTCGACGCGGCCTGGGCCCTCACGCCCAAGACCACGCTGGCGGGCGGCCTGGTGCGCGAGCTGGCCAGCTATCAGACCAACACCGCCAGCTATTACGAGGGCTGGCGATTCTTTGTCGCACCGACCTGGAAGCCCAGCGAAAAAACCGCGGTGCGCCTGCGTTACGACCACGGCGCGCGCGACTTCAAGGGGCCGCTGCCGGGCTTTGCCGCCAGCAACCGCCGCGACACCACCAACCTGCTGTCCCTGGCCCTCGAATGGCAGGCCATGCGTGCGCTCAAGCTGACCGCTTCGGTGCAAAGCGACAGGCGCAAGTCCAACGAGCCGGGCTTTGACTACAAGAGCAACTCCTTCGGCCTGTCGGCCGACGCGAGCTTTTGAGCAAACCTTCTCCTGACCGGCTTTTTTCCGCTTTTCCCGAGCTTTCCTGAATCCCTGCTTTCCCCAAAGGCGACAAGATGAACCCGCTGAACTTGAAACCCATGACCCGATACCTGTTGAACCTGCTGCTGTGCGCGGCGGCCGCACCGCTGTGGGCGCAAACCCCGCAGGCGCCCGCCTCGCCGGTCGCCCCGCCGGCCTTGCAGGCTGCGGCAACGACCAGCCCGGTAGCACCACCCGCGGTGTCGGCCACACCCGCCTTGCCCAACAGCCAGGACTATCGCCTGGGCGCGGGTGACGCCATCGGCGTGCAGGTGTACCAAAGCCCCGATCTGTCCATCGATGCGCGCGTCTCTGAAAGCGGCGTGATCAGTTACCCGCTGATAGGCAGCGTGCAGCTTGGCGGGCTGACGATCTCCGAGGCGGAAAAGAAGATCGGTGATGCCTTGAAAAGCGGCGGCTTCGTCAAGGTGCCGCAAGTCAACATCGTGCTGCGCCAGGTGCGCGGCAACCAGGTGGCGGTGCTGGGCCAGGTGAGCCGGCCCGGCCGTTTCCCGCTGGAGACCTTCAACACCCGCGTCAGCGACATGCTGGCCGCCGCCGGCGGCACCACCCCGACCGGCGACGACGTGCTGATCGTCACCGGCCAGCGCGACGGCAAGCCGTTTCGCAAGGTGATAGACATCCCGGCGCTGTTTCTCAATGAAAAATCGGATGAGGACATCGTGCTGGCCGGCGGCGACACCCTGTACGTCAACAAGGCCCCCATGTTCTACATCTACGGCGAGGCGCAGCGCCCCGGCCCTTACCGCATCGAGCGCGGCATGACGGTCATGCAGGCGCTGGCCCAGGGCGGCGGCCCGACCGTGCGCGGCAGTCAGAACCGCCTGAAGCTGCATCGCCGCGATGCCGCGGGCAAGGTCGTGGAAACCACGCCCAACCTCAACGACCTGGTTCGCCCCGAGGACGTGATCTACGTCCGCGAAAGCCTTTTCTAAACAGCCATGACTGGAAAGCCATGACACTCCATCAATTTTTACTGATACTGCGCGCCCGCTACAAGGTGGCGGTGCTGATCATCCTGCTGGCGATCTCCGCGGCGCTGGCGGTCAGCCTGGTGCTGCCGAAAAAATACACGGCCCAGACCGCCGTGCTGGTCGACGTGCGCTCGCCCGATCCGGTGGCCGGAGCCGGCAGCGCGCCCATACAGGGCCTGGTGGCCCCCAGCTATATGGCCACGCAGGTGGACATCATCGGCGGCGACCGCGTGGCCCAACGCGTGGTGAAGATGCTCAAGCTCGACGAAAACCCGCGTACCAAGGAGCGCTGGATGGAGGCGACCGAAGGCCGCGGCACGCTGGAAGGCTGGCTTGCCGATTCGCTGCAAAAGCGCCTGGACGTGCGGCCCGCGCGCGAAAGCAACGTGATCAACATCACCTACAAGGGCAGCGAGCCCGAAGAAGCCGCGAACGTCGCCAACGCTTTTGCCCAGGCCTACCTGGACATCAACCTGGCGCTGAAGACCGAACCGGCCCGCATTTACGCGGAATGGTTTGACGAGCAGACCAAGGCCTCGCGCGCCAAGCTGGAAGAAGCCCAGGCCCGGCTCTCGGAATACCAGCAAAAGGCCGGCATCGTCAGCAGCGACGAGCGCGTGGACTACGAAACCACCAAGCTGGCGGAGCTGTCCTCGCAGCTCACCACGGTGCAGGGCGACACCACCGACAGCCAGAGCAAGCGCGGCTCGCGCGGCGACACCATCGCCGAGGTGATGCAAAGCCCGCTGATCAACGGCCTGAAGGCCGACGTGGCGCGGCAGGAGGCCAAGGTGCAGGAAGTCAGCGTGCGCCTGGGCGAGAACCACCCCGAGCGCCAGCGCGCCGAGTCCGAGCTGGCCGCGCTCAAGAGCCGCCTGGCCAGCGAAACCGCGCGCATCAATGCCTCCATCGAAACCACCTACCGCGTCGGCAAGGACCGCGAGCGCGAACTGCAGGGTGCGGTCGGCGCGCAGAAGGCCCGCGTGCTGGCCCTGAACAAGCAGCGCGACGAGCTCAACGTCTACCGCCGCGACGTCGAGTCGGCCCAGCGCGCTTATGAGACCGTGAGCCAGAGCGCTTCGCAGACGCGCCTGCAGAGCCTGACCAACCAGACCAATGTGGTGCGTCTCAATGCCGCGACGGCGCCCGTCAACCCGTCCAGCCCGCGGCTGCTGGTCAACCTGCTGATTGCCGCCTTCGGCGGCACCCTGCTGGGTATTGCTTGCGCCTTGCTGCTGGAACTGGCGAACCGCCGCGTGCGCTCCGCCGAGGACCTGGTGCAGATGCTGGAGCTGCCGGTGCTGGCCAGCATTTCTTCGAGCACGGGCAACACCCGGCTCAGCGGTCCGCGCCGGCTGGCGCTTGGTTTGGGAGGATGAGCATGAGCATCAACATGAACAGAAGCAACAACCAGACGGTGGTCCGCCCCGTTCCCCTGACCGTGCCCAGCAAGCCGGCCACCGGCTCGGGCCGCTCCATAGGCGCCATCCTGGTCGATGCCGGGCGGCTCTCGCCGCTGGATGCCGAGCGCATCGTGCATTTCCAGAAGGACCGCGGCGCGCGCTTCGGCGATTCCGGCAAGGCGCTGGGGCTGCTCACCGATGACGATGTGCGCTATGCGCTGTCGGTGCAGTTCGACTATCCCTACCTGGCCCGCGAAAGCAACTTAAGCCGCGAACTGGTGGCGGCCCACCATCCGAACAGCCAGCCGGTGGAGCAGCTGCGGGCGCTGCGCAGCCAGCTGATGCTGCGCTGGTTCGACACCGGCCCGGACCGCCGCGGGCTGGCCATCGTGAGCGCCGGCTCCCGGGAAGGGCGCAGCTACATCTCGGCCAACCTGGCGATTGTGTTTTCGCAGCTGGGCCTGCGCACCTTGCTGGTCGATGCCGACATGCGGGCGCCGCGCCAGCACCTGCTGTTCAACCTCGGCAAGGGCGCGGGCCTGTCGGACATGCTGGCCGGCCGCGCCGGGCTGGAGGCCGTCGTCAGCGTCGCGGCGCTGCAGGATTTGTCGGTGCTGCCGGCCGGCGTGATTCCGCCGAACCCGCAGGAACTGCTGGGCCGGCAGGAATTTTCCAGGCTGCTGCAGGCGCTGGGCCAGGACTTCGACATCATCATCATCGACACGCCGCCCGCCAGCGAATGCGCCGACGCCCATACCGTGGCGGTGCGCGCGGGGGCCGCGCTGGTGGTGGCGCGGCAGAACACCAGCTCGCTGCCGCAGATGACGCGCTTCACGCACAGCCTGCGCGAATTCGGCGTGGCCCTGGTGGGCTCGGTGCTTAACGATGCGTGAGTCGATGCGTAAGGCGGTCGCCCCAGAGGCGGTGCAGCACGGCCAGCACCGCCGCGCCCAGCAATCCGCCCGCCGCGTCGGCCGCCAGGTCGGCCCAGCTCGCGGAGCGGCCCGGCAGGAACATCTGGTGCAGCTCGTCCATGCCGCCGACCAGCAGTGCGCCCGCGAGGCAAGAGAGGGCCATGCGCCAGCCGCGCATGCCGCCGGCCAGGCCCGCGGCCATGCCGACCACGGCAAACGTCAGCAGGTGGGCCAGCTTGTCCCAGGGCGCGGGGAACAACCCCACGGCCACCGGCTGGGCGCCGCCCACATACAGCACCGCGGCGCTCATGGCGACCGTCAGCGCCGCGGCAATGCGGACGCTGCGCTGGAAATTTTCAAGGGACAGTGCTTTGGCCATGGGCCCGATTTTCTCATGCCGCAGACCCGAAAACGGGCAAACCCATGCTGAATCCCTCCACCGACAATCCTTCCGACTGGCGCTTGCGCTGGGCGCTGCTGCTGGCAAAAATCGAGCGCGTGCAAAGCCCCGACCAAGGCCAGGCCTTGCTGGCCGAGCTGAGCCAGCCCCGCGTGCCGACAGTGCTGGCTTTCGCGAATGCACACGCAATGAATTCCATGGCGGTGTCGACGCCGTTTTTTGAGGCCATGCGCTCGGCCGACAGGGTGCTCAGGGACGGCTCGGGCATGGCGACCCTGTTCAAGCTGCTGCGCATGGAGCCCGGCCTCAACCTCAACGGCACCGACCTGATCCCCCGGCTGGTGCGGGCTTTCGACGGCCGCGGCATCGCGCTGTTCGGCACGCGCGAGCCCTGGCTCGAAAGAGCCGCGCGGCGCGTGCGCGAGGAACTCGCACCGCACAGCACGCTCACACGCGCCAACGGCTTTCTCGACACGGGCACCTATTGCCTGCTGGCGGCCACGCACCGGCCGGCGCTGATTGTGCTGGGCATGGGCATGCCGCGGCAGGAAGAGGTCGCGGCCCAGCTGCGCGCCGCGCTGGACTTTCCCTGCCTGATCGTCTGCGGCGGCGCCATCATCGATTTCCTGGGCGGCAAGACGCCGCGCGCGCCGCTGTGGATGCGCAAGGCTGGCGTGGAGTGGATGTATCGCCTGGCGCTGGAGCCGCGCCGGCTGTTTCAGCGCTATGTGATCGGCAACCCGCTGTTTTTGACGCGGGCGCTGCGGCTGGCGTCCACCGGCCGGCGTTGATTCCCATCCGCAGATAAATTTTTATCCGCAGATTTCGCAGATTTACACAGATAAAGAAAAATGACAGGCAACGCATCTTGCATCAACAGCGCCGGCGAACGCCAAGCACCGTCTGCGGCGGCGCCATGGGTAAAGCCTTAGCCACAGATGCCCTGTATTCAATCTGCGTAAATCTGCGAAATCTGCGGATGAATTTCTTATCCACAGATTTCGCAGATCTACGCAGATTAAGAAAAATGACAGGTAACGCATCTTGCATAGGCAACATTAGCGGCCCCTAAATGCACTGTCTGCGGAAGACCGCTTCACCGGATTTGTGAGCGACTCTAACCAGCGTTGATATGTGCATCGGCCCGTGCGGCCGGATGGTTCTCCTGGGCCAGGGGAATGTCTTCCTCGCTATAACGATTCTGCACATCAGGCGTGCAGTCTCGCCTGACGATCTGCCCCGGATTACCCAGCACCACGCAATAGGGCGGCACGTCCTCGAAGACATAGGCGCCTCCGGCAATGCGGCTGCCTTTGCCCACGGTGACGCCGCCCACGATGATGGCGTGCGGGCCTATCCAGACCTCGTCCTCTATCACCGGGTACAACGTGTGCCGCCGGCCCTGTGCGTCGATATGGTCGCGCTGGCCCAGCGTGACGCCATGGAACAGCGTGACGTTGCGGCCTATGCGCGCGCCGGCGTTGACGACGATGCCGCGCCCGTGCGTGAGCGCCAGTCCCGGCGCGATCTGCGTGCGCCAGGGGATCTCCGTGCCGGCCAACTGGCTCACCAGCCGGTAAAGCACTCGCGCGGGCGGCACGGCCAGCCAGCGCCAGTGGGGCGCGAGCTGATCCGCGGCCTGGCACAGGCGCAGGCACACGAGAACACGAAACGCCGGGTCCAGCAGTGCGCCCTTGAGCGCGAGCCGGGGGGCGGTGTACCCGAATTTTCGGTGGGTGTCGGCTTTCAGGGCGTGCATATGATTTTGTCCAGGGTGGTTTGGCCGGCGCCGGCGGGCGCAGTAAACCATGCGGCGGAATCGCGCAGGCCGTCGGCATACGGGGTCCATTGCACGCCGAGGCGGCCGGTGGCCGCTTGCGTGTCCAGGTGGATGTGCTGCGACCACAGGCCCAGCAGGCCCGGCGGCAGGGCATCGGGCAGTTTGATGCCGTGGCTGCCCAGCCGCTTCAAGGCCAACTCGGCCGCCTTGAGCGGCGGGCCGCAAAGCCAGGCATCGAGCTGCAGCCGGCGACTGCCCAGGCGGCGCACCGGCGTTGCCTGGATCGCCAGGGCCAGGTCCACAAAATAATCGTTCCAGCGCGGGCTGTCGGGCGCCGCCAGGTTGAACACCGGTATCTTGCCCTGGGCTGCGGGCAGCCGCAGCGCCAGCAGCAGGGCCTGGCAGACGTCGTCGACATGGACCAGGTTGGCCCAGCCGTCGCCCGCGATGCCCAGGTCGCCCAGGCGCCCGGCCTGCAGCCAGCGGCCTATGCGGCCGACCCACAGCTGGCTGCCGGGGCCGTAAACGCAGCCGGGCCGCAGCATCACCGCCTCGCCGCCGTGCCGCACGAAGTCGTGCATGGCGGCCTCGGCCTCGCATTTGGCCTGGCCGTACCAGCCCAGGGTGGGGTCCAGCGGCGTGTCCTCGCGCACATTGCCCTCGGCGGGTCCGTAGACCGACATGGTGCTCAGGTGCACGATGCGCGGGCAGTCGGCCTGCAGCGCGGCCTGCACCAGGGCGCGCGCGCCGTCGGCGATCGAAGCCGCATCGCCTGCCACGCAGTTGACCACGGCGTCAAAGCCCTTCAAGGCCTGGGCCAGCTGGCGCGGGTCGCGGCTGTCGAGTTCCAGCCAGCTCGCGGTGCTTTTTTTGCGCCTGGACGCGCCCGTGGCCGCGGCCCAATTCGTGGCCTGCAGCATTTCGAGCAGGCGCGCGCCTATGTGGCCGGAAGCGCCCAGTACCAGCACTTTCATGCGGCCTCCTTCATCTGCAGGGGCGCGCGCTCGGCGCGCAGCTGCCGCGACAGGAAGTCGCCCAGCCGCAGCGACAGCGCGATCAGCGTCAGCGTCGGGTTGGCCTGGCTGGAGGTCGGGAATACCGCGCTGCCGGCGACAAACAGGTTGCGCACCGAATGCACGCGGCAGTCGGCGTCGACGACGCTGCTGCGCGGGTCCGTGCCCATGCGCGCCGTGCCGATGTGATGGCCGCCGTAGGCGCCGAAGCGCATCAGGTCCTCTTCCAGGGTGTGGGGCTTGTAGTCGAAGCGGGCCTTGCCGCTGCGCGCGAACTCCTCGGCCATCACGTCCAGGCTGGCGCCCAGGGAATCGATGTCGGCGCGGCTGTAGCGCCAGTCGACCTTCAGGCGGGGCATGCCCAGCGCGTCGACGCCGCCGGCCAGCATGACCCGGCTGTGGGCCTGGGGGATCTGCTCGCCGTGCACTTCGAGGCTGAAGCGGTTGCTGCGGTTGCGCAGGATCACCGAGGGAAATTTGCGCTCGGCCAGCGTGCGCTTCATCAACCAGTGCGACAGGAAGGCCGTGGTGTCCAGCGGGTCGGCCATGACGTTGAGCAAATGGCGCGCATAGACGCCGGCCGTTGGTGGCGCGCCGTCTTTCAGACGTTTGCTGTATTCATAGCTGATCAGCTTGCGCGCCAGGAACAGGCCCGACAGCACGCCGCTGCGGTGCGCCGGGTCGGTGATGCGCGGGAAGTGCAGGCGCGCCACCGCGTTGGCCAGGCCCAGGCGCCGCTGCTCGCCGGCGGCGACCGAGAGGCGGCGCCGGCAGTAAATGCCTTCGGGCGAAATTTCATAGCCGTGGCGCACGTCGCTTGTGGGGCCGTGCACCGTCAGCGTGCCGACATTGCCGGCGATGTGGCACATGTAGTAGCGCCCCACCACGTCGTGCGCATTGCCCACGCCCTGCGGTGCCACATCGCGCGAGGCCAGCAGCAACCGCGCGGTCTCCAGGCCGCCCGCGGCCAGCACGGTGCTTTTCGCGGCGACGGTGAATTGTGTGCCGGCCAGCGTGCGCACCTCGAGCTCGCGCAGCGCCTGGCCGTCCTCCTGCAGCCGCAGCGCGGTGCAGTTGGCGCCCAGCAGTACTTCCAGCGTGGGCGCCAGCGCCAGCCGCCTGGCATAGCGGCTGCCGAAGTGCGTGGGGCAGGAAAAGCGCTCCAGCCCGTTGCTGAGCACGCGCTCACTGTCGAAGCCGGCAATCAGCGGGCCGGTCCCCGGCTCCAATGCCTGGGTTGCGTCGTAAAGGAAGCGCCCGGCCTCGGCCAGCGCGTTGGCGCGCGGGTACCAGGGCAGCAGGTCTTCATACGAGATCGGCCAGCCGCTGTGCGGGATATGGGCGCGGGTTTCAAAGTCGATGGGGTCGAAAGGCATGCAGCGCCCGCCCCAGATCGCCGAGGAGCCCCCCAGCCGTCGCTGCCGGTATTTGCCGGGCGGGCTGTGCAGCTGTTCGTCGGCCACCTCGCCTTCATACAGGTCTTGCGTGGGCGCATGCGCCTGCAGCCGGCCCGACTCGAGCAGCAGCACGGCATAGCCCTGGTCGCTGAGCGAAAGCGCCAGCGCGATGCCAGCCGGGCCACCGCCGACCACGCAGACATCGGCTTCCAGCCGGCTGCCGTTGGGAATGCTGTCGGCGTCCCGGATCATGCTTTGCCGTCCTGTGAAACTGCGGCGGCGCGCAGAGGGCGCCCGGCCACGCCGAAGTCACGCTGGTGGATATGCGCCACGCTGCTGAAGAAGTGCGCGATGGAAAATTGCTGTTCGTAGAGCGCCCGGCCGTTTCGCTCCAGCGTTGCGCGCAATTCGCCATCCTGCAACACGCGCTGCAGGCCGGCCGCGATGCCGGTGACATCCCCGGGTTGCACAAATGAAGCGTTGACGCCGTCGTTGAGCACAGACGGTATTTCGCCGACGGGACTGCACACCACCGCGACGCCGTTGGCCAGCGCTTCCAGGATGACCAGCGGCAGGCCTTCGTCGTAAGAGGGCAGGACCAGCACATCGGTGCGCGCCATCAGCCGGGCCGCCTGCTGCTGGTCAGACCATCCGGCAAACCGCACAAAGCCGTCTATGCCCAGTTCCCTGGCCTTGGCTTCATAGGCCTGAACGTCACCGCCGCCGGCCAGGGTCACTTCGAGGTGAGCCGTGTCAAAGCCGGGCAGGGCCAGTGCCTGCAGCAGGTCGGACACGCCTTTGCGCTCCGACAGGTTGCCCAGGAAGAGCACGCGCTGCATGGTGGTATCGCCGGCGGCGCGGCGTGCATGGGTGGGCTCGGGCACGCCGTTGATGACGATGTCCACGCGATCCGGCGCCACGCCCAGCTCTTCGGTGACAAAGCGCCGCGCGGCCGAGCCCAGCACCACGACACTGGCCGGCAGCGAGAACACCCAGCGCGTCAGCGCCCGCAGCGGCCGCGGCAGCGAACGGTAGAAATGGTGCAACTGCGCGGCATGCAGGTGCAGCACCACCGGCACGCCCAGGGCGCGGCAGGCCGCGATGACCGCACCCTTGCGGAACAGGCTCAGGCGTTCGGCCATGTTGACATGCACGCCGGCCAGCCGGCCGCTGAAGCGGCCGCGCGCGATGCGCGCCAGCGCCGTGGCCAGCACCCAGAAGGAGTACAGGGCGTTGGCGCCGCCGCGCGTGTCCAGCGGCCGCAGCTCGGCCGCGTCGGCCGAGGCGATGGCGGCCGAGGACGCCTGGGCCTGTATCAGGTAGTCGGCCACCTTGAACATGCCGCCGCCCAGGGGCGTCCAGGGACAGGCGATATAGATATAGCGGCCTTCGCGTTCGCGGATGGCGCTGCGCGGCAGCGATTCACTTCGCATGGAGATTACTTTCCGGGAGTTTGGTAAGAGAGCTTGGGCGCGCCGAACAGGGCGCGCTTGAAGAAGGCGGTCATGGGCCGTTCCAGCCACACATAGGAGAGGCAGCCCGCCACCACCACGGCCAGGCCCACGGCCAGCGCTACGGCCAGGCTGTCCTGCACGCCCAGGCGCTTGAGCGCCTGCACGCCGGCCGGCACCACAAAGGTATGCGACAGGTAAATCGAATACGAGGCATCACCCAGGAAGGACAGGCGTGAAGCCAGCGGCGCGCGCACGGTCCAGGGTTCCAGCCAGACGGCGCCCAGCACGATGAGCGCGGCACCGCAGCCCCAGGTGGCGAAGCGGTCGGCCGAGTGGCCCCAGTCGGGCGCGAACATGTACAGCGCGCCCGCCGCGATCACGGCCAGGCCCGCCAGCGGCCCCGGGCGCCGGAAATGCAAATAGGCATGGGCGATGCAGACGCCGAGGATGAACTCGAACACAAGGGTCTGCGCATAAAAATTCAGCGCCACCGAGTCCGGCAGCAGGTAGCCGGCCGCGAACACCAGCCCAAAGGCCGCCAGGCAAAAGCGTATGCGCGGCGCACCCAGGGCAATGGCCACGGCAAACACCGCATAAAACAGCATTTCAAAGTTCAGGGTCCAGCCGACCGGCAGCGTGGGCTGCACCAGGCCCCAGGGGCTCATGGTGGGGACGAACAGCAGCGAGGCCGCGAGGTGGCCGGGCTCCACCGAGGAGCGCGCGGCCAGCGCCGGCATGGCCAGCAGCAGGGCCACCTTGAGCAGGGTGTAAAACCAGTAGAGCGGGGCGATCCGGATGAGGCGCCGGCGCATGAAGACCCAGGCGGCGCTCAACTGCGAAGGGCGCGCGGGCCCGCCCGATGGCAGCGAGGCGGTCGACATGGCCATCACAAAGCCGCTGATCACAAAAAAGATGTCCACCCCGGCGGAGCCGGCCTCCCAATAATGGCGCGGCCCGGTGCCGCTGATATGCATGGAAATCGCCTGGGTAATGTGCATGACCACGACCAGCATGGCCGCGGCAAAGCGCAGTACCTGCACGCCGGTGAATTGCCGTGTCTCGCCCTTCAAGGGATGGCCTCCTGCGCCGGTTCCTTGAGCACACGGCTGGCGATGGCCTCGCGCGCTGGGCGCTGCGGCCGCAGCAGGCCGCGCAGCAGGCCGGCGGCGTTAAAGCACCAGGACACCACGGCATATAGCGCCTTGGTGGCCGAACGCTTGCGCCAGGTCATCAGCAGCACGGGCGCGCTGGCGATGGCGCAGAACAATGCCAGGCGCAAGCTGGCCGGCAACGGCCACAGCGGGGTGCTGGCCAGCACCGCCCACCAGCCCAGCACCGCCAGGTAAAGGCGCAGCTCGCGCAAGCCCTGCAGCGCCAGCGGCAGGCGCGGCTGGCCGACGGCGGCGCGCACCAGCTCGCCCAGGCCGCAGATGTAGCGTGTGCGCCAGCGCCGCACCAGCAGGCGGTAGGGCGGCGCGTCATGGCCCCAGTGGTTGGCCGCATCAACAGGCAGGCGCCACAGCCGCCAGCCCAGCGCACGCAGCCGTATCGCCAGGTCGAATTCTTCATAGCTGTGCAGGTTGCGGTCGGAAAAATAGCCGGCCGCCTCGATGGCGCTGCGCCGGTACAGGCCGCCGCCGTCCAGCCTGTCCACCGGGCCGGGCTGCAGGTGCGGCGACGCGCGTTCACCACGGGCCATGTACTCGAGGCTCTCGGTGTTCTGCTCCACCACGCGGCCGCCAACGCCGGCCACGTCGGCATGCACGTCCAGGAAGGCCAGGGCCTGCTCCAGAAAGCCTTCGCGCATCTGCATGTCCCCGTCCAGGATGTAGACGAACTCGCCGCGCGAATGCTGGTAGCCCAGCTGCGGCCCCGCGCCGCAGCAGCGCTCCTCGGGGTTGGCCAGCTGGACGATGCGTATCGGGTAGGCGCTGGCCAGCTCCACCGTGCGGTCGCTGGAGTACGAGTCCGCGAGGATCACCTCGCCGCCCACACCGGCGACCGCGCGCAGCGCGCTTTCCACGGTCGCCTCTATGCGCCGTTCCTCATTGAGCGCCTTGATGATCACGGAGACGCGGCAAGGGCGCGCAGCGGGTGGGGCAGGCGGTGCCGGCTGCGGTGCTTCGGGCGTCTTGCCAAACGGTATCGGGTTCATGGTTTACCCCGCCTCCATGGGGCTCGCCGCGTGCACGGTGCGGCGCACGCGCCAGCGCTGCCAGTTCCTGACCAGCGTGCCCGGCATGAAAAGCGCCATGGCCGCCGTCAGCCACCAGCGTCTTCCGGCCGCCGCGCGGCGCGCCTTCAGCAGCCAGGCCCAGCCCTCGCGGCGGCTGCCGGCGGCCAGCGCCTGGCGCGCCAGCGTGAGCTGGTACTGGGCCACCAGCCATAGCGCGGACCCGCGGCGAGCGGGCGGCATGGCGCCGGCCAGCGCACGCTGCTCCATGCGCTGCAGGAAGGGCGGCATGGCCAGCGGCGCATGGCCGCTGCTGAGGCTGCCTTCGACGGCAAGCCGGTAGGCCATCAGCGGCGAGTGGACCAGCGCGACCGGCGCCTGCTCCGCCAGGCGAAACCACAGGTCCAGGTCCTCGCCATGCGACTCGCCGGGCGGAAAGCAGGGCTGCAGGCGCAGCAGCCGCGCGCGCCGCACCGAGACGGCGCTGGTGCACAGCGTGGGCGAAGCCATCCAGCGCCGCGGCAGGTCGGTGATCAGCTCGATATCCGGCGCGCGCGGCATCTCGGGCCAGCGCGGCGGCCACATGTCCAGGGTGTCGGGCACCGGCAGGTAGTCGGTGGCCACGGTGTCGGCGCCGGGGCAGCGCGCCTGCACCCATGCCAGTGTCTCGAGGTAGTCCGGGTGGTGCCCGTCGTCGGCATCGAGAAAAGCCACCCATTCGCCGCGCGCCAGTGCGATGCCGTGGTTGCGCGCCGCCGAGACACCGGCGTTGGCCTGGCGCACCAGGCGCACGCGCGGGTCGGTGATAAAGCTCACGAGTTCGGCGCCGCCGTCGGTGGAACCGTCGTCGATCACGATGACTTCAAAGTCGGTGAAGGTCTGCGCCAGCACCGACGCGAGGGTGCCGCTGATATAGGGCGCCTTGTTGTAAAGCGGAATGACGATGGAAAATTTCATGGCTTCATGAGTGGAGCCGCGCGGCGGCCAGGGGGTTTTTGGGGTCTCTGGGATTTCGGGTGTCCCGGGCGAAGGCCGGCGCGGCGCGAGCGCGAGGCATGGCCGGCGGTGCCTTGGCCAGGCTGCGTTTGCGTTCACGGGCTTCGCGCCCGGCGGCGGCCAGCGCCATCAGCAGCAGCACGTGGGCAATGAGTTCGGGGCCGTAGCCGAAAAGCAGCAGCGGCACTTCGCTGATGGCACGCAGCGCCAGCGCCACGAACAAGGCCAGCGTGAGGCCGCCGCTGGCGCGGGCATAACGCAGGGACAGCACCAGCAGCACCAGCGCATACAGCAGCAGCGCGGCCGCGCCCACGCTTCCCGAGCGTGACAGCGTGTCCATGAACTGGTTGTGCGCGTGGGTCGCGTTGGGCATGCCTATGGCTTCGCGAAAGCTCGCGTCCCACAGGGTCGGCCCATAGCCGAACACCGGGTTGCGCTGCCATTCGTCATAGGCGATGGCCCAGATCTGGTCGCGCCCCGTCATGGACGCCAGCTGCGCGCCCTGGGCACTGTCGAAGAAACTGCTCAGCCGCGCGTCGACCTCGCCGAACATCAGCAGGGCGGCCAGGCCCGTGACGGCGGCCATGAAGGCCAGCAGCGCGACGATGCCGAACTCGGGCCGCACCGGGTCGCCGACGCGGCGCATGAAGCGCGGCCCCTGGCGCACGGCCAGGATGCAGGCCGAGCACAGCACAAACGAAATCCACGCCGTCTTGGACTGCGCGAGGAAGAGCACGCCCAGGCCCATGGTCCAGGCCACGCGGTTGAGCCAGGCGCGCTGAAAGGGGCGCGCGAGCAGGCACAGCAGGCCCAGCTGCGCCAGCATGCCCAGCGACACGGCGTGCGGCGCCAGGCCCGCCAGCCGCGGCACGCCGGGCAGCAGGCCCTGGGTATAGGAGGCGTCCAGCACCAGGCTGGGCTTGAAGGGCAGCAGCAGCAAGCCGGCGGCGATAAAGAGCAGCAGGGCATTGCGCGCCGCGCCGAAGGCTAGGTCGCGTTCGGTGGCGGTGGCCAGCACCGCTGCGAAGCCTATCACCAGCGGGTACACGTAGTCGTGCGAGACATGCGGGTTGGCGCCCAGCAGGGCCGGCGCGGCCACGGTGCAGAGCCAGAACGTGAGGAAAGCTACCAGCAGCGCGGAAGGCGCCTGCGCGGCCTTGTCGCGGCGTATCCAGTGCGTGATCAGGCGTTCGCCGGCCAGCGTGAGCAGCAGCAGCGAGGCCAGCGGCTGCATCAGCGAGACCAGCGGATGGCGAACAACCACGACCACTTCGTCGAACTTCATGTTGCTGCTGGAAAGATCGCGCCCCGAGAGCAGGTTGGCCAGGGCCACCATGAGCAGGATGGCGTAGAAGATGAAGTGCATGTAGCCGTGCGCCCGGCGCGAGGTCACGTGGACCGCCCCCGCCATGCCCAGCGCCGCCATGAGCGCCGCCAGGATGGCGCCGGCGACGAGGACTGAAATGACGACGGGCTGGTCCATGGTGAACGGCTCCTCGATCAGGGGCGCTGCTCGCCCAGCGCAGCGGGCAGGGCGGAAGCAGGCGCGGCCGTGGGGCGCAGGAAATTCGCGAGGCCGGGCACGAAGCGGATCACCATGTCGGAGGCGTGCGGGCCCAGCAGCTGCGGCCGCAGCAGCAGCAGGAGTCCAGGCAGCAGGCCGGCTGCCAGCGCGCCGGCCGCCAGCGACAGCAGAGCCATGTCAAACCTCGCCACGGCATGCTGCGCGCCCAGCGCCCCCACGGCGCAGAGCGCGCTCAGCAACAGGCCGCGCAAGGCGTGCGGCAGCAGGGCCGTGGCGCGCAGATCCAGCGCGCGAAAGGCTGCCGCGGCGACAACGGCCGCGCGCAGCACCAGCAACCCGCCGGCCACGGCCGCGGCGACATGGATGCCCCGGCCGGCCAGCAGGTAAAAGCCCAGCGCGCCGATGGCCAGCAGAGGCAACTGCAGCAGGCACTCGTAGTGCTTGCGCCCGGTGTTCCAGAGCACCGGCGTCGACAGGCCCCAGATGACGTAGGCCGGCATGCACAGGAACAGCGTGCCCAGCACCCAGGCCGCGTCGCTCCAGGCCGGCCCGTAAAGCACGCGCACGATGTCGCGCGAGACAAAGGCCAGTGCCACAAAGGCCGGCAGGCCCAGCACCACGATGGTGGCGAGCATCTGCAGGTAAGCGCGGCCCAGGCGGGGCTTGTCGTTCTGCAGGCGCGCGCCCGCCGCCAGGAAGGCCGGCTGCAGCGCGCCCAGCAGCAAGGTGTTGGGCATGGTGGCCAGGTTGTAGGCCACGTTGTACAGGCCCAGGGACTGCGCGTTGAGCAGGCGCCCTATCAGCACGCGGTCCAGGTTGTTGAGTACCCAGTTGACGATGTTGGTGAAGAACACCGTGTGCCCGGTGCCGACGGCCGCGCGCGCATCGGCATACCAGAGCAGGGGGCGTACCGCATGGGGTTTGAGGGCGTAACTGGCCGCCAGCTGCACGGCCACCTGGACCAGCCAGGCCGCCACCAGCGAGGCCTCGCCGCGCCCCATCATCGCCATCGGCAGGCCCACCGCGATATAACCCGCCGCATAGCTGCCGACCTGCACCAGGCCCACCGCGCGGAAGTTGAGGTCGCGCTGCAGCAGATAGGTGGCCGGCTGGGCGGCCGCGCCCAGCAGGCAGGCCAGCGACAGCCATTCAATGACGGCCTGCGCGCGCGGCTCGCGGAAATAGCTTGCCAGCAAGGGTGCCAGCAGGTAGACGGCCAGCGTGGTCGCCAGGCCCACGATGAGCTGCCAGGTCCAGGCAAAGCGCACATCCTCGTCGCTGAGGGTCTCGCGCTGCAGCAGGCTCCAGCTGAAACCGAAGCCGGACACAAAGGTGGCGAAGGTCAGCACCACCATGCCGATGGCGAAGATACCGAAGATCTCCGGGCCCAGCGTGCGCGCCAGGACGACTTGCGCCGTCAGCTGCAGCGCAAAGCGGGCGACCGTGGAAGCCGCGCTCCATTTGACCGCCGCGACGCCGGGCCGGCCGAGTCCGCTCATGCTCAGGGCCTTCCCGCCTTGTAGCGCCGCACGGCGATCACGGCCATCAATACCAGCGTCGCCAGCAGCATGCCGTAGGAGCGCCAGCCGGACTGGTCCGCGTCCGCCTCATCGTCGGCCGCGAAGGCTTGTGGCGGATTCGGGCGTATGTCGGGGCTGTAGACCGCGCGCACCTTGACGCTGTCGGCGCCGGCCTGCAGTTTCATGGGTGTGGTTTTGGCGGCGCCGGCCTTGTTGGCCAGGGGCTGCCGCGGTCGCTGGTCGGAAGCATCGGAATAGGCCGATGCTGAGGCCATCCAGGCGGCCAGCAAAGTGGCGGTGATAAGAGCTTTAGGCATGAATTTCTCCTCTGTCAAAGCAGGGGATGAGTGTGTTGTGCAGTGCAGCAATCGGCAATAGTCCGAACGGCCCATGGTCCGGTTTGTGCTGGTGAAAGCAGATGTGTCCTGTCCTCATCCGGTGTGGGCCTTGTGTCAAGACGGATCAGGCGCTGACCGCCGGTCGCATGGGGCCGTTCGGACTATTGCGCACAGGCGCCGGCATGTGCAGGGCTGTGCTGCCCGGCGTCTGGGTCCGGTAGCCGTCGGGGTTGCGCTGCTGCCAGTGCCAGGAGTCGCTGCACATCTCGTCGATGCCGCGCGTGGCGCGCCAGCCCAGAAGGTCGCGAGCCAGCGACACCTCGGCGAAATACTGCGCCACGTCGCCCGCGCGCCGCGGCGCGAATTCAAACGGGATGGGCCGGCCGCTGGCGCGTTCGAAGGCGCGCACCACGCCCAGCACGCTGGTGCCCTGGCCTGTGCCCAGGTTGACGGTAAAGCTGTCGCCTTTGGCCAGCAGGGCTTGCACGGCGGCCACGTGGCCGTCGGCCAGGTCGGAAACATGCAGGTAGTCGCGCACGCCGGTGCCGTCGGGCGTCGCGTAGTCGCTGCCGAAGACCTGCAGCCGCGCACGCTTGCCTACAGCCACCTGGGTCACAAAAGGCATCAGGTTGTTGGGAATGCCGTTCGGGTCTTCGCCGATCAGGCCGCTGGGGTGCGCGCCCACCGGGTTGAAGTAGCGCAGCACACCGGTGCGCCAGGAGGGGTCCGACACGCGCAGCGAGGCCAGGATGTTTTCACACATCAGCTTGCTTTGGGCATAAGGGCTTTCGGGCGCACAGGGAAAGCCTTCGTTAATCGGCACGCTAGCCGGGTTGCCGTAGACCGTGGCGGTGGAAGAAAACACCACGGACCGGCAGGCTGGGGTGGTAGCCATGGCCTCGAGCAGGCTCACGAGGCCGTTCACGTTGTTGCGGTAGTACATGAGGGGCTGCTGCACGCTTTCACCGACGGCCTTGAAACCGGCGAAGTGCACGGCGGCAACGCAGCGGTAGCGCCGCAGCACCTCGGCCACAAAGGCGGTATCCAGCACATTGCCTTTTTCGCAGGGTACGCGCCGGCCCGTCAGTTGCGCCAGCCGTTCCAGCACCGCGGGGTGGCTGTTTGAGAAATCATCGAGGATGACCGGTTGGTAGCCGGCCTCCACCAGGGCCACAAAAGTGTGGCTTCCGATATAACCGGCGCCGCCGGTCAGCAGTACGCTGGGGGTGTTTTCTGTCATGGATCAATGGGCTAGGAAAGCTGCCGGGCAGCGGACGGATGTGGCAAAAAAGGGGAACACGGCGGTGTGGCGGCCGGTGAATTGGCGCGGCCACATACCGAATCAAGGACAGTTCCAGTGTCTTTGCGGCAAGGGGAGAAAGCGTGTCAGCGTAAGCCGCGAGCCCGCGTGGGATGGTGTGACACAGGCCTCAAAGCGTGTCGAATCGTTCAGTAAGCACTTGTGAATGGAAGGCACAAACCGCCTGCCGGCGGGGTGTGCACCATGCGTGCACGGCAGGAGCCGGCGTGCCGGGCCGGACAGAAAGTCACAAAGCTTGCGAAGGTTTGCGCCGCGTGTTGTGGCGCGCATGCGACTTGGCCGGGCAGGCCGCGATGCGGCGCGGCCATAAAAAAAGCCCGGAGGCATCCGGGCTTTTTGGGAGGCGGCTTTTACATGCCCGCGTAGTTGGGCCCGCCGCCGCCTTCGGGCGTGACCCAGACGATGTTTTGCGTCGGGTCCTTGATGTCGCAGGTCTTGCAGTGCACGCAGTTCTGCGCGTTGATCTGCAAGCGGTCGCTGTTGTCGGGGTTCTTCACGAACTCGTAGACACCGGCCGGGCAGTAGCGGCTTTCGGGGCCGGCGTACTTGGCCAGGTTGATGTTGACCGGCACGCTGGCATCTTTCAGCGTCAGGTGCGCGGGCTGGTGTTCTTCGTGGTTGGTGTTGGAGACAAACACCGAGCTCAGGCGGTCGAAGGTGATCTTGTTGTCGGGCTTGGGGTACACGATGGGCGTGCACTCGGCCGCCGGCTTGAGCTTGGCGTAGTCGGGAATGCTGTTGTGGATGGTCCAGGGCGGCGACTTGAAGCCCAGCTTGGGCAGCAGCCAGTGCTCGATGCCGGTCATGAGGGCGCCGACGTAAAGGCCCTTCTTGAACCAGGACTTGAAGTTACGCGACTGGTTGAGTTCCTGCGCGAGCCAGCTCTTGGCATAGGCCTCGGGGTAGGCGGCCAGCTCGTCGTGCTGGCGGCCGGCGGTGACGGCCTCATAGGCGGCTTCGGCTGCGAGCATGCCGGACTTGATGGCCGCGTGGCTGCCCTTGATGCGCGCCGCGTTGAGGTAGCCGGCGTCGCAGCCTATCAGCGCACCACCCGGGAACACGGTCTTGGGCAGGCTTAAAGCGCCGCCCGCGGTGATGGCGCGTGCGCCGTAGCTGATGCGTTTGCCGCCTTCGAGGTATTGCTTGATGCTGGGATGCGTCTTCCAGCGCTGCATCTCTTCAAAGGGGCTGAGGTAGGGGTTGCTGTAGTCCAGGCCGGTGACCATGCCCAGCGTGACCTTGTTGTCCTCCAGGTGGTACATAAAGCCGCCGCCGTAGGTCTGGCTGTCCATGGGCCAGCCGGCGGTGTGGATCACGAGGCCGGGCTTGTGTTTGGCCGGGTCGATTTCCCACAGCTCTTTCACGCCGAGCGCGTAGCCTTGCGGGTCGCGGCCTTCATCGAGCTTGAAGCGGTTGATGAGCTGGCGGCCCAGGTGGCCGCGCGCGCCTTCGGCGAACACGGTGTACTTGCCGTGCAGTTCCATGCCGAGCTGGAAGTTGTCGGTGGGCTGGCCGTCCTTGCCGATGCCCAGGTTGCCGGTGGCCACACCCTTGACGGAGCCGTCGTCGTTGTACAGGACTTCAGCGGCCGCGAAGCCCGGGAAGATTTCAACGCCCAGGCCCTCGGCCTGCTGCGCCAGCCAGCGCACTACATTGCCCAGGCTGATGACGTAGTTGCCTTCGTTGTGAAAGCAGTCCGGCACAAAGAAGGCCGGTGTCTTGACCGCGCTTTTTTCGCTGAGGAACAGCACCTCGTCGGCGGTGACGGGCTGGTTCAGCGGCGCGCCCTGGGCTTTCCAGTCGGGCAGCAACTCGGTCAGCGCTTTCGGGTCCATCACCGCGCCCGAGAGAATGTGGGCGCCGGGCTCCGAGCCTTTTTCCAGCACCACGACGGAAATATCCTTGCCTTTTTCGGCCGCGAGTTGCTTCAGGCGAATGGCGGTGGCGAGGCCGCCGGGGCCACCGCCCACCACGACCACGTCGTATTCCATCGCCTCACGGGGGCCGAACTGGGCCAGAATTTCTTGGGTATTCATCGGGGACTCGCTGATAATGATTTTTCAGGAAGGATTGTCGGTCTCGCGTTGGATTTTATGTCGCGAATGCAGCGATGCGAACGGTCGTTCTCTTTTGTGTGCTTTAAATTGAGAGAGGAGCCTCTAATGGCTTACAGCATTGACCTGACAGGGCGTGTCGCCCTCGTGACCGGCGCTTCCGGTGGACTGGGCGCCCAGTTCGCCACGACCTTGAGCCGCGCCGGCGCGGCTGTGGTGCTGGCCAGCCGCAGGCTGGACAAGCTCAAGGACCTGCGCGCGCAGATCGAGGCGGCCGGCGGCGATGCGCATGTGGTCGAACTCGACGTGACCGACCATGCCAGCATCAAGGCCGGCGTGGCCCATGCCGAAACCGAGGTCGGCCCCATAGACATCCTGGTCAACAACTCGGGCGTCAGCACCACGCAGCGCATCCAGGACGTGGGCGAGGAAGACTACGACTTCATTTTCAACACCAATGTGAAGGGCGCTTTTTTTGTGGCGCAGGAAGTCGGCAAGCGCATGCTGGCCCGCTCGCGCGGCGCCGGCCCCGGCAACTATGCCGGCGGGCGCATCATCAACATCGCCTCCATGGCCGGGCTGCGCGTGCTGCCGCAGATCGGCGTGTACTGCATGAGCAAGGCGGCCGTGGTGCAGATGACCAAAGCCATGGCGCTGGAGTGGGGCAAGTTCGGCATCAACGTCAATGCGATCTGCCCCGGCTATATTGATACCGAGATCAACCACCACCACTGGGAGACCGAACAGGGCAAGAAGCTGGTGCAGATGCTGCCGCGCAAGCGCATCGGCAAGCCGCAGGACCTGGACGCGCTGCTGGTGATGCTGGCCAGCGGCGAGAGCCACTTCGTCAACGGCGCCGTCATTGCCGCCGACGACGGCTTCGGCGTTTAGGAGCCGCTCACAAAACCCTCCTGGCGTTGTTGCAGTCGCCTTGCCGTGCCTTCAGCACTGTCTGCGGCGACGCGCCTAGCCAGGACCGCTTCGCTGGGTTTTGTGAACGGCTCCAGGCCGGTTTAATACCCACCCGCAACCTGATACTCACAATATCAATCAATTTCTGGAGAACAACATGATGGATTCCGTAGTGCCTTACCTCGGCCCCATAGGCCTGATCTTCCTGGCCTTGCTCGCGGGCGTGGTCAGTCCCGGCCCGAGTTTTGTGCAGGTCGCGCGCATCGCGGTGTCGCGCTCGCGCGCCGACGGCCTGGCCGCGGCGCTGGGCATGGGCCTGGGCGCGCTGGTGTTTGCCGCGCTGGCGCTGGCCGGGCTGCAGGCGCTGCTGGCCGCCTTGCCCGGCGTCTACATGGCGCTCAAGGTCCTGGGCGGCCTCTATTTGATGTGGATTGCCATTCAGATCTGGCGCGGCGCGCGCCAGCCGCTGGAGATGGCCGGCCAGGACAAGGGCGCGGCGCGCCGCACGGTGCTGCAATCGTTTCGCCAGGGGCTGGTGACGCAGCTGAGCAACCCCAAGATCGTGGTGGTCTACAGCAGCGTGTTCGCGGCCCTGCTGCCCGCGCAATTTCCCTTGCCCGCCGCCATGCTGGTGCTGGCCGGCGTGCTGGTGATGGAGACCGGCTGGTATGCCGTGGTGGCGCTGGTGCTGTCTTCGTCGGTGCCGCGCGCCGCCTATCTGCGCAGCAAGGCCGTGGTGGACCGCACGGCCGCCGGTGCCATGGGCTTGCTCGGCTTGCGCCTGGTCGCCACCGCGCACACCGCCTGATGCCCGATAGATGTTGACCGGCATTCTGGCCGGGCTCGCGGCGGGCGCGCTGTGGGGCCTGGTGTTTGTGGCGCCGCGCATGCTCGAAATGGGCGCGGGTGCTTATTCCTCGATAGACCTCACGGCCGGGCGCTTCGCCGTTTACGGTGTGGTCGCCGTGCTGGTGATGCTGGCCGGGCTGCGCAGCCGCCGCCTGCCCACGCTGCGACAGGCGGGGGCCGCGCTGCTCATGAGCATCCTGGGCTTTAGCGGCTACTACCTGCTGCTGGTGCTGGCCATACGCGATGCGGGCACCGAAGTGCCCTCGCTGGTCATAGGCACCATCCCGATCTGGGTCATGCTGCTGGGCAAACCGCAGGGCCTGCGCTGGGCCGCGCTGCTGCCGGGGCTGGGGCTCACGCTGGCCGGGCTGGTGCTCATGATGGGTTCCACGCACGAGGCCAGCGAGGGGGCGGCCGCGCATTTCTGGCGCGGCATGCTGTTTGTGGTGGGCTCGCTGGTGTGCTGGACGGTTTTTGCGATCCTCAACTCCGCCTGGCTCAAGCGGCATCCGGAAGTCAACGCCACCGACTGGGCCAACTGGCTGGGCGTGGCCACCGGCCTGGGTGCGCTGCTGATGTGGCTGGCGGCCGGATCCGATGCCGGCCTGCTGGCCGCGCGCGCGGACCTCGGAACCTTTGTGCTGCTGTGCGTGGTGGCCGGCGTGGGCTCGACCTGGCTGGCCACGATTTTGTGGAACATGGCCAGCCAGCGGCTCAGCGCCAGCCTGTGCGGGCAGCTCATCGTCAGCGAAACGATTTTTGCGCTGCTGTATTCCTTTGCCTGGGACGGCCGCTGGCCCACCCTGGTGCAGCTCACCGCCTGCGTGCTGTTCACGCTGGGCATTCTTGCCTCCATCAGGGCGCACCGTTAGGTGCGGTGTCCATCATGAAGATCGAAATCCCCGAGAAGAAAAAACTGGTCCATGAGATGCTCATCCCGATTCGCTGGGGCGACATGGATGCCATGGGCCACCTCAACAACGGCAGCTACTTCCGTTACCTGGAAACCATACGCATTGACTGGATGTACGCGATAGGCTGCCGGCCCGATCCGCGGGGAGAAGGCCCGGTCATCGTCAACGCCTTTTGCAATTTCTACAAGCAGCTCGAATACCCGGGCGACGTGCTGATGAAGATGTATGTCAGCGACCCGGGCCGCAGCACCTTTGAAAGCTGGGCCACCATGGAGCGCAGCGATGCGCCGGGCGTGATCTGCGCCGCGGGTGGCGCCACCACCATCTGGGTGGATTTCCCCGCGCAGAAGTCGCGGCCGCTGCCGGACTGGATGCGCAAGATCGTCGAGGACTGAGAGGGCGGCTCAACGCACCACGCGAAACCTGTCGCCGTTCTCCTTGAACCAGCGCCGGGCCAGGCCGCGCGTCTGCTGCTCGGGCGCGGCAAACGCTTCCTGGTCCGGGTGGAAATCGCGCCTGAAGTAGGCCAGCAGCGGGCCTATGGTGTACCACATCGCGCCCTTGCGGCCCCAGAAGAATCTGGCTGCGCTCCACCAGGTGCCGGGCTTGAACAGTGTGCCGTCGTGCCACAGGTTGAGCACCGTCTGCCGCCCTGAGTCGAAGGTGAACACCAGCAGCGCATAGATGTACCAGCGTATGCGCCAGGCGTAGTTGCCCTGCACGGCATGGTAGAGGTCGTAGGCGACAGCGCGGTGTTCGGTCTCCTCGGCCGCGTGCCAGCGCCAGAGCGTCTGCATTCTCGGGTCGGCGCTGTCCAGCGTGTTGTTGTGGCGCAGCAGGTAGTCGGCCAGCACCGCGGTGAGGTGCTCGTAGGCGGCGGTCACCGCGAGGAAGTGCAGGGGCTGCGCGCCTCTTTCTTTCGCATACTCAATACGCGCCGTGGCCCAGTGCTGCCAGCGGTTGACCAGGCCCTGGGTTTCCAGGTGCGCGTTGTAGAGCCCGTGGATATGGCGGTGCGTGGCTTCCTGGCCTATGAACTGCGCCACCGCTTCGTGCAGCAGGGCGTGCTCGGGCGTCTGGGGCAGCAGTTTGGCGCAGTCGCGCACCGCGTCGATAAAGGACTGCTCGCCGACCGGAAAGCTCATGGACAGGGCGTTGTGGTACTGGCTCATGAAAGCGTCGCCGCCGTACCAGTGGCGGTCAAAGCCCTGGCTCAGGTCGATCTCGAGCTTGCGCACGGTCAGGCCCGAGGGGCTGGCCGATGCCGGGTTGGGTGTGGCCGGAGCGAGGGGGGGAGCGGTTGAGGTCATGAAATCCTGGTCCAATTCAAGCCCCGCGCGAACGCCGGGTGATGCGCATTATTGAGCTTTGCCATACGCCTTTCAACTCGTGTTGTCAGGCTGGCTTGGGTGGTTTGGGCACACGGCCCATCAGGTAGAACTCGGGGTTGGGCTGCATGTTGCTGAAGCTGGCCATGCGGTTGGAGAGGCCGAAGAAAGCCGTGATGGCCGCGATGTCCCAGGCGTCTTCGTCGTCAAAGCCGTGGCCGTACAGCGCCTCGAAGTCGGCGTCCTCAATCCGGTCGGCCTGCAGGCAGACCTTCATCGCGAAGTCCAGCATGGCGCGCTGGCGCGGCGTGATGTCGGCCTTGCGGTAGTTGACCGCCACCTGGTCGGCGACCAGCGGTTTCTTTTCATAAATCCGCAGGATGGCGCCATGCGCGACCACGCAATAAAGGCAGTTGTTGGCCGCGCTGGTGGCGGTGACGATCATCTCGCGCTCGCCCTTGGTCAGCGTGCCGGCGGGGTTGGAGCCTTCCTCCTTGAGCATCAACGCATCGTGGTAGGCAAAAAAAGCGCGCCACTCGGCGGGACGGCGCGCCAGCGCCAGGAACACATTGGGCACAAAGCCGGCCTTTTCCTGCACTTCCAGGACTTTGGCCTTGATGTCCTCGGGCAGGTCCTTGAGTTCGGGAGCGGGGTAGCGGGCTGCGCCTGGCGTTGCGGGCTTGGTCATGAGGGTTTCCTTCAAAGGCGTTATAAGTGACTCGGCTCAAGCGTAACGGCAACACGGCCCATCCTGCCACGTGGACTGGGTGCAAAACGCAAGTAATTAAGAAAAACTATTAGATAAATATTTTTAATTGTCTTTGATTATTTTGCTGTGAAATCTAGACTGTGCTTCACCCCCTATTCATCGAAGGAACTCATCATGGCTGATCACACGACACAAGGCGAAAGCGCCTGCCCATTCTCGGGCGGTGCCCGCAAACACGCACTGGCCGGCGCTGCCACCAACGCCAGCTGGTGGCCAGAGCAACTCAACCTCAAGATTCTTCACCAGAACTCCCCCAAGGCCGACCCCATGGGTGAGGCCTTCAACTACGCCGAGGAGTTCAAGACCCTGGACCTGCATGCCGTCGTCAAGGACCTTCACGCGCTGATGACCGATTCGCAGGACTGGTGGCCCGCGGACTACGGCCATTACGGCCCCTTCTTCATCCGCATGGCCTGGCACAGCGCGGGCACCTACCGTATCGCCGACGGCCGCGGCGGCGCGGGTTCGGGCATGCAGCGCTTCGCACCGCTGAACAGCTGGCCCGACAACGGCAACCTCGACAAGGCGCGCCGCCTGCTGTGGCCCATCAAGCAGAAGTACGGCCGCAAAATATCCTGGGCCGACCTGATGGTGCTGGCCGGCACCGTGGCCATGGACTCCATGGGCCTGAAGACCTTTGGTTTTGCCGGCGGGCGCCCGGACGCCTGGGAGCCGGAAGAAGTTTATTGGGGACCCGAAGCCGAGTGGATGGGCGACAAGCGCTACAGCGGTGACCGCGAACTCGAAAACCCCCTGGGCGCCGTCCAGATGGGGCTGATCTATGTGAACCCCGAAGGCCCGAACGGCAACCCGGACCCCCTGGGTTCGGCGCGCGACATCCGCGAGACCTTTGCCCGCATGGCCATGAACGACGAAGAGACCGTGGCACTGACCGCCGGCGGTCATACCTTCGGCAAAGCCCACGGTGCCGCCGAGCCGGGCAAATATGTCGGCCCCGAGCCCGAGGGCGGCAGCATCGAAGACCAGGGCTTTGGCTGGACCAACAAGTTCGGCGGCGGCCATGGCGTGCACACCATCACCAGCGGCATCGAGGGCGCCTGGACCAACAACCCCATCAAGTGGGACAACGGTTATTTCGAGAACCTGTTCGGCTACGAGTGGGAGCTGACCAAGAGCCCCGCGGGCGCCCACCAGTGGAAGCCCAAAGACCCCGCCGCGGCGAATGTGGTGCCGGACGCCCATGATCCCGCGCAGCGCCATGCGCCCATGATGACCACGGCCGACATGGCCATGCGCATGGACCCGGCCTACGAAAAAATCTCGCGGCGCTTCATGGCCAACCCGCAGGAGTTTGCGGACACTTTCGCCAAGGCCTGGTACAAGCTCACGCACCGGGACATGGGGCCTGCCGCGCGCTACCTGGGCCCGCTGGTTCCCAAGGGGCAGTTGCTGTGGCAGGACCCGGTTCCCTCGGTCGACCATGAACTGGTCGGGGAAAACGACATTGCCGCGCTGAAGGCCACGCTGCTCGCATCCGGGCTTTCCATCGCCCAACTGGTCACGACGGCCTGGGCATCCGCCGCGACATTCCGCGGCAGCGACAAGCGCGGCGGCGCCAACGGCGCGCGCATTCGCCTCGCGCCGCAAAAGGACTGGGAAGTCAACCAGCCGGCCGAACTCGCGAAAGTGCTGAAGGTGCTGGAGAAGGTCCAGGCCGAATTTAACGCTGCGCAGTCCGGCGGCAAGAAGATTTCACTGGCCGATTTGATTGTTCTGGGCGGCTGCGCGGCCGTCGAGGCGGCCGCCAAGCGGGCCGGGCATGATGTGAAAGTGCCTTTTTCGCCGGGGCGCACGGACGCTTCGCAGGAGCAGACCGATGTGCAGGCTTTTGCCGTGCTGGAGCCGACCGCGGACGGTTTCCGCAACTACGGCCGCAAGGGGCAGGAAGCGCGGGCGGCCGAACTGCTGGTGGACAAGGCCAGCCTCATGACGCTGAGCGCTCCCGAGATGACGGTGCTGGTCGGCGGCATGCGCGCCCTCAATGCCAACGTCGGCCAGGTGCCGCACGGTGTTTTCACCAAGCGGCCCGGCACCTTGAGCAATGACTTCTTCGTGAACCTGCTCGACATGCGCACCAAGTGGCAGAAGTCGGCGACTGACGCGGGCGTGCTGGAAGGCCGCGACCGCGCGAGCGGTGAGCTCAAGTGGACGGCGACCGTGAACGACCTGGTTTTCGGCTCCAACTCCCAGCTGCGCGCCATCGCCGAGGTCTACGCCTCCAGCGACGCACGGGATCTGTTCGTGCGCGACTTTGTGGCCGCCTGGAACAAGGTCATGAACCTGGACCGTTACGACCTTGCCTGATCTGTATTGATCTTGCCCGCCCTGGTGAAAGCCTGGGCGGGCTTTTTTGTTTTCCACTACGCTTGGGCTTTTAAGACTGTTCCAAGGAGCTCACGTGACCGCTACATCTTCCAGCGACTTCGACAAAGGCCTGGCCACCCGCAAGCAGGTGATGGGCGAAGACTTTGTGGCCAATGCCTTCGGCAAGGCGAGCGATTTTTCCATGCCCATCCAGCACTACATCACGCGCAATGCCTGGGGTGATGTGTGGCAACGCCCGGGGCTGGACCTGAAGACACGCAGCCTGATCACCGTGGCCATGCTGACCGCCCTGGGCAAGCCGCATGAACTCAAAGGCCATGTGCGCGGCGCGCTCAACAACGGCGTGACACCAGAGCAGCTCCAGGAAGTGTTGCTGCACGCCAGCATCTACTGCGGCCTGCCCGCCGCGGTCGAAGCCTTCCGCACGGCGGCCGAAGTGGTGGATGCGCCCAAACCATGACGCAGATCCAGATACGCCGCTGCGAGGAAGCCGACTGGCCGGCCGTCTGGCCGCTGCTGCGCGCCACCTTCGAGGCCGGCGACACCTATGCCTTTTCGCCGCAAAGCACCGAGGCCGAAATCCACGCCGCATGGATGGAGGCGCCGCGCGCCACTTACGTGGTGCGCGAAGGTGACGGTCCCGTGCTGGGCACCTATTTCATCAAGCCCAACCAGCCCGGCCTGGGCGCGCATGTCTGCAATTGCGGTTATGTGGTCGCGCCCGAGGCCCAGGGCCAGGGCCTGGCATCGGCGATGTGCGAACACTCGCAGCGCGAAGCGCTGGCCATGGGTTTTCTCGCGATGCAGTTCAACCTCGTGGTGTCGACCAACGAACGGGCCGTTCGCCTGTGGCAGCGATTGGGGTTCGAGACCGTGGCGACCTTGCCGAGGGCTTTTCGGCATTTGCGCTTGGGGCTGGTGGATGCATTTGTGATGTTCAAGACCTTGGGCTAGGGTGGGTTTTTAACCCTGAAGCCATCCTTCCAGCACGATCTTGCCCCGCGATTTTCCCGATTCGATCAGGGCGTGGGCACGGCGCAGGTTCGCGGCGTTGATGCTGCCGAAGCGCTCGGTCAGCGTGGTGCGGACCAGTCCCGCATCGACGAGCTGCGCCAGTTCGGTCAGCAGCCGGTGCTGCGCCACCATGTCGGCGGTGCCGAACATGGAGCGGGTGAACATCGACTCCCAGTGGATGGAAATGCTCTTGCGCTTGAACTTGGTCATGTCCACGTTCTTTGGGTCGTCGATCAAGCCGAAGTGGCCCTGGGGCGCCAGCGCCTCCACGATCTGGTCCAGGTGCGAGTCTGTCTGCGTGAGGCTCACCACATAGTCGACTTCGGGAATGCCTATGCGTTTGAGTTCCGCGGCAATCGGCTGGCTGTGGTCGATGACGTGGTGGGCGCCCAGTTCTTTCACCCAGGCCTGGGTTTCGGGCCGTGAGGCCGTGCCTATGACGGTCAGCGAGGTCAGGCGCGCGGCCAGTTGCGTCATGATGGAGCCGACGCCACCGGATGCGCCGATGATCAGCAGTTTTTTGTGCGTGGGCTTTTTGCCCGGTTGCAGGCCGAGGCGGTCGAACAACATCTCCCAGGCGGTGATGCTGGTCAGCGGCAGCGCGGCGGCCTGCGCGAAATCGAGCGACGCCGGCATGCGGCCCACGATGTGCTCGTCCACCAGGTGCAGTTCGCTGTTGGTGCCGGCGCGCGTGATGGAGCCCGCATACCAGACCTTGTCGCCGGCCTTGAACAGCGTGACGTCCGGGCCCACGGCGCGCACGACACCGCTGGCGTCATAGCCCAGCACCTTGTAGTTCTGGCCCGGGGCGGGCGAGACGCCCGTGCGCACCTTGGTGTCCACCGGGTTGACGGAAATCGCCTTGACCTCCACCAGCAGGTCGTGGCCGGTGGGTGTCGGGTCGGGCAGGGTGATGTCGGCAAGGCCGGCTTGGCCGGCGGTGTTGAGTGCGTGGGCCTGGGTGTAGCCGATGGCTTTCATGGGATGTTCCTCAAAGTGGGGATAAGGTGGAAGTCAGGTCTTGAACTGTATGGATTTTGAAAATCAAGATAAACAAGCGGCCAATTGAAGATATTTGCAAATAAAATTTGTAAATGAAAGCCCTGCAAGACCTCGAAATCTTTGTACGCACCGTGGATTCGGGCAGCTTGTCGGCTACCGCGCGCGGCCTGGACCTGACGCCCGCCGCTGCCAGCGCCGCGCTCAAGCGGCTGGAGGAAGAACTGCAGGCGCCGCTGTTTGTGCGTTCCACGCGCAGCCTGCGCCTCACGCGCGAGGGCGAGGTTTTTCTTGCGCATTGCAGGCCCGCGCTGGCGGCCTTGCGCGATGCGCAGCTGGAACTGGCCAGCGGCCGGCAGCAGGTGCGCGGCATGCTGCAGCTGGCGGCACCCTCCGACTTCGGGCGCAACCTGCTGCTGCCCTGGCTCGAAGAGTTCCAGCAACTGCACCCCGGCATCCAGTACCGCCTGCATTTGTCGGACCGCGTGACCAATGTCTACAGCGACCTCGTTGATGCCGCATTCCGCCAGGGCGAGCCGCCCGACTCCAGCATGCTGGCGCTGCCAGTGCACCTGACCAACCGCCGTGTGCTGTGCGCATCACCCGCCTACCTGAAAGCGCACGGCACGCCCGAAACGCCAGAGGCGCTCGCCGGGCACAGCTGCCTGTGCTTCATGCTTGGGGAGGATGTGTACGACCGCTGGAAGTTCTGGCGCGACGGCGAAGAGCTGGCGGTGCGCGCCAGCGGCGGCAACATCGCCAATGACGGCGACGTGGTGCGCCTGTGGGCGCTGGCCGGCAGGGGCATCATCTACAAATCGCGGCTGGACGTGATGGTGGACCTGGCTGCGGGCAGGCTGGTGGCGCTGTGCACCGATTGGCAAACCGAGGCTTCGCCGATGTACATGGTGTTACCGGGGCGGCGGCAATTGACGCCGGGCCTGCGTTTGCTGCGGGAGTTTATCGGGGAGCGTTGCGCTGCCCTGAGCAAGACCTAGTTTGCAACGCCGCGTCAGGATATGCAAGCAGGTGTTCAAACCCGCCCTTACTTGAGGGTTGCATCCAGGACTACAGACCTGCATGCGTATCGCGCGCACAATGAAATTTCAGCCGCCACCCTGGCGGATCACAAGACAGCCCGGCCCGCAGGCCCGCGCGTTGCCGTTCCCGAAGATTCCTGAAAGGAAAAACTCCCCATGCAAATCCAGGTCAACTCCAAGCACACCCTGCATACCGGCGAATCCTTTGAACGCTGGGCCAGCGGCGAGCTGCATGAATCACTGAGCCGCTTCAAGGGCGAGATCACGCGAATCGAGGTGCATATGAGCGACGAAAACGGCGACAAGGCCAGCCCCGACCAGAAGCGCTGCGTGATGGAGGCGCGGCTGGCGCACCACGACCCGTTGGCCGTCAACCACCAGGCGCCCAACCAGGACCTGGCGTTTCGCGGTGCCAGCGACAAGCTCAAGCGCGTGCTGGACCATACCCTGGGAAAACTGCGCGACCACCACCGCGACCGCGAAACCATACGGCGCGAACCCGCGCCTGAGTCCGGGACGCCTTAGCGTATCTCAGGTGCGGCGGTTCCAAGGCCTGTCCAGCGCGTTCACCATGGCGAAACGCCTGAACTGCGCGCCGCGCAATTCAAGGCCGGATGCGCATGCGCTCAGAACTTCCCGAGGTAATCCATCTTGCCCAGCGGCACGCCCTGGTGGCGCAGGATGTCGTAAGCGGTGGTCAGGTGGAAGAATAAATTGGGCAGCACAAAATCCAGCAGGTAGGGCTCGCAGACAAAGTTCATTTCCCTGCCGCGTACCTTGAGCGTCACGGTGCCGCCCGCGCGCGCATTGATCTGCGCTTCGTCCACGGTCTTGAGGAAGTCCAGCGTTTTCGCGATGCGGGCCTGCAGTTCTTCAAACGTGGTTTCGGTGTCGGCGAAGCTGGGCGGGGTGATGCCGGCCAGGCGCGCCGCGCCGAATTTGGCGGCATCGCTTGCGCCTTGCACCTGGCCCGAGAGCGGGTACATGTCGGGCGCCAGGCGGGCGTTGACGTAGGTGGCGAGGTCCACCTTGTTGGCCTCGGCATGGGCCCTGGCTTTTTCAAGCACGGCCGACAGGTTGTGAAAGCCGCGGATAAAGACGGGAATGGAGGCCTGGTAGAGGGTCAGCGACATGGAAATTTTCCTGGGATGGGGTGAATTCGGGGCGGCGCCAAGACGCCGGCCCCGATTTTGTTCCTGTTGCGGAAATTTTGCTGCCGGCTGGTGCAAACTGGGGGCAAAGCCGTGTTTCACGGTGGATTGAAAGCTCGCGCCAAGCCCATGAAAATTGCCCTACTGTCGGATGTACATGCCAACCTGCGCGCGCTGCAGGCTTGCCTGGCCCATGCCGCCGCGCAGGGTGCCGGCCGGCTGGCCGTGCTGGGAGACCTGGTGGGCTACGGCGCGCAACCGGCCGAGGTGGTGCGGCGCATTCGCGAACTGGCAGGCGAGGGCGCCATCGTGCTCAAGGGCAACCATGACGAGTACACCGTGGCACCGCCCAGCCAGGCCCACTCTCTCGACCAGAGCGGCGCTGCCTGGACCCACGAACGGCTGGACCGGGATGCGCTGGATTTCCTTGCGGCGCTGCCGCTGACGGCCACCGTCGATGCGGCGCTGCTGGTGCATGCCAGTGCCGACGCGCCCGAGCGCTGGCTGTATGTCGACAACGAGCGCCGCGCCGAAGCTTGCCTGGATGCCGCCTGCCTGAACCCGGCGGTGCGTTATGTGTTCTGCGGCCACGTGCACGAGCAGGCGCTTTATTTCCGGGGCGCGGGGCAAGGGCTGATGCGCTTTGCGCCCACGCCGGGCGTGCCCATCCCGGTGCCGCCGCACCGCCGCTGGATCGCCACCGTGGGGTCGGTGGGGCAGCCGCGCGACGGCGACACCAGGGCCATGTATGCGCTGTTCGACACCACGCAAGCCGAGCTGACGTTCCACCGTGTGGTTTACGACCACCTGGCCGCGGCGGCCGACGTACGCGCGGCGGGTTTGCCCGGCCATTTCGCTGCGCGGCTGGAGGCGGGCTTGTGAGGCTGATGGCGCCCGGCACCCTGGTCGACGGGTTTGTCGTCGGCGAATGCCTGCATGCGGGCGGCATGGCGCACATCTACCAGGTGGGCTATGCCGACCCGTCGCGGGCCGCGCCTTTCCCGATGGTGATGAAGGTGCCGCGCATGACGGCCGGGGACGGCGCTGAAAACATCGTGGGCTTCGAGGTCGAGCTGCAGCTGCTGTCGGTATTGACGGGGCCGCACGTGCCGCGGTTCGTGGCAGCGGGAGACCTCGAAAAGCTGCCCTACCTGGTGATGGAATACCTGCCCGGCCGGACCCTGCAGCAACTGCTGGACGACAGCCCGGGGCCGCTGCCCGCGCAGGAAATCGCCCGGCTGGGTGCCGCCATGGCCCAGGCGGTGCACAGCCTGCATCTGCAGGAGGCCTGCCACCTGGACCTGAAGCCGGCGAATGTGCTGCTGCGCCCTGACGGCAGCGCGGTGCTGCTGGACTTCGGGCTGTCCTGCCATGCGCACTACCCGGACCTGCTGGCCGAAGAACTGCGCCCCGCCGTCGGCTCCCCCGCCTGGATGGCGCCCGAGCAGGTGGTGGGTGTGCGGGGCGACCCGCGAAGCGACATCTTTGCCATCGGCGTGATGCTGTACGAGCTGGCCACGCGCGAGCTGCCCTTTGGCAACCCGCAGACCCGGGGCGGCCTGCGCCAGCGCCTGTGGATGGACCCGGTGCCGCCGCGCGCCTTGCGGCCGGAACTGCCCGAGTGGCTGCAGGAAGTCATCCTGCATTGCCTGCAGGGCGAAGCCGGCCGGCGTTACGCGTCGGCCGCGCACCTGGCGCTGGACCTGTCGGATCCGTCGCAGATCGCCGTGACGGAGCTGGGACGGCGCCTGCACGCCACAGGCTTCTGGGCACATTTCAAGCGCTGGCTGCGCGCGGCGGGCAAGCACTACCGGCCCAGCGCGCTGCCTTCGCGGCAGCTGGACGCGGCGCCCATCGTCATGGTGGCCGTGCCTTACCTGGACGTGAGCGACGCCACGCTGTATTCGCTGCGGCGCGCCGTGATGCGGGTGCTGGGCACGGCCCCCGGCGCGCGGCTGGCCTGCGTGACGGTGATCGAGACGGCGAAAGCGGCCGGCCACGACACCGGGGCGAGTGAAACCAGTGTGCACCGGCGTTACCTGGGCATGCTCAGACAGTGGGCCCAGCCCTTGGGCCTGGACAGCCGGACGCTGTCTTTCCACGTCATCGAGTCGGGCGACGTTGCGCAGGCGCTGCTGCACTATGCCAAGGGCAACCAGGTCGGCATCATCGTCATGGGCGCGGCGACGCACGGTTTGCAGATGCAGCGGCTGCTGGCGACGGTGCCCATCAAGGTCGCCATGGCGGCGCCCTGCACGGTGATCCTGGTCAAGCAGGCGTTGCCGTTTGACCGGCTGGCGGGGGAAGAGGGCGGCCCGGGCTCCTGACCGCTTGCTTCATTCCATTCCCAAATCAGGTGTGAACGCGAAGGCCCGCCGCAGACAGTGCTACAGCACGGCAAGGCGGACCGACAAAGTGCACGCCTGATTTGGGAATGGAATCAGGAACCGGCCATCAGCTTGTGCACCAGGTCAGCCGTCGTGGAGGCCTTGTACTTGCGCATCAGGCGCGCGCGGTAAATCTCGACGGTGCGGTGGCTGATGACCAGCGCGCGGCCTATCTCCTTGGAGGTCAGACCGTCCATCAGGTGGGCGGCCACTTCGCGTTCGCGTGCGGTCAGTTCGGCCGTGACGGGGCGGCGCGAACTGAGGTCTTCAAAGGTCCAGATGCCGGCTTCGTGCGGCGCGCTGCGGTTGAGGGCGCGGCCGGTGACGTGGCACCAGAAGGTCTCGCCCTTGTTGCGGCCGTCCACGCGCTTCATGATGCGGTCGTCGGAGTACAGGCCCCTGGTATTCAGGGCGGGAAGCATGCGCGCCCCTATGCGCTCATACTCATCCGCGCTGGGGTAGAGGATCAGGAAGGACTGGCCGGCGAGCTGTTCGCGCGTGGCGCCGAACATCTCGCATAAATGCTGGTTGCAGTCCACAATCGAGCGGTTGCGGGACAGCACCAGTCCCACCGGTGCCAGGTCGAATGCGAGCTGGTAATCCACTTCCACAGTACAAACCTTTAGGGAAAACTACGTAACTTGATAAGTAGTATCGTAATGGATTGCCTGGAACACAAGGAGATGATTTGTGAAGAAACTTTTTCCCTCCGCCGCGGAGGCCCTCAAAGGCGTGGTCAAGGACGGCCAGTTGCTGGCCGTGGGCGGCTTCGGCCTGTGCGGCATTCCCGAGGCGCTGATTGATGCCTTGAAGGGCAGCCAGGTCAAAAACCTGACGGTGATCTCCAACAACGCGGGCGTCGACGGCTTCGGTCTGGGCAAGCTGCTGGAAACCCGGCAGATCAAAAAAATGATTTCCAGCTACGTGGGCGAGAACAAGGAGTTCGAGCGCCAGTACCTGGCCGGCGAACTGGAACTGGAGTTCACGCCCCAGGGCACGCTGGCCGAAAAGCTGCGCGCCGGCGGCGCCGGCATCCCGGCCTTTTTCACCAGGACCGGCGTGGGCACCCAGGTGGCCGAGGGCAAGGAGTTGCGCGACTTCGACGGCGAGACCTATGTGATGGAGCGCTCGCTGGTGCCGGACGTGGCCCTGGTCAAGGCGCATGTGGCCGACAAGTCGGGCAACCTGCGCTTCAACCTCACGGCGCGCAATTTCAACCCGGCCGCCGCGATGGCCGGCAAGGTCTGCATCGTCGAGGTCGAGAAGATCGTCGAAGTCGGCGAGCTGGCGCCCGACGACATCCACCTGCCGGGCATTTATGTGCACCGCATCGTGCTGAATGCGAATCCTGAAAAACGCATCGAGAAGCGGACGATTACCGAGAAAGCGGGAGTTTGATATGCCTTGGACCCAAGACCAGATGGCGGCGCGCGCCGCCCAGGAACTCGAAGACGGTTTTTACGTGAACCTCGGCATCGGCATCCCGACCCTGGTGGCCAATTTCACCGGCGACAAGGAAGTCTGGCTGCAGTCGGAAAACGGCATGCTGGGCATAGGCCCCTTCCCGACCGAGGACCAGGTCGACGCCGACCTGATCAACGCGGGCAAGCAGACCGTCACCACCATCAAGGGCTCGTCCATCTTCGGTAGCCATGACAGCTTCGCGATGATTCGCGGCGGCAAGATCAACCTGTCCATCCTGGGCGCCATGCAGGTCAGCGAAAAAGGCGACCTGGCCAACTGGATGATCCCGGGCAAGATGGTCAAGGGCATGGGGGGCGCGATGGACCTGGTGGCGGGCGTCAAGCGCGTCATCGTCCTGATGGAGCACGTCGCCAAAAAGAAGGACGGCACCGAGGACCTGAAGATACTGCCCAAGTGCACCCTGCCGCTCACGGGTGTGGGTGTGGTGGACCGCATCATCACCGACCTGGCCGTGATGGACGTGACGCCCCAAGGCCTCAAGGTGGTGGAACTGGCGCCCGGCGTGACGCGCGAAGCGCTGCAGGCCAAGACCGGCGTCACGCTGGTCTGAGGCTGTAAAAAAGCAAAAGCCGCCGGCCTTTTCAGGCGGCGGCTTTGGCCTTACCGGATCTCCCGGATTTCCCCCGGGCTTATCTGCTTAGCTATTGCCGGGATTCTTTTTTTCGGTAATTTTCACCTTTTCGGCTTTTCCTGCGGCTCGCCCTCGGCGGCGGCCTTGCGCCTGGCCGGCGCGGCCTTTTCCTGCAGCAATTCGTCCCGGGCCAGGTTCTCGATCATGGCCAGCAGCACGGTGCGCGTCATCTTGATGTGTTCAGGCGCTATGCCCTCGATGCTCACGTTGTTGGTCTCTTCGGCCAGGGGCACCAGCAACTGCTTGAGCGCGCGGCCCTTGTCGCTCAGGTGCACATACATATTCTTCTTGTTGGTGGGCAGCTGCTTGCGCTCGATGTAGCCCAGCGCCTCCATGGCCTTCATGGCGGTGAAGGTGGTGGGCTCCATCACGCCGGCGCGCTCGCTGAGCTCTTTCTGCGTCAGGCCGTCGGACTCCCAGAGGATGCGTAGAAAGGTCCAGTGGCCGAAGGGCACCCCGTGCCGTGCCAGCCGCACCTGCAGCGCGCGGTGAAAGGCGCGTGAGGCATCGCGGATCAGGTGCGCGAGGCGGTCATTGGGCACGGCTTCACGCCAGTGGCGGATGATATTTTGGGTATCGTTGCTCATGACCCCGCATTGTGACCGACTTGGTGCGGGGGCACGCAATCCCGGCCGCTGCGCGCCGATTCCAGCAGCGCCAGGCAGACCGCCGTGGTGGCGCGAGCCCATTCGCCGTTGTGCACCGGGGGCTTGTCATGGACCACGGCGGCATACAGCTCGTCAATCACCTCCCGGCGTGGGATGGCCGGGGCGGGCAGGGCTTCCACGGCTTTCTCGCTGTCGGTATAAATGCTTATTTCCGACGGCCCGGGCCGCAGGTCGGCCTTTTCGCAGCTCACGATGAGCTGGCCGAAATGCTGGTGCCGCAGGCCCACGGGCAGGGCGCTGCCGGCCGTGTACAGGCGGCCGCCG